>NZ_BAAAFA010000001.1:121058-742051 GCF_039523295.1 Colwellia asteriadis | reverse complement strand
TGAGCTCCCTAAAGGGTCGTTGGAGACTACAACGTTGATAGGTCAGGTGTGTAAGTGCTGCGAGGCATTGAGCTAACTGATACTAATTGCCCGTGAGGCTTAACCATACAACACCCAAGTGGTTTTGATAACTTAGGTTGTATGAAGACTGACACTATTTACCGAAAGGTAAGCATCACGTACTCGTGATTACTTGAATTTACTTAGTTATATCAAATTTCCAAGATTGCTAATTACCGACGTAAGTTGGGTAATTAAAAAGTTTTTGTTTAGCGACCATAGCACTGTGGTACCACCTGATCCCATTCCGAACTCAGAAGTGAAACGCAGTAGCGCCGATGGTAGTGTGGGAGTTCCCATGTGAGAGTAGGACATTGCTAAACTTCTATTCGAGCGAAAGCTCACGAGAAGCCCGATTCGAAAGAGTCGGGCTTTTTGCTTTGTGGCTTTTAAAGAATGTGCAAAACGCAGTAGCAAGATAATGAACGACAGTAGCACCGATGGTCGTGTGACTTATGTTGCAGATAAGTCCATGTGAGAGTAGGACATTGCTAAACTTCTATTCGAGCGAAAGCTCACGAGAAGCCCGATTCGAAAGAGCCGGGCTTTTTGCTTTGTGGTTTTTAAAGAATGTGCAAAACGCAGTAGCAGGATAATGAAACGTGAATATACCGCGAGCATAATCGTTAGCTTAAATGGCCGTGTGAATTATACCTTAAAATTATTACTGAATGCGTAACTAAAGTGGCTATTGTTTATGCAAAATAAATCTGCTAATTTATTTAAACGTTGTTTAAAGTCATAAAACAGCGTCAATTTAACATAAGGTACTAATTAAGTACTTAATATCAGGTAAGGACTAAATTTACTTCTATAAATAAGTACATTGATGTTAGTCTTCAATAATAAAGGAATATAAATAATGGTAAAAATATTATCATCAAAATCAGTAGTACTAAGCGTGGGACTTATGTTTGGTATGAGTTCAGCCTATGCTGGTTCGTGCTATTACGATTGTGATAGCTATGCAAAGTCGCAGCGTATACAGTTGTGTGCAGATAACAGAGGCGGTTCTGCATGCGCTACTAGCGAAGCAATATATAATTACTTTTATCAACAGTGTCAGCAAGGTAATTGCTAATTTATTATTTGTAGATATAACCCGTTACGTAAGTAATGGGTTTTAATATTTAGGAACCTAAATTACTGACTTACTCTAGAAGTAATAACGACAGATAAGCGTATCCTCTACTATATAATACCTAGAACTGAAATTGGTGTTATTACAATTTTTAAGTACAATACCCTTTTCATATTTCAGAATATTAATAGTCCATGAGTCTTAACCAGTCATACTCTCTGCAGAATAGTAATAGTTTCAATATAGCAGTATCTTGTTCGCAACTATATTTAGTTGAGACACTTGAAGAGTTACTTGCCTTACCTGAGCTCTGCTATGGTGATTTTTATATTTTAGGTGATGGGAGTAATACACTTTTTGTTGAACCTGCAGCACCTGTTATTATTAAGCCTGCCTTTAAAGGGATCACTGTTAATGAAACAAAGAGCCATTATAAGGTAACGGTTGGGGCTGCGGAGAATTGGCATGATCTCGTTAGTTTTTGTATCGAACATGGAATCAATGGACTTGAAAACTTAGCACTTATTCCCGGAAGTGTAGGTGCTGCACCGGTGCAAAATATCGGTGCTTATGGAGTTGAATTTGCTGATTTTTGTTTAGAGGTTAGTTATTTTGATTTGATCACTAAGCAGCTTAAAGCACTGTCAGCACAAGAATGTAAATTCTCATATCGAGATAGTATATTTAAAAATTGTTTGCATAACCGAGCACTTATTACAGAGCTTGTTTTACTTTTCCCTAAAGCATGGCAAGCAAACTTAAACTATAGCGGTCTAGATGTTCTACCTGTGAATGTCGATGCCAAAGTGGTTATGAACAAAGTGATTGAATTAAGACAGTCTAAGTTGCCAGATCCAAAAAAATTGCCCAACGCAGGTAGCTTCTTTAAAAACCCTATTGTTAGTCAGGAAAAGTTTTTACAGATTCAGACAAAATATCCACAGATACCCCATTACCCGCAAAGTAAAGGCAATGTTAAGTTGGCGGCAGGTTGGTTAATCGAACAAAGTGGCTTAAAAGGTTTTCGATTTAAAGGGGTTGGTGTTGATCAACGTCAAGCTTTAGTGCTTGTGAATTATGAAAATGGTACAGGGCAAGATCTTATAACGTTAGCTAAGTTTGTTCAGCAGCAGGTTTTTGAAATGTTTTCGGTAAAAATAATACCTGAAGTGCGTATGGTCTCTGCACAAGGAGAAGTTCATTTTGAAAAACTTAATGGTGATAGTGTAATTAATGGCGTTAATTATGATTAATACGGCTCATCCAAGAAATTCGAGTAACTCAGTTAAAGCTCATTTGGTTAGGTCATTAGCAAACGGTAGTTTTATTTCTGGTCAGGTTTTAGCGCAAGAGTTAAATATTAGTAGAGCAGCTATTGCTAAGCATATTAAAAGCCTATTAGCTATGGGCTTAGATATATACAGCGTAACAGGTAAGGGCTATAAACTCGCTACACCGTTGACTTTATTAGATGAAAAAAATATTGAAAGGTTATTAAGAGTTCCTGAACAATTGCTTCATACCGTAAACCCTCATTTGCTTGAAGTACATAGTTTAATTGATTCAACTAACGATCACTTAATGCGCTTGATACCTGAAAGAATGTCTCAAGGTCGCGTGTGTTTAGCTGAATACCAAAGTGCAGGAAGAGGGCGACGCGGACGTCAGTGGGTATCTCCCTTTGGCTCCCAAATTTATTTATCTATGTATTGGTATTTAGAACAAGGGCTAGCAGGAGCTATGGGTTTGAGCCTAGTAACGGCTTTAGCTGTTAGTGATGCGGTAAAGAATTACTGTGATATACAAGTTGAATTAAAATGGCCAAATGACATTTATTTAAGTGGTGTCAAGCTGGCTGGTATTTTGATTGATTTAGAAGGACAGGCGCTCGAACCGAGCCATAGTGTTATAGGTATTGGTTTGAACGTGAATATGCCCGAGGAGTCTGCAAAGTCGATAGACCAACAATGGACAGACTTGAAATCTCATACCAATATCACGATTGATCGAGATGGTTTATGTGCTGAGTTGATTAGCTGTTTGTGGGAGCGCTTATTACAGCATAGAGAAAGTGGATTATCTGGGATGCTAGATGAATGGCATAAATACGATATTTACTTAAATAAGCCAGTGAAGCTACTAACTGGTGAACGGACAACGCATGGCATTTGTCGTGGCATAAACAATCAAGGCGCTTTGCTTTTGGACGTTGACGGGTATGTGAAAGCGATCTATGGTGGCGAAGTAAGTTTAAGGGGCATAGAGTGATTTTGCTCATCGATATTGGTAATAGCAGAGTAAAGTATGCTTTATTAAATAATGTTAATACCCAGCATATTGAAAATATCCATAGTATTGAGAACCAGCATTTCAACCATAGTTTCATTAATAACCTCTGCGTCGTTGATAACCAAGTCTCGCAAGTAATTGTTGCTAGTGTTGCCAATAGTGAAATTGTTGATCCCATAGCTGAGTATTGTATTGATCACCATATCAGCTATACCGAAGTAAAAAGCGAACGTTGTAAAAACGGTGTTGTTTCGGGTTATCAGATACCTGAACAGTTAGGTGTAGATCGCTGGCTAGCAATTATTGGTGCCCAGCAGCGCTATGCACAGCAAAATATCTTAGTGATTGATGCTGGTACTGCCACCACTTTTGATCTGGTTGATAATACAGGTCAACATCGTGGTGGTTGGATATTTGCGGGTATAACTACTTTATATAATACGTTGCTGCAAAATACTGCCCATATAAAGGCAGAGACTAAAAGAGATATTGAGTTATCTTTTGGGTTAAATACAACCGACAATGTTAATAATTGCTGTTGGGCTGCAACAGTAGGTTTAATTAATCAAGCGATCTTACAAGCCGAGCGAGAACTAGGGGCTGTTGAACGTATTATTATCACTGGTGGTAATGCTCCAGCGTTAACTACATTAACTAATGTGGAAATGGTATATATAGAGGCATTAGTATTTTATGGTTTACAGCAATATATTACGTAACTATTGTGGTAGGTTGCACTTGCCAAGGGCTTTCAGGCTATTGCTTGCATAAAAAAACATCAAACGAGTAATAATAAGTAAAAAACATTAAATATTTTTAAATTAGCTATTGCAAGCATGAAAACATTACTCTAGAATTCGCACCACTTAATGTAGTGCCGACTTAGCTCAGTTGGTAGAGCAACTGACTTGTAATCAGTAGGTCGCCAGTTCGATTCCGGCAGTCGGCACCATTAATACTTAACAATAATATGATTTGTTAAGGTACCTGTTAAAAGGTATAGGCTTTATGTGGAGGGGTTCCCGAGTGGCCAAAGGGATCAGACTGTAAATCTGACGGCTCAGCCTTCGGTGGTTCGAATCCACCTCCCTCCACCATATTTTTGATTTACGCTTCATCTTAGTTTAGCTAAATCTAAAATCAGAGATCATCTGATAGAGTCAGCGGGTGTCGTATACTGGCTATTACCTCAGCCTTCCAAGCTGATGAAGCGGGTTCGATTCCCGCCACCCGCTCCAATCTATGTGATTTAATGCTGATATGGCTCAGTTGGTAGAGCGCACCCTTGGTAAGGGTGAGGTCGGCAGTTCGAATCTGCCTATCAGCACCACTCCTTAGATTACTCTATTCAATATCTCACCTTAATGTAAAAAATAACAGTAAACTTATTACTTATACCCAGAGGTATTTTGAAATGGCTAAAGAAAAATTTGAACGTAATAAACCACACGTAAACGTTGGTACTATCGGTCACGTCGATCACGGTAAAACAACTTTAACAGCCGCTATCTCTGCGGTATTAACTAAAGTTCACGGTGGTGAAGTTCGTGATTTCGCACAAATCGATAATGCTCCAGAAGAGCGTGAGCGTGGTATTACAATCAATACTTCTCACATCGAATACGATACAGAAACACGTCACTACGCACACGTAGATTGTCCTGGTCACGCCGATTACATCAAAAACATGATCACTGGTGCTGCACAAATGGATGGCGCTATCTTAGTAGTTGCTGCTACAGATGGTCCAATGCCACAAACACGTGAGCACATCTTACTTTCTCGTCAAGTTGGTGTTCCTTTCATCATCGTTTTCATGAACAAATGTGACATGGTTGACGACGAAGAATTATTAGAATTAGTAGAAATGGAAGTTCGTGAACTTCTTTCTGAATACGAATTCCCAGGTGATGACTTACCAGTAATTCAAGGTTCAGCATTAGGCGCACTTCAAGGTGAAGCGAAGTGGGAAGAAAAAGTAATCGAATTAGCTAACGCTTTAGATACTTACATTCCAGAGCCAGAGCGTGCAATCGACGGTGCATTCATCATGCCTATCGAAGACGTTTTCTCAATCTCAGGCCGTGGTACTGTTGTAACAGGTCGTGTTGAACGTGGTATTGTTAAAGTTGGTGACGAAGTAGAAGTTGTTGGTATCCGTGATACACAAAAATCAACTTGTACAGGTGTTGAAATGTTCCGTAAGCTTCTTGACGAAGGTCGTGCAGGCGAGAACTGTGGTGTACTTTTACGTGGTCTTAAGCGTGAAGACGTTGAACGTGGTCAAGTATTAGCACAACCTGGTTCAATCAACCCACATACTAAATTTGAATCAGAAGTATACGTACTTTCTAAAGATGAAGGTGGTCGTCATACTCCATTCTTCAAAGGCTACCGTCCACAGTTCTACTTCCGTACAACGGATATTACTGGTTCAGTAGAGCTTCCAGAAGGTGTAGAAATGGTAATGCCAGGCGACAACTTGAAGTTTGTTGTTGAGCTAATCAACCCAGTAGCGATGGACGAAGGTTTACGCTTCGCAATCCGTGAAGGTGGTCGTACTGTTGGTGCTGGTGTTGTTTCTTCAATCATCGCCTAATTGATAACTAATTTACGTTAGGCGGCTGTTAGTCCTTTACTAACACTGTACCTAATAATTAGTTTATTAATACTTGAAAAAGGTCGCTTATGCGACCTTTTTTGATCTTACTGGAGAATAACGTCGTTATTCACCTCGAACAGCTTCTTATCTAGTGCAATTATGCAAATAGTCCTTGAGTATACCGCTATGCTAAGTATAATAGCGCCTCACTTCTCGAGTATCTCTTAATCCCAAACAACTAAGATTCATTCGATAAGTGTAATTATTGCGTGAACAGGTAGGTGCCTGTTGTGTAATCGTAGGGGTGTAGTTCCAATTGGTAGAACAGCGGTCTCCAAAACCGATGGTTGGGAGTTCGAGTCTCTCCACCCCTGCCATATTAAAGACATGCTTTATGCATGCTTCACAGTGTTATAAAGAATACTGTTTTTTGCAAAATTTTTGATAATGACGGAATAGAAATATGAATGCGAGTACAGAAGAGCAAGTAGGTAGTTCTTTCGATACGCTAAAGTGGGGCGTTATAATCTTACTTTTAGCAGGTGCAGTAGCTGGAAACTACATTTATAGTGGTGAATCACCATTTATTAGAGCACTTGGTGTTGTTGTAGCGGTAGCTGTTGCAGGCCTAATTGCTATGCAAACACAGAAAGGTCGTTCAGGCTTTGAGTTTGCTAAAGAAGCGCGGACAGAAGTACGTAAAGTTATTTGGCCTACTCGCCAAGAAGCAATACAAACGACAGGCATAGTGTTAGTTGTAACATTATTGATGTCATTATTACTTTGGGGATTAGACTCTGTTCTATTCTGGTTAGTTGGTTTGGTTACTGGTATGCAGGTTTAGTTATGACTGAAGAAATCTTAAATGATAATACGCCTGAAGATGGCGAGCAAGAACAGCAAGTAACTCAAAACCCTAAATTACGCTGGTATGTAGTGCAAGCGTTTTCTGGTTATGAAGGTCGTGTGCAAAAGACTTTACTTGAGCATATTGAAATTCAAGGCTTACAAGATAAGTTTGGTGAAATTCTTGTACCAACTGAAGAAGTTGTAGAAATGCGTGCGGGTCAAAAGCGTAAAAGCTCTCGTAAATTCTTTCCAGGTTATGTTTTAGTACAAATGGAAATGGATGTAGATGCGTGGCATTTAGTGAAAAGTGTACCACGTGTACTTGGTTTTATTGGCGGAACGAGTGATCGTCCTGCACCAATTTCACAACGTGAGGCTGATAGAATTTTACAGCGTCTTGAAGAAACTGATAAGCCTAAACCTAAAACATTGTTTGAGCCAGGTGAAGTTGTTCGTGTTATTGATGGACCATTTGCTGACTTTAATGGTGTGGTTGAAGAACTTGACTATGAGAAGAACCGCATTAAAGTATCGGTACTTATCTTTGGTCGTTCAACGCCAGTAGATTTAGAATTTGGTCAAGTAGAGAAAAGTAGTTAAGCTACACTCATATATTGATTATCAAAACGCTTGCCCTGTGCAGGCGTTTTTTGTTTTTAGAAGGGGGATTTCGTATTGTGCGATGTTAGCTCCTTTTGCTTTCTCCCTTTTAGTCAAAGCATGCTATAAGGGGTAATACTATAACAGTGTCTTTCGCTCTTGCTTTTTAAGGGTGGTAAACCTGAACAATGCCATTTACTCATATCATTGATAATATGTTACTTCTTATGGCGTTAACTACTTCTTTAGCTACCTCAAAAATTTACTACTACAACAATAGAAATGGCTAATGCTATTACAAATAGACTAAGCGCTAACTTGAACTTGATGATGAATTTAAAAATGATAGAAAAATATTACTATTGCATTGAAAAGTGTCGCAATAAATAAAGTGAGCAAGCACAATAGTTGAGCATTTTCTTTATAAAGTGCGGTTTAAATTTACAAGTTTATATCGGCTTTTAAATTTAAACGGTTATGAGGACCTCGACTTTCCCTCACTCACAGCTGATATTCTTTTATAGGTATCAGCTTTTTTTTATTTTAAATAAAGAGAGTCGAAAAGAGTAGAAAATAGATGAACAAACGTTAGCCTATTCAAACTTCTCTTGATATATTTTATTAGTCACATGAAACTCATTATGGCATTAGATGTAATGTATTAAAGGAATAGTAATGAAAGCGATCTGTGGAAAAATGATACCTTCAGAGGGCTGCTCTTGGTGGTTTGAAAAGTTTTCTTTTAACAAAATAGAATTTAACTGGCATTATCATTCAGAATACGAGATTTGTTTAACACTCAATAGCCAAGGTTCAAAACATATTGGCGATCATATGAGTCATTATAGTGATGCTGACTTAGTACTCCTTGGGCCTAACCTACCACATAGTTGGCAAGTAAAGTCATATGATGAAACTAAACCATTAATAGTATATGTAGCACAAATACCTGCCCAATGGCTCAATGAGCAAGTGAGTAAAAACCCAGAGTTACAGTTACTGTCTACTATGCTGAAACTCTCAATGCGTGGCTTAGAGTTTAGTCAAGAAGTTACGAAAAAGTCATTAGCTATCTTTGAAGCGATGGAAGGTGCAGAGCCTATAGAGCGTTACATCTTATTATTAAAACTATTAAATTTAATGGTTAAAGATGAAAGTTATCGCGTTCTTTCGAGTAGCTTTTTTACCTTTGGTGATAAAACCGATATTTCTGTTGATAAACTCGATAAAGTTATTAGTTATATATACCAACGATATACTGAGCCATTATGCGCTGATGAATTAGCTAGATTAGCGCATATGAGTACCAATCATTTCCATCGTTTTTTTAAACAACGCACAGAGCAAACATTAAACCAGTTTATTAACCAGCTACGCATTGGTAAAGCTTGTAAGCTTTTAGTTAATACTAATGCTTTGATTTCAGTGATTAGTGATCAGTGTGGCTTTAATAACATTTCTAATTTTAATCGACGCTTTCGCATGATTAAAGGCAACACCCCTAAAGAATTCCGTAATAGTATAAAAGCCCCTTCGCCATTATAAAAATGACAAAAAACTTGAAACTCGTGAGCTGGTTAATATATAATCCGCTGCCGCTTATTTTTAGCGAGCACTTAATCTGTTTTTTATCTGCTTAGATGCAAGATAAAAGATGAATTTTGTAAACAGGGAAGCCAACGTTATTTTTATAACAAGTAGCGCTAATTACCCATACTAAAGGTGTTTTAAAATGGCTAAGAAAGTCCAAGCTTTAATCAAGCTACAAGTAGCTGCTGGTGCAGCTAACCCGTCACCACCAGTTGGTCCTGCTTTAGGTCAACACGGTGTTAATATCATGGAATTCTGTAAAGCGTTTAACGCGAAAACAGATTCTTTAGAAAAAGGCGCTCCGGTTCCAGTAGTAATTACTGTATACAGTGACCGTTCGTTTACTTTCGAAACTAAAACTCCACCTGCATCTTTCTTATTGAAAAAAGCAGCTGGTGTTAAGAGTGGTTCTGGCCGTCCTAACACAGAAAAAGTTGGTACTGTAACTACAGCACAACTTGAAGAAATCGTTAAGATGAAAGAACCTGATTTGACTGCTGGTTCACTAGAAGCTGCAGTGCGTACTATTGCGGGTTCTGCTCGTTCAATAGGTTTAGTGGTAGAGGACTAATCAATGGCTAAATTAACAAAACGCGCTCGTCTTATCCGTGAAAAAGTAGACGCAACTAAAGAATACGATATCAGTGAAGCTGTTGCTTTATTAAAAGAATTTGCTACTGCCAACTTCCGTGAAAGCGTAGATGTTGCTGTAAATCTTGGTATCGACGCTCGTAAATCAGACCAAAACGTTCGTGGCGCTACAGTATTACCAAATGGTACTGGCCGTGAAGTACGTGTTGCTGTATTTACACAAGGTGCAAACGCAGAGAAAGCTAAAGAAGCTGGCGCTGACGTTATCGGTATGGAAGACCTAGCTGAGCAAGTAAAAGCTGGCGAAATGAACTTCGACGTTGTTATTGCTTCTCCTGATGCAATGCGTGTTGTTGGTCAATTAGGTCAAATTTTAGGCCCACGTGGTTTAATGCCTAACCCGAAAGTTGGTACTGTAACTCCTGACGTAGCTGGCGCGGTTAAAAACGCTAAGTCTGGTCAGATCCGTTACCGTAACGACAAGAACGGTATCATCCATACTACTATTGGTAAGGCTGATTTCGACGCTGCACAGTTACAACAAAACTTAGAGTCTTTGCTAGAAGCGCTTAAAAAAGCAAAACCAGCAAATGCTAAAGGTCAATATATTAAGAAAGTTTCACTTTCTACTACTATGGGTGCTGGCGTTGCAGTTAACCAAGCAACCTTATCTCAAGCTTAATAATTAATTTTAATATTCTTGAGTAAAGTTCTATATTGAATCTTTACAAGGGCGAAATTATAACCTATAATTTCGCCCCTTAAATTTTGGTAGGAGTTGTGTTGAATTAACGTTGAGTTAATTAAGCATAGCCCCCGTCAAAGACCGTAGGCGCGAAATTTATTTTGCTTAATATTACCTACGTAGATGGTGATTACCCAGATATTTCCTAAAATTTTCTGGTCCTCGCCGTAATGGTCTAACATCTTTGTTGGTGTTAGGGATTGTAAATACCGGATTTTCCGGTGAACCAGGAGTTAAGCCAATGGCTATCAATCTTGATGACAAAAAAGCAATTGTTGCTGAAGTTCAAGAAGCTGCCAAAGGCGCTCAATCAGTTGTAATCGCGGATGCCCGTGGTGTTACAGTTGAAGCTATTACTGTATTGCGTAAGCAAGCACGTGAAAATGGTGTATGGATGAAGGTTGTCCGTAACACATTAGCACGTCGTGCAGTAGAAGGTACTGATTTTGAATGTGTTACTGACGTATTCAAAGGTCCTTCTCTAGTAGCTTTCTCTCAAGAACACCCAGGTGCTGCTGCTCGTTTATTCACAGACTTCGCTAAAACTAACGAAGCTTTTGAATTAAAAGCAGCTGCATTTGAAGGTAACGCAGTAGACGTAAATATGTTAGCTAAGCTACCTACTTACGACGAAGCGATTGCACGTTTAATGAGCGTTATGAAAGAAGCATCTGCCGGCAAACTTTGCCGTACGATTGCTGCAGTTCGCGATCAGAAAGAACAAGAAGCTGCTTAATAGTTTTTCTTTTTATAGAAAATTTATTGTCGCTAATATATATATTAATATTAGCAATGCTTTTTGTATTTAATAGTTATTCAAACAGCGCTTTACTACTTAAAGATAAGTACAAAGTTAAGCTGTTTCTTAAAAAACAGGAAATTATATAATGTCTATTTCTAAAGACGATATCCTAAACGCTATTGCTGACATGTCAGTAATGGATGTAGTTGAATTAATCGAAGCAATGGAAGAGAAGTTCGGCGTATCTGCTGCTGCTGCTGTTGCTGTTGCTGGCGGTGACGCTGGTGGTTCTGCTGAAGAGCAAACTGAATTCGACGTAATCTTAACTGGTTTCGGCGATAAGAAAGTTGCTGTAATCAAAGCAGTTCGCGGCGCGACTGGTCTTGGCTTAAAAGAAGCTAAAGACTTAGTTGAATCAGCTCCTAAAGCACTTAAAGAAGGTGTTGAAAAAGCTGAAGCTGAAGAACTTAAGAAAGCTCTTGAAGAAGCTGGTGCTTCTGTTGAGATCAAATAATCTGTTTTTAAACAGATTATTTGCCTGAAAAGGCATGGCTGGTGATTTAAACGTCACCGGCCTTTTTGCGCTAAATTATTTGATGTTTTTTTAATCGAAACAGTGCATTATTTAGCGTTAGGTGATTATGATTCATAATTACCTAGTAATGTTTAGACGTAAACATTATCGAAATAACCTGTCTATGTGGGCATTGCTCACTAGACAGATTTGGCCATAACCAGCAAGCTGAGGAACCCCATGGCTTACTCATACTTTGAGAAAAAGCGAATTAGAAAGGACTTTGGTAAAAGTGTACAAGTAATGGAATATCCATTCTTGTTATCCATTCAACTCGATTCTTTCCGCAAGTTTATTGATATTGATGCAACAGGTGAAACCGGTCTAGAGGCTGCTTTTCGTTCTATTTTCCCAATTAAAGCTTATTCAGGTAGCTCAGAATTACAATATGTAAGCTATCGTTTAGGTGAACCGTTATTTGACGTGAAAGAATGTCAAATACGTGGTGTAACTTATTCTGCACCGCTGCGCGTAAAATTACGTTTAGTGGTATACGATAAAGAAGCTCCGGCAGGTACTGTAAAAGATATCAAAGAACAAGAAGTGTACATGGGCGAAATCCCGTTGATGACAGATAACGGTACTTTTGTAATTAATGGTACTGAGCGTGTTATCGTTTCACAGTTACACCGTTCTCCTGGTGTATTCTTTGATCACGATAAAGGCAAAACGCATTCATCGGGTAAAGTTTTATATAACGCACGCGTTATTCCTTACCGTGGTTCATGGTTAGATTTTGAATTCGATCCAAAAGATAACTTATTTGTTCGTATTGATAGACGTCGTAAGTTACCTGCGTCAATTATCTTACGTGCATTAGAATATTCAACAGAAGAAATCTTAGATATTTTCTATGACACAACTAACTTCACTATTAAAGGTGATAAGTTGATCATGGATTTAATCCCTGAGCGTCTTCGTGGTGAAACGGCAACATTTGATATTTCAATTAAGAAAGGTGAAGTATTAGTTGAACAAGGTCGTCGTATTACTGCTCGTCATATTCGTTCATTATCAAAAGCTAATGTTGATAAGTTAGAAGTACCAGCAGACTATATTGTTGGTCGTGTATTGTCACAAGCATACATTGACAAATCTACAGGTGAAGTGATTGCAGAAGCGAACGCTGAATTAACCTTAGAATTATTAGCTGAATTAAGCCAAGCTGGCCATAAAGTACTTTCAACTTTATACATGAACGAATTTGATGTTGGTTCATACATGTCAGACACTATCCGTGTAGATAGCTCAACGAATAAGCTTGAAGCTTTAGTTGAAATTTACCGTATGATGCGCCCAGGCGAGCCACCAACTAAAGATGCTGCTGAAGCATTATTTACTAACTTATTCTTTGCTGCTGAACGCTACGACTTATCGACCGTTGGTCGTATGAAGTTTAACCGTCGTGTTGGTAATGCTGATGATGTTGGTTCTGGTGTTTTATCTAAAGAAGACATTATCTCAGTAATGAAAACCTTAATCGACATTCGTGACGGTAAAGGTGAAGTAGATGATATTGACCATTTAGGTAACCGTCGTATTCGCTCTGTAGGTGAAATGGCTGAAAACCAATTCCGTGTTGGTCTTGTTCGTGTTGAGCGTGCGGTACGTGAACGTTTAAGTCTTGGTGACTTAGACGCAATCATGCCACAAGATTTAATTAACGCAAAACCAATTTCTGCGGCAGTGAAAGAGTTTTTTGGCTCATCACAATTGTCACAGTTTATGGATCAAAACAACCCGTTATCTGAAGTTACGCATAAACGTCGTATCTCAGCATTAGGCCCAGGTGGTTTAACGCGTGAACGTGCAGGCTTCGAAGTACGTGACGTACATCCAACTCACTATGGTCGTGTTTGTCCAATCGAAACGCCAGAGGGTCCAAACATTGGTTTGATCAACTCGCTTTCTTGTTACGCACGTACTAACGATTACGGTTTCTTAGAAACACCTTACCGTAAAGTGGTTGATGGTTTAGTTACTGACGATATTGATTACTTATCAGCAATTGAAGAGGGTAACTTTGTTATCGCTCAGGCAAATGCTGAACGTAATGATGACAATAAACTTATTCAAGATTTAGTTAACTGTCGTTTCAAAAATGAATTTACGCTGAAATCTTCAGCTGAAGTTCAATATATGGACGTATCTCCACAGCAAATTATCTCGGTAGCGGCTTCACTTATTCCGTTCTTAGAACACGATGATGCTAACCGTGCCTTAATGGGCTCGAACATGCAACGTCAAGCGGTTCCAACACTTATCGTTGATAAGCCTTTAGTTGGTACTGGTATGGAAAAAGTGGTAGCGGTAGACTCAGGTGTTACTGCGGTTGCTAAACGTGGTGGTGTTGTTACTTACGTAGATGCATCACGTATTGTTGTAAAAGTTAATGAAAATGAAATGCTTGCTGGTGAAGCAGGTATTGATATTTACAACTTAACTAAATACACACGTTCAAACCAAAATACATGTATCAACCAACGTCCAGTGTGTCGTTTAGGTGAGCCAGTAGTACGTGGCGATGTATTAGCTGATGGTCCATCAACTGACATGGGTGAGCTTGCGCTTGGTCAAAACATGCGTATAGCGTTCATGCCGTGGAATGGTTACAACTTTGAAGATTCAATGTTGTTATCTGAGCGTGTTGCCATTGAAGACAGATTTACTACTATTCACATCCAAGAATTAACGTGTATTGCGCGTGATACTAAATTGGGTAGTGAAGAAATTACTGCAGATATTCCAAACGTTGGCGAATCAGCATTATCTAAATTAGATGAAGCTGGTGTTGTTTACATTGGTGCTGAAGTAAATGGTGGCGATATCTTAGTTGGTAAAGTAACTCCTAAAGGTGAAACACAACTTACTCCAGAAGAAAAGCTATTACGTGCTATTTTTGGTGAGAAAGCGGCAGACGTTAAAGATAGCTCTTTACGTGTTCCTAACTCAGTAAAAGGTACTATCATTGATGTTCAAATCTTCACACGTGACGGCGTTGAAAAAGATGCTCGCGCTGTAGAAATTGAACAAATGCAACTTAAAGAAGTTAAGAAAGATCTTGGCGATGAATTAAGCATTTTCGAAGATGGTATTTATGCCCGTACTAAGAAGTTATTATTATCTGCAGGCTTAAACGAATCTGACTTAACGTCTATGTCTCGTGATAAGTGGTTAGTTCAAAACTTAAGCGACGAAGCGCAGCAAGCTGAATTAGAGCAAATTGCTGAGCAGTGGGATAACATCAAAGCTGACTTCGACAAGAAATTTGAAATTAAGCGTCGTAAAATCACTCAAGGTGATGACTTACAACCTGGCGTATTAAAAATTGTTAAAGTTTACTTAGCCGTTAAACGTCGTATTCAGCCAGGTGATAAAATGGCTGGTCGTCATGGTAACAAAGGTGTTATTTCAAACGTAGTACCTGTTGAAGATATGCCATACGATGAGCACGGTGTACCAGTTGATATCGTATTGAACCCATTAGGTGTTCCATCACGTATGAACATTGGTCAGATCTTAGAAACTCACTTAGGCATGGCCTGTCGTGGTGTTGGTGAAAAGATTAACCGTATGCTAGAAGCACAACAAGAAATTCACAAGCTACGTAACTTCATTCAAGATGTTTACAATGTAGGTGAATCTCGTCAAAACGTTGATGTTGCTAGTTTCTCTGATGATGAAGTTATGCGCTTAGCAGCTAACTTACGTGCAGGTTTACCAATTGCTACTCCAGCATTTGACGGTGCAGCCGAGAAAGAAATTAAAGAGTTATTCAAGCTTGCTGATATGCCAGAAAGTGGCCAGTTCGTGTTAACTGATGGCCGTACTGGTCGTGAGTTTGAGCGTCCGGTAACTGTTGGTTATATGTATATGTTAAAACTAAACCATTTAGTTGATGACAAAATGCATGCTCGTTCAACTGGTTCTTACTCATTAGTAACTCAGCAACCACTTGGTGGTAAAGCTCAGTTCGGTGGTCAGCGTTTTGGTGAAATGGAAGTATGGGCCTTAGAAGCATACGGCGCAGCTTACACGTTACAAGAAATGCTAACAGTTAAGTCTGATGATGTTAACGGTCGTACTAAGATGTATAAAAACTTAGTTGACGGTGACCATAGAATGGAGCCAGGTATTCCTGAATCATTCAACGTATTGTTGAAAGAAATCCGTTCGTTAGGTATCAACATCGAACTATCTGAAGACTAGTTACCGTAATTAGTTAGCCAGTTTAATCATAGGATTAAACTGGTAAGCGAAGAAGGCAGTAATGCCTTCTTTTCAAAGTTTAACTCCGACAGGAGAAGTGTGTGAAAGATTTACTTAAGTTTCTTAAGCAACAAAATCAAACCGAAGAGTTCGATGGTATTCGCATCGGCTTAGCGTCGCCAGACTTGGTACGTTCATGGTCATATGGTGAAGTTAAAAAGCCAGAAACCATTAACTACAGAACATTTAAGCCTGAGCGTGACGGTTTATTCTGTGCGCGTATTTTTGGACCAGTTAAAGATTACGAATGTCTTTGTGGTAAATACAAACGCTTAAAGCACCGTGGTGTTATTTGTGAGAAGTGTGGCGTAGAAGTTACCTTAACGAAAGTTCGTCGTGACCGTATGGGTCATATCGAATTAGCAAGCCCAGTTGCTCACATTTGGTTCTTAAAATCGTTACCGTCACGTATCGGTTTATTACTTGATATGACATTACGTGATATCGAGCGTGTACTTTATTTTGAATCGTACGTTGTTACCGAGCCAGGTATGACTACGTTAGAAAAAAGCCAAATTTTAACGGAAGAAGAATATCTTGACGCGTTAGAAGAGCACGGTGATGAATTTGACGCCCTTATGGGTGCTGAAGCCGTTTTAGCTTTACTACAACAAATTGATTTAGACGGCGAAGTAGCGCAAATGCGTGAAGAGTTACCTGAAATTGGTAGTGAAACTAAACGTAAAAAAATTACTAAGCGTTTAAAATTAATGGAAGCATTCGCTGCTTCAGGTAACAAGCCTGAGTGGATGATTATGAATGTTTTACCAATTTTACCGCCTGATTTACGTCCATTAGTACCGTTAGATGGTGGCCGCTTTGCGACTTCAGATCTTAACGACTTATACCGTCGTGTAATCAACCGTAACAACCGTTTAAAACGTCTTCTAGACTTAGTTGCTCCAGACATTATCGTACGTAACGAAAAGCGTATGTTACAAGAGTCTGTTGATGCACTTTTAGATAACGGTCGTCGCGGTCGTGCAATTACCGGTTCTAACAAACGTCCTCTTAAATCTCTTGCTGATATGATCAAGGGTAAACAAGGTCGTTTCCGTCAAAACTTATTAGGTAAGCGTGTAGATTACTCAGGTCGTTCTGTAATTACCGTTGGTCCTACATTGCGTTTACACCAGTGTGGTTTACCTAAGAAAATGGCATTAGAGTTATTCAAGCCATTTATTTACGGTAAATTAGAAGCGCGTGGTTTAGCGACTACTATTAAAGCAGCTAAAAAATTAGTTGAGCGTGAAGGCGCTGAAGTTTGGGATGTACTTGATGAAGTAATCCGTGAACATCCAGTAATGCTTAACCGTGCACCAACACTTCATAGATTGGGTATCCAAGCATTTGAACCTGTACTAATTGAAGGTAAAGCAATTCACCTTCACCCATTAGTTTGTGCGGCATACAACGCCGATTTCGATGGTGACCAAATGGCGGTACATGTACCGTTAACAATCGAAGCACAAATGGAAGCACGTACGTTGATGATGTCAACAAACAACGTTCTTGCACCAGCTAACGGTGAACCAATCATAGTACCATCACAAGATGTTGTATTAGGTCTTTACTACTTAACGCGTGACCGTGTTAATGGTTTAGGTGAAGGCATGGTATTTACAGATGCTAAAGAAGCAGAAAAAGCTTACCGTACTGGTGTTGCTGAGCTTCACGCTCGCGTTAAGATTCGTATTACAGAGCATGTTAAAAATGCAGATGGCGAATTAGTAGCAACAACAACGTTACGTGATACTACTATTGGTCGTGCCATTATGTGGCAAGTATGTCCTAAAGGCTTACCTTACGATTTAATCGATCAGCCGCTAGGTAAAAAGCCTATTTCTAAGCTAATTAACCATGCGTACCGTAACTTAGGTTTAAAAGCTACCGTTATCTTTGCTGACCAAATTATGTACACTGGTTTCCATTACGCGATGATTGCAGGTTGTTCTGTTGGTATCGACGATATGGTTATCCCAGATGCTAAGTACACGATCATTGAAGATTCAGAAGCAGAAGTTGCTGAAATTCAAGCGCAGTTTGACCAAGGTCTTGTAACTGCAGGTGAGAAATACAACAAAGTTATCGATATCTGGTCATCAGCGAACGAAAAAGTTTCAAAAGCGATGATGGATAACTTATCAAAAGAGCAAATTTTAAACCGTGACGGTGAAATGGAAGAGCAAGACTCTTTCAACTCTATCTTTATGATGGCCGACTCGGGTGCTCGTGGTAGTGCTGCACAGATTCGTCAGTTAGCTGGTATGCGTGGCTTGATGGCTAAACCAGATGGTTCAATCATCGAAACCCCAATCACGGCTAACTTCCGTGAAGGTCTTAACGTATTACAATACTTCATCTCAACTCACGGTGCGCGTAAAGGTCTTGCTGATACGGCACTTAAAACAGCTAACTCGGGTTACTTAACTCGTCGTTTAGTAGACGTTGCACAAGATTTAGTGGTAACTGAGCATGACTGTGGTACACACGATGGCTTATTAATGACACCATTAATTGAAGGTGGTGATGTTGTTGAACCATTACGTGAACGCGTATTAGGTCGTGTTGTTGCTGAAGATGTATTTATTCCAGGTACAGAAGAAGTTTTACTTGCCCGTAATACATTAATCGACGAAACACTTTGTGATGTAATTGAAGCTAACTCAGTTGATCAAATTAAAGTACGTTCAATCATTACTTGTAAAACTGACTTTGGTATTTGTGCTAATTGTTACGGTCGTGATTTGGCTCGTGGTCATATGATCAACCAAGGTGAAGCAATTGGTGTTGTTGCGGCACAATCAATTGGTGAACCAGGTACACAGTTAACCATGCGTACGTTCCATATCGGTGGTGCTGCATCGCGTGCTACTGCTGAAAACAGCGTACAAGTTAAAAATACTGGTCATTTGAAATTACAAAATGCTAAATTTGTAACTAACTCAGATAAGCACCTTGTTATTACTTCACGTTCATCAGAAATAACTATCATTGATGAAATGGGACGTGAGAAAGAACGTTATAAAGTACCTTACGGTTCTGTACTTTCTAAGAGTGATGGTGAAGCAGTAACTTCTGGCGATACAATCGCTAACTGGGACCCACATACTCACCCTATTATTACTGAGGTTGCAGGTAAGGTTCAATTCGTTGACTTAGTTGATGGCGTAACTATGGTTCGCCAAACAGATGAACTAACAGGTTTATCAAGTATTGTTATTACCGATGCAGCTCAACGTAACTCTACGGGTAAAGAAATGCGCCCAGCATTGAAGTTGATTGATGCTAAAGGTAAAGAAGTAATGATTGCCGGTACTGAAATTCCAGCACTTTACTATTTACCAGGTAACGCAATCGTAAACTTAGAAGATGGCGCAGACGTAAACATTGGTGATGCACTTGCTCGTATACCACAAGCAAGCTCAAAAACTCGTGATATTACCGGTGGTCTTCCTCGTGTTGCTGACTTATTTGAAGCGCGTAAGCCTAAACTTCCTGCAATTCTTGCAGAGAAAACAGGTGTTGTTGCTTTCGGTAAAGAAACTAAAGGTAAAGTGCGCTTATTGATCACTCAACCTAATGGTGAAGTTTACGAAGAGATGATTCCGAAAACACGTCAATTAAATATCTATGAAGGTGAACCAGTTATCAAAGGTGAAGTTATTGCCGATGGTCCTGAGTCTCCACACGATATCTTACGTTTACGTGGTGTTGCTCCAGTTGCTAACTACATTGTTAACGAAGTACAAGAAGTTTACCGTTTACAGGGTGTTAAGATTAACGATAAGCACATTGAAGTTATCGTACGTCAAATGATCCGTAAGTGTGAAATTCTTGATGCAGGTGACTCTGAGTTCCTTAAAGGCGAACAAGTTGAAGTGGCGCGCGTAAACATTGCGAACCGTGAACTTGAAGCTGCTGGCAAGCAACCTGCTGAATATGAAATGCAAATGATGGGTATTACTAAAGCATCATTAGCAACTGAATCATTTATTTCAGCGGCATCTTTCCAAGAGACAACACGTGTACTAACTGAAGCTGCTGTTGCAGGTAAGAAAGACGGTTTACGTGGCTTGAAAGAAAACGTAATTGTTGGTCGTTTAATTCCAGCAGGTACTGGTTATGCTTATCATCAGGAACGCGCAAAAGCAAAAGCTGCTTTTGATGCACATGAAGATACAACCGTTTCAGCTGATGACGCTGAAAAAGCATTAACCGATGCGTTAAATGCAGATTTACTTGCCGATGATGGCGAAGTAAGCCTGTAGCACTATACGTTTATATTGAGCTGTAGAGTAGTAAAACACTTGACAGCTCAATCATTGACCTATAGAATTCCGCGACCTTATATTCTGTGCTTCGTGTGCATAATAAAAGGTTTGCGGATTTTTTCGTTTATGAGCGCGTAATTCTTTTCCATTGATTTGAGATTTACGCAATAAATTTATCAAGGCTACTTTCCTTGGTAACAACTAATCAGGAGCTATAATGGCAACTATTAACCAACTAGTACGTAAACCACGTGTTAGACAGGTAACTAAAAGTAACGTTCCAGCGTTACAAGCCTGTCCACAACGTCGTGGCGTTTGTACTCGTGTGTATACTACTACACCAAAAAAACCTAACTCAGCATTACGTAAAGTTGCTCGTGTTCGTTTAACTAACGGCTTTGAAGTTACTTCTTACATCGGTGGTGAAGGTCACAACTTACAAGAGCATAGTGTTATCTTGATTCGTGGTGGTCGTGTTAAAGATTTACCAGGTGTACGTTACCACACCGTTCGTGGCGCACTAGATTGTTCTGGTGTAAGCGACAGAAGACAAGGCCGTTCTAAATACGGTGCTAAGCGACCTAAATCTTAAGTTTTCCTTTCTCTACCCTTAAGGTTAGAGTCACGAAACGTTAAGTAAGGCCAAATTAACAAATTTTTTAAATTTATATATTTTGGATTTATCCTGAATACTACGGAGAATTAAGATGCCAAGAAGACGCGTCGTAGGGCAACGTAAAATATTGCCAGATCCTAAGTTCCATAACGAACTTTTAGCAAAATTCATCAACATCCTTATGGTTGATGGTAAGAAATCTACTGCAGAAAAAATTGTATACGGTGCATTAGACATTTTAACTGAAAAGAATAGCGAAAAAACTCACTTAGAGCTTTTCGAAATTGCTTTAGATAACATCCGTCCACAAGTTGAGGTTAAATCTCGTCGTGTTGGTGGTTCTACTTATCAAGTTCCAGTTGAAGTTCGTCCAGTTCGTCGTAATGCTCTAGCCATGCGTTGGTTAGTTGATGCAGCTCGTAAACGTGGTGAAAAATCAATGGCTCAGCGCCTAGCTAACGAAATGTTAGATGCGTCTGACAGCAAAGGTTCAGCGGTTAAGAAACGTGAAGACGTTCACCGTATGGCTGAAGCTAACAAAGCATTCGCTCACTACCGCTGGTAAGATAGCAGTATTGAACGAAAGTGTTATTGGCTGTAAAGCTAATAAATGGCTAGCAAGAGTTACTCTTGCTAGCCATACTCTTTTATAGTGTTGGCTATTTAACTGGTTAATGAATAAACATTAGCTCAGCTCTATTAAGTAAATAATTGTATTAACGAATATTTACTTAATAGAACTACATAATTACTAAATTTAGTATTGAGGATATCAATTTGGCTCGTATCACCCCTATAGAGCGCTATCGTAATATCGGTATTTGTGCGCACGTAGATGCCGGTAAAACGACAACCACAGAACGCGTTTTGTTCTATACAGGCCTTTCTCATAAAATTGGTGAAGTGCATGATGGTGCAGCCACCATGGACTGGATGGAACAAGAACAAGAACGTGGTATTACTATTACGTCTGCTGCAACAACCTGTTTTTGGAAAGGAATGGAAGGTCAATTTGATGATCATCGCATCAATATTATTGATACTCCAGGACACGTTGATTTCACTATTGAAGTAGAACGTTCTTTACGTGTACTCGATGGCGCGGTATTGGTGTTATGTGGCTCCTCTGGTGTACAGCCACAAACTGAAACTGTTTGGCGACAAATGGAGAAATACGCTGTTCCTCGCATGGTTTTTGTTAATAAAATGGACCGAACAGGTGCTAACTTTTTATCGGTAGTTGAACAGTTAAAAACTCGCTTAGGTGCTAATGCAGTTCCTATGCATTTAGCGATAGGCTCAGAAGATGAGTTTGAAGGCGTTGTTGACCTCGTAAAAATGAAAGCGATCAACTGGACTGAAAGTGATCAAGGGATGACTTTTACTTATGAAGATATTCCAGCTGATATGCAAGATCTTGCCGAAGAATGGCGTGAGAACTTAGTTTCAGAAGCGGCAGAAGCCAATGATGAGTTAATGGAAAAATACCTTGAAGAAGGTGAGTTATCAGAAGCCGAGATTAAAGTAGGCTTACGTGCTCGTACATTAGCGAATGAAATAATTTTATGTAGTTGTGGTAGCGCCTTTAAGAATAAAGGCGTACAAGCAGTACTTGATGCGGTAATTGAATATTTACCATCACCAACTGAAGTTGCGGCAATCACAGGTATCAATGACGATAAAGATGAAACAGAAGGTACTCGACCTGCTGATGATAACGCGCCGTTTGCTGCGTTAGCCTTTAAAATTGCAACAGACCCTTTTGTAGGGACTTTAACTTTCTTCCGCGTTTATTCGGGAGTAGTACAAACGGGTGATAGTGTTTATAACCCGGTTAAAGGCAAAAAAGAACGCTTTGGACGTATCGTTCAAATGCATGCTAACGACAGACAAGAAATTAAAGAAGTACGTGCTGGTGATATTGCCGCTGCTATCGGTTTGAAAGATGTCACCACAGGTGATACTTTATGTGACGCAGGTCATGTAATTACATTAGAACGTATGGAATTCCCTGAACCAGTAATCTCTGTAGCAGTTGAACCTAGAACATTAGCAGCCCAAGAAAAAATGGCTATAGCGTTAGGCAAACTTGCCGCGGAAGATCCATCATTTAGAGTAACAACTGATGATGAAACAGGTCAGACTATTATTTCTGGCATGGGTGAACTACATTTAGATATTCTTGTTGAACGCATGAAACGTGAGTTTAGCGTGGAATGTAATGTAGGTAACCCTCAAGTGTCTTATCGAGAAACTATTCGTAAGACAGTTGAAGTTGAAGGAAAATTTGTACGTCAATCAGGCGGTAAAGGGCAATATGGTCATGTTTGGTTGAAGTTAGAGCCTCGTGAAGAAGGCGCTGGTTTTGAGTTCGTCAACGAAGTTGTTGGTGGCGCAGTACCTAAAGAATATATTCCTGCGGTTGAGAAGGGCTGTAAAGAGCAAATGGAAAGCGGCGTATTAGCTGGTTTTCCATTACTTGACATTAAAGCAACGCTTTATGATGGCTCTTTTCATGATGTTGACTCTAACGAAATGGCATTTAAAGTTGCCGCATCAATGGGTTTTAGAAAGGGCGTGCTTGAAGCAGACCCTGTTATTTTAGAGCCAATGATGAAAGTTGAAGTTACTACACCTGAAGCTAACATGGGTGATGTTGTTGGCGATTTAAATCGTCGTCGCGGCATGATCGATGGTATGGATGAAGGACCAGCAGGTTTGAAAATAGTAAATGCATTAGTGCCATTAGCCGAGATGTTTGGCTATGCTACTGACTTGCGTAGTGCTACGCAAGGTCGCGCATCTTACTCTATGGAGTTTCAACAATATAATGAAACTTCAAAACAAGTAGCACAAAAAATTATGGAAACTCGTTAGGGTTTTTATAAAAAAGAATATTTAATTTTTATATCTGGCAAGGTCGTTTTGACTGCGCCTTTTACTTTATTAGTAAACTAAACTTAAAGGTAATTGAAAAATGGCTAAAGAAAAATTTGAACGTAATAAACCACACGTAAACGTTGGTACTATCGGTCACGTCGATCACGGTAAAACAACTTTAACAGCCGCTATCTCTGCGGTATTAACTAAAGTTCACGGTGGTGAAGTTCGTGATTTCGCACAAATCGATAATGCTCCAGAAGAGCGTGAGCGTGGTATTACAATCAATACTTCTCACATCGAATACGATACAGAAACACGTCACTACGCACACGTAGATTGTCCTGGTCACGCCGATTACATCAAAAACATGATCACTGGTGCTGCACAAATGGATGGCGCTATCTTAGTAGTTGCTGCTACAGATGGTCCAATGCCACAAACACGTGAGCACATCTTACTTTCTCGTCAAGTTGGTGTTCCTTTCATCATCGTTTTCATGAACAAATGTGACATGGTTGACGACGAAGAATTATTAGAATTAGTAGAAATGGAAGTTCGTGAACTTCTTTCTGAATACGAATTCCCAGGTGATGACTTACCAGTAATTCAAGGTTCAGCATTAGGCGCACTTCAAGGTGAAGCGAAGTGGGAAGAAAAAGTAATCGAATTAGCTAACGCTTTAGATACTTACATTCCAGAGCCAGAGCGTGCAATCGACGGTGCATTCATCATGCCTATCGAAGACGTTTTCTCAATCTCAGGCCGTGGTACTGTTGTAACAGGTCGTGTTGAACGTGGTATTGTTAAAGTTGGTGACGAAGTAGAAGTTGTTGGTATCCGTGATACACAAAAATCAACTTGTACAGGTGTTGAAATGTTCCGTAAGCTTCTTGACGAAGGTCGTGCAGGCGAGAACTGTGGTGTACTTTTACGTGGTCTTAAGCGTGAAGACGTAGAACGTGGTCAAGTATTAGCACAACCTGGTTCAATCAACCCACATACTAAGTTTGAATCAGAAGTATACGTACTTTCTAAAGATGAAGGTGGTCGTCATACGCCATTCTTCAAAGGCTACCGTCCACAGTTCTACTTCCGTACAACGGATATTACTGGTTCAGTAGAGCTTCCAGAAGGTGTAGAAATGGTAATGCCAGGCGACAACTTGAAGTTTGTTGTTGAGCTAATCAACCCAGTAGCGATGGACGAAGGTTTACGCTTCGCAATCCGTGAAGGTGGTCGTACTGTTGGTGCTGGTGTTGTTTCTTCAATCATCGCCTAATTGATAACTAATTTACGTTAGGCTGCTGTTAGTCCTTTACTAACACTGTACCTAACAATTAGTTTATTAATACTTGTAAAAAGGTCGCTTATGCGACCTTTTTTGATCTTGTGAATACAGGTATTTTAAAGCGACAGTCATTTGGGTGTAAAAAGGGGAGTATTATGAGTTGGCAAACAACCCTGTCTTGGGAGAATGCTAAAAAACGATCAGAAATATTACAACAGATCAGAAACTTTTTTAGCGAGCGTAATGTTACTGAGGTTGAAACACCTGCACTTTCACAGGGGACGGTTACAGATGTGTATTTAGATGCCTTAAGCTGCGAATATAACTATGATGGGGATAGCTTACCTGATCAGGCTAGGTGCTTGTATTTGCAAACTTCACCTGAATTTCATATGAAGCGCTTACTTGCTTCAGGCTATGGTTGCATTTATCAAATAGCTAAGGCTTTTCGTCATGAAGAAATGGGGAGACATCATAACCCTGAATTTACCATGTTGGAATGGTATCGTGTCGGCTTTGATCATTTCAAATTAATGGCGGAAGTTGAAGCGTTACTGATTGATATTTTAGGTTGTGCCAAGCCAGTATATTTTAGTTACCAAGCGATTTTTGAAAAAGTGGTAGCTATCGACCCTCTTAATACCACTCAACAAGCTTTACTTTCTTTACTAGAGAAAAAGGGTAAGTTAAGTGATTGGTTAATTGAAGATAGCCAAAAAGATGACGATAACGATCTATTATTGCAGTTTATTTTTAGTGAAATTATAGAGCCGACGATTGGTTTGACTTCGCCATGTTTTATTTATGATTTTCCACGTTCTCAGGCTTCATTGGCAAAGATATCTACGGGTGACTCAAGAGTTGCTGAGCGCTTTGAGTGTTATTTTAAAGGGGTTGAGCTCGCGAATGGTTTCAATGAGCTAACTGACGCTAAACAGCAGCAAAGCCGATTTGAGCATGATAACTTAAAGCGAAGTACACTTGCATTAGACACGAAACCCATAGATAAAAACTTTATTGCGGCATTAGAACAAGGCTTTCCTAACTGTGCGGGAGTTGCTTTAGGTGTTGACCGTTTAGTGATGCTTGCTTTAGGCGCTGAAGATATTGCCGACGTATTAAGTTTTCCTATTTCCCGAGCGTAGGTAAAATATTTGCATTAGTTTGATATTTAGCTAATGTTATAGTGTATCAACTGTGATATTATATCAATGTTCGTAAGTGGCGAATAATTTATTCATATTGGAAAAATAATGTTAGATAGAATTGGTATAACAGCAACCTCATTATGTGCATTACATTGCATTCTTTTGCCTGTTTTATTACCCGTGTTACCCTTAATGGGTTTGAGCTTTTTAGCTGATCACACTTGGGAACATATTTTCTTATTAATGACTGCTGCATTAGGTACAGTTGCTTTATTTTCAGGTTTTAAGCGTTATCACAAAAAATTATATCCGTTTTATTTGTTATACCTTGGTGTCGCAATATACTGGATGAAGCATGACTTCTCAGAAAGCTTAGAGCCATACTTTATTTTTTCTGGCGCTAGCCTTATCATTATTGCACATTTTTTGAATATTAAGTTGTGCAATGACTGCAAGCAATGTGACGATGAATGTACAACAACAAGTGAACAGTAGAAGAAAGCTGTAAGCTGACTCTCCCTCAGTAAAGCTATTCACTTACTTCAAAATCTTTCAGCTTTCTTGTTAATGTATTTCTACCCCAGCCTAATTTTTTAGCGGCTTCTTGCTTACGTCCTTGGGTAAAAGCAAGCGCCTGTTCGAGCATTATTTTTTCAAATTCATACTGTGCTTGCTCTATTATGGCGGTTTTCCCTTGTGCTAACTCTTTATCGACCCAGCAACGTAGTGCGCTTTGCCATGAATGTTGCTGCTCAGTTGTTATTTCGGCCTTCTCAGTTAATTCATTGGGTAAATCTTCTAGTAATATTTCTTGACCGCTGGCCATGACGGTTAAAAATCGACAAGTATTTTCTAGTTGCCTTACATTACCCGGCCAGCTAAAGTTTTGTAAATGTTCAGCAGCTTTTTTGCTAACAGTTTTTACTTCAACATCTAGCTCAATTGCGGCATGCTTTAAAAAGTGGTGGGTCAATTGTGCAATATCTTCTTTGCGTTCTCTTAAACTTGGTAATTGTATTCGAATGACATTGAGGCGATGAAAAAGATCATCACGGAAGCCGCCATTTTTCACCTGCTCCTCTAGGTTTTGATGCGTAGCAGCAATAATACGGACATCAACTTTTACCGGAACATGTCCACCAACACGATAAAATTGACCATCAGATAACACCCTGAGTAATCGAGTTTGAATATCTAAAGGCATATCGCCTATTTCATCTAGAAATAGTGTACCGTTATGAGCCTGTTCAAAGCGGCCATGGCGAATAGCGTTAGCACCAGTGAATGCGCCTTTTTCATGCCCAAAAAGCTCAGATTCGATTAAGTCTTTAGGGATTGCAGCCATATTTAAAGGAATAAATGGCTCATTAGAGCGAGGACTATGTAAGTGCAGAGCGTGTGCTACTAATTCTTTACCCGTGCCAGACTCACCATTAATTAGAACGCTAATACTTGAACGTGATAGACGGCCTATTGCTCTAAATACCTCTTGCATTGCTGGCGCTTCACCAATAAGCCCTGTAGAAAGGGAGTTATTGTCTTGTTGACTTTTCTTTGCACTCTGTTCTTTAGCATGCGCTAATGCTCGCTGAGTTAAACTAATAGCATCATCAATATCAAAAGGCTTAGGTAAGTATTCAAATGCGCCTCCTTGATAAGCATTTACTGCGCTATCAAGGTCGGAGTGCGCGGTCATAATAATAACGGGAATATGCTGATATTCTTCACTGATTGTTTTTAGTAACTCCATACCGTCTATATTAGGCATGCGAATATCAGAAATGATGATATCGGGTTGACCATGATCAAGTGCAGTGAGTAAGTCATTAGCATTCTGAAAAGAGGCACAGCTAATATGTGCATTAGCGAGGGATTTTTCTAAAACCCATCGAATAGAACTGTCATCATCTACTATCCATACTTGCTCTGTGATCATTGTTATTTCTCTTCACGTGTATTGATGTCTTTCGACGCGGGCTGTTTTAGTGGTAATACAATCATAAATTCAGTATGGCCAGGTTGGCTATGGCATGAAAGTTTACCGTGATGTTGGTTAATTAGTGTTTGTGCTATTGATAGCCCTAAACCTGTGCCATTAGAGCGTCCCGAAACCATAGGGTAGAATAAAGTATCTTGAATCTTACTGGGTATGCCTGGGCCATCATCAATAATACTGATTTCAACGGCTAGCTTTACACGCTTGCCGTTAATGGTGATGTTACTTGCTATACGAGTTTTTAGAGTAATGCTATTTTCTTTATCTATAGCCTGAATAGCGTTGTTGACTATATTTAATAATGCTTGCTGTAGTTTTTCATGATCACACTCAACTAAAGGAATAGAAGGGTCATAATCGCGTTTTAAATTAACCGAAGTATCATGCGAGTAGTCTACAAGTTGGCAAACTTTCTCTAACACACTATGAATATTTTGAGCATGGATTTGAGGTAGTTGATTTGGCCCTAAAAGACGGTCAACTAGGTTGGTAAGCCTATCAGCTTGCTCAATAATCATTGAGGTGTATTCTTGCTGTTCAATGCCTATTTCTTTACTTAATAATTGGGCTGCCCCTCTAAGGCCTCCTAAGGGGTTTTTGATCTCATGGGCTAAACCTTTTATTAAGTCTCGACCGGCAATCCATTGCTGTTGTTGGAATACTTCTAAACTGATCTGTTTTTGATGGTCTATTTGTTTTAATTCAAGGAGGACATGAGGGGAGTTCTCAAACTCAACAGGTGATGCAGTTAGTTCAGCAGTAAAGCGGTGACTTTTATTTAAGGTTATTACTACATCACTATCTGTAAACTCTTGCCCAGTATTTAGTAATTGTTGTAAGCGTTTGGCATTAATGCTGGTATTGGCAAAAATTAATTCGGTGGTTGTTCCATAAAGTCGATACAAACTCTTAATTAATAAAGCCTCTGCAGCAGGGTTAACATAAACGATACGGAGTTGGTCATTTAAAATAATTACAGCAGTGATTAACTGGCTGGCGAGTGCTTGCTGGTATATTAATTTTTGCTTTTGAATATCGCTACGGTTATACATGCTTAAGCTTCCATATCGAGCTAAGTTAATGTCGCACCAATATGGTGCATTTGTTAGTTTACTAAAGAAAGGTTTTATTTGCAGCGTTATTTAATTAAATTTAAAGTTTTTGGTACGATGACTATAGGCTTGTATCTACAAGTGATTGTGTCGTAACTTTTTAAATAATAGCGCGAGTAGTGATATTAATTCACAGTAGCTCTGTGCATATAAAACGTAACTGGCTTAGACGATGCAATAATCTTGCCCTTATCATCAAGTAGTTCCATTTTAATTTTATGTTCGCCACGGTCGACATTCTGCAACGAGAATATGGCTGTTTTTTGTGGCTTTTGGTGTGGTTTATTGTCTAAATATAGTTGTACTGTGTAGCCTAATTTGAATTTAGGTATAACTGCGCCACTGACATAGAGTGAGCCCGTATTATCGCGGATGGTGGCATTGTCTTGTGGAGACTTAATAACAAGGGAGTAAGTTTCGGTGATAACTTCAGGCTTAATATCAAGTTCTTTAGTTTCAATACCAGAGGAGTTAACAATGTTAGATTGGGTCTTCTTTACCTCTTCGGCACCAGGGTGTGGAGTATCAGAAAATACTAATGCTCCTTGCTCATTGCGCCATACGTAAATTTTAGTCGTCGCTGAATATGCAGGTATTGCAAAAATAAACACTAATAATGTAAGTAGCAATAGCCTGAGTGTAAGCAATGATATGATCCTTGTGCATTAAAAATAATTCGATTGTGATGACGTAAAGTAGCAACGCCATTTAATTTAAGTATATAACTAAAACTAATACAAAAAAAATTTTCTTTATTTATCTGGTTTTACCACAATATTTGGGTAAAAAAAAAGCTCACCGAAGTGAGCTTTATCATTAAATATTTGAACGATTATACGCTGTAGTATAGTTCAAACTCTAATGGGTGAGTTGTCATGTTAACTAATTGTGACTCTTCACGCTTAATAGCAATGTATGCATCAATCATGTCTTTATCCATAACGCCACCAGCAGTTAAGAACTCATAATCTGCTTCTAAGCTTTGAAGTGCATCTTCAAGTGATGTTGCTACTTGAGGAATTGATGCTGCTTCTTCCGCTGGTAAGTCATATAAATCTTTATCCATAGCATCGCCAGGGTGGATTTTGTTTTTAATACCGTCAAGGCCAGCCATTAATAAAGCAGTAAATGCTAAGTAAGGGTTAGCTGCTGGATCAGGGAAACGAGCTTCGATACGCATTGCTTTTGGTGATGGAACAATTGGAATACGAATAGACGCTGAACGGTTACGTGCAGAGTATGCAAGCATTACTGGTGCTTCAAAATGAGGTACTAAACGTTTGTACGAGTTAGTTGAAGGGTTAGTAAATGCGTTTAATGCTTTAGCATGCTTGATGATACCACCAATGTAGTAAAGCGCCATTTCAGATAAACCGCCGTACTTATCACCAGCGAATAAGTTAACACCGTCTTTTGCTAGAGATTGGTGAACATGCATACCTGAACCATTATCGCCAACTAATGGCTTAGGCATAAAGGTAGCTGTTTTACCGTAAGCGTGAGCTACGTTATGTACAACATACTTGTAAATTTGAACTTCATCAGCTTTTTTAACCATAGTGTTAAAGCGACAAGCGATTTCATTTTGACCTGCTGTTGCTACTTCATGGTGATGCGCTTCAACAACTAAGCCCATGTCTTCCATTACTAAACACATAGCTGAACGTAAATCTTGTGATGAATCTACTGGTGACGTTGGGAAGTAGCCGCCTTTAACGCCTGGACGGTGACCCATGTTGCCTTCTTCGTACTCAGTACCTGAGTTCCAAGCTGCTTCTTTGTCATCAATTTTGTAGAAAGAACCGCTCATATCAGTACTAAAACGTACATCATCAAATAAGAAGAATTCAGGCTCTGGACCAATTAATACTGTGTCAGCAATACCTGTGCTACGTAAATATTCTTCAGCGCGTTTAGCTACAGAACGCGGGTCGCGACTGTAACCTTGCATTGTGCTTGGCTCTAAAATATCACAACGAATGTTTAATGTTACTGCTTCTGCAAATGGGTCTAAAATTGCGCTGTCTGCATCTGGCATCATCACCATGTCAGACTCATCAATGCCTTTCCAACCTTGAATTGATGAACCATCAAACATTTTTCCGTCTTCAAAGAAATCTTCATTTACTTGATGATGAGGAATAGAAACGTGTTGTTCTTTACCTTTTGAATCAGTGAAACGTAAATCAACAAATTTTACATCGTATTCTTTAATTAAATCAAAAACTGCTTGTGACATATTGTCTTTCTCCAGTGCGGTTAGTTTTGTATAAAAATATAGTTAACTGTTATATAGATAATTTATTGTTTGTTAATGAAGTATTATTTACGCCATTACATCACTATCTATGATATTGCTTTTGGTAAAGCTAAAATCATGCCAAGACTAAAACCCCCTGTTTATAGGGGATGAGTATTTCCCATCTATACTTTATGCGCCTTTTTGGTGCAATGTAGTGTGTTTACGTGTCTTTTTGGTGCGTTTTTTGTGTTGGCTATATCACTATAAGATAAATTTACATCATTTCCTCTAATTATTTACTTGTAAACATGTTAACTATGTCGAAGTAATGAAAAATATCAGAAATACTGTAGTGAATTGAGAACTACCCTAGAATATTGTTGACGATAATGGCATATTCTACAAAGCAAAATAGTCAGAGTGCCATGTACATAAATCGACTCTTATATTAGTCATGTGGAATGTGTTATGAACAAATTAACGTTAACGTCTTTGATATTTATCACAACAACTTTTTATAGTGATTGTGTATTAAGTAATGATCAAAAAATAAAAAAGACAGAGCTTACGGCAGAAGTGAAAAGTCATGCTAAACCAAAATTTGATTGGGTAAAGCTTACTTCAAATGAATGGTTAAAGGGCGATATCATCTCTATGTATGATGAAGAGCTTGAGTTTGACAGTGATAAGCTTGATTCACAAACCATTGATTGGGAAGATGTTAGTGAACTACGAAGCAAACACTGGCAAAGCATTCGCTTAGTTGATGGCACTATTGTTGATGGTTACCTCATGATGAAAGAGGGACAAGTGAGTATTGAGAGCAACGGCACGGTTAAACATTATAAGCTTAACGATATTTTGTCTATTGCTGGTTCAAGCAAAAATGAGGGCGATCTATGGGATGGCTACGCTAATTTAGGTTTTAATTTACGCCGCGGTAATACTGTTCAGCTTGATTACACTTTTAAAGCTGGCGTGCAGCGACGCAGTTCAAGCGGACGGTTTCAAACTGATTACACCGCTAACTATAGTAAATATAAAGATAAAGAAACTAACGTAGACAATATAACGGCAAATAGTCATCGACTTACATCGACTTATGACTGGTTTTTTGATCCTAAAGTATACTTTCGAGCTGTTGATTTTGAATTACTAAGTGATGAGTTTCTCAATATTGATTACCGTATACGATACGGTATTGCTATGGGTTATCACTTAATTGATAGTAGTACTATTTCATGGGACATTAATGCGGGTCCTAGTTATCAGGTAACATACTTTAAAGAAGTGCAAGCTGGCGAGAGCCGAAGCGACACTTCACTTGGCTTAACTCTAGGCACAGATTTTAGTTATGAAATCACTAGTGATATCGATTATGACTTTTCTTATGACATACAAATTGTCAGTGAAGACTCTGGTAAGTACATTCACCATGTAGAAACAGGCATCGAAATTGATCTAACTAATGATTTTGACTTAGATTTAACATTTTATGTTGATAGAACTCAAAAACCGAAAGCGGATGCTGGTGGTGTACTACCTGAGCAAAATGACTATCGTTTAGTGGTAAGTTTAGGTTATGACTTTTAAAATTTACCTGTAGATACTTTAAAAGTCCTTACTTAATCATTATGCACCGATTTATATTATTCTTTCTACTCTTTATCAGTTTTTTGCCAATTGATAATTTATCAGCACAAGAAAAAGAAACATTACCCGCATGGGAAAAACCGACACCTGTTTTTTTACAGAAACATGACTGGTTAAAGCTTAAGTCTGACGAATGGCTAAAAGGCGATATCATCTCTATGTATGATGATGAGCTTGAGTTCGATAGCGATGAGTTTGGCTTAGAAACTTTCGATTGGGAAGATGTTAGCGAACTACGTAGTCGCTATGATCAAAATATTCGTTTTGCTAATGGCGAAGTGGTTAAAGGCTTTTTAATTGTTCATAGTAATGAAGTCACTTTAATTAGTAATGGTACCGAGCGTAAATTTCCATTAAGTGAACTTATGTCAATTACATCTGCGGCAGATAGTCGACGTGAACTATGGGATGTAGAGATTAGTCTTGGCCTCGATATCAGCTCAGGTAACGTCAATCAACTAGATTACCTTTTTAGTGCTGTGGCACAAAGAAGTACTCCTTACACACGCTTCAAAACAGAAGCTACCTATAACTATAGTAAACAAACCATTAATACCAACGACCAGCCTATTATCGATGCTAGCCGTGTAACTAGCTCGCTCGATTGGTTTTACAATAGTCAAATATTTTTCCGCTTATTTGACTATGAATATATGAGTGATTTTCAGCAAAATATACAAGCACGAAATAGCTTAGGTACTAGTATAGGTTACCATGTTGTTGATAATAAACGCTTACAGTGGGATGTTACAGCAGGTCCTAGTTTTCAGATAACCTCATACGAGCAAAGCGCTGCGCAAGCCGATCAAAAAAGTGCAGTGCTAGCGTTAAGCACCTTAGTCGAATATACGGTATCAAGTCGCACTGACTTTATTTTTGACTATAGTATTCAGTTCGTTGAAGAAGAATCGGGAAAGCGGAACAGCCATTTAAAAACAGGTTTTGAATTTGAGTTCACTGATGATTTTGAACTTGACATTATGTTGTATTTTGACCGTGTCGCTCATCCCGTTGTAAGTGTTGACTCTGTAAAACCAGAGCCTAATGACTATCAACTTTATATGAGTATTGGTTACAATTTTTACTAAAGGTTAATTAAGTATTTAAACTCGTATTTTTGTTATCACAGTGCAACGTCTAATATACTGAACCTAAATAAGCCTTAAATCAGCTAGTGAATTCAGGTATTATAGTCACTGTATGATAGCTTTTAGGTTGTTATTACTCTGTATATTTTATAAATCGTACAACTCAAACATTTCTATTAATCAATAAAGCTTAATTACACCATGTCAAACAGCACATTACATCTTCATATTTTAGGGATTTGCGGCACATTTATGGGCGGAATTGCCGCTATTGCCAAGGAACTGGGTTTTACGGTAAGTGGCTCTGATGCTAACGTTTATCCGCCAATGAGCACTCAGTTAGAGCAGCTTGGTATTCATTTAAACTCAGGTTATCACCCAGATAACTTTTCTGATGATATTGATTTGGTTATTGTTGGCAATGCCATGTCTCGTGGTAACCCTATGGTTGAATATATGCTTGATCGTAATATTCCCTATATTTCAGGTCCGCAATGGTTATTAGAAAATGTGTTAAAAGATCGCTGGGTATTAGCAGTATCAGGTACCCATGGAAAAACGACCACTAGTAGTATGCTGGCGTGGATTTTAGAATATGCGCAACTCGCGCCAGGCTTTTTAATTGGCGGCGTACCTCAAAATTTCACTAGCTCTGCACGCTTAGGTAATGCTCCTTTCTTTGTCATAGAAGCTGATGAATATGATAGTGCTTTTTTTGATAAACGCTCTAAATTTGTACATTACCGACCGCGTACGCTGGTCATTAATAACCTTGAGTTTGATCACGCAGATATCTTTAATGATTTAAGCGATATTCAACGCCAGTTCCATCATTTAATGCGCATGGTTCCGAGTAATGGTTTGATATTATCGCCAGCAAATGATGTCGCGATAGAGGAAACTTTAGCTATGGGCTGCTGGACACCAACAGAAATGAGCAATGTTGAATCAGGCTGGCAAGCTAACAAGCTCACCGAAGAAGGCAGTGAATTTACAGTGTCTTTTAATGGTGTCGTGCAAGGCACCGTCTTATGGAATTTAATGGGCGACTTTAATATTGATAACGGCTTAATGGCTATTGCTGCGGCTCGACATGCAGGAGTACCAGCGCATATTGCCATTGAGGCTTTGGCTGAGTTTGTTAACACTAAAAGGCGTTTCGAATTACGCGGTATTATTAACGATATTGCTGTTTATGATGACTTTGCTCATCACCCTACCGCGATTGAGCGTACCTTAGCTGGCGTTAAAGCTAAATTAGCGAGTCAGAGCAAGCAAGGTCAAAAATCAGGCCGTATTTTAGCGGTATTAGAGCCTCGCTCAAACACTATGAAATCAGGCATTCACAAAGACACTTTACCTAAGTCACTAGCGCAGGCCGATTATGTTTATATTTATCAAGGTGAGCCATTAAGCTGGCCAGTAACCGATTTAATTGCGCAATGTCAGCCACCTTGTCTTGTTGAAAATTCATTAATGGCATTAATTCACAATATCACCCAAGAAGCACAGGCTGGCGATATTATTGTTATTATGAGTAATGGCGGCTTTGAAGGCATTCATGAAAAATTAATAACTAGTTTACAGCAGCATAATGATTAACCAGATTAACCAGATTAACCAGATTAACCAGATAGACAAGAGAGCTTAAACCATGGCCGTATTAACAATATTAACCGCCCCTGATGAAAGATTAATTCAACAGGCCAAACCTGTAAGTGATGTAACGGCTATTCAAGGTCTTATCGATGACTTATTAGAAACCATGTACGATACTGATGACGGTATTGGCTTAGCGGCAACTCAAGTAGGACGTAGTGAGGCTGTAGTGGTTATTGATATTTCAGAAGGTCGAGATGAACCGTTGGTCTTAGTGAACCCTGTTATTGTGAGTGGCGAAGAAAAAGCAAAAGGTCAAGAAGGTTGTCTTTCTGTACCGGGTTATTATGCTGACGTTGAGCGCTTTAGCAAAGTTACAGTAAGCGCGTTAGACCGAGACGCTAAAGAAATAACAGTAACTAGTGATGAGTTTCTTGCCATTGTGATGCAACATGAAATAGATCACTTACAAGGCACTTTGTTTATTGATTACTTATCACCACTTAAAAAACAAATGGCGTTGAAGAAAGTAAAAAAAACTATTAAAGCGTCATAAAAACCGATATTTTTTATAACACACTAAGTGATTAATTAGCGTAATGACTAGTCAGGTAACGAGTTGAATAAACCATGAGTAACTTAATAGCAGATGAACAAACCTTTAATGGCACAATTACCTTAGCTATTACGGGGGCTTCTGGTGCGGGCTACGCCTTACGCCTACTTGAATGCTTAGTCGCGGCTAATTACCGACTTTATGTACTGTGCTCTAGCGCTGGACGTATTGTGCTTGATACGGAGGTAGGCGTAAAAATACCGTCATCGCCGGAGAAAGCAAGTGCGTTTTTAACTGAAAAATATCAAGCGAAAGTAGGGCAAATTACCGTTTTTGGTAAAGAACAGTGGTTTTCGCCTGTAGCTTCGGGTTCAGCAGCACCCAAAAAAATGGTGGTTTGTCCGTGCTCTACTGGTACCGTTGCCGCTATTAGTCACGGTATGAGTGATAATTTAATTGAACGTGCTGCCGATGTGGTTATTAAAGAGCGTGGTCAGTTAATTTTAGTGGTAAGGGAAACACCATTTTCAACATTGCATTTACAAAATATGCTTAGTCTATCGCAGCAAAACGTGACAATCATGCCTGCCTCGCCTGGTTTTTATCATAAAGCTGAGTCTATAAATGATTTAACTGACTTTATGGTAGGTCGGATACTCGATCATCTCGAGATACCGCAAACCATTATGCCAAGGTGGGGTTATCGGTAGGTAATTATTTGAACTGTATTTGATAGCAAAAAAGGCATTACACTGTAATGCCTTTTTTATTCGTGATTATCGAAAGGTACTTAAGAATTTATCTGTTAAAAGCTTATTTACTAAGAGGTTAAAAATTACTCGTCGAAGCTAAATTCTATATACGCTTTACCAAACTCCGACTTTAAAGGGATGATAACAATAGGCCCTTTCGCTTTATGATGAATCATATGCTTATTACCTGAAACAACAATAGGGGTTGCCATATCAAACTCTATACCCTTTTCACTGAGCATACGCTTAGCGCCACCAGTTACCATATTGGTAATTTCGCCGACTAAATCGGTTATCTCTTCATTTACTTCATCAGGAGCTTCGCCAACCATGCCTTTCATGGTTGCTAAGGCTAAAGGGGTATCAAATGTAATTGATAAGGAGCCTTTCGCTTGTGGACTGACCATGCCAATTAATCCAGATACGTCACCCATAGCTACTTCATTCTTTTTAAGCTTAGGTTTTTCTGGAGTTAACTCCATTTGCGCCATTGTTGACATTACATTTAGCATTGAAGATAAAAATGGATTTATAAACTCTACATTCATGAAGCTTTCCAAGCCTTATTAGCTGTTTAGTTTTAATTATTATTTGATTTTGCATGGTTATTTTATAAATGTAAATCAAATAGCTTAATAGTTAACACTTTAAACGTGAATCATTGGCAGTGTGAGTAATATAAATAACCTAAAACATATCTATGTATGATTATCATTAAATACTTTCGCCGTTGTAATATTTACTGAGAGAATTCACTCGTTTAACTTCTCTTGGGTAAGTATCGGCGAGTATGTAATTTTTTACCACTAAATTAGCGAAAATATTACGATAAAGCATAATTCGTCATAATAACGACGGTTTTAGCTAAGTCAGTTAATTGTTAACTATTGAGGCTTAACTTGGCAATTTTTACAACTACCATGGGCTTCTACTATTTGATGGGTAATAGTAAACCCATTAGTATCTGCCATCGCGCGTAATGCTAGATCAAAATTGTTTGATTGAATTTCTTCAACATGCCCACACTCATCACAAATTAGTAATTGTACGGGATGGTTACACTCACCAAAATGATGACACATAACAAAAGCGTTAATTGATTCTATTTTATGAACAAAGCCTTGTTTACATAAAAAATCTAACGCACGATAAATAGTTGCTGGCTTTGCTGCAGGGTCAAGCTCTTTCAGCTCAGCTAATAGGTCGTAGGCACCTACAGCGCCTTCATGGTTAGCCAACAAAAGGAAAACTTGCTCTCTTACTTTGGTAAAGCGAGCGCCTTTCTTTTGACAAACCTGTTGTGCTTGAATTAGTAATGATTGTGCCGTCATAGTACTTAATTATCGTTTATAAATTTACAGTTTAAAGCAGTGTAACATAGCCTTTATAATGAGTTAACTTAATTTAAGAGCCGTTTATTAAGGTTGTTTGCTTAAGTAAATAGTGTCGTTAAATAAAGCATTCGCCATTTTGTAGGGGGTACTTTACAATACTAACTGTACTTTAGTATAAAGACAGCGCTGTCTTTATTGTTACTCACTTGTAGGAAGAATGCATGACTCGTTATCTTGCCCTTGATGCCTTTCGAGGTATAACCATCGCTTTAATGATTTTAGTGAATACGCCTGGAAGCTGGTCGCACGTCTATGCGCCACTGTTACATGCCGACTGGCATGGTGCTACACCAACCGATTTCGTATTTCCTTTTTTCTTATTTATTATTGGCTCTGCTATGTTTTTTTCTTTTAAGAAAATTGACTATAAAGCAAGCCCTGAGCAATTTAAAAGAATTATAAAACGTGGTTTTATCATGTTTTTCATTGGTTTTATGCTTAACGTATTTACCTTCACTATTGATTTTGAAAACTTAAGAGTGATGGGCGTTCTTCAGCGTATTGGTATTGCTTATGCTATTGCAGCTTCAATGGTGCTACTGTTAAATCGTCGTGGAATATTAATTTCATCAGCACTTATTCTATTAGGTTACTGGGCATTATTATTAATGGCTGGCGATGGTGCTTATACCCTTGAAGGCAATATTATTCGTCAGGTTGATTTAGCTATTTTAGGTGCTAATCAAATGTACACTATGCGTGGGGTTTCTTTTGACCCTGAAGGCCTATTAAGCACAATACCTGCCGTGGTTAATATGTTACTGGGCTTTGAATTAACACGTTATTTAACCAGTATTAAAGATAAAAAATCTAGTGTTATTAAGTTAACACTTATTGGTGGTTTAGCTGTTGGTTTTGGAGCGCTTTGGAGCTTGATTTTACCAATTAACAAATCATTGTGGACCTCTTCTTATGTTATTTACACCACAGGTTTTGCGTGCTTATTGTTAGCGGCCTTTATTTGGTTAATCGACATTATGAAACAGCAAAAACTTGCTGAGCCATTATTAGTTTACGGAACAAACCCACTGTTTGTATATGTACTGTCGTTTGTTGTAGTGATTGTTTATTTCCATATTAATATCGGCGATAGCAACATGTATGCGTGGTTATATCAACAACTTGCTAATGTATTTGATGCTAAGCTTGCTTCATTTATTTTTGCATTCAGCCATGTGGCCGTATTTTGGTATGTATCATTGAAACTATATCAACGTAAAATTTTCATAAAAATCTAAAGTAAATAACTCCCTTTTACTAAATATAAAAGGGAGTTATCCAATTTATTTGTTATAGTTAAATAGCTTATGGAGCATTAATTAAAGGAGTTATTTATACGAGTGAAAAAAATTACCCTAAACCAAGATGAAAATTTATCTTTCAGTTTAAGCTACCAGATGCTGCCTCAAGAGCATCAACGCATTGACTTATACTTCTCTTTACCCGTTGAAATGGGCATTAATCCAAGCACGCTCAATGAAGAAGATTACTTTTACAGTAATATAAAATGTTACAGTGCTTATTACGCTGATGAACTACACCTACCTTTAGTACGCAGCCGTTTTATCAGTCAAACTAAGGGTGAGCAAAGCGATTACCGCTTAAACCTTAACTTATATTCATATCAAATTAAAATAGCGCTTGATGCCGATATCAAGCAAACTCTTAAGCTTAAAGACGCTGAAGAGTTTTATCCTGCAGCGTTAGAGTTAGCTGAACAAATTACCTCACTGACCAAAAAACTCAGACGTTATACTCCGCCAGACAACAAATTAAAATCGTTCTTTGAAAACGCTGATAATTACCTAAGTTGGCATATCGAACAGTCCTTTTTAAAGCTCTTAAATAAAGGGCCTAAAAGTAGTGATTTTACCGTTGAACGCGACTTTTTACTTTCTTTTTGTCGAGATGAAAATAATTACCGCGTTGAAAATCAATATAACTCACAAGTTACGTTAGATGATCCAAATCGCATCACCAATAAAATGCGATTACTACAGCGACTTATTGAGTACGGTGTTGTTTTTAAAAAGCAAACTCGCTACTTAAACGTTAATTTAAAGCGTTTAGTACGCGGCGTTGTTACGGCTGTTATTATGGCATTTGTTATGTTATTGGTTTTAAATGCCCGCTCAAACTATACCGAAGTCACCATCGCCTTAATTGCTTTTCTTGGTGTTATTTATGGTTTGCGAGAAACCTTTAAAGAAGATTTAACGAACCTGATTTGGCGAAAAATACAAAAAGGCCGGCCTAAATGGCAACACCTTTTTACTCATAGCGTTAGTAAAAAGCGTATTTTAAGTAAAATATTGTGGTTGGAATATATTAAAAGCAAAGACTTGCCTAAAGCGGTTAACGAATTATTGCAACAGCGTCGGCAACAAAATAAGCAAGCGGCAAGGCTAATTCATTTTCGTTGCGATAATAAAGTGTTAGCCAAAGAATTCCTGCCGGGTTATGACGAAATACAGCAAAGAATAACTTTCAATTTAACGCCCTTTGTTCGTTTTTTAAAAAAAGGAGCAGGGCGCTTGTATTCATTAGAAGGGCAGAAAATATCGGGTCAAGCGGTTGAGCGGCGCTATCAAATAAACTTAATACTTCATCACCTCACTAAAGAAGGTGAAAAGTTACAGCGTTTTAAAATCACCCTTAATCGCTCTGAAATCGTTAATATTGAAGCTATGGGCGAAGTGAAAGATTTATAACCAGGTATTCGTTTAACAGTATTACTTGTGACAAAGAGCTTTTTCATACCCCATCATTTACTTTGTTTAGGTTTTATATTTAACGTTATGATCTCTCACAAGTTATCCATTGCCCCAATGCTCGATTGGACGGATATTTAATAAACATATGATCTGTAGAGTATTGTGGTGTACTCTTATTTCTGTTTTTTAAAAATTAATTATAATAGATTAAGCTTAACTGGCTTTATCCTCCTCTAATTGTTGTTGGATGAAGCATTTAATAAGATGGTTGTTAGCAGCTTTTGTATAGGTAATAAAAATGGTTTGGGATGTATTAGGGTATAGTTTAGTTACGATAATTGTGCTCTTTGTTGTATATTATTTGTTTGAAAGAAAGCTTGAAGCAGTTGGTCGTTTTTTTTCAAATAAAGCTAAAAGGTTTAGTGGTTTTTTATTAATCGTAGCGCTACTTTTATATTTCATTTGGTTTATGTTTGTATTAATTAGAGCAAATGAAATATTTATAGATTCAACAGTTTTCGATGCCGCTTTCCCTGGGAGATTAAATACAGAGTCTATTAATTTTTGGAAATCTGTAGCGTCTTCAACTCTAGATAGTTTAGTATTTTTAATCTTAATATCTTCTGTTTTTGCATTGCGCAGTCTAAGAGATCCGAAAGAAGATGATTATAAGCGTAAAATACAAAATCTCTTTCCTGAAATAGATATGAGTTCAGATATAGGATTATATTTACAAAAGAAAATATCTTTCCTTGCTTGTATTAGCCCTAATGTTCATAGGGTGTTAACTATTGATAAATTGTCTGATTGTGAACAATTTATACATTTGTCAGTACAGACTGATTGCGATATTAAAAATATTCATCATAACCACCCTTTTTCTGATGAGCTTCGATATAAAGTAAAACCTGATGAGTTTGAATTTGATAGCGACTACATTATTAAGGTGTTAAAAATGCAGGTGATTAAACATAGAAATGGCAAAGATAATAAAAGCAAAGTACTACCGCACGCTGTGGCTATCAGAAGTAGTGATGAAAATAGAGAGTTTGATCAATCGCTTCAGTTGCAGTTAGCACCTTACGAAACAGCTACCTATTTAACACATAGCTTAATGTGGCAAGATTTATCAAAACCGTTTAATTCAAGTAATGTTCGATATACAATTGAACAAAATTATGAAATAAAAAACGACACGAAAATGGACTTATATTTAAAGCTGATCAAACCTATTAATAGAACATTTGCTGATAGAATTAAAGAGTTATTTCGTATAAATGTTGATGATAAAAAAGAACGTTTAGTTACTTTGAAAGTTGGTGATATACATAAATTTACAACAGGCGAAGTGGAGCCAGGTGAAAAAGTTTCAGTACTTTTTTCTAAAGAACAGTTTCAGAAAGAAGAGTAAGTATAATTACTAGTATTGGTGATTTTTGTTGACAGTGAGTGTAAATATATTTACCAGTACTTGTTGACCTTGGCGTCATTTACTATAATATAAAGACTCTGGTTTAGTAATCAGATTTCGTTATCGATAATTTCTTGGGAGAAAGTTATGAATGCTATTAATATTTCGATTGTTAGTTTTGAGAGTGAAGTTGTAGGCCCTTAAGTGTTTTCGAATAACGAAAAAGGCTCCTTTACGGAGCTTTTTTTGTGCCTAAACTTTATAGGCAGTACTGTAAGAGCTATACTATTTGCGGTTAATAAACCGTATAATTGCTAATCATAATTATCATTCAGTCCTACTAAAAAATAGTGCTCTAATGGTGTACCAATATTTATTTGGCCTTACTGTAGCCCTTAAAATTTTCTATAATATCGTTTTTCATACAAAGACCGCCTTAATGATAACCAATAAAACCCTCGTAAATCATAGGCTTAGCATTGCGCCTATGCTCGATTGGACTGACCGTCATTGTCGATACTTTTATCGTGTTATGTCTAAACATACGGTGCTTTACACTGAAATGGTTACCACAGGCGCTATTTTGCATGGTAAAGGTGATTATCTTGCCTATAACGAGGCTGAGCATCCGTTAGTGCTTCAACTCGGCGGCAGTGATGTAAAAGCTATGGTTGAGTGCGCAAAAATTGCCGAACAATATGGTTATGACGAAGTGAACATTAATGTGGGTTGCCCGTCAGACAGAGTTCAAAATGGCCGCTTTGGTGCCTGTCTAATGGCAGAGCCAGCACTAGTTGCTGAATGTGTTAATGAAATGCAAGCAGCAACTAATGTACCAGTAACGGTAAAATCACGCATTGGTATTGACGATTTAGACAGTTATGAATTCTTACACACCTTTGTTGAACAAGTGGCGCAGGCAGGTTGTGAGCATTTTATTATTCATGCACGTAAAGCGTGGTTAAGTGGCTTAAGTCCAAAACAAAATCGCGACGTACCACCACTTGATTACTCTCGTGTTTATCAAATAAAGCAGGATTTCAGTAATATTGCTATTTCAATTAATGGTGGTATTAAATCTTTTGCAGAAGCCAATCAGCACTTAGCACACGTCGACGGTGTAATGATTGGGCGTGAAATATATAACTCGCCTTATATGCTAGCAACGGCAGACAATGATATTTATGGCGAAAGCAATAGTATTCTTACCCGTGAGCAGGTGATGAATACTATGGTCGATTATATTAATTATACGGTTAGTGAGGGCGGGCGTGCATGGCATGTTTTACGTCATATGTTAGGTTTATGTAATGGCTTAGCGGGCGCAAGGCACTTTCGTCGTCACCTTAGTGAATGTGCAGGCAAAGATGGAGCAGATGGTAAAATACTTACAGATGCTTACGCAAAAGTGGTGGCACTCAACCCAGATCTATAGTTTCTCAGCGTAAATTCCCATTTGTGGGATCGTATTATCAATATCGAGAAATAGCGTTGTAAATTAATGTGAAAGTTAACCAGTTATTAGTGTTTTACACAAATAACTGGTTTTTTTTGTTGCCAATGAAAGCGGTTGTTTTTATTACACTAATAAGCAATAAAATAACTCCTTAATAATCAATCTATTATAAAAAATATTTTAAATGGCACAACCTTTGTAACAGTTGTTGCAACTTAGTAACAAATAGATTGGTAAATAAAAGGAAATTCTATGTTAGATACATCAACGTTATTCACATTAATGATGGCGCCACCACTATGTTTAGTTATGATGTCGTTTGTTGTACGCGTATTAGAAAAGCATATTGCTGATAAGCTATAAACAGTAATAAGTACTTTTGACTTTTTGATGAGGTACGCGATTTAATTCTTTTCAATGCAGACTCACTGGTTATTTCTAAATGCTGTCAAGCAAGCTCTGTATGTGATCATACATATTTACATGAGTGTCGTTTATGAACACTGTTCATAATACACTTTTTACCGTAAGTCTTTAATTCACCAACCTTCAAACACCTCTTAATTAGGTGTGTGGCTTTTAAGCTCACTCACTTTTTTGCTCTGCTCAATTTAGGTTCAATTCAGTTGAGTTTATTCAGTATTAGTACCTTTTGTATTAATAACTCTATAGCTCCCTCCCAAAATAACGTTTAACTCTCTCTAGGGGATTGATGCTAATTGTTGTTCATTGCTAGAAGATCTTACTTACTTTTATATCGAGATCGAAGTCATTAAATCTGACTGTTTAGGGAAAAACAAAAGTGGTTAATTTGACTAATTTATGTGGTTATATTTACCAAAAAATAGTTTGACATAATATGTCGCTATTGTTGTTTTTTCATTGTTGTTATTTTTAATTGTTATAAATCAATCGATTAAAGAATAAATTAGCTTTGGCACAACACTTGTAATGTTAGTAACAACGAAAACGCGAACAGCTAAAAATTGCATTAATTTATTCTCAGCTGTTGATTATATTTTAAAAACTGAGCAAGAAGGATTTTATGATGAACACATTAACTTTACAAAAAGACACAGGCATTAACCGTAGTAAAGGCATGAAAAAAACAGCGTTGGTTATGGCGATAGTTGCGGGTGCATTATTTAGCGTTAATGCAAGTGCAACACAAACGTCATCAGTTGAGGCCGCAGTGAGTGATTTTGTGGTTACGCAAGGGAAGCAAATAATGAACGAGCTAAATGTGCAGCTACAAAAAACAATAGACTCAGAAATACAAACATTAGCGAATAGCTTACTTAAACATACAAGTATTTCGTCATTACCATCAAACGAAATGGTGAACACGGATAAGCAACAAGAAAAAGCTAAGTTATTAGCAAAAGCAGCCAACATCGAAAAATAAGTTTAATGGTTAACCTGAACGCGGTTTAAGAGATATTTAACAAATTGAAATATCAACAAAAGTTACTTGTCTGAATCGCTAGCTTAATAGTTTTTCTTCTTTTCATATGATAAGCAAGGCAAATTTAGCGTCAATAGCTGGCCTATTGCCAGTAAATTTAACGAAGAAGTTAGGACAAAGTAGCTGCTAGAGAAACATTTGTTAAGCCGAGCTCAGGTTAGTTACTCATTCACAACAATAACAGCACACAAATATTAATAAAGTTAGGAGAAAGTTATGGGATTATTCAGTCGTTTTACCGATATCGTTAATGCAAATATCAACAGTATGTTAGATAAAGCCGAACACCCAGAAAAAATGATTCGCATGATCATTACCGAAATGGAAGAAACGTTAATTGAAGTACGAACCACCGCGGCTAAAAACATTGCTGAGCAGAAAACACTGGCTCGACAAATAAAGTCTACTCAAAACAGTGTTGATCATTGGCATGAAAAAGCCGAACTGGCATTAGCAAAAAACCGAGAAGATTTGGCTAAGTCGGCTTTAACACAAAAGCATAAGCAACAAGCCGAGTTAGAGCATTTACATGAAGCTAATACCCAGTTGGATGAATATTTAGCCGCAGTACAAGACGACGCTATGCGTTTGCAAGATAAGCTTAATGAGGCAAAACGTCGCCAAGAAGCAATATTACGCAGAGAAGAATCTGCAGTGGTTAGATTAAAAGTTCGTGAAAAAGCAGCGGTACATAATATTGATGAAGCAATCGGTCGTTTTGAGCGCTATCAGCAAAAAATTGATCGCCTTGAAGCAGAAGTAGAAGCGTATGACTTAACTGAGTCAAAAGGGCTTTCGGCACAAATCGATGAGTTAGCGCAAAACGATGCGGTCGAGCAAGAGTTAGCAGCAATGAAACAGCAAACGGTAAATGCGTAACCGTTATATTTACCGGTTAAACATGTGAGAAGTTTTGCCACTTGAATCACGGTAGTTGGTATTGAAGTGGCACTAAACAATTGTAGTAGTAGCAGAGCAATAAGAGGCAAATTATGAATTACGATAGAGAATATTCAAGAGCAAAAGATGTTCATAAGAGTTTATCAAAAGATCAACAGTATAAAAAACTCACGGGGCTATGTGCAGGTATTGCAAAGCATTATGATTTACCACGCCTTGGAGTACGTATTGCAGCAATAGCATCATTGATTGTTTTTCCTGTTCCAACGGGCGTAGCTTATATCGTTGCAAGTGTATTACTACCGTCAAGTCGCTCATATTAGTGTCGATAAACGGCGACTAAGCTTCATCTAATAGGCGAGTTCTAGTTACTAGCCATTAAATCAATAAGTTAAGGAGAATCGTATGAGTTTTGGAAAATCTTTATTGTTGGCTATTGTGGCAACATTATTTTTAACTTATGTGTTTGGTACCGGTTTTTTACAATTCGCTGACGTAAATATCACAATGGATGGTGAGTTTGTTGAGCCCATACAAGCTATTAGCGTTTCTGCATTAGTTATGCTGGCACTTGTTTTAGTTGGGCTGGCTATTGTATTAAGCGTTTTTGGTAGTTTTATTTTTATTGCGGTGATGGTTGTAGGTACTCTCGCGATGGTTACCATTGGTATTTTTTGGCCAATATTATTAATCGCGTTACTGATTTGGCTGGTCAGTAAAGAAAAACAACCCGAACAATATAGCTAACCTGTTTGATCATTAGCGGAAAAATTTACCTAAAATAGTTTTACACGCAGGCGTATTTATTAAACGAGCAAACTCTGTACCTTCATCGTTGATGACGTCATTAACAACAGATTGTGTTGCTTGTTTAATTAAACGACGGCTGGTCATCACCGCATCATTTGGTAATTGAGCAATATTCAATGCAGTCGCTTCTGTTATTTGAATAAGTTCATTAGCTTGGCAAACTTCATTTACTAAACCATATTGATAGGCTTTTTCAGCATTAAAGCTTTTGCCCAGCACCATTAATTCAAATGCACGATTTTGACCCACAAGACGAGTGAGTAATAAACTAGAGCCAGCTTCTGGACATAAACCGAGCTGAGTAAAGGGAAGTTTAAAGTGCGCATTGTCGGCAGCAATAACCATGTCGCAATGTAATAGTAAGGTGGTGCCAATGCCTACAGCGACACCCGCGACACCTGCAATTAAAGGTTTGGTGAAATTAGCGAGTACTTTGACAAATTCTAAAGCAACCAGTTCATCATCAGGAGAGCATTGTAAAAAATCGTGTAAATCATTGCCAGCGCAAAAACAGTTTTCATCACCGCGTATCACTAAACAATGAATGTTATTATTATTGTTTACGTACTCAAAGTGTTGACACAATTCATGATACATAGCGCTACTGAGAGCATTTTTTTTATCACTTCTATTAAGGATGATAGTGAAAATTTTATTTTTTTCTGTTGTTAGTATTAAATTATTCATTTGCACCTAGCTTAGTTACAATGCATTGTTATCATAAAGATGTGATTATAAACCTTAGTGCTTGTTAAGAAGGATGTATAGTAAAATGAAAAAAATTAACGGATTTATGAGCGTTACTGTTGCAATAGTTTTATTGTTATTGAGCGGGTTTAAGTGTAGCGCCGCAGAAATAGACGCAATTAACGTCACTGATGGCTATGTACGAGCAAGTATTCCCGGTACTGCCATTTCTTCAGCTTATATGACATTGGCGAATAACAGCGAAAATAAAGTGACTTTAGTTGGGGTCAGCAGTAAAATTTCGCCACGTATTGAGTTGCATCAACATAGCATGGATGATGGTATGATGCGCATGCGACAAATAGTGCAAATTGACATAAATGCAAATAGCAGCATAGTGTTGAAACCACATGGCTTACATTTAATGATATTTGATTTAACGGAACAACTAACGCCTGAAACCAAAGTCGATATCACCTTACATTTTTCCAACGATCAACAGTTAACTATTCAACTGCCTGTTAAAGCACTTAAGTAACTGTTGTTCAGCATTATCCTAGGAGAGGATTATGAAAATCAATTTATCCACAAAGTCAATAACCGTTATAGGGTTCGTTGTCTGTGTGTTTTTTTATGGTGTTGGTGTTTACTGGAGCTTTGAGCCAGATTTTTTAGATATTAAGCAAGAGGTTATACAGGCGGCAAAAACTGAAAATGTTGCACCTGTAGTTGGTTATACCACCACAACAACGTTGATTAAAGTGGCTGAAACTTTATTAGACAAGCCTGGTGGTTATTTATCAAATGACGCACTACCTCCTTCAGTATTTTTAGATAATATCCCTGCGTGGGAGTTTGGTGTGTTAGAGATGGTGCGAGATATGGCGCTAGTGATGCGCAAAGATTTTAGTCGCTCACAATCTCAATCGTTGGTTAATACTCACCTTAAAGAAGCACAACCTCGTTTCAATATTAATCATAAAAACTGGGCGATGCCGAGTGCTGAATCAGAGTATCGCAAGGCAATTAGTCACCTTTATGCTTATCGCGCCGCTTTAGTGAGCGCTAACTCAAACGACAAAGCTCAATTTTATGCACGTGCAGATAATTTACGTGCTTATATAGAAGAAGTACAAAAACGTCTAGGTAGTTACTCGCACCGCTTAAGCGCTAGTGTTGGTCGTGAACAAGTTAATACAGACTTAGCTGGCGATAAACAAGCGCAGCAATCAAGCCAAGGTGATTTGCAGCAACAAATTAAAACTAGTTGGTGGTTAATTGATGATGTGTTTTATGAAGCGCGTGGTGCATCTTGGGCGTTACTGCAATTATTAAAAGCGATTGAAATAGACTTTGATAGTGTTTTAGCAAATAAAAATGCGCGTATTAGCTTACAGCAAATTATTCGTGAATTAGAAGCAAGCCAAGAAACCCTATGGAGCCCTATGGTATTAAACGGTGATGGTTTTGGCATGCTAGCTAACCATTCATTGGTGATGGCGAATTACATTTCACGCGCTAATGCAGCCTTGATTGATTTAAATGAATTATTAAGTAAAGGATAAGTTAATGAAAAAAACAGTTTTAGCATTAGGGCTTGCGGCCATGATGTCTACTAGTGCACAGGCCGATACCTTATTAGGTTTGTATATTGGTGGTCAAGCTTGGGCAAGTAAAGCAAGTGGTAGTTTTGGTGATGGTAGTAATAACCAATCAGCATTTGATTTTAATGACGAAGTGCAAGGAAGCTTTTTTGTTGCTTTTGAGCACCCAATTCCTTTAATTCCTAATGCAAAAATATCAAGTACCACATTAGATACAATTGGTGGTACTCAGGTAGCTAAAAGCTTTAATTTTAATGGTCAAACTTATAGTTCTAATGCAACTTTAGATACCACTTTAGAAGCAAGCTATATTGATTATACGCTTTACTATGAATTATTTGATAATGACTTATTAGTTTTTGACTTTGGTTTAACTGCCCGTGATCTTGATACCTATATTAAAGTGGCAGAGCCTGCGACTTTATATACAAGTGACTTATCAGCATCCGGTTATATTCCTATGGCTTACCTTTCAACGGTTATTGGTTTGCCATTTACAGGGTTTAACTTTTTTGCTGAAGCGAACTTCATCACCTATGACGACCAAACCGTTTATGATGCACAAGCAGGCATTAGTTATGAATTAATAGACAACTTAGCGGTTGATGTTGATTTAACCTTTGGCTACCGCACGGTTAAGCTTGAACTAAATGATTTAGATGATTTTTATAGTGACCTAACGTTTGATGGCTTTTTTGCCGGTGCTATTGTGCACTTTTAAAATATAACCACCATAAAATGAAAAAGGCGGTATTATCGTGATAATACCGCCTTTTTTATACGCTATTTAATTTTTTGTTAGTTGTATTGGAGCAGACTTTATATAGCGTTTTAATAATATATTTACCCGTTTTACATAGACTTGCGTTTCTGGAAAAGGCGGGATGCCTGCATATTTTTTCACTGCACTCTCACCAGCATTATAAGCGGCAGCAGCTAAGCTATGACTACCTCGATATTTTTTAAGTAAGCGTGCTAAATGGCGTGTACCACCATAAATATTTTGTTCAGGGTCTAGCGGCTTAGTAACCCCTAATGACTGTGCCGTACGTGGCATTAACTGCATTAACCCTTGCGCGCCTTGCTTTGAAATTGCCTTTTCGTTGAAATGTGATTCCGCATGAATAATAGCACGGACAAAAGCGGGATCTATTCTGTTTACTTGAGCTGCACTATTAATTTTTTCTTGATGTTCGGTTAAATAAAGCTTGGCGCGATGCCAATTTATGAGCGAATTTACTTCGCATGCATAGCAGTCAACACGATAGGTTTCATAATGCGTATTGATGGGCGCAATATCAGAAAAAGAAGTCACTCCCTCTGCTGACTTATAGGTGTATATAGCCGTTTTTTCAGCGGCTAAAGCTAGCGATGTTGCACTGTAGGTGCAACACAGGTAAATAAGTACTCTAAGGCTCAAGCAACGTTGAGTAAAGGTTCGGTGATAGTTTGTCACGGTGTGATCTGCTTTATTTCTATCCAATGTGTTATTTTTTATTGGGTTAGTCATTAAAAAAATATCTTTATTCCATTTTGGAATAAAAAATTGCTATCTATTCCTTCTGCTTTGCTTCGAATTTGTCTATTCTTGCACCATCAATTGTCATGGGTGAAAATCGTTATGTTGCCAGAGCAGCGTTCTACAAATCAAAACACAACAAACAATAGCAGTGCCTTAGATGCTAATCAATTAGCATTATTACAACAAGCCACGCAAAGTTATTCTTCATTGCAACTTGCTTGGGCAAGTGGCTACTTAGCGGCTAAGAGTGAGCAAGGTCAAAATGCACAAATTGCTCCAGCAGCAGAAGCGGCGGCAGCAAAAACTCTGACTATTTTATTTGCTTCACAAACAGGTAATGCTAAAGGTGTTGCTAAGCAGCTTGAGCAAAGCGCAGTGGCAGCAGGCATTACGGTTAACTTAAAAAATATTGCTGACTATAAAGCGAAAAGCCTTAAAACAGAAAGCCACGTACTTATTGTTGCTAGTACTAATGGTGAAGGCGAGCCGCCAGATGATGCCATTGAGTTTCATGAATTCTTATTAGGTAAAAAAGCGCCTAAATTACCTAATTTAAGTTATAGCGTATTGGCATTAGGCGATAGTAGCTATGAGTTTTTCTGTCAAACAGGTAAAGACTTTGATGAGCGTTTAAAGGCGTTAGGAGCAACACAAGTTGCGCCTCGTTTAGACTGTGATGTTGACTATGAAACTGATTGTGAAGCTTGGATTTCAAGCACAGTTACCAGCTTAAAAGATGAGTTAACGCAAACTGCGGTTAGCCTTGCTCCTGTTGTTGCTTTAGCGACCGCTGGCGCTGAAAGTATTTATACTAAGCAGAACCCATTAGCCGCTGAATTTTCAGTAAGCCAAAAAATTACCGGTCGTGATTCAGCCAAAGATGTTCGTCATATTGAAATAGACTTAGGTGAATCAGGCTTAACTTATCAAGTAGGTGATGCGTTAGGTGTTTGGTTTGAAAACGATGAAGCCCTTGTTAATGAGTTAGTTGCCGAGTTAAACGCCACGGGTGATGAAAAAGTTAGCCTTAAGATTAATGGCGAAACACAAGAGATCTCTTTAAAAGAAGCGTTAATTAATCATTTAGAAATTACCCAAACAGCGCCTGCATTTATTGAGTTTTGGGCAGCATTAAGTAACGACAAAGTATTACTTGAAGTAGCAAGCGACAAAAATACCGCACGTGAATTTGCGGGTAATCATCAAATTGTTGAAGTGGTTGCTTTAGCTAAAGCGGCAGTAGAGCCACAAACTTTTGTTGATAACTTACGTAAAATTACCCCGCGTTTATATTCTATTGCTTCAGCACAGGCTGAAGTTGAAGAAGAAGTGCATTTAACTGTTGGTGTAGTTGCTTACGAAGCTAATGGTAAAGAGCGTATTGGTGGTGCTTCAGGTTTCTTAGCAAACCGCCTTGAAGAAGGTCAAAAAGTACGTGTGTTTGTTGAACACAATGATAACTTCCGTTTACCTGAAAACAATGACACACCAGTGATTATGATTGGCCCAGGTACCGGTGTTGCGCCATTTAGAGCGTTTATGCAACAACGTGAAGCTGTTGAAGCTTCAGGTGATAACTGGATGTTCTTTGGCGATCAAACTTTTACTCAAGATTTCTTGTATCAAGTTGAATGGCAGAACTATTTAAAATCAGGCCTGTTAACGCGTATGGATGTAGCTTTTTCTCGTGATCAAGCGCAAAAAATCTACGTACAAGATCGTCTAAAAGAGCAAGCAAGTGACGTATTTGCGTGGCTTGAACGCGGTGCTCATTTATATATTTGTGGTGACGCAAACCGTATGGCTAAAGATGTACACCAAGCTTTAGTCGAAATTATTAGCGAGCACGGTAAATTAACTATCGAGCAAGCAGAAGATTACTTGAAATCACTACGCAGCAATAAGCGTTACCAGAAGGATGTTTACTAATGAGCAACGATATCGAAAAAAATGAAAATCCAGTGCTTATCGTTGAAGGTAAATTAGCCGATAACGAACGCTTAAAAGCAGAAAGTGACTTTTTACGCGGTACTATTGTTGAAGATCTACAAGATCGCATTACTGGCGGCTTTACCGCTGATAACTTTCAACTAATTCGTACTCACGGTATGTATCAACAAGATGACCGTGATATTCGTGCTGAACGTCAAAAACAAAAACTTGAGCCGTTACATAACGTAATGTTACGTGCACGTTTACCAGGCGGTATTATCACACCAACACAATGGTTAGCGATTGATAAGTTTGCAGATGATTACACCTCATACGGTAGTATTCGTTTAACAACGCGTCAAACGTTTCAATTTCATGGTGTATTAAAGCCAAATATTAAGTTGATGCACCAAACGCTTAATAGCATAGGTTTAGACTCTATTGCGACAGCTGGTGATGTTAACCGTAACGTACTATGTACTTCTAATCCTGTTGAATCAGAGTTACATCAAGAAGCGTATGAATGGGCGGTTAAATTAAGTGAGCACTTATTACCAAAAACACGTGCTTACGCTGAAATTTGGTTAGATGAAGAACGTGTTGAAACAACTGAGGTAGTTGAGCCTATTTTAGGTAGTACTTACTTACCTCGTAAGTTTAAAACTACCGTTGTTATTCCACCACAAAACGATATTGATGTGCACGCTAATGATTTAAGCTTTGTTGCCATTAGCGATAACGGTAAGTTAATTGGTTTTAACGTACTTGTTGGCGGTGGTTTAGCAATGACACATGGCGATAGCGGTACTTACCCGCGTACTGCCGACGATTTTGGTTTTATTGCATTAGAGCACACTTTAGCTGTCGCTGAAGCGGTAGTTACTACGCAGCGCGACTGGGGTAACCGAGTTAACCGTAAAAATGCTAAAACGAAATACACCTTAGATCGTGTTGGCGCAGATACTTTTAAAGCGGAAGTTGAACGTCGTGCTGGTGTTGAATTTAGTGAATCACGCCCGTATGAGTTTACTCACCGTGGCGATAGCTTTGGCTGGGTTGCAGGTATTGATGGTAAGCATCACTTAACACTATTTATTGAAAATGGTCGTTTACTTGATTTTGCCGGTAAGAGCTTGAAAACAGGTGTTGCTGAAATCGCTAAAATTCACCAAGGTGATTTCCGTTTAACCGCTAACCAAAACTTAATTGTGGCTGGTGTTGCCGAAGCCGATAAAGCTTCTATTGAAAAATTAGCACGTGAACATGGCTTGATAAACGATAGTGTTTCCAACCAGCGTAAAAGTTCTATGGCATGTGTAGCATTTCCTACATGTCCATTAGCTATGGCTGAAGCAGAGCGTTATTTACCAACCTTAGTTGATGATGTTGAAGCCATTTTGGCTAAAAATGATTTAGCAGGCGAAAGCATTATTTTACGTGTTACTGGCTGTCCAAATGGTTGTGGTCGCGCCATGCTTGCTGAAATAGGTTTAGTGGGTAAAGGTCCTGGTAAATACAATATGTATTTAGGGAGTGACTTAGGCGGTACCCGTGTTCCTAATCTTTATAAAGAAAATGTTGATGAAGCAGGTGTCTTAACCGAAATTGATGCTTTAAGTGCGCGTTGGTCAGCTGAACGTAATAATAATGAAGCTTTTGGTGATTTCGTTATTCGTGCTGGTATTGTTGATGAAGTGAAAATTAGTGTTAGGGACTTTCATCATGCCTAGTGCAATCACTAGCTCAGCGGTTATTAATAACCGCTTTCCAGCGTCATTACCTAAACCGTGGTTAGCGCAATGGAATGAGCAACTTGAGCAGCAGTCGTCTATTGCCCGTGTTGAATGGGCAATGGAAAATTTGCCGAGCCAATTTGTACTATCATCAAGTTTCGGTATTCAGTCAGCAGTTATGTTGCATATGTTGACGCAAGTAGATAATAATATTCCGGTATTACTTACGGATACTGGACATTTATTCCCTGAAACGTACCGCTTTATTGAAGAGCTAACCGAACGCTTAAAGCTAAACTTAAAGGTGTATAGCGCTGAAGAAAGCGCAGCTTGGCAGCTAGCAAAATACGGTGAAGAGTGGGCAAAAGATGAAGAATCATTAAAAGCTTATAATCGCCGTAATAAAGTTGAACCGCTTGAGCGTGGTTTATCAGAGCTTAATGCTGGTACTTGGTTTTCGGGGGTTCGACGTCAGCAGTCATCTCATCGTGAAGGTTTATCAGTGGTGAGCATTTTACGTGGCCGCTTTAAAGTACACCCGATTATTGATTGGTCTAATAAAGATGTGCATGAGTATTTAACTAAACATAATTTACCGTACCATCCATTATGGGATGAAGGTTATGTTTCAGTGGGCGATGTCCATAGTACCAGACCACTCACCTTAGGTATGGAAGAAAGCGATACACGCTTTGGTGGCGGTCAGCGAGAGTGTGGTTTACATACTGACGGCGACGGCATTTAACTCGCGACTCAAACGGCTCTGTAAGCTTCTTTTAAACAACTTAGTCACTACTTACGTTAAAGTGGTGACTGAGTTGCTTCTTCAAATAATCAAAAAACTCTTCATTCGGTTTATCCGAAATTAAATGTGCTAACTCTGCGCCTAAAGGCGTTAATTTATAAAACTGTAGCACCACATTGGCTTTTTTTGCACTAATTTTTAAAGGCAAGCCATTGTAAGTAAAGATAATAGCTTCGTTTTGGGCCATAGCATTTGATTCACTTTCTTGTGTATAGAGTAAATGATTCTCAGCGAGCGCCAATAAGTCGGCATGATTCAGGCCATAATGGCTTAAATTAACATGTTGTAGCCTATGACTAGAAAAAAAATTCAGTAAACCAGGCTTTTGATAACAGCCTGAAATTAAACGGATGTTTCTTTTACTTTGATCTTTAATGGCTAAAGCGCTGGCTTTTGCTAACAACTTAGCGTCATAAATACTCATATCACGAAAAACTTTTAGTGCTTTATACGAGAAAGAACCGGGTTTAGTTAACTCTCCGGCTAAAATCTTTGCCCATAAATCTTGCATGGTTGGGTTGCTAACTTCTTCCGCAAGAGTAATATATCGGCTAAACCAATCGTTATCAGCTTTGTGTTTAACATCACTATTTGCACAATATGCTAGTGATTTCTCAACAATCGCTTCAATATTTTTTTGTTTGCGCAAATGCTCTAAGCGATTGCGTTTAGAGGTTCTATCTTCGATAGGCATTTGTTTTTCAAGCGGCTGTAAAGTACCGTCAATCACAAAGTGCTTTGCGAGTTTTGTTAAGCGTTGTGAAGCACTCGTTTCGCTATTTTTACCATTTGAGTTTGGGGTTGTGGGCGCTTCTATAACATCGGTAGGTGAATCTTCTTTGGTCACAATGACCGTTTTTTTTTCTGTTTCCATTTTTAGATTACCTTACTGATTACTTTGTGAGCGATTTAAGCGTTTGATTATGATTTATTCTATGGTTTTATTGAATATTGTCAAAGTGGCTTTTATTATCTTGTTTAATGGTGTAAAAAAGTAGTATTAGTTTATAGTTAAGCTAAACTTGTTTAAAAGAATAAAATTAATACTTAGCTAGTTATGTTACTGAGAAATACTAATTTTCGAGGATACACTAGTTATTTGAGGGCAGTATGCAGGCATCAGAAAATACTAACGATGACTTTTTATTCATTGATGACAGTGATGAAGATGAGGTTTTAGCTCAAGGTAGCGATGAAACATGGCAAGTGCTAATTGTTGATGACGATCCTGAAATTCATTCAGTTACTCAACTTGCATTATCCGACTTAGTTGTTTTAGGTTGCCGTCTTGAATATTTACATGCTTACTCTGGTAAGGATGCATGTCAACTCATCGAAGAAAACCCTAATATTGTTTTAGTATTACTTGATGTCGTTATGGAAACTGATGACGCAGGCTTAAATGTTGTTAAACACATTCGTGAAAATTTACACCGTCAAGATATTCGTATTGTACTTAGGACCGGACAGCCGGGATATGCGCCAGAAGAAAGCGTTATTAAAGAATATGATATTAATGACTATAAAACGAAAACAGAATTAACGAGACGTAAGTTAGTCACAACTGTTTTTGCCGCAATTCGCTCATATCAACAAATTGCTACCGTTAACGAAAACCGACTAGGTTTAGAAAAAATCCTTTCAGGCGCTTCTGAATTATCATCACAACACTCTCTTAGTAGTTATAGTCAAGGTGTTGTTGCACAGCTACAAGACTTAATTGGTAATGATGCTGCTGCCGTGTTTTGTGCGAGAGGGCAAGGTATTCTCGAAAATGTTGACGATTTAAGTTTTTATATTCTCGCGCAAGTTGGTTACTCAAACGAACTTATTAATCAAAAGTTAGAAGTGTTAGATGATGAAGAGGCTAATAAAGAAGTTAAAAGTTGTTTTATGCAGCAGCAGCATCAATATTCGCCTAACACCTTAAACCTATACTTAGTGAAAGGTGATTACCGCGCAGTGATTCATGTTAGGTTGACGCGGCCACTAACCGATATTCAAACACAGCTACTTAATGTATTTTTAACTGGTGCATCAGTTGGCTATGAAAATGTTCATTTATTTCAAAAGTTAAGTAATGCGGCATATAAAGATTGGTTAACTAACTTACCTAATCGCCTTGATTTTCTGCGTTTACTTGATGAGTTCTCCTTACATTCGTATAAAAATGAAGTAGCAGCCCTTATTGATATTAATCACTTTAGTGATATTAATGATGCTTTAGGGCAAGAGGTCGGTAATCAGTTGCTTTATGCTGTTGGTCAGCGTATGCAAAAAATGGGGGCTGGCTGTAAATTCTCCCGTGTTGGTGCTGACGTTTTCGGTATCATTGGTCCTGCAGAGCACCTAACGCCAGAGAATTTAATGGCTCTATTTGACCAGCCTTTTGCGGCAGGGGAGCAAAACCTTCCTATCAGTGCTTGTTTTGGTTTATGTACTCAGGAGCACGCTAAAAGTACTGGGGTACAAGTACTTAATCAAATCAACATTGCACTAAATTTAGCGAAGAAAAATCGTTTAGAACATTTCGCCTATTATAATCCTGAAATGGAAGAGCAAATGCTTGGTCGCTTGAATGTTATCAGGCAGTTACGTACCGACTTTGCTAATAATTGTTTGGAGCTGTGGTATCAACCTCAATTCTCATTAGCGACTAAAAAAGTCATTGGTGCAGAAGCCTTACTACGTTGGCGTACTGCTGATGGTACATTTATTCCTCCTGGTGTATTTATTCCATTAGCTGAATATTCAGGCCTAATTATTGAAATTGGAGACTGGGTAGTTACCGAAGCTTGTCAGCAATTAAAGCGACTAGAAGATGATTTCAATCATATTAGTATTTCGGTCAATGTCTCTATTCCTCAGTTTAGGCGCGGTGACTTTGTTGATACAACAATCAATACGATTAGATCTCAAAATATTAAACCAAGTCGATTAGAGCTAGAGATCACTGAAAATATTTTAATGGACGACCCTCAAATTGTTATTGATGCTTTGGCTCGATTAAAAGAAGAAGGTGTTAGTATTGCATTAGATGATTTTGGAACAGGGTTTTCATCATTAAGCTACTTGCAAAAGTTACCATTAAATCGCCTAAAAGTTGATCGTAGTTTTGTTACTGATATCAACAAGGAAGGTCAGTCAGTTATTGCCGAAACAATTATCAACTTAGGGCAGAAAATGAACCTAAAAGTGATTGCTGAAGGTATTGAAGAAATTGAACAGCAAGATCATTTAATTAAATTAGGCTGTGATGAAGTACAAGGCTTTTATTATGCTAAACCTATGCCTGAGGATGAGTTTGTTAAGTTCTTACATGACAATCGTTAACTACTCTTAAGCATTTATTCCCCCGCTATTTATATATTTAGGGCATAACATTTTGCTATTTATCAAAATGTTATGCCTTTTTATTTATCTGAAAATTAAAGTCAAACAAATAATTAAAACAACCGTTTTAAAAAGTTGCTTTTCTATTTTTTTCAAGGCACACTCAAGTAACTACTATCAAAGCAACAAATAAGAATTGCAAAAATAGTGACCAATATTCAAAGCAAAATCAGTAAAAGTAACTATGATATTTAAACGTCTACATAACGTATTAGTGCTTGGTCAGTGATTTATATTTAAGTAAGTTTCAATGAGGAGAATAGCTATGTTATACCAAGGCAATAGCCTTAGCGCTCAACTATTAACAGATGGTATTGTTGAATTTAGTTTCGATGCACAAGGGTCTGTTAATAAGTTTGATCAAGCAACATTTGCTGAATTTATTGCGGTAATTGCTGCAATTCGTGCGTGTGATGAGGCAAAAGGTGTCATCGTAACATCAGCAAAATCGACTTTCTTAGTCGGCGCTGATATTACAGAATTTCTGGATATTTTTAAGCGTGACGAAGCAACCTTAGTTCCTTGGATCAAAAAAGCCTCTGATGTTTTTGATGCCTTTGAAGATCTTGATATGCCAACGGTTGCTGCCATTAATGGCGTCGCATTAGGTGGTGGTTGTGAAATGACTCTCGCTTGTGATTATCGTGTTGGTGATAGCAATATTAATATTGGCTTACCTGAAGTTAAGCTAGGCATTATGCCAGGCTTTGGCGGCACGGTTAGATTACCACGCATTATTGGTGCCGATAACGCCATTGAGTGGATGTCTACGGGTAAAAGTTATAAAGCCGAAGAAGCATTAAACGTCGGCTTACTCGATAGTGCGGTTGCTCCTGAAAGCTTGCGTAGCGCAGCATTAAAAATATTGAAACAAGCCATTGATGGTAAATTAGATTGGCGAGCTAAGCGTCAATGTAAGCTTGAACCGCTTAAACTCAGTAAGCTTGAGCAGTTAATGACGTTTAGTACTTGCAAAGGCATGATCGCTGCTAAAGCGGGTAAGCATTACCCGTCGCCAATGGTTATGGTCAATACCGTTGAAGCTGCGGCTAATTCAGGTCGCGCTGAGGCAATGGCATTAGAAAACCAAGGTTTTGCTAAACTAGCTAAAACTGATTCAGCAACAGCGCAAATTGGTTTGTTTATGGCTGACCAAGTGGTTAAAGGTAAAGCCAAAAAAGCAGCTAAACTTGTTGATAAACCGGTTAATAAGGCTGCAGTGCTTGGTGCCGGCATTATGGGGGGCGGGATTGCCTATCAATCGGCTTATAAAGGTACGCCGATTGTCATGAAAGATATTAACGATAAGGCGTTAACTTTAGGGCTAGCTACTGCCTCTAATATTTTAACGAAACAGGTTGAACGCGGAAGAATGTCAGCGACAAAAATGGCTGGCGTGTTAACCAATATCACCGCAACCTTGAGTTATGATGCAGTAAAGGATGTTGATGTTGTGGTTGAAGCGGTTGTTGAAAACCCGAAAGTCAAAGCAGCAGTGTTAGCTGAGGTGGAAAGTTACCTGAGTGATGAGGCTATTTTAACCTCGAATACCTCGACTATTTCTATCGATTTATTAGCACAAAGTGTTAAACGCCCAGAAAAATTCTGTGGCATGCACTTCTTTAACCCCGTTAATCGTATGCCACTTGTGGAAATTATTCGTGGTAAACAAACCTCAGACGCCACTATTGCTTCGGTAGTTGCTTATGCTGCGAAAATGGGTAAATCGCCAATTGTTGTTAACGATTGCCCTGGGTTTTATGTCAATCGTGTACTTTTCCCTTATTTTGCTGGCTTTAGTCAATTAGTGCTTGAGGGCGTTGATTTTGCAAAAATAGATAAAGTTATGGAGAAAGAATTCGGTTGGCCAATGGGGCCTGCTTACTTACTCGATGTAGTAGGTATTGATACCGCTGATCATTGTACTGGTGTGATGTCGGCAGGGTTTCCACAACGTATGCAGAAAATTGAGAACGACCCAGTTAGTGTATTGTTTGAAAATAATCGTTTGGGACAAAAAAATAGCCAAGGTTTTTATAATCATGGTACGGATAAGCGTGGCAAAGCTACTAAAGTTGCAGCACCTGAAGCTTATGCGCTGTTTGCAGAGCCCGCAACTAATAACACACTTAATGCGGAACAAATTATTGAACGCTTAATGATCCCTATGGTGAATGAAGTGGTGCGCTGCTTAGAAGAAGGCGTTGTTGATAGTGCAGCAGAGGCTGATATGGGCTTGATTTACGGTATTGGTTTCCCTCCATTTAGAGGTGGCGCTATTCGTTACCTTGAAACATTAGGGTTAAATAACTTTATTAATGCCGCCGATAAATACGCTCATTTAGGTGAAATATACCAAGTAACTGACGGGCTTCGTGAAATGGCCGCGTCAGGCAAGTCTTATTTTAATAGCGACGTGAAAACCGCTTCGGCACATAACGCTAAATAACCTGTAGGAGAATAACATGAAAGAAGTTGTCATCGTTGACTGTATAAGAACTCCTATGGGACGTTCAAAAGCTGGTGTATTTCGTAATGTTCGTGCTGAGCAGCTTTCAGCACATCTTATTGAACAATTACTAAAGCGCAACCCGTCTTTGAATCCTGCTGATATTGAGGATGTCATTTGGGGCTGTGTTAAGCAAACTAAAGAACAAGGCTTTAATATTGCTAGAAATGCTTCGTTACTTGCTGGTTTACCAAAATCAGTAGCGGGGGTTACGGTTAACCGTTTATGTGGCTCATCAATGCAAGCACTTCATGATGCTACTACGGGTATTATGGCAGGCTTAGGTGATGTTTACTTAATTGGTGGCGTTGAACACATGGGGCATGTACCTATGATGTATGATGTCGACTTTGCCCCAGCGTTGAGTAAGCATATTGCTAGAGCTTCAGGCAGTATGGGACTTACCGCTGAGTTACTAGGTAAACAACATGGCATTAGCCGTGAAATGCAAGACGCCTTTGGCGCTCGTTCTCATCAAAAAGCGCACCAGGCGATGTTAGCAGGTCGTTGGGATAATGAAATTGTAGCAACCCAAGGGCATGATGAAGAAGGTGCATTAACCTTAGTTGAACATGATGAAGTGGTTCGCCCTGAAACAACGGCGGAAGGTTTAGCCGCTTTACGCCCAGTGTTTGATCCCGTTAATGGTACGGTAACGGCAGGTACATCATCAGCTTTATCTGATGGTGCCTCAGCAATGCTAGTAATGTCAGCTGAAAAGGCAAAAGCATTAGGGTTAACCGCACGTGTGAAAATAAAGAGCATGGCGGTTGCGGGTTGTGATCCTGCAACTATGGGTTATGGCCCTGTCCCAGCAACTAATAAAGCATTACAGCGCGCCGGTTTAAGTATTAGCGATATTGATTTATTTGAGTTTAATGAAGCATTTGCAGCGCAGGCACTATCTTGTGTTCGCGCATTAAAAGTGGAAGATAAACTTGATGATAGTATTAACTTAAATGGTGGTGCGATTGCACTTGGGCATCCGCTGGGTTGTTCTGGCTCTCGTATTTCAGGTACGTTAATTAATCTTATGGAAGGGCAAGATGTTAACCTAGGTCTAGCAACTATGTGTATTGGACTAGGGCAAGGTATCGCGACCGTATTTGAGCGAGTTTAAAGATAACTCGTTAGCGAAAATAAATAACCTGAGCTCGGCTTAACAAATGTTTCTCTAGCAGCTACTTTTCCTAACTTCTTCGTTAAATTTACTTGCAATAGGCTAGCTATTGACGCGAAATTTGCCTTGAATTAAGAAAAACTATCAAGCTAGCGATTCAGAAAAGTAATTTTTGCTGATATTTCAATTTGTTAAATATCTCTTAAACCGAGTTCAGGTTAAATAGATTAATGCCGTATTCAAAGCACTTTGAATACGGCATTTTTATTTGCGGTAATTATTTTTTAGTGTTTGTTTTTCACGAGTGAAGTTTTTATAAAATAATATCTTTTAAACGCAGGCTGTCATCGCTGTTGCGTTCGCTCATTTGCGCCATAAATAACTCCGCTGTGGCAATAGCATCACTAAGGGCATTATGAGCTTGATGCTCAGGTAGTTGATATTTATGGCGTAAGTTACTCAATCTAAGCTCAGATGGGTCATAAGCAACATCGCGTTTATCAAGCTGCCGTTTAGCAATCGCTAAGGTATCAATGACGGGAAATATCGGGGCCATACCGTAATACTTTAAACACACTTGCGTGAGAAATTGTATTTCAATACGGGCAAAGTGAACTAACATTACTTTACCTGCTAATGCCTTTAGCAAGGTCTCAACTACTATTTTCCTGTTTAATCCCTTATCTTTTTGGCTATCAGTAATATGATGAATAATAACGTTACTTTCTTCTAGTTGCCGTTTAGTTCTGATTATTTGATGGAAACAGCTTTTTAATGCCATTTGTTGTTGCGTTATTTCAATAAAGCCAACACTAAGCAGTTTATCTTCTTTGGCATTTAAGCCGGTGGTTTCAAAATCAACAGCAAGTATTGGTAACTGATTAATTGGAGTATTTAAATCAGGTAATGGTACTGATAAAAAATCACGTAGAGCGCCTTTTGGGGCTTTTTTTAATAGCCGTTTTCGGCTCGCTTCGTAGCCAAGTAACCAAGAGGTTAGTGGGTTATTAACCATTATGCTTGCTCATTAAAAAAGGTGAGGTAAGTACTATCATTAGTAATTTGACTGACGTGCATCTTGTAATGTTTTAATCACCTTGAATGCGTCTTTTAAATGTTGGCGTTCAAGTTTCGATATTTCTTTAGGCGATAAATAGTTATCTGCACTTTCGCCTTTTGCTAGTGCTTTGGCTTGGTGTGCAACGCGCAACATCCCTAAAAACTCGTAAGCATCAATTAAATTTTCAGCGGAGGCTTTGGTTAAAGAGGGGGTTCCTGCTGCTTGTTGAATTCGTTCTATTGTATTTACCGCGCTAATTCCTTCTGCTAATGCATAAATTCTCGCTAAATCAACGACGGGGGCAATGCCGTTGTGTTTTAAGTCTAAGGTTGCTCGGTGTTTACCACTTTGCTTTAAAACAAAGTCACGGAAAAAGCCAAGTGGTGGTCGTAGTGCTAATGCATTTTTAGAAAGATGAGCAATAAATAGGGTATTTTTTTGGGTTTTTGTCAGTAGCTTTTTACGTACACTACGTAATAAAGAGGTATCACCGTAAATGGTTTCTAAATCAAAAAAAACGCTACTGTTTAATAGAGCTTTTGGACTCGGAGTATCAACCCAGGCGGAAAAATATTTATGCCAAACTTGTTGTGGTTGACGCCATTTAGGATTGGTCGCCATAATATCACCAGGGCAATAAATAAAGCCACATTCGGCTAAACCATCACAGACAAAATGTGCTAGTTGCTCAAACCAAGCATCGTCGTATGGTTTCATACTGTTGCAAATAATAATGGCATTATCTTGGTCTGAATGCGCGAGTTGCTCTTGCCTTGCTTGCGAACCTGCAGCAAGCCATGCATAAGGTACTGGTGCTGAGCCATATTTACTTTCAGCCATTTCAATGAGGCGTTTGGTAAATGCCATAGTAATGGCACTAACACTTTTTCCGACATGATCTGCACTACTGCCTAGTTTGGCTAGACGAATTTGTAGCTTAGGGAGTAATAAACTGATTTGTTTAAGCTCATCAATGCTATTGGCTTTATGAATTATGCTTGATAGGTTAATCGCATTATGACCTTCATTATTAATTAAATCAGTGACCGTCACCATTCCCACTAAGTTACCTTGTTTTGTAACGGGTAAATGATGAATATGTTTAGCTGTCATCGTCATTAGTGCATCGTAGGCATTGTTTTTAATATCTATCGTGCTCATATTCTCAGTCATAATTGCACTGATAGGCTCACTAATGGCAAGCCCTTTAGCAACACAGCGTCGGCGAATATCTTTATCAGTCACTATACCTGCAGGTATGCCATCTTTGACAACAACTAAGCATGAGTAACCTTGCTCATTCATTTGAATAGCGGTTTCTTGAATGCTCTTACTCGCACAAATACTAGCAACGGGGCTATGGTAAAAATTACTTACTGAGGTATTCATTAAGGTTGAAGATAAAATTGCTTCTTCATTTACCTTAGTCATTTGAGTTTTTAAGCGCTGAGCGGAGTTTTGGCTGAAAAAATCGCTAATACTAGGGAAGCGTTCACCAATGGCTGTGAGTACTTCAACATTGACACTATAAATTAAACAGTCTTCATCGGTTTGTACTTGTTGTGCATCAACGTTAGTGTTTTTTTCTGCATGATAAAAAGCATCACATAAATCACTTTCACCCAAGCGGTTAATTAATTCACCATTACTAGATAAGCAACTAACGGCCCCTTTTCTGAGGATATAGAGTCTAGGTTCATTAATGCCTTTCGGGGGTAAAAAGTCACCCTTACGTACATAGTTAATATTTAACTCGCGTACTAAGTGCGCCAATACTTGTTTAGGCAAGCTATCAAAGGGAGGAATGCTTTGAATGAAAGCGCTAATTTCTGAAAGTTCAGTGTCCATGATGTCCAACCTAGCTTGCGAGTGAGCTGTTTTAGATGTTAGTGGTAATTTATGACCTTGCGCGCATATAAACAAGTGTTATTACCTAAACCTAGACTAAAGTGTGAGACGTTTGATTCACTGTTTTTATTTCAAGAAAAATCTAACGTTAACTTATGCTATTTATCATTTTTTATAATACTACAGAGACTGATAATAAATAGAACTTTTACTCTATTTTTTTTCGGTAAACTGCTGTTTTTTAACGAACTAGACTAAAGGCTAATACCCCGTAAAAAAAAAGCTTGTTAGATTAATTAACAGTAAAAGTTGAGTATGGATTTTTGCCACTGTTACTTAAAACGATGACTTATATTTACGATAAAATATGGATCAATTATTTAGGTATTAGTGACAGTAATCTATAGCGATACTTTCACTAAAAAATTATTACAACTTTAAGTTAAGCGTAAAAAAGCGAAATAAAAATATAAAACGCTAATAATAACGCTACGTCGCTAGGAGACTATTGTGGAAGAAAATAAAGAAGCATATTGGCAGGAAAATCTGCGCTTGATCTTTATCTGTCTTGCAATCTGGTTCGCAGTTTCATTTGGTTTAGGTTTGTTGCTTGTTGAGCCATTAAATGAATTTCGTCTAGGTGGGTACAAACTTGGTTTTTGGTTTGCACAGCAAGGATCTATTTATTCATTTTTAGGTTTGATTTTTTGGTACGGTGCCAAAATGAACAAGCTTGATAAAAAATATCACGCAGAGGACTAAAAGATGGATGAGTTAAAACTATATACATATATTGCAGTATTTGGCACGTTCGCCTTATATTTTGCTATTGCTTGGTGGGCTCGAGCAGGCTCAACTAGTGACTTCTACGTAGCGGGCGGTGGCGTTACACCACTACAAAACGGTATGGCGATTGGCGCTGACTGGATGAGTGCCGCGTCATTCATTTCAATGGCAGGTTTGATTGCTTTCTTAGGTTACGGTGGTTCAGTATTCTTAATGGGCTGGACCGGTGGTTATGTATTATTAGCCATGCTGTTAGCGCCATACATGCGTAAGCACGGCAAGTTTACAGTACCTGAATTTATATCTGACCGTTACTACTCTAAAACAGCTCGTATTGTTGCAGTTGCTTGTTTAATTATTGCGTCATTAACGTACATCATTGGTCAAATGAAAGGCGTAGGTGTTGCATTCTCTCGCTTCTTAGAAGTTGAATACGCGCTTGGTTTATATATTGGTATGTTCGTTGTTTGGGTATATGCAGTACTTGGTGGCATGAAAGGTATTACTTATACGCAAATCGCTCAATACGTTGTTATGATTTTTGCTTATACAATCCCAGCGGTATTTATTTCATTACAACTTACTGGTAACCCTATTCCACAATTAGGTTTAGGTAGCACATTAGCTGATGGCAGCGGTGTTTACTTGCTTGATAAGTTAGATATGGTAGTAACTGATTTAGGTTTTAAAGAATACACGACAGATAATTTAGGCGGCACGTTAAACATGTTTGCTTATACTATGTCATTGATGATTGGTACAGCGGGTCTTCCTCATGTAATTATGCGCTTCTTTACTGTTCCTTCAGTGCAAGCTGCACGTTCTTCTGCAGGTTATGCTTTAGTATTTATTGGTCTTTTATATACTGTTGCTCCAGCAGTTGGTGCTATGGCACGTTTAAACCTAATGAATACGATTGAACCTGTAGCCGGTCAAAATCTTGAGTATTCTGAGCGTCCACAGTGGTTTAAAGACTGGGAACAAACAGGTTTATTACAGTTTGAAGATAAAAATGGCGATGGTAAAATTCAGTACACTGCAGATGCTACAACTAATGAAATGGTGAAAGTTGACCGTGATATTATGGTACTAGCTAACCCTGCAATTGCTAACTTACCAAACTGGGTTATTGCTCTCGTAGCAGCGGGTGGCTTAGCGGCCGCATTGTCAACAGCCGCTGGTTTATTGTTGGCAATATCGTCCTCTATTTCGCACGATTTAATGAAAGGTGTACTAACCCCTGACATGTCAGAGAAAAACGAGTTGCTAGCCGGTCGAATTGTAATGACAATCGCGATTATTATCTCAGGCTACTTAGGGCTAAATCCGCCTGGATTTGCCGCCGGTACAGTTGCCTTAGCCTTTGGTTTAGCCGCATCAAGTATCTTCCCGGCATTAATGATGGGTATTTTCTCTAAGAAAATGAGTGGTACAGCAGCCGTTTGGGGTATGTGTTCAGGTATCGGTGTAACTATGCTTTACGTATTCCAACATAAAGGCATTATGTTTATCCCAGGTACTTCATTCTTAGGTGATATGGGTCCAGATTGGTTCTTCGGTATTTCACCTAATGCATTTGGTGCAGTTGGCGCATTGGTTAACTTTGCAGTAGCATTTATCGTACTTAAAGTGACAGGTCCAGCACCAGCTCATATTCAAGATATGGTAGATAACATGCGTGTTCCAGGTGAAGTGAGCGCAGCACACGATCACTAGAGAGCTCATGTAACCTCTAAGTAAAAAATAAAAAGGCTAGTCGACAGTATATTTAAAAAGTCGCCTAGCCTTTTCTGTTAAACTCTACGCACTAAGTCAAGTTATGTCACTTGAGTGATTTATCACACTGATGACAAATCGACGATTAACTCCATTACGTATTAAGAAGATAGCCTTATGAATAAACATACAAAACTTGCTTTTATGGTTGCCCCTTTCCTCGCCATTTTTGGTTTTATTGGTGCTGATTTTTATGAAGAGGCAAAGGCTAATGATGAGAAAATAGTTCAACTATCTCCAGAGGGGCATTGTGATGTTATTAATCAAAGTTGCATACTTTCATCAGGTGAATTTCAAGTAAGCTTTGCTGATAAAGACGGTGTTATTGAAGTGAATTCAACTTTTCCTCTAGACACAGCAACGCTTTTTTTGGTTGATAAAAGTGATAAAATGACACCGTACCCGTTAGGCATGAAGAAAAGCCCGTATTACTGGTATAGCAGTACGCCATTAGGAGAACTAATAAGCAACAGAGGCGAAAGTTATAAACTGCGTTTTATTGCTAATATTAAAGGCGGCCAATATATCTCAGAGTTTTATACTCAAACAGTACAGTAATTTGTTATTTTGTACATTGCATCAATAAGTGTTTTAATTGTAGCCAACTACTTGTTTTTTCGTCTTAACAGTCATTATTGAAAAGGGTTTAGTATATCCATTTTGTTGGGTATATATTGCTGCTCAAGTTTATCTTTATACTGTTAATTTTATCATAGGGCTCTTTTATGAAGTATATTTTATTAATCATTAGTTTATTAATGTTAAATGCTTGTGGCGGTGGAAGTAGTAGTAGTGATGATGAGACCAACCTTAATGATCCCATATCTGGCACAGAAGGTTTTATTTTTCACAATGTTAGATTTGATGGGAAAGACTATTATGATGAAGAGCAGGTTACCGTTACAGAAGGTGCTCGCTTTGAAGTTCAGTGGGTATCCCCAACCTCAGCATCGTATAAAATAGATTTATATTTATCGGCTAACGGTGCAGCATATTCTGACAATAATAAGATAGTAGATCTTAAATGTGGTAGCGACTCTTTTTCACTTTGCCCTAATGCAGTGGCTGAAGTTCAATGTGAAATTAATGACAATACGTTATCTTGTTTTAGTGGGAGTGATTTTCTAGGTAGTAAACCTTTTAAGGATGCCGACCTAGCAAGTTTGAAACTTATTATCAAAGGTTGTGATGGTTTTAATTATTGTGATGTAAAAACGTTCAGTTTGTTGATAGCAGAGAATACTGAAGGCTAAGAATAAGTTGCCGCTAAAAAATATCTATAAAAATATTTACTGTAAATTTTACTTCTTAATTTGCATCATAGAGTTTCTTGAACAGCTTTAGATCCCAGCCAATCATTACTTCATTACCAATTTTAAGTGCTGGTACAGAACGAGCGCCTATAGCGTCAAGCTCTTTTCTGCCACGTTGCATTCTCGCATTGGTAAGTCGGTACTTTATGCCGTTATTATCTAAATATTTTTGCGCTTCACGGCAATGGGGACATTTATCTGAAATATATAAAACAATGCGTTTCATCGTTAACCTTTACAGAACTGCTAAAATAGCTATTTTACGGAACTATCAAAAAAATACAAAGCGGAATTATAGATTCGATCTTTTTAAATAAAGTGGAACGCTAGTCATTTAAGGCCGTTAATCTCATAAAGTTAATGGGACTGCTAGGGTTGCTAACGCTAAAGTGTCATTTAGCTGGTTATATAGCTGCCATTGAGCTTTGGCAAGGTTAGTAAATGTTTCTTTGGTTGCGCATGGGGCTTGCAGTGCTTTGTTGTAGTACCACAAACCATTAATAAAATAGCTGAGCAGTAAAAAGCGATTGCACAAGTCTTTGTTTAATTTATTAAAGCCTTGTTGTTTGGCTTTTTGCTGATACTGAAAAATCACCTGCTCTAGCAGTGACAATGGTAGGTTGTTTATAGCAATTAACATGGCAATATCAAACTCAGCAGGCGCTTTACAGGCATACTCAAAATCAATGAGCCACGAGCGCTGGTTGGCGTCAAGCAATACATTGCTAAAATTAATATCACTATGACAATAAACTTGTTGAAAACCTTGGCTAGCGGGCGTAATTAATAAATCTAACTGATCGGATATTTTTTGAAAAGTTGCGCGTAAGTCCGGGCTAATCTCAGCAATTAGTAATTGCTCAATATGCTTGGGAATACTTAATGGGGGTATGCTATTTATAGCTTTTTTAGTAGTCGCAGTATGGCTAGCTGTTGGAACATTTGCTTGAGATAAGTTATGTGAAAGTAAGCCATGAAACTTCACCATTAACTCAATACTTATCGCTATTTTATCAAGTAGCGATAAATGGGAATCAGTTAAGTTATCACCTTGTATAAACTCACTGATAACCCACTGTTGATCATGATAAATAATAGCAGGAGCTAAGCCCTCTTTAGCCAAAACCTTGCTTAAATAGACCTCAGTAGTCAATAACTCACTAGATACTTTTTTAGCAAAAAAATCATGATCGTTAGTTGTTACTTGAAAGCATTGATTACTATAGCCACCCTTTACGTCAGTAACTTTACTAATGTGAGTAAAGCAGGGTAGCGCTTGTAGACTTTTAAGCAAATGAGCCATCATTATTACTCAAAGGCTGCTCGTTTTTATTTATGAATAATTTACGCCATTTTGCATAACCGTAAAAAGCGACACCAGTAAAAATAATAAATAGCAATGCCGTTGGGTATAACGCTTTTTGCAGATAGAGGTAAATTGAAATGACATCAATGACAATCCAGTAAATCCAATTCTCTAGTACTTTTTGAGCGATTAAATAGGTGGCGAATACCGCATAAACGGTGGTAAAGGTATCTAAATATGGGAAATCAGCTGGAGTATAATTTGCCATGATGTACCCCCAACCTGCAGAAATTAAAGCTAAGATAGCGCAGGCTTTTACGTGCCAGTTGAGTTGCCATGAAACAACGGTAAAGCTGGATTCAGCTTCAGCTTCAACTTCGCTTTTCGAGTGGTTTTTTATTGCGTGAAGCGTTTCATTATCAACGGCTAGTTTACTATTTTTTGTGTTATTGCCTCGCCACACCCAAAAACCGTAAACAGCCATCACTAAATAATAAGCATTTAGCGCGCTATCCATGAGTAATAAAAACTCATAGAAAATATACGTATATAACGCAGTGCTAATAAAGGCTGCCGGCCAGCACCAGAGGGAACCTCTTGCTGCCAGTAAGACATAGGCAAGTGATAACAGCATTGCAAGCCATTCAAGCCCTGTAATGCTAAATAGTGCGTCTGTTGTTGCTGGTATTATCGAGTGAATAAAATCGGAACTGACGCTTGTAGTAGGGGGGGAGAGTAACTCAGACATTAGCTTTCAGCTTCAACATGCGAGCGATCGCCGTTGATAAACTTACAGACGAACACAGCAGCTCCTGTTGTTTGGTGAACATGCTTAATTTCAGCCATCACATTGCTCACCGCTAAGTCGTAATCACCAAAAACTTGCGTACTCATGCCATTAGTGACGACTTTCAACCCTTCAACTAAACGCAACCGTTTAATAAACGCCCAGATTTCAGTTTTATACTGCTCTTCTGCTAACGGGTATAAACTCAGTTCGATTGATATTTTCATAACTAACCTTATAAAATTTTTTAAGGGGAGAAAACACTCCCCTGAGTTCATCATAATAAATTGGTCACTATCAGTAACCAGTGATAAGTTTAAAATTGGTAATTTAACGTTGCACCAAATACTAGTGGCTCAGATAACTGAGTATGCGCTTTCGGTGTGTAGCCGTCACGCGAATCATTATCAAAGTAAAAACCACGGTTTGCGTACTCTTCATCTGTTAGGTTACGACCCCAAAGTTTAATTTGCCAGTTATCCTGGATATAAGAAACAGATGCATTGAGTAAGACCACTGATTCAGATTTGATATCTTCTTCTGGAATGGTTGCGAAGCTACCGTCATAGCCATAATCAAAATAGCGCGTGTCAGAGAAGTAAAATTCATCTTTACCATCAACAGATAAATTAAATAACCACTCATCTGTAGGTTGATAGTTAATACCTACATTAAATTGATAGCTAGGTGCATGTGACTGTTCAGCACCGGTAAGTGAATTTTGGTTTGCATCAGTGAATTCATTAAATTCTGTTTCAAGTAACCCTAGTGAGCCATAAACATTAACAGAGTTATTGATAGTCCAAGCTGATTCGATTTCAGCGCCGTAGTTACTACCTGAAGTGGCATTACCTAAATAACTAACAAACGAAGTGCCGTTGCCTTCCTTGGTAACTCTTGAGCTATTTACCTGCATATCTTCACGATCCATATAGAAAAGTGCAGTACGTACGTAAGCATTGTTGTCTAATAATGTGACTTTATAGCCAAGCTCATAGTTCATTAAATATTCGGGGTCAAAGCTGCGTAGGTCTTCAGGCAAAGAGCCATCAGTATTATGTCCACCAGCTTTATAACCACGGTTAATAGAGCCATACCAAAGACTATCTTCTGTACTTTGGTGGCTAAGGACTAACTTACCACCAATCATAGTATCGTTAATGTTGTCATCAAACTGATCTGAATTACCATAATCAGCATGATAGTTTTCAATGCGTAAGCCAGAAACTAGCGTCCAACGTTTGCTTAGTTTTGTATCTAATTGAGTATAGATAGCAAGATTGGTACGCTCATTGGTTGAGGTGAAATCAAAGTTTTTGCTATTGTTATCATTTCTCGTATATTGACGGGATAAATCTTCATTATCTTGCTTATAGAAAACACCAGCAACCCAGCTAGTACTGCCATTAAAAATTTCTTCTCCCTTATTAGATAATACACGTAATTCAGCGGTCGTAACCGATTTTTCACGGAAGTAATGGTCGGTAGAGCTAAACTCCCAGTAGGCAAAGTCGGGGTTAATATCAGGATTAATCGCTGGGTCTGAAATACCGGCATACGCCCAATCTTCATCGTAGCCGTAAGCTAAATCTGAATTTGCACTGCTAATAAGTCCGACCAAAGTGACTGTGTCTAAACCTTGATAGGTGAATTTAGCTGCTAACGCCGAGGTTTTTTGGGTGTCAAAGCCTGGTTCGTCAGAAAGGGTGTTGCGGTTGTTGTCTAACGAAAATACATCGTAGCCATTATCAAAATCAAAGTGAAATGCACTTAAGTCAATGGTTAAGTCATTACTTGCTTCAATCGCTAGTTTAGCGCGGGCGGTAAATTCGTCACGATTATTTGTATCTTTAACATTAAGGTGAGTATTTTCAATAAAGCCATCGCTGTCATATTTATTAACGGCTAAACGGTAGTTTACAGCATCACTAGCAGGCCCTGATAATGCAACGCCTAAGCCGTAGCTATTATAGTTGCCCACATCAAATTGCATGCTACCTTCAAAGTCTTCAGTAGGCGCATTGGTGGTGATGTTTATTATACCAGCTAAGGCATTAGCACCAAATCGGGTTCCTTGTGGACCACGAAACACTTCTGCTTGGCTAACATCAAATAATGAAGCAACGCTACCGATACCGGTAAAATCGACTTCATCAATAATTACGCCAACCGAAGGGTTAATGGGCTCTTGAAATTGACTACGCTCGCCAATGCCGCGAATTTGATAGTAACGCGCACGCTGTGAGCCACTGGCAAAATTAACGTTGGGCGTTACAGCAATTAACTCTTCTAAATGCTGAGCGTTACGCTGCTTAATATCAGTATCAGTTAATATTGATAAAGAGGTAGGTGTTTTTTGTAAACTTTGCTGGCGAAAGTCACTCTTAACGGTAATGGTTTCAATGTCATCTTTTTGTGCTAACGTATCATTAGCTAAGGCATTGAAAGTAAAAGCACTATATAAGCTAGTGGCAACGGCTAACGCGGTAATTGAACGGGTAAAAGTCATAAAAACTCATTAGTTGTATCAAAATAGTATTAAAACAGGCTAATAATTTTTCAAGGCTAGCCCGAATAGAGTTATTATTCTAACAAATAATAATCAGATAATCTTTTTATTGTTAAATAGCTTAGGTATATTCATAGCGTATTTTTATTATTTATTTAGCGAGTAATTATGTTTCCTAATTGGCAATTGGTGTTGTTAAGCTTGGCTTATATCGGCTTATTGTTTTTAATTGCTTTTTTGGGAGATAAATACCGTCATCAATTAGCTAAAAAAAGCCAAAGCATCCTTTATGCGCTAACCCTTGGTGTTTATTGTACTTCTTGGAGTTTTTTAGGCACTACCGGGCAAGCCTCAACTAATTTACTCTCTCATATCCCTATTTATTTAGGTCCTATTTTACTGTTTGTTTTTGCGTGGCCGTTTATACAGCGCATCATTCGGGTCAGTTTAAAACTGCATTTAACCTCTATTGCCGACTTACTAGCTGCGCGTTTTGGTAAGTCACATAATCTAGCCATACTAGTTACCTTAGTGGCTTTAGTTGGCACTATGCCTTATATCGCTCTGCAACTTAAAGCCATGGTTTACTCGTTTCAACAACTGCAAATAGAGCAAAGCTTAAGTAGCTGGCACATTGGCTTAGTGGTGAGTTTAATGCTGGCGGTATTTACGGTACTTTTTGGTATTAGACATATTGATGTAACAGAGCGCCATCCTGGGGTAATGCTTGCCATTGCTTTTGAATCTTTGGTTAAGTTAATTGCGTTTTTAGCGGTAGGTATTTTTGTTTGTTTTGTTTTATTTGATTCTCCAACAGCCCTATGGCAAGACGCTAATGCCAGCGCTTTGCTCGATCAGCAATTCACGGTTGATAATGTTACCTCAATGTTTGCCATGCTGATTATTGTGATGGCGGCATTTTTATCATTACCGCGTCAGTTCCAAGTGATGATTGTTGAGCTAAAAGATCAGAAAGATACTTGGTTGAGCCGCAGAGTTTTTCCGCTGTATTTATTAGTTTTTGCCTTTTTTGCCGCACCGCTAGGTTTAGCTGGGCAAATGCTGTTGGGTGATACTGTTCCGTCAGATACTTACGTGCTGTTTTTACCGGGTGTTGGCGATCAAATGTGGTTGACCTTATTTGCCTTTTTAGGTGCGGTATCGGCGGCGAGTTCTATGGTGATTATTTCTTCTATTGCGTTAAGCACTATGCTCAGTAACGAAATTGTTTTTCCTTTATTGTATCGTCGTCAAAAAGTGGCGCAAACAGATTATGACCAGTTTAGAAAACGCTTATTAAATATACGTAAATTTTTAGCGTTACTGGTAATTTTACTCGGCTATAGCGTATTTATTATGGCCTCTCCAGATACACTGTCTTCGTTAGGTGAAGTTGCTTTTGGTGCATTTGCCCAACTTACTCCGGCATTAATTGCAGCGTTTTATTGGCGACGAGCCACTCTTGTTGGTGTGTATGGCGGTATTTTAGTTGGTTTCATCTTATGGTTAACGCTAAACTTTTTACCGCAGTTTGGACTGTATGGTTTGCCGTTTGCCGAAGGTCTTTTTCCTGCCAAAACAACCGCTACCTTATTTAGTTTAGGAGCAAATATTATTGTGATGTGGTCACTATCACAAATTAGTCGACAAAGTGTGCAAGAGCGTGTGCAAGCTTCACTATTTTTAGAATGGAAATCACCACATTTATTAAAAGTAGAAAAAAAACGTCAGTTAGATGTGAAAGAACTAGAGTTGCTAGCCTCGCGTTTTGTTGGGGTAGAAAAAGCCAAAATTAACTTTAGTTTGTTTTTATCATCTCACGATAAAAAGCAACTTGGTAATGTCACCTATAACCAGTTGCTACTGCAACATACGGAAAGTACCTTGGCGACTGTTATGGGGTCATCATCTGCGCGGTTAGTATTGTCATCGGCTCTAGATGGTCGAGATATCGCTTTAGATGAATTAGCTGTTTTAGTGGAAGAAGCCTCAAGCCAACGTCAGGTTTTTTCGCAAAATTTACTGCAAAGTGCGATTGAAAACGCTAGTGAGGGCATTTCGATAGTAGATGAAAAACTATGCTTAGTAGCATGGAATAAAAAATACCTCGACTTATTTGATTACCCCGCCGAGCTTATTTATGTCGGTAGCCCTGTATCAGCACTGATTCGTCATAACATTCAACGAGGTTTATGTGGCTCTGGTGATATTGAGTCGCAAGTAAACAGACGCTTAGACTTTTTACGTAAAGGCAGTCCGCACAGCTCTGAAAGACAGCAAGCCAATGGTTTAACCATTCGAATTGAAGGTAACCCGTTACCTGGTGGTGGTTTTGTTATGCTTTTTTCAGATATTACCGCCTACCGTCAAGCCGAACAGGTGTTAAAAGAGGCCAATTTAGATTTAGAAACACGAGTTTACGAGCGTACTTTAACACTAGCAAAAACCAATGAAGCACTGGCAAAAGCCCATGAAAAAGCAGAACAAGCTCATTTAAAGAAAAGCCAATATTTAAAAGCCTGTAGTCATGATTTAATGCAGCCACTTGAAGCAGCTCGGTTATTCACTTCAGCACTTGGTGAGCAAAGTAGTTTAACGAGCGAACAACAACGACAAGTGAGTAATATTGACCGCTCATTAAAGGCTGCGAATGACTTACTGGCCGATTTAGCTGAAATAGCCCGTTTAGAAAGCGGGAATATTAAACCGCAAATGAAAGCGTTCCCGTTAAATGAGCTTTTTGACGAATTAGCGCAAGAATTTTCAGCGCTGGCTATTGAGCAATCAGTTGAGTTTCGTTTAGTACCAACTCAGGCCTGGATTAAATCTGACCGCCACTTGCTTAGGCGTATTATTCAAAACTTAGTGGGTAATGCTTTTCGTTATGCGAGCCCAGGTAAAGTATTATTGGGCGCACGTGTTTTTAACGAACAAGTGGTTATTCAGGTGCTCGACAATGGACCGGGTATTCCTATTGATAAACAAGGGGTAGTCTTTGAGCAATTTACTCAATTAAATAGCGCGAATAACCAATCAGGTCGTGGCTTAGGTTTAGGGCTTAATATTACACAAAGTTTAGCGTTTTTAATGGGGCACTCGTTAAGCTTACGCTCTAAAGCTCAGCAGGGATGTAAGTTTTCAGTGTATGTTGAGCAAGCTCAAGCTGTGATTAATCCTATACCGGTTAATAACCCGATATTTAATGTGGCGCTGAAAGATATTACGGTACTTTGTATTGATAATGATCCCGATGTATTAAGCGGCATGGTTGAACTATTGTCTGCGTGGCAATGTAATATTCTTGCTGCGGATTCTCGTGAAAGTGCCTTGCAAGAATTTGCTAATCACATGAATGAAATAGATATTTTACTGGTCGACTATCAATTAGGTTTTAGTGAAGGCAAGTTAACGGGTCAACAAGACGATGGCCTAACGCTAATTAAAGATATGCGCAGCCAATGTCACCATTCGTTACCGGCTATTCTTATTACTGCGACAACCGAAGAAGGTATTGAAGATAAAGCAAAAAGTTATGAAGTGGGTTATATGCGAAAGTTAGTAAAACCTGCAGCGCTGCGCGCTATGATGAGTGCAATGTTAGCGAAAAAACTACAAGCAGATTATGTGGGGTATAGTTAGGGTTTATACCCGTAACCATTCAAAGTGCGTGATTTCAGCGGGAGTTAAAAGTGCTTTAGTAACGATTTTTTTGAACTATGTTACTGTTTTTCTGTCAGTATTAGGGCAGCATTATTATCAAAGGAAAGAGAGTTCATGCCGTTATTTCATTACCGTAAATTTTTTACTTTAGCTAGTTTAGCCATCATCACCGCTTTTACTGTGCAAGCAGCAGACAAAGACGACCATTTCAATGAAATGACCATAGCTACACCTTACCCTTTAATTCAAAGTGTTATTGCAGCAGATTTATTAATTAGTGAAGGGAAAGAGTTAGTAACCTTTTCAATAGATGAACATAAAAATCGTTGGTTGATGATTTATGCTTACAATGGCGTAAGTAAACAATACGAAGTGAAAGAAAAGGCCATTCTTCCTAAGAAATTTCACCATTTTGATTTAAGTGAAACCCAACAAACCTTAGCGGGGAAAAAGCAGCAAAACCTTTATTTTACTTCAGCTAATGCCTTGTATCGTTATCAAGCTGGACAATTTTTACCGCTAACACAATACAGCTCTATTTATTTACAAAGTGAGGCTGAATTTATACAGCGCGGCAACTTTGTTCAAGACTTAAATGATGATGAATTTGAAGACATCATTGTAACTGACTTTAAAGAAACACTGTTACTGCTAGGTGCAGCTGACAATCAATTTACTAAACAGTCGTTATCCATTAAACCACGAGTAACGATTAACGGTATGGGAGCTAACTATTCGCCAATAAAGCTCTATTTTAGTGATGTCAATTTTGATAAAAAAACAGATATCGCTCAAGTTGGCGACGGTGAAATTTTTATTTATACGCAGCTTAATAATGGCCAGTTCTCGCTCTTGCCAACCATTATTAATGTTAATGACACCATCAGTGGTTATGAATGGTGGACCAAAAAAGATGACAGTGGTGAACAGCTTGATCAAAGTAACTTAGTTTACCGAAAGTTAGACGAATTACGTGATGTTAATGCTGATGGTATTACTGATATGGTCGTACGATACACTAAAGCCTCAGGGGTACTTGATCGCGTTAACGATTATGAAATTTATTTAGGTAAAAAGCAGCAAGACGAATTAATTTTTTCTACGAGCGCTAATAGTGTTATTCGTGCTGAGGGCACTTTAACAGGGCTACAGTTTATTGATATTGATAACGACAAAAAGCTTGAAGTACTCTTATCGGGTTTTGATATTGGCTTATCACAAATTATCGGTGCTTTAGTGGCAGGTAGTATTGATCAAGATGTTTATATTTTTAAAATGAATGCCAGTGATAACTATGAAGAAAAACCTAATATTAGCAAAGAAGTAGAGTTGAATTTTAGCTTAACCTCTGGGCAAAGCGGTAGTGCGATTGTTCAATTAGCTGATATTACTGGCGATGGTCTTAAAGAACTTATTTTGTCGGAGGATGACGATGAATTACTGATTTATCGTGGCCAAGCAGGTAAAAAATCCTTTGCAAAACGTAGTCGTTCTTTTGAAACATTATTACCTAAAGACGGTAATTTGGTGAGTGTTACCGACCTAAATAATGATGGTAAAGAAGATTTGCTAATGAACTTTTCCAACTTAGACGGCAAAGACAGCAAAAGCAAGTTTAAAATACTACTTGCGCAATAAAGTAACATCGGCACATGCAGCAAAAAATAATTGATTATCACCAAGATGAAGAATGTGACTGGGTAGCCCGACTAGCCTGTGGACACTTTCAACATGTTAGGCACAAGCCGCCGTTTATTAATAGGCCTTGGGTAGTGACCTTAGCGGGTCGAGAAGCGATGTTAGGTTATGAGTTGTCGTGTAAAAAGTGCGACCAAGGGGCGATAAGAGATTTTGACGAGTAACCAATAAAAAAGCCAATGCGTGAGCATTGGCTTGGTTTTGAATTACGCTTAACTCAAAATTTTATGGCTGATACATAGACTTATAAAAATACGTCTTGTAGTGGTGGCACAACTTGCTTTTTACGGCTAAGTACGCCGTCTAACCAAGCTCTGCCGTTGTTTAATTTAACGTCAAAAGCCTGTTCAGCAATGGTTTCATCATCACTAACTACTAAAAGTTCAGAGCCTTCTTTCATGATGTCAGTTAATAATAAAAATACGCTATGACGACCGCCTTCTGCTTTTAATGCGGCAATATCGGCAGCTAGCTCGTCTTTAATATCGTCGAAAACACTTAAGTCGATAACTTCTAATTGACCAATGCCAACTTTATTACCGTTCATGTTGAAATCTTTAAAGTCACGCTTTACTAAATCACGTACTGGCGTACCTTCAACAGCAGATTTAACTTTAAACATGTCCATGCCAAGTTCTTTGTAATCTTCAATGCCAGCAATTTCAGCTAAGGCTTCAACACACTTAATGTCAGCGGTAGTACAGGTTGGTGATTTGAAAATTACCGTGTCGCTTAAAATAGCACACATCATAGCACCAGCGATGTTTTTAGGAATTTCCACATCGTGAAAGTCATACATCATTTTAATGATAGTGTTAGTACAACCTACAGGGCGCACCCAAATTTCAAGTGGAGTAGAGGTCGTTAAATCACCTAGTTTATGGTGATCAATAATACCTAAAATGGTTGCTTCATCGATGTCATCAGGGGCGAGCTCAATATCGCTGTGATCAACAATATAAACACCGTCGCCGGCATAGCTGGTTTTAAGCATAGGTTGCTCAAAACCAAACTTATCAAGAATAAACAGTGTTTCAGGGGTTAACTCACCTAAACGTGCAGGAAGCGTTTCCTCACCTAAAGTGGTTTTTAAATATGATAACGCGATAGCTGAACAGATTGAATCTGAATCAGGGATCTTATGACCCACAACATAATTTGGCATAAAAGTGCTCTCCTTTAATTTGGCGCTATTCTAGCAAACTATGTTTTGTTTGGGTATGGACTTTAGTCTGGAATTTATACAAGTTTCTAAGCGTGACAATTCTTGTGTAAATTGTTGTTAATATGCAGAGGTTAGCAAGCGACTTAAGAAACTAATGTACTAATACGGTAAGCCAATGGTCCAATAAATAATAAACCAAGTATAGTTACAAGTAAGGTGATTAAGGTTTTATTGCCCCAGGAGAATGTTTTTTCGAGCCAAGTTGTACGAGACGGGGAGGTTTTAATGTAATTATGCCTACTATTGTTTTCTGTGCGGCTGTCGATTTTTTGGTGAGGTATAGAGGCATTGACTGTTTTTTTGATAGCAGTATCGTTAAGGTTATTACTAACTACATAAGATGTTTTACAAATTAATTTATAACCGCGTCGAGGTAATGATTGAATGTAATTAGGTGCCTTATGATCATCATTAAATAACAAGCGCAATTTGCCTATAACTCGACGAACTGCTGCATCTGAAACGCAGCGATCATGCCAAACCTTTTCGTGCAATTCAGCCATCGAAATATAGCGGTTTTCATTCTGATAAAAGTACATTAAAACAGCCAATACTTTAGGTTCGAGTTTTACACTATTGCCATCCCGGCTTAATGTCATTTCTTCTTGGTCAAGAACGTAACTGCCAATATTTATCACTTCATACTCTCTTTCTACACATTTATCTCTATATAGCTTAACATGTTGCTAAACTGTAAACCATTGAGAACCCTATTGTCTTTTATTGTTAACCTTTTGATAATAAAGAAGGTTACGCTTTGGTTACGTTAAAGTATTCAATAAGTTCAGGCTGATTTGTTGTTATCAATAGAGATAACCTTTACCTTCCACAGCAGTTATTCGTAAATCCTTTATCGCTGATAAAGATACCACTTAAAAGTAGTAAACATGAAAAATAAGATAAAAATTATCTATCGAAGTTTAATCGTTATATGTGTATTGATGTTATTAACAGGATGGTATTTAGGTTACTCAAATACTATGCCTTATATTGACAAGAACTCAGTAACTATTACCCAAGTAGAGTCAGGTGACTTTTCAATAAAAGTCGAAGGTTATGGCACGTTACAATCGTTAAACAAGCGTTTATTAACAGCGACAAGTAATGCTTTGGTTGATGAAATAAAACTTAAACCAGGTGCTATTGTGAATGAAGACACCATTATTATGACCTTGAAAAATCCAAGCCTTGAAGCTGACTTACGACAAGCCTTGGCTAAGCTGCAAAACAGTAAAACTCAAAAACGACAAACCTTATTGCATCAACAAAGAGAAGTGCTAAATAACGAGTCAACGTTGTCTGAGCTTGAAGCACAAGAATAAATAGCTATGTTACAAGTTGACGCTGAGCGAACCTTAGCAAAATCAGGGATTATTTCGGGCATTCATGCCAAGCGTAATGAACTTCATGCAAAACAGCTTAATAAACAGGTGCAATTAGAAAAGCATAAATTAGCCAAAATTGCTGATGTACACCGCGAGGCATTACTTATTCAGGACGATTTGATTAATCAGGCACAAGAAGAGTTTGAAGTAGCGAAGCAAATGGTTGAGCAACTTTCTGTTAAAGCTGGTATGAAAGGGGTTATTCAGCGTAGTTCACTTCATTTAGGGCAGAGTGTTTCTGCTGGCACAGAGTTGGCACTTATTGGTAGCTTATCGCCGCTGATTGCTGAAATTAAGGTGCCGCAAATGCAAGCGCATATAGTTGCCGCAGGCATGAAGGCTAAAATTAATACGGTTAACGGGCAGATTTTAGGTTATGTGGTACGTGTCGACCCTGTTATTAATGAAGGTGCCGTTCAAGTTGATATTCAACTTAATGAAGGGGTTTATGTCGGGGTAAAACCGATGCAATTAGTTGATGCAACTATTTTAGCGCAAGTACAAAAAGGTGTTCATTACATTAAAACTCCTACAGGTATTAGCGAGCATAGCAGTGCGCGTTTATTTAAACTAACTGAAGATGATATCGCCACCCGTGTAGAAGTGACATTTGGTAAGGTGTCTGGACAACTGATTCAGGTGCTTTCAGGATTAAAAGCAGGTGATAAAATTATCAGTTCACAACTTGATATTGACCCTGAAACTCAACAAGTAAAATTAGGCAGTTAACATGAAGAATCAAGTATTAAAAGTTACCAATTTAACGAAGTCATTTAACTCAGGTGCGCAAGAGGTGCAGGTTTTAAAAGGCGTTGATTTTTCAATTTATGAGGGGGAGTTTGTTTCTATCTCAGGCCCTTCAGGTTGTGGAAAGTCTACCTTACTTAATATTATGGGAATTTTAGATACTCCTGATAGTGGCGAGTATTTAGTGGATGGTATTCAAGTTGCTAATATGAATAGTAGTCAACGAGCCCAAATTCGCGGAGACCGTATTGGTTTTGTTTTTCAGTCATTTAATTTAATTGATGAACTAACAGTACTCGAAAATATCGCATTGCCTTTAAAGTACCGCGGTGACAGTTTTGAAGTACGTCAAGCACGTGCAAAAGCGTGTTTACAGAAAGTAGGTTTGGCTGATAAAGGTGATTTATTCCCTAACCAACTATCAGGGGGGCAGCAGCAGCGTGTATCTATTGCTAGAGCATTGGCGGGAGATTCAGGAATTATGCTTGTCGATGAGCCTACTGGTAATCTAGATTCTAAAAATGGTGATGCAGTAATGGAATTGTTACAAGCATTGAACCAACAAGGGACAACGATAGTTTTAGTAACACATGATCCGCGATATGCAGGTATGGCACACCGTAATATACAGTTAAGTGATGGCATGATTGTTAGTGACGGTGTTAAGAGTGCTAGTGAAGGAAGTCAAAACCTTCATACATCGGTAGAGGTTGACTAATAATGGTTATGCAATTAGCAATACGCACCTTCAAAAGGGCGAAGCAATATTATTTAACAACCGTATTCACGCTGGCTATAACACTATCTATGGTGTTAACTGTTTTCAGTTTGGTCGATTTAGTTTTTTTTGCGCCTCTACCATACAATAGTGCAGAAAACTTGTATGTTTTACAAGGTGGCTTGAAAACAGAGCAGAGTGAGTTCTCAGGGGTCACCAATATTCATGTTACCAATTATATTAAAGCAAATAATGATATTTTTAGTGAATTTGCTGTCTATCATGAATGGACCGATTATAAGTTATATGACATACATGAAAGACCGACAATTAAAGTATTATTAGGGTCTGATAACTTATTTGAAGTCCTTGGTGTAAAGCCAGTTTTAGGGCGTTTATTTAATCAAAATGAAGCAGTTGGCAATAAACAGCCTTCAGTTGTGTTGGGCTACCGTACGTGGCAAACACACTACCAAGGTGACCAAGATATTATTGGTAAAAAAATACAACTTAATCAACGTCGTTTCACCGTTATTGGTATAGCACCAGACAATTTAGTATTACCTTATTATCAAAACATTAATGATTCTGTGTGGATCCCACTGGATATGGATGAAGTTTTTGATGTTAAGGGCTGTATTAATTGTTACATGGGAAACTTCAAGGCAGCGGTCAGACTTAAAGAAGGCGCTAACCCAAAGGGAATAGCCACATCGTTAAATGAACTTGCCTTAAAAGGTGCTGAATTACATACACCAGAGTTGCTAAAAGACTACATTCCAACGGCATCTATTATAGAGTTTCGTCAAGCGATTCAAGGTGATAGTACGCTTATTATTTTAATGCTGTCGGTAGGTGTTTTACTGCTAATGGCGATAGCACTCATTAATTTGTCTAGTATGCAACTAGCAAGGGCGGTGGCTAAAATTAAAAGTGTTGCGATCAGCTTTGCTTTTGGCGCAAGTAATAAACAGCTATTTGTAGAGTCACTTAAACATAACCTTGTGGTTATTGGCTTAGCGGTACTAATTGCTTTACTCCTTACAGGGGCTAGCTTTTCTATTGTGCAAATATTGGCGTCTAATGCTATTGCTCGTTTAGATAGCTTAAGTTTGAGTCTCAATACAGTGCTATTTGCCTTGTTGTTAACCTTTTTGATAGCACTGTTGTATTCAGCACTTGAACTTAAGGTGGTTAATGAAAAGAACTTAATGGCTAGTTTACAAAGTAGTGGTAAAGGTGTTGGTAAGCAAATGAGTGCCGGTACCAGCCATTTATTGATTGGTTTGCAAGTCACATTTTCATTTTTGGTTTTGATGGCTACCTGTCATGTAGTGTTGCTTACTCTTTCTGAGGCTTTACGAAGTAATGGCATTACAACGGAGAATAAATGGTCTGTTGTTATCGATTACTCGCAAATTAAAGATAACCCAGAACGAATAAACCATCATAAATCATTTCTAATACAGTTAAGTAAGTTGCAAAGTGTTACTAATGTACAGGCTATTTCTGAGTCATTATTTCCATTAAATCATAACCATGATCTGGTTTATAATGAACAGGGAAACTACCTTGGTAGTGCATTGAGACCAAGAATATCAAAAGGCTACTTAGATTCGCTTGGGCTCGATATTATCGGTAACGGCTTTGTTGCAGGAGACGATGAATTAGAAAACTACCCAGTAATTATTAACCAGCGTTTAGCTGATAAAATCTCGGATGATACTAAAGGTATTATTGGGCAAAAAATTAGTTTTGATAATAAAAAGTTTTATACGGTAAAAGGGGTGGCAAGTAATATTTCTTTCCCTGGTAATGACTCTCTTGAATATATAAAGGCTTATATACCCGCTAAATATAACGGTGAGCGTAATTATTCATACCTAGTAACAGCAGATAATAATAACTTTACTGTTGATGGAATAAGAGCGCTAGTGACAAAAATAGATAGTCGATTAGATATTTTGAGTGCTGATACCTTAGCGTATAAATTTTCCCAAGTAAGACAAAAGCACTTAAGCGCGGCGTGGGTTGCGATTGTTTTGGCTGTTGTGTCGTTATTGATGGTATGTGTTGGTATTAATGGTATTGTCAATTACATGGTGCAAGTTCGACGTTATGACCTAGGGGTTAAGCTAGCAATGGGGGCAGATAACTCTCGCTTATTAAAGGACAGCTTACTGGAGTTAATGCAACCGGTATTAATGAGCCTACTGTTTGCTTTCTCGTTAAGCTTTATGCTGCTAGGCTATAGCAGAACACTACCTAGCGTGTCATTTACACCAGATTGGTTTATTGTTGCCACACTCACTCTAGGTTTTGCGATGTTATCTTTATTGGTCAGCTTTATACCTATATCAAAAGTGTTGTCAAACGACCCTATTAGCGCTTTACGTAGTGAATAAATATCGCTCACTATTAAAAAACTAGCAGATTGGAGACATTAAAAAAGCCTTACAGTTGTAAGGCTTTTTGCTTTTTAAATGCTACTTAATGAAGTGGTTACTGATAGTAACTCAAACATTTTTCAACTTCGTTTTTAGAGCCCATGATCACTTCAACGCGTTGATGAATGCTATCGGGTTCAATATCCATAATACGGCCGGTACTAGTCATGGCCAAACCACCCGCTTGTTCAAGTAAGAATGCCATAGGGTTTGCTTCATACATTAAACGTAATTTATGGGGTTGCTCAGGATTTTTGCTATCGGCAGGGTAAGTAAAAAGGCCGCCGCGGCATAATACGCGGTGTATATCACCAACCATAGCGGCAATCCAGCGCATATTAAAGTTTTTACCACGAGGACCTGTGTCGCCCGCAAGTAAGTCATTAATGTAGTTTTGCATAGGCGCTTGCCAAAAGCGTTGGTTTGACATGTTAATAGCAAATTCTTGCGTATCGGCAGGCACCTGAACATTGCGCTCTACTAATAAATAGCCGCCATGAGTGCGGTCTAGTACATAAAAATGAGTGCCGCTACCTGTGGTCATAACTAACATGGTTGACGGGCCATAAAGTACGTAGCCAGCACAAACTTGCTTGTTGCCTGATAGTTTGAACATATCATTATCACCGGCTTCAATACCCGCAGGCGCTTCATGAATTGAAAAAATAGTGCCGATAAGTGAATTTATATCAATGTTAGAGCTACCATCAAGTGGGTCAAATGAAACAATAAACTTGCCTTCTTCATTGCCCGCTACCGCATCATCTTCTTCTTCTGATGAAATGGCTTTAACAAAGCCAGACTCTAATAAAATATCTTTAAATAGTTCGTTGGCAACTACATCTAGTTTTTTTTGAATTTCACCTTGAATGTTTTCATCTAAGGTTGAACCCATTAAGCCACCTAAGTGTGCTTGGCTAACACGAAATGAGATCTCTTTAGTCGCGGCTAAAATGGTTTTAATTAATGATATTAAATCCAGTGGAACATTATCTTGGCGTAAAGCTGGGGCTAGTCGTTGCATTGGGTTACCTAATTGCTTTAAAGTGAGTTATTTACTTTTATAAAGTTTGCCAAACATAACGGCAGACATAAGTTTAATTGCTGAAAGTTTTTGTGAAATAATTCACAGGTGCTTTCATGGCTAATTATAACAAGCTTAGGTGCTCTTTTAGTAGCCCCCTAGCTTATTTAATCGGTATTTTTAATTAATAGTGTCATGTTTAGTGTAGCGTATAGTTTTGCTACCTTTTGCATTGAAGGAATTTAAATGAAATTTGTTTGTCGTGTATTTTTGTTATTTACTTGTTTAGTGCTTTCTGCCAATGCCAAGGTTGATTTTAAAGATTTTGTTAAGGGTAAAACGCTACAACAGGGCTACTTTTCTTTTTATCATGATGTTGATGAAGGTAAAGTGTATTTGCAAATAGAGCAGTTTGAACAAGAATTTTTATTTCAATCAAGCTTACCTCATGGCATTGGCTCTAATGATATTGGTTTAGATCGTGGTCAATTAGGCGATACGCGCTTGGTGCAGTTTGAGCGAGTAGGCAATAAAGTTTTTTTAAGACAGCTTAACCCATATTATCGTGCAGACTCGAGTAATCCGTTAGAGCAACAAGCTATTGATGAAGCGTTTGCCAGCTCGATTATTTGGGGTTTTAGTGTTGCTGCAACAAGTAATGATAAGTCAGGGACTAGTAAAGTCTTAATTGATTACACGCCTTTTTTACTGTCAGATATTCACAATATCGCGAGTACTTTGAAAAAGCGTAAACAAGGTAGCTTTAAAATAGATGCCAGTCGTAGCGGTTTATACCGAAAATTTAGCAAAGCTTTCCCTAATAATACTGAATTAGAGGCTACGGTAACCTTTAAAGGTACGGGGGCAGGCAAGTATTTAAAGTCGGTCACTCCAGATGCAACTGCAGTGACGGTAAACTTACATCACTCGTTAATAAAGCTACCAGACGAAAATTATCAAACCCGAGTGTTTCACCCTTTTAGCGGCTTTTGGTCAATTGCTTATGCAGATTATGCCAGTGCTATTGATGAACCTTTAATTAAGCGACTGATTCCTCGTCACCGTTTAGCGAAAAAAGATCCACAAGCAAAGCTGAGTGAAGCGGTTGAGCCTATTGTTTATTATCTTGATGCAGGCGTTCCTGAGCCCGTGAGTACTGCGCTTATTGAAGGCGGCATGTGGTGGCAACAAGCGTTTCACGATATTGGTTATAAAGATGCCTTTCAAATAAAAATGCTACCTGCCGACGCTGATCCTATGGATGTGCGTTACAACGTTATTCAGTGGGTACATAGAGCTACTCGTGGTTGGTCTTATGGCGCGTCGGTTATTGATCCACGCACAGGTGAAATCATTAAAGGTCATGTTACGTTGGGCTCTTTGCGCGTACGACAAGATTATTTAATTGCCTTGGGTTTAACGTCTCCGTTTACTGATAATAAAAGTGCACAAGAAACTAATACCGATGCGATGAAAGCGATGGCGCTTGCGCGAATTCGACAATTATCAGCACATGAAGTGGGTCACACTTTAGGGATTGCCCACAACTTTGCTGCTAGCGTAAATAATCGGGCTTCGGTTATGGATTACCCACACCCATTTATAACTTTAGACGAGCACGGCGAAATTGATTTATCGCAAGCCTATAAAGAAGATTTAGGGGCTTGGGATAAATACGTCATTGCTTACGGTTATGGTGATTTTCCTGCTAAGAATGGTCAAAATGAAGCCGACCAGCTTGCTGCGTTAGTTGCACAAACGAAAGCGCAAGGCTTATTGTACGCCTCAGATCCCGATGCGCGCCCCAAATCTGGTGCGCACAATACGGGGCATTTATGGGATAACGGCACTAATGCTGCCCAAGAGTTAACACGAGTAATGGCGGTACGTAATAAAGCGTTAACGAACTTTGGTTTAAACTCTATTGCGTTAAATACACCATTGTCGGAGTTAGAGCAGGCGTTGGTGCCTATTTATAACTTTCATCGTTATCAAGTTGAAGCGGCTGCTAAATTAATTGCCGGTGTTAATTATAGTTACGAAGTAAAAGTGGCAGAGCCAGCAAATTATGATGTGAAAGCGGTTTCAGCAGCTATCCAGCAACAAGCACTGAGCGCATTATTATCAACATTAGATGCTGATTTTTTAACTTTGCCTGAAGCTATAATTAGCCTTATTCCACCTAAAGCTTATGGTTATGCTCGCAATCGAGAAAGTTTTGCTTCGCAAACGGGATTAACTTTTGATCCTGTCAGTGCCGCTCAAGCCAGTGCAAAACATACCTTAGCACTACTTTTAAATCCTCAACGTTTAGCACGTTTGCAACAACAAGCGATGCGTTTTCAGGCAGAAAGTCGTCGTGATAAAAGCGCAGAAGCTATTTTTTCAGTCAAAGAGCTTATTAATCAGGTAGTGAATAACACCATTAAAAAGCAACCTGCAACAGGTTTGGAGTTATTAGTTCAACAACGTATTAACCAACAAGTTGTTGAGCAACTATTAACGCTATGGCATCAAGCAGATGTAGTCACTGAAGTACGTAGCGAGGTTTATGCTAGTTTAAAATCGCTTGAAGAGTGGTTAGATGATAATAACGATAGCCGTCGTTATAAGGCTCTCGCAACGCAATTTATTTTACTAGAACAACAAATTGATTTTAGCTTAGAGCGCAATAAAGCTGCAACGCCAGCGAGTGAAATTACCATGCCGCCGGGCTCTCCTATTGGTGGTTAACTTAAGAAAGCGCTACTGTTAATTAATGATTGTGATAAAGCATAAGCGATCGCTTATGCTTTTTGCGCGGTTGTTACCGCAGGCGTTTGAGTAACAATGCTTTGCGTTACGATCGTTTCAGTCTGTATTTGCTTTTTCGCTTTGGTTTTTGACAATACGACTAAATTACCTAATAACATTAACAATAAGCCAATAACGGTATAACCATCCCAAATAAAACCTTCAACAAAGGTCGAAATAATTACCGCCACGGCAGGAAACATAATCGTTGAATACGAAGCTTTATGGGCACCAATACGGTCAAGTAAGGTTAAGTAGCAACCAAACGCGATAACCGAGCCAAACAACGATAAGTAAAGTAACGAGCTTATGTACTCTACTGTATAAGCGAAGTTAAACTCTTTGCCACTGATCAGCGCCATAACAAACATAAAAATACTGCCATACAACATACCCCAAGCGGTTGCAGGTAATACTGGCATATTCATTTTTTGGTTTTTCATTGAAAGCATGTTGCCCGTTGAGGCAAACAACACCCCCGCAATACAAAAAGCTAAGCCAGTTAAGGTGGTTTGGCTTAACTCAACGGTATTTATTTGCGGCCAAAATAGCGTGATAATGCCAATCAATCCTAGCGCACCACCGTAATAAACTTGGCTCGAAATATGAGTTTTAAACCACCATTTAGCATTAATAATATTGGCAAACATGATTAACGAAAAGGCGATACAGGTGAGGGCTGAATTAATATAACCTTGCGCGTTATATAATAAATAATAGTTACAGCCAAACAGGGCTAAACCGAACGCGAATAGCTGAAAGTGTAATTTAGGAGCAAAGCGCAATGGCATTTTCTTAAGGTAGCAAAATGCAAACATGATCACCGCACTTAACGCGAAACGATAAAAAATTGAAACCTCAGGGGCTACGTCACCTAATTGATAATTAATGGCGATCCATGTCGATCCCCAAATTAAAACTGTTACGACGTATAAAAAACTATTGCTCATTAGTTTTATCAACCTAAAAAATTGTGCTTACCTGAAAGAGAATGACATTGTAATCATTATCTGCTGTAATAACATATACAGAAATATGAAAATGAAACCTATACAGTTTAAGGCGAAAAAATGCGCTTACTCGACAAAAACTCTTCTGCTTACTTGTACCAACAAGTGATTGACTTTATTGAGCACCAACAAAAAATTGGTGGGTTAGTCGCTGGCGATAAACTGCCCAGTTTACGAAAATTAAGTCGACAGTTTGAAATCAGTATTCCAACAGTAAAGCAGGCGTATGTTGAGTTAGAGCGACAAGGGCGTATTTGTGCTCGTCCACAGTCAGGTTATTACTTGCAAGCCGAGCAGGCGAGAACGTTAAAACCTCGTCCTGCCACATGGCGACAAGGAAAGCCCAGTGAAGTTAAGTGCCGTAGTTTAATTGAGCAAGTTCATGCTGCCGTTCACTTGCCTGAAACCGTAGCATTAGGCATTTCAAACCCTATTCAAGCACACCCACCAGATAAAGCATTAGCACGACTAATGCGTTCAGTATTGAGTAAAGTCGCCGAAAAAGCCGTAAGTTATGGGCCAGTCACGGGTGACGCTAAACTTAGAATGCAACTTGCATTTCGCTATCAAGAACAAGGTGTTGAAACTAATCCAGCTGATATTGTTATTACTAATGGCGCTCAAGAAGCGCTATCTATTGCTTTACAGTGTGTAGCAAAACGTGGCGATGTTATTGCGATAGAGTCTCCCTGTTTTTTCGGTATTATTGAATTAATTGAAACTTTAGGAATGAAAGCGCTAGAGATTTATACCTGCACCGAAGATGGTGCTTGTGTTGACAAGCTCGCGCAGGCGATTAAAAAACATAATATTAGTGCGTGTTTATTTTCCACTGCGATTAATAACCCACTTGGCTCTATGAAAACAGACAGTCAACGCCAAGCTATGGTTAGCTTGCTTGAGCAGCACAATATTCCGTTAATTGAAGACGATGTTTATAGCGAACTATATTTCACGCCCAATAAGCCTAAACCTGCACAGTTATATTCTGAAAAAGGCTTAGTGATGACGTGTTCCTCTTTTTCAAAAACAGCGGCGCCAGGTTATCGTATTGGTTGGCTGATTCCGGGAAAATTTGAAGAACAAGCAAAACGCATTAAGCGAGCGCAGTCTTGCTCGACACCTATGTTGCAACAATGGACTTTAAATGAATATTTACTCAGCGGTGATTACGATCGCCATTTATGTGTACTGCGTAAAACCTTAATTTACAATTGTGAGCGCATGCGTGCTTTGGTGGCTAAGTATTTCCCTGAGGAGGTCTGCATTTCTAAGCCACAAGGCGGTAGTGTGTTGTGGATACGCTGTCAGTCTCATGTAAATACCAGTGATTTTTTTCAAGAGGCCCTCGACCAAGGAGTTAGTTTTGCACCTGGTGCGGTTTTTTCTCCGTCAGGTAAATATGCCAACTTTATGCGGATTAGTTTTGGTGTTCATTGGGATGAAAGTATTGAACAGGCGATAAAAACGCTAGGGCGCTTAGTGCATGAAAATTCTGCTAAACAATTACAAGAAAAGTTGTTCGCTGAAAAACAGAAGTTAGCCTCGCAAAAGCCAGTCAAGAAAACAGGAAACTTATGAACAAGCATCCCAGTATTTCATTAAAATTTTTGCTGCCATTATTAGCCGCTATTATTGCTGTGTCTCCGCTGGCTATTGATATGTATTTACCCGCAATGCTCGCCATTGCGAGTGATTTAAATACCTCAATGCCCATGGTACAAAACAGCCTAAGTATTTATTTACTTGGCTACTCTCTGGGTTTGATTTTATTTGGGCCGATGGCTGATAAATACTCAAGGCGAAAACTGGTTATTTTAGGTTTAAGCGGCTTTTTTATTGCCAATGTATTATTGCCTTTTGCCATGAATATTGAACAGTTTTTATCGATTAGATTTTTTCAGGCGTTTATTAGTAGTGCGGCAACGGTCGTCGTACCTGGCACTATTCGAGAATACTATGGTAAAGATACTGCTAAAGGTTTGTCCTATGTCAGTATGATCATGATGGTTGCGCCAATGTTAGCGCCTAGTATTGGTAGTGTGTTGCTATTAGCCCATAACTGGCAGCTGATTTTTTATGTACTAAGCGCCTATAGTTTGGTGGTGTTAATACTGGTGATATACGCTTTACCTGAGGTAAACCGAGCAAGTGCCAATAGCAGTGATCAAACAGCTAAGCTTTCTAACTCAGGCGAGCAGGTAAAGTCAGCACAAGACTTTACTTTTATTGAGCGTTATCAAATCGTTTTTAGTAACGTGAATGCGCGTTTTTATATCATAACGTCGATGATGGTATCGCTCGCCTTTTTTGGTTATATCACTGCAATTCCTTATGTTTATTTAAAAGTTTTTAACGTGAGTGAAACTTGGTTTAGTGTGCTCTTTGCCTTAAATGTTTGTGGCTTAATGTCGGCTCACTTTACCAATACACGTTTGGTGACACGCCATGGCTCTAAGGTGATGTTACGCTCGGGGTTAATGTTGGCGTGTGTGTCGGTTAGCGCCTTAGTTTTTTTTAATTATAATGAATTGTCATTAGGGTACACTGTTGCCAGTTTATTGCCGCTAATGGCCAGTATTTCGATGATTGCGGTAAATAGCGATGCACTAATTTTGGCACAATTTCCACAGCAGTCAGGTACTGCTACCGCGGTTATTGGTACATTGCGCTGGGGTGCGGGCTCACTAGCAGGCCCTATTTTGGCGTATTTTTATGACGGTAGCGCTTTACCCTTTGCTTACTTAATGTTTGCTGCCATTATGGTGGTATTAAGTTGTCAGGCAATTATTCATTTTAAAAAGTATTAGTAAGAGAAAGAACAAGGATTTAGCATGAAAAAAGTAGCAATTATTTTAAGTGGCTGTGGTGTTTATGACGGCAGTGAAATTCATGAAGCAGTGCTGACCTTTTTAGCGCTAACACAACAAGGCGCGAGCTATCGTTGTTTTGCCCCAAACATTGATCAACACCATGTTATTAATCATGTTAATGGCGAAGTTAGTGAAGAAACACGTAATGTACTGGTTGAATCGTCGCGTTTGTGCCGTGGTGATGTTGAAGATATTATTGAATTACGTGAGCAAGACTTTGATGCCTTGATTGTACCGGGTGGTTTTGGCGCGGCAAAAAATTTATCTAACTTTGCTATTGATAGCGATAACTACAAGGTAAGTGAGCAAGTGCTAAATGCGGCTAAAGCATTTGCTAAAGCAGAAAAACCAAGCGGTTATATGTGTATTGCACCGGCATTATTACCATTGATTTACCCTGAAGGTGTTAAGGGAACTATTGGCACAGACAACGCGACAGCAGCACTGATCACTGCCAAAGGCTTAACGCATGTAAATTGTGATGTTGATAATGTTGTTATCGATTTTAAAAATAAAATAGTTACTACTCCTGCCTACATGTTAGCGAGTAATATTAATGAAGCGAACAACGGTATTACTAAGCTTGTTAAAAGTGTACTGGCGCTCACCTAAGGTATTGTAATGTTGTTCTTTAGAAAAAAACCAACATTGCCTTTGCCAGTAATAAAGAAAAGTCGCTTTAAGCAACTGTTAGTTATTACTTTATTACTGCCTATGAGCGCTTACCAAATTAATGCAACTGATAACAGAAACCACCTTATGACCACAAAAGTTAGCGAAAATGCTAATGCTGAGAGCTCAACAAACCCAATAGTTTTTTCAGTGCTAGAGCAAAAAATCGCACAAAAAATGTCTCTTGATATACGTTACTTTTGTGCGGATATTGATGGCAAACCGAGTGTTAAAACATCACTGCATTGCCGACAAGCGTTGACAGAACTACCTGTAGAGTTAAGCCAATTGATAAGCGATACCAACATTGGTGGCATTGTTTTATTTGCTGAAAATGTTGTGGAAACCGCACAAATAGTGACGTTAACTGATGCTATACAAAAAGCGGCGCTAAAGTCGTCATTAGCACAGCCGTTAATTATTTCGGTTGACCAAGAGGGCGGTCGGGTTGCGCGTTTTGCTAAAATGACTGGCTTTTCAGGCAATATGGCCATTGGTGCAAGCTATCCTAAACACGGCTCGCACTTTGCTGAGCAAGTTAATAGCACTATTGCTAAAGAGCTTAAAGCGTTAGGAATTAATAATAACTATGCGCCTGTTGTTGATGTAAATACTAATGCCGATAATCCGGTAATCAACACCCGATCATTTGGTGAAGACCCTCAAAAAGTCTCTGAATTAGGTTTAGTTGCCTTAAATGCTATTCAGCAGCAAGGTATTATGGGCACGTTAAAGCATTTTCCTGGGCATGGCGATACTCATGTTGATAGTCATTTAGGTTTACCGCGTGTTGATCATAACTTGGCAACCATTGAGCAAGTTGACTTAGCGCCATTTAGTTGGGCAATAAAGCACGCTAAACCAGCCATGATTATGACCGCGCATATTCAGTACCCTGCTTTAGATAGCTCAACTTTTACCAGCCAATCAGGCGAACAATTGATTCGTCCTGCCACAATGTCGAAGAAAATACTTAGCGGCTTGTTGCGTAATAAAATGGGCTTTGACGGCATTATTGCCACCGACGCTTTAGATATGGCTGGCGTTACGCACTTTTTTACCCCTGTAGAAGCGGTTGTTGAAACTTTTATTGCTGGCGCTGATTTAGCGGTAATGCCTTTTAAAGTAAGAACGCCTGATGATATTTATCAATTTAAGCTATTCATTAAAAAAGTTGCGAGTGAAGTTACTCAGCGTATTGCGCAAGGGGATTTATCACTGGCGGATATTGAGCAATCGTTAGCGCGCTTAAATCATTACAAAGCACAATATATTCAATTATCGCCATTATCATTGGCGGATAAAATTGCGCAGGCACAAAAAATAATTGCTACTGATGCGCATTTGGCGATTGAACAAAGCTTAGCAAATGCTGCGGTAACATTGTTTAAAAATAACAAGTTATTACCGCTGAGTTCAACATTGCTTGCAAATAACACTATCAACACGGTGCATTTAATTGCCGCGAATGCGCAAGAGCTAGCGGCATTACAACAGGGCTTAGCTCAAATTAGCCAACAAGATAATATTATCATTGAACACATTAGTCATTTTATTGCAGATACCGATACCAGCAACGAACAGCACAATAACAAGTTATTGGCTCAAGCGGATGTGGTGATTGCGACCTTAGATGTGAAAATGGCGAGTTTAGTGGATTTGGGGGGGATGGATGATGCCATTGCTTCTTACGGAACAAAGCAAGCTAACCAGCAAAAGCGCACTTATGAAAAGCTACTAAAACAGCAGCTTAAATATACACAAGCGCAAAAGGTACCCAGTATACTTATTGCCAAAGGCTCGCCATTTTTATTAGCAAGCTACAGTAAATTAGTTGATGCAGTGTTACTCAACTTTGATGATAGAATTTATGCTCAAGGGACGGGTTTTATTAGCCCAGGTATTAATGCCAGTATGCAGGTTATTTTTACTGAGCAGCAAGCTCAAGGTGTTTTACCTGTCTCTTTATAGTTTTTAGGTACAGATTATCGTATAGCTAAATCGACTTACAGTAAGTGCTTGAAATAAGATCACCAGAGCTGCAAGTCGACGGGTATTTATCGTCAGTTTTTTTAACTGTATAGATTAAGCTTTTATTGTGGGTTTATCAGGCTCAATTGTTCTAGTGGCCGTTGGCGCGCTGAGTTTTTGCAAAAGCGGGTTTGCCAATACTGTCGCAAAAACAATATAGCTACAGGCGAAAGCTATTTGCATAATACGAACATAAAACTTTTCATCGGCATCTGAAGCCCCAGCACTGGCGCTCGATATAAGGATAATGGTAGTTCCTAAGGCCATTGCATATAAAGGTGCAGTGCGCTTTTCTGAAAAAATATGCTTTGCCAAATAGCCTACTATTAGTGCAAATAACAACAGTAAAAAGCTAAAAGTTGGTGCCACCTTTAATACGTTATACAGAGCAATGGCAATTAGTCCTCCCATAATATTTCCTACTAGCAACGCCTTACTACCTTTAATACCCGCGACTAAATCAGGCTTCTGCGCCATTAACGAAATAAATATTAACACCAGCAGCGCAGTACTTTGAAAGCTAAGGAAGTAAATGACTACTGGCATGATCATTACAGTACTGAGTAAAGCCAGTTTTACGCGTACTGCTTTGTTTGGTAAAGGCAAACCTTCAGCATCAAGATCAACTGGGGCGTTATTAGCTGGTACCGGTAACTGCTCATGTTCATTAAGCTGTTTATCTGGGATTAATTCGTGCATTACCATTACAAGTACTAACGACACAAAACAAGAAAATAGAAAGCCAAAAGTAAATAACTCAGCTAAACGTTGATCAATAATGCCCAGCACTGGAATGGCTGTTAAGCCCACCAATAGCATAGTAACAATTACTTCATTACCACCTGAGTTATTCCAATAAGAAATCCAAAAAATTAACAGGGTAATAATTAAGATAAACACTGCTGGAAAAGGCGTTAAAAATCGCGTTAGTACCCCACCTAGCACTATTGCTGCGGTTAAAATTAAAAAAATAGATACGAGCTTTTTAAGTGGCAATTTAGGTTTTTTGTTACTTAAAAATTTAGCGACAAAAACTGGGGTAATAAAAGCAAAATGCCAATTAAAACCGAAGGCGATAGCAACAGCCAGTACTACGCCAACAATGAGGCGCAGACTACTGGTTTCTGTTGGGCTAAAATTAGCTATTTTTTGCGTGATAAAGGTCATTATAATGCTTATTCCCTAGCGAATATTAAGCTCAAAAGTTATATTGAAATTAATATAAGTAAGCGAGTTTACTGGTGATCCATATCGACACTTTCGCCAAGCCATTTAAAATGAAGTTGTCACCAGTATATGTCATAACATCAGCTTGACCGCCTTCGCGCAATAAGTTTTTATCAACCGTGTTAGCGTCAAATTTAATTATTACAGTAAAGCGTTGTGCACTGCGCATCCAGCCCGTTGATTTTTGTGGCGTTGGTAGTTCACCAGGCACACTTTTATCAAAGCTAACCCCATAACCTACGCTGACTACTTCACCAGTAAAGATATCGCCAGGGGAAGAGTCTAAAACAATATCTACAGCATCGCCCTTGGTAATATGGCCTAAGTTATTTTCTCGATACGAAGCTTCTATCCAAAAGTAGTCGCTATCAATAAAGGTCATTACTTTACTGCCAACGGCTGCATAGTGACCAACATTGATTTTTGCATAAGAGATAACACCATCACTAGGTGCGCGTACTTTGGTTCGGGCCAGATCTAACTTACTTTGTGAAAGGGCTGCTAAGGCATTTTGAATTTTGGCGTTTTTCTGCCCTTGTTGTCCTAAATGCTCTTGTGCTTGCTCGTAAGATGCTTGGGTGTTGAGTACACTTTGTTGCGCTGCCGCTAAAACACCACGGGCTTGATCGCCTTGAGCTTTAGATACCACGCCTTTTGCTTCAACTTCAAAAATACGATTAGCATTAGCTTCTTTGGCAATTAAGTCAGCCTTAGCTTTTTCTAAATTGGCTTTTGCAGCGGCTACGGCAGCAGTATTTGCGCCAACATCTTGTCCAGCTAACTCTAAGTTACCTTGTGCTTGTTCTACGGCAAAGATGTAGTCTTGATCTTCAATTTCAAACAACAACTCCCCTTGTGTAACAGGTCTATCACCGGCAATATAAATTTTACTTATTCTGCCTGCAACCTCTGGCACAATAGGGATAACAAATGAGCGAATTCTTGCTTCACTGGTATGAGGAACAAAACGATCACTGACGATATACCAAACAAAGTACAGCAAAGATAATATCAGTATTATTTTGGTGAACTTTTGAGTGAAATCAGCTTTTTTCGGGTTTATGTTTTCCGTGGTTTTTTGGCTTGCCACAGTATCATTTGTATTGGTGTTGGTATCAGACATAAGGTGCTCTTTTAATACTTAATGGGCTACTTTTCAACGCTGTTATTATCGTTATCTTCAACGAGAGGGGCTTGGTGGTTTAGCCAATCTTGTAGTAATTCATAACCTAATGCTAATACGATAGCGCCAACGAATAAACCGATAATACCTGATAGTAACATTCCGCCAATGGCACCTAAGAGAATAACTAACATAGGAATATTCATCCCACGACCTAAAAATAATGGCTTTAAAAAAGCATCACTCATACTGACGATAATACTAAACACTAAAAAGATAACTGCGGGAGTGGTATCGGCAACTGAGAAGTAATAGGCGGCTATAGGGCCTAAAATTATAATAGGGGGAAGTTGTGCAATCGCTAAAATAAGTACCGCAATGGCCCATAAACCTGCACCGGGTATATCTGCGATTAATAAACCAATACCTGATAGTAATGACTGAATCACTGCGACACCTAAAACACCGGTAGAGACGCTGCGAATAGTCGCAATGGTTGTTGTTATTGTTCTATCGCCATTTTCATTCATTAAACGGCGCATTAGCAAACTAATACCATGGTGCATTGAAGCCGATTTAGCCATAAATACAGCTGCAATAATTAATGAGACAATAAACTGTAAAACCCCGCCGCCAATGCTTGCGGCAACAGAAAGTAAACTACCCGAAAAGTGCTTGATTTGAGGCGCATATTGTTCGGCAACTTTTTCTAAATCTTGTGAGGCACCTTGCCAAGAGTTATAAATTTTTTCACCAACCAAAGGCCAGCTTTTCACTTTTTCATTAGCCGCTGGAATTTGTAAGGTACCTTCTTCTATTCCAGTATAAATGTGTTGTGCTGAGTCAAAAGCCGACGATGATAAGTGGACAGATGGTGCGGCAATTAAGGTAATACCAACAACGGCAATGGCAATGGAAGCAAACTTTTTACTACCTTTACATAATTTAGTGATTTTCTGATGTAAAGGGTAAAGTGCGACGGCTAAAATCGCTCCCCACAGTACCACCATAATAAACGGTTGGATGATGTTAAAACACCAAATAACAATAAATGCGATAGCACTCAGTTTAATCGTAATATCAATTGCTTGGCGATTAAAGCGTCTTGCTTTGTCGAGTTGTGATGAAGTATCCATGGTTGTCCTTAAATTATTGTTGTTAGTTGCCTAAATGGTATTTGCATAATATTACAATTGGTTAATTACTGCGTTTTTTCTTAAGCGTTGATGCATGAGAGCCTACTAAACTTGCCACTAAGATCGCCAAATAAAACTGCCCTACAATTGCTTCCATATACACTAAAAACTTTGCTAAAGGTAAGGTGGGTGAAATGTCGCCAAAACCTAATGTGGTTATAGTAACAAAAGAGAAGTAGATAAAGTTAGGGAATAATACAAACCATTGGTCGGTATTCGTTACACTATTAAAGGCATTAGGGAACGTGAGTTGAAGTAAGGTAAATAATACGGCCCAAATAAGTCCCATTAATACATATAAACAAATAGCCCCTAAAATTTTATTGCCATCAATATCGCCAGTAAATAATACCTGCTTAGCCGTTCGTAAGGCACTTGAAATAAAAAAATTGAGTAATAAAATTAAATAAAGTTTATCAAAACCTGAATTATCAAGCCAAGCGCCAATAAATGAAAAAATGAGTATGGCCAGCGGAAAAATAAAAGTTCTTCTTAAGACATAGTCCTGAGAATCTACTCCCCACACAGCTACCAGCAAGGTAACTATGGTGGCAGATTGTACTAAACGTTGTATGTAGTCAGTAAAAAATTGCTGTGCTAACGCAGTCCCCAGTAATAGCAATACTAAGGCACATGTAAGATAAATAAAGTTATCTTCTCGGGTCATTTTTTTCACAACAATATCACTCTTTTTATTTAATTGGATTTACTAGGAGCTGTTGCTCTTTCACGGTTAACTTTTAGCCGAACCCTTCAGGCAGCGTTTATTAGTCATTTTTACCGCGTTATCGCCTTTTTAAGTAACGCTAAATTACAAAGGCTCTGCCTTGTATAAATACCCAACAAAAAGCTGCAAAAATAATCTCGAAAGATCAACAGCCCCTCGCTTATTCCTGTCAGCCTTTGCTGGCGTTTAAACTGAAATAGCAATTCTTGGTAGCGCTTCAGCTGAACTGTCAATTTTTGGTGTGCATAGTAATAAACGTGCAGACTCAATATTACCTTGTTCGATAAGGTAATCTTTTAATGCGCTGGCTCTTTCATTACCTAATGCGGTTAAACGCTTTTTATTGCCTTTGTCAGTAACTTTTTCACCGTTAGGTAAGCCAATGTCAGCTGGTGTTGTTACTGCACATAGATTGACACGAGTGCTTTTTTTCTTCTGCATTAACTCAATAAATTGTGTTAAATACACTTGCTGCTCTTCACCGGGTGCTATTTGCGTTGCACTATAAGGTAAGTCGTCAAAGCGTAGCTTTAAGGCAAATTCTCCAGCAGTCATGGCTAGCGATACTATATTTGCATACGGCACAAAGGTTTTTACTAAGTAATCTTGGGTGGCACTTATAATCGCTTTTTGCGTAATTAAGGTCACGATACTACTAACACCAAATTTAGGGTCGTCGGTTGAGCCACTTAATGGTAAGCCAAGCTCTACATTACCGTCACCATCTTTTAACATACCCATCGCAATATTAAGCGGCAATGCACCTTGAGCCAATATACTGTCAACTTCATCGTCATCAACAATAGCTGTTTCTAAGCCTTGTAATAACAATGTGGTATCGCCTTCAAGTATATCGCCAGTTAATAGCACATCCAGGTTGATATTTAATTGTCCTGTTTTAACTTCTAAACCTGTTGAGTCTTTTAAGTAAGACGAGATAGTTGGTAAAGATAGCTCCTTAAAGTCACCTGCAATTTTATAGATTGGTGTTGTAGCAAAGGGTTGAATAAAGCCCGTTAAGTTGAAGTTGGTATATTTATTATTACGGCCTTTAAAAACAAAAGGGCTTGGCTGAGATTGTTTCTCTTGATCGTTACTTAAGTGCTCAAGAGTTAAGGTATCAATAAAAAAATCAGAGTTGTAATGAGGATCAACACTATGATCAATAAAGAATATTTCATTGGTATTAACGAGCTGAAATTTATTTAGGCTAAAGATAAAATTAGGTTGTGCTTTTTCTTCAGGCGAAGGTGTCGCAATGGTTTCTTCTTCAAGAGTATTTTCGTTAGGCGCTTCAATTGCGTGCGCTACTTCATCAACTTGCTCGCTACTGGCTAAATTAACGAGGTTTATTAGCTCTTTTTCTTTATTGATAATGACATGGCTTAGCAAGCTATCGAGGGTGATAGTGTCAATTGATAATCGTCGTTCATTAAGATTGATGTCATCAATTACTAATTGTTTTAGCTTAACAATTGGCGGTAATTTTTCGTTGTTAACAAGCTCACTAGTTTCATTAGTCGTTGAAAAAACTAAGTTATCGAAAATAATATCGGCTATTTTTATACTTGGGTGTTCTTCACGATGATAAATAATATTATCAATTGCAAGCTTCTCGGCGCTGAATACTTGCTGATGTTTAACGGTGTCAGCGGTTTTGCGTACCGTAAAGTGATTAAATGCGATAGACCCCGTGCCGTCTAATTGCGCTATTTCACCATTATTGATTGTTAACATTAAATCAGTAATTGAATGCTGAACATTATCTAATGATACTCTTTGCTCTGGTAAAACAACGATTAAATTATTATTAGCAATATTTGCTTGCTCGATATGTAAAGCGATCCCTGACGCTTGTAAAGTAAGTTTTTGCTTAGCGTTTAATGAAAGCACGCCACTTAATTCGTTAAGTTGTGGTGCATAACGTAGTAGTCGTTCAATCGGGTAATTATCCAGAGTAATTTCACTGTTTATATCACCAAGGGCATTATCAAGGTTTGCATCAACTTTTAACTGTAAGGCAGTTGTATCTAACAATGCGTTGATAAATAGTTGCCCTTGTTGATGTTTTTCAGTGGCTTTTACATCACGTAAGGCAAAGTCGTTAATGGTAATTTCATGAGGAATATCGTTATTAATAATATCTAGATGAAATTGAGAAATTAAAAATTCGGGTAAAATGATTTGATAAGGTAGCGGTGCTGTTGGCTCTGAGGTTTCAACAGGCTCAACAGGGGGATTAGGGTCTGTTGCTGGTTTACTTTCGGGTAATTCCACGCCGGCTATTGTTAATTTCCCTTGATTATGAACAATCTTAATATAGCTGTCATTTAGGGTGAATTCTTCAATGAGTACATCATCAAATAGTACTTCCCACAAACGTAATTGTAGGGTGAGTGAGCCAATAGAAAATACCTTTTCTTGAGATGCTTGGGTAGTTAGTGTGAAGTCGCTGATATGCAGCTCAGTCATAAACGGGTTATAGCGGATACTACTGTCTTGTGAAAGCGCCAAGCCGTATTCATGCAAAACAGGTTCAAGATAGTGTTTAGTAACGGGGGATGATATCGCCCAAATGAGAAAATAAAGAGAGAGATATAACGATAAAATTACTTTGAATATAGTGTGAGTTAACACTGAACGTACGCTGGCCATTTTAACAATAGTTCCTTGATTGGTCGGGGCGGTAGAGTATGGCTTAAGGTGGTAAATATATTTACACATTTTAACAAAAAGCATACAATTGTAACTTGGTCGTTAGGTTGATTACTAACGTTAATTTAAAAAGTTAAGGATACCATTATCAATGGATATTAGCATCGAGCAAGTAGAAGGTTATGCCGCTACATTAAGTGAAATGGCAGTGCAATACGGCGTACAGCTTTTAATGGCTATTGTTGTCTATATTGTTGGCAACATTATTATCAACAAGTTAGTGAGCTTAGTTGAGTTAGCGTTAAAGAAAAAACAAGTAGAAGCGACATTACACCAGTTTTTATTAAGTATTTTACGTACTTTATTAAAAGCAATACAAATTATCGTTTTTGCTTCAATGATAGGTATTGAAACGGCTTCACTTATTGCGATTTTAGGTGCTGCTGGTTTAGCGATTGGTTTAGCACTGCAAGGTAGCTTAGCTAACTTTGCTGGTGGCGTTTTAATTTTATTATTCCGTCCATTTAAAAACGGTGATGCGATTAAAGCACAAGGCCATGTTGGCTCAGTTGAAGAAATTCAAATCTTCAATACCATTTTAAAAACCTTTGATAACCAACGTATTATCATTCCAAATGCTTTATTATCTAATGGCTGTGTAACTAACATTAATGTTAACGGTACTCGTCGTGTTGATATGGTATTTAGCATTGGTTATGACGATGATATTGCTAAAGCAAAAGCACTATTAAAAGCGATGATTGACGCTGACGATCGTATTTTAAAAGATCACTCAAATGATATTTGGGTTGGTGAACATGGTGATAGCTCCATTAATTTATTCGTTCGCCCTTGGGCAAATGCTGCTGATTACTGGGGCATTTATTTCGACTTTATGGAAAATGTTAAACTTGCTTTCGATAAAGAAGGTATTTCAATTCCATTCCCTCAAAGAGATGTTCATCTTCATCAAGCACCGAGTGCTTAATCGTTGATAGCTATGATATAAATCATTTTATATCACATTTTAAAGCCTATTTTAGCCAATAAAATAGGCTTTTTTATTGGCTAAAATAAAGTGAAATAACGAGATTTTTGAATATGGTGGTTATTTTTGCCGGAACTATAAGTGATAGAAAAGTACCATAAGATGATTGAAAAGTGCACCAATAGCTTTTTTTTAAAGGCAGAATAGAGCAGAGTGAGGAAAAATCAAACTGGCTTTATAATGTAGACAAGCTCCCTATGACTTTAATAATGTATGCAACATTATTTACTTGATAGTGTTTTGGTGATTCACATTAGAACTTCAGTTGTTCGATATGCTAATAAATATAATAATCAGAGGCTTATATGAAAACCAATACCGTTGCTGTCATTTTAGTACTAGTGACATTCTTTGCGATTTCTTTTATTACCAACATTATGGGGCCAATATTCCCTGCGTTAGTAAAAGATTTTGATATTAGCTTAGCGCTTGCGGGGTTTTTACCTTTTTCATTTTTTGCCGCTTACGGCATTATGTCAATTCCTGCGGGGCTTTTAGTTGATAAATATAGTGAAAAACCCGTATTAGTCAGTGCTTTTGTATTGTCTGCTATTGGTTCATTACTGTTTGCTTTAGTGCCAAGTTTTTTAATGGCAATGGCATCACTATTTTGTATTGGTACGGGTATGGCGATGTTGCAAGTGGCAATTAATCCGTTATTACGTGTTAGTGCAGGTAAAGAAAATTTTGCTTTTTATTCAGTATTAGCGCAGCTACTTTTTGGTGCTGCAGCAACGGTTAGTCCTTTAGTTTATTCAGGCTTAGTCAAAGGTATGAGCGAGTCAAACAGTACCGGTGTGATGGCACTTTTAAGTGACATTGTTCCTAGCAATATGACTTGGCTCTCTATGTATTGGTTATTTGCCCTCGTTTCAGTGGTAATGCTAGTGTTGATCTTTTTAATTAAATTGCCTCGAGTTGAGCGCAATGAAGCAGAGTCGGTTGGCGCGTTGGCGGTTTATCTTGAGTTATTTCAAAATAAAACGGTTATCTTATTTTTTATTGGTATTGCTGCCTATGTGGGAACAGAGCAAGGGGTAGCTAATGCAATTTCATTATTTTTAGAGCGATATCATGGTTTAGATCCACTGACCGTAGGAGCAAGTACCGTCAGTGATTTTTGGCTAATGCTAACTTTAGGCTGTTTTTTAGGATTAGCTTTATTAAAAGTGCTGGATAGTCGCTTGGTATTAAAATTATTTTCAGCGGGCGCGGCAATTTCATTAACTTGCGCCTTATTTGGCAGTGCCAATGTTGCGCTTATTGCTTTCCCATTAGTCGGTTTCTTTTTATCTATTATGTGGTCAGTTATCTTCTCATTAGCGCTAAATTCATTAGCGGAGCATCACGGCTCTTTTGCCGGTATATTATGTACAGGTATTGTTGGTGGCGGTTTAGCATCACCACTGGTTGGTTTACTTGCGGATTTTAGTGGTGACTTACGTGTTGGTATGGTGGTAGTTTACCTCACAATTGCGTATATTTTTGCTATTGGCTTTTGGGCTAAGCCATTAGTTAACAATAAAACCATTAATTTATTTAAAAAAGAGACTAAAGCCTCAGCATCGGTTGCCAATAGTTAACCGTTTTCATTCACTTAATGTAGTACCGTATATGAATAATAAAAAGACACTATTAGCGTTAACATTAACCACAGTATTGTTAAGCGCCTGTGAAAAAGAACCTTCACAAAACCCTAATACTAGCACTGTTGAAAAACCTGTGGCTATGAGTCCGCAGCAACAGCTCAATGAATTAGCTAATAAGCTAGTGGTTAAATATAATTTTTTAAGTAATATCGAAACTGACTGTCCTGATTTTGAAGGTAAGCCTTTAGACACTTGCTATGGTGCTGAAATATTATTGAGTGTGCCAGAGGGTACAACTAACAACTTAACGATTGATACACCATGGCAGCTTAACTATTCACAGGTATATCCTGTATATGCTAGTGAAGGTAGTGATTTTGAGTTGGTGCATTTAAATGGTGATATTCATGTTATTTCGCCAAAAGATAGCTTCGCGGGCTTTAGTGCCGGAGAAACCCAAAAAATAAAACTATGGGTTAAAAGTACCTTAATTACTGAGTCGGAATTAATGCCTAATTACTGGCTTTCAGCTAATGGTTTAGCACCAGCGGTTGTTGAAAGTACTAAAACGTTAATTGATAAAGAGACTGGTTTAGAGGTACAGCCTTACGTAGTGCCTTTTAGTGATACTGTGAAACAAATTAAGTCTGCACCTGATGATATTAACCAATATGCGTCAGCCGCTTGGCTTTATCAAAATGAGCCTGAATTAGCACCAGCTGATAAAAAAGCGCTTGATTTTGCTATTATCCCTACACCTAAATCAATGCAGGTTATTGATGAGTCAGCGCGTTTGTCATTGGCTAACGGCATTAAATTGAACTTAGTGGGAGAAATCACTTATCCTGAGCTATCGGCGGCACTTGAGCGTTTAGCTCTATTAGGGATCAACGAAAGTTCAGAGAGTAATAATACCGTTCCGGTTAATATCAGCTTAAATGCTGAAAAACCAGCAGACTGGCAAGCTGGGCATTATCAATTGCGTGTTAGTGAAAACAGTATTGCTATCGCAGCGCAAGATGCCACAGGAGCTTTTTATGCTCTACAAAGTTTAGCGAGTTTAGTGACTTTAGGTAGTACTGATATTCCTTTAGTGGTTATTGATGATCAACCGCATTACGAATATCGCGGCCAGCACATTGATGTAGCGCGAAACTTTCAATCAAAAGAGTTTATTTTTTCGTTAATAAGGCAAATGGCAGCTTATAAAATGAATAAGCTACATTTGCATTTAGCTGAAGATGAAGGCTGGCGTTTAGAAATGCCAAGCTTGCCTGAATTAACGCAAGTTGGGGCTAAACGTTGTTTAGATTTATCTGATAATAACTGTTTACAGCCACAATTAGGTGGTGCTGGTGCTACTGAGCGTGATGGTTACTATAGTGTGGCTGATTACCAAGAAATTTTGCAGCTGGCCACCAAACATCACATTCAAGTGATTCCTTCACTTGATATGCCAGGGCACTCTCGTGCAGCCATTAAAGCAATGGAAGCACGCTACCATCATTACATGAAACAAGAAAACGAAGCTGAAGCTTTGCGTTACTTGTTAACAGACTTTGATGACAAAACGGTTTATAGCTCAATTCAAAACTATAACGATAACACTTTAAATATTTGTATGGAGTCAACGTACACCTTTGTTGATCGCGTACTTGAAGACTTAAAATTAATGCATCAGCAGGCAGGTCATCCACTAGCGCTTTATCATATTGGCGCAGATGAAACCGCAGGTGCGTGGGTTGACTCACCAGTATGTAAAGCGTTAATTGCCGATGACAGTAATGAATTTAATGACAGCAAGCATTTAGGTGCGCATTTCATTGAACGTGTCTCGAATATGGTTGTAGCCAAAGGTATTGCTGTTGGTGGTTGGAACGACGGTTTAAAAGAAACCCAAGTAGATAAAATGCCAAGTGGTGTGTACTCATATATTTGGGATGCGCTACCGTGGGGAGCTCATAAGCAAGTAAGTGAGCAAGCGCATAGAAACTGGAACATTGTTTTATCAACACCCGATGTACTGTATTTTGATTTTCCATATCAAATTGATCCTAAAGAACGAGGCTATAAATGGGCTTCTAGACGTGTGACAGCAAGAACAATATTTAACTTTATGCCTGACAACTTACCTATTCATGCTGAGTTTCGCCGTGATACTTTAGGTAAAACCTTTAGTGTTAATGATGAAGTACAGCACGATGAACAAGGTAAGATAACTCACCAACCTTTACCTAAAAACTTTACCGTAAAAGGAATACAAGGGCAGATTTGGGGTGAAACTATGCGAAGCCGAGAGCAGGCAGAATATATGCTTTACCCGCGTTTATTCTCTTTAGCGGAGCGAGCATGGCATCAAGCAAGTTGGCAAGTGCCTTATAACTACCAAGGGCAAAGTTTTAGTCCTACCTCAGGTGTTTTCACCGAGCAATTAAAGCAACAGCGAGATGAACAATGGTTGGCTTTCTCAGCGGCTTTAGGTGAAAAAGAGTTACCTAAACTTGAGCTAGATAATGTTTTTTATCGTGTTCCTACGGTTGGAGCAGTTATCGAAAATGGTAAGTTAATTGCAAATACCGCGATTAAAGGTTTGCCGATTGAGTACCGAGTTAACGGCGCCGCGTGGCAAATATATCAAGCGCCAGTTGAAGTTGATGGCAATGTAGAAGTGCGCGCACGTACTCGTGACTCAAAACGTGCGGGTCGTATTTTACCGGTTGTTGAGTAGTCATTAAGTCTGTTTATTACAATATATTTTATTGTGATTTTCACGCCTATTAAGTTAAAGGCATTAAGCTAAACTGAGTTATAGCTTAATGCCTTTTTTATTACTTTTCTAAACCTGTATCTACTCAGGTAAATATCACAATCAAAATTTGTTCTTTTGTACTATTTTAAGGTGTCAACCCCGATAGAATAGTACTTTAATGTGATAGATAAATATGCGTATAGAATTGAATTTACGGCAGAATAGCGCACTATACTTATTGTTCTGCCTCTTATGCATATCAGTAACTTACTGTACGTATAAATAAATTTATGGTTTTTTATGAAGCAACTTTCTATCGTCGCAATTGATCTTGGCGGCACAAAAATTAACTTGGGTCTTTATCGAAATGGCGTTATTGAACGCAAAATTTATAAGCCATTTGATGCACAAATGAACTTGCCAGACTCAATAGCATTTATTAAAACCTGTATTGATGAAATTAAGGTTGAAGACACCTATGCCATTGCTATCGGTGTGCCTAGCATAGTCGATGTGAAGCAAGGCATAGTATTTGATGCCGTAAACATTAAGTCGTGGACCACTGTAACATTAAAGAGTGATTTAGAGGCTCTTACTCATTTACCCGTCTATGTTAACAATGATGTTAACTGTTTTGTTAAGGGCGAGCACTTACTTAAAGTGTCAAGTGGTGTTGAGGACATGATTGGACTGTGTTTAGGGACAGGTCTGGGCTCGGGTATAGTTTTGCAAAACAAACTTTATGAAGGCCATAACGGCTGTGCTGGGGAAGTGGGTGGTATTCCCTACCTTGATGGTACATTCGATGAGTATTGCTCTGGTAACTTCTTCAAAACCCATTATCAAGAGTGTGGCAGTGTATTGGCAGAAAAAGCACGCCAAGGCGATACACAAGCACTACTTGCTTTTGATGAATTTGGTCGACATCTCGCAACAGCGATTAGCCATTTATTACTGCTTGTTGATCCACAAGTTATTGTTTTAGGCGGCTCTGTTGCTAAATCATTTGATTTATTCATTGAACCGTTATGGCGTAACTTGGCTGGATTTCAATACAAAAGTGTTATTGATAATTTAATCATAATACAAAGCACACAAGAAGATAGTGCATTAATTGGCGCAGCGCATTTATATATGGATAGCATTACAACGGCGCTGTTGTTAGAAGCGGTTTAACGAGCACAACTAATATAAATAATTAAAGCGCCATTATTTATATTAGTTGTTTATATTTGTTAAGTTGAGCGCAGGTTAATTAGCGTACTTGCTTAAGTGCGTTAGTTATTTCAAGTTCAAATTGCTTTTGTTTTTGCTGATTAAAACCAACATGTGAGCTGATTTTATTACCTTGTCGGTCAAATAAAAAGCTGCTTGGCATACCTTTGATTGCAAAAGGTTTGACTAAGCTACTTTTGGGGTCATAAATAATAGTGAATTTAGCGGGTACTTCCTGTAAAAATTTTTCAGCAAAAGACTTTTCGTTATCAAGATTAACACTTATCACCATAAATCCTTGTGAACTATATTTTTCTTCCATCTCATTTAACCAAGGGAAAGATTTTCTACAAGGAACACACCATGATGCCCAAAAATCTAAATAAATGACTTTACCTTGGTGCGTTAACATTAGCGCTTCTAGTTTATTTTCAACGGTTTCGCTTCTTGCGTTCTGACAAAAAACAAGTAAGCCGAAAGTTATCGCTAGCAATATATAAATATTTCGATTAATCATAGAGTTTCTAACATTTTTCCAACATAAGTTAACTATACTTAGCTTTATGCTTAATGCACAATACCCTTATTAAATTAAAAGAATTAGGGAGAAATCCTACTATGAATATACTTTCATTAATGTTGATCTTGCTATTGGTACTCTCGTCATTATCAGCTTTTGCATCAGCGAGCAGTCCGGCAGCAATAGGCAGTCAGCAAAGTGAAGCGGCGCATAATGCTTGGTTAAAAGACAGGTTCAAAGAGCAGCACCGAGAAATCATTCCGGTTGTTGCCGTAGCTGATATATTTTTCATGTGTAATAAAGAGCGCAAAGTTGATAGTGCCGACTATAGCTTGAGTGACCTAGTTACTAAGCTTGACCGAGATACCTTAGCTGAAAAACTCATTCTTTGTTTACAAGAAGATACGATGCAGTCGGACACCGCCTTGAATTTTGGCTTACTGGGTTGTTTTCATGAGCAGCTTTCTCATTTACCCGATGAAGAACGCCAACAAAAAATGCAGTTTGTTAGAAAAGCAATTAACAACTTGTCTCATGCTGAGCGCAAAAAAAGCTTCACGCAATGTGTAACTGAGCAAGCTATTCACTACCTCAAATAACCGTAGCTATGTTAAGTGTTGAGTAATATTGGCTGTTTTTCATATTTAATTCATAAATTGTAACAAATGGCGGCTAGGATTTACTTTTGCGACTTTCTCTTTGTTAGCAATTTCACTTATAGTAACATTAATTTTTTAGCGTTTATTAAGCGTTCACTATTTTTAAACAGTGTGGCTTTAAGCGATTTTCATCATAAGTAAAGTGAGTAAAACATGATCCAAGAAACACCTAAAATTCTCGTTGTCGATGATGATATGCGTTTACGCTCTTTACTCGAGCGGTACCTAGTTGAACAAGGGTTTACGGTGCGTAGTGCTGCTAACTCAGAACAAATGGATCGCTTACTTGAACGAGAAAACTTTCATTTATTAGTGTTAGATTTAATGTTACCAGGAGAAGATGGCTTATCAATTTGTCGCCGCTTACGTCAAAACTCGAATAACATTCCTATTGTAATGCTTACTGCTAAAGGGGATGAAGTAGACCGTATTATTGGTTTAGAGTTAGGCGCTGATGATTATATGCCTAAGCCATTTAACCCGCGAGAATTACTAGCACGTATTAAGGCGGTATTGCGTCGTCGTGTTCAAGAGGCGCCAGGCGCTCCTTCCCAAGAAGAAAATATTATTAGCTTTGGTGGCTATGAACTTAATTTAGCAACACGAGAAATGCAAAAAGATGACGTGAATATGCCGCTCACCAGTGGAGAATTTGCGGTATTAAAAGCGCTGGTTACTCACCCAAGAGAGCCACTTTCTCGGGATAAATTAATGAACTTAGCGCGTGGTCGAGATTATTCAGCCCTTGAGCGTAGTATCGACGTACAAGTTTCTCGCTTGCGTCGTATGTTAGAAGACGATCCCGCTAAACCTCGCTATTTACAAACAGTATGGGGCTTAGGTTATGTCTTTGTGCCTGACGGCCTTACTGCGTAATAAGTAATCGCTAACGCCGTGAATATTTTTATTCATTCACGGCGTAGGCTTTTACATATGTTCGCTTGAATTGAGTTGCAATGAAAATATTACCTCGTAGTGCTTTTGGGCAAACCGTTTTATTAATCGGTGTGCTTCTTTTTATTAATCAGCTGGTTTTTTATGGTGCCTTTGCTGCTTATGTTTTTGAACCACACCAACAACAAATCAATCAATTATTAGCCAAACAAGTACGTGTTGTATTTATTGATATTGAAGATGCAGAGTTGAGCCCTAAAATGGCTGAAGCATTTCATAATGAAACTGGTATTGGCGTTTATTATGAGCAAGATGCATTGCAGCTTGGTTTAGCCACTTCTGCTTATTACCCTTATCGTTCTGAGCAAATGTCTGCCTTACTCGGCGGCCCTACCGAAGTGAGAGTATCAATAGAAGATGAACACCTTTTTTGGATTCGTGCGCCACAGGCACCACAATTATGGGTTAAAATTCCTTTATTAGGCACCGAAAAAAGTAACTACTCACCGTTAATTATATTTTTGGTTATTATTGGGCTGTTGAGTGTAATTGGTGGTTGGGTTTTTGTTCGCCAGCTGAATAGGCCTCTAAAATCATTACAAAATGCTGCTGAAGATGTTGGACGTGGTGATTTCCCTGAGCCTTTAGCGGAGCGTGGAACCTCTGAAATAATTGCGGTAACACAAGCCTTTAATCATATGTCAAAAGGTATTAAGCAGTTAGAGCAAGATCGAAACTTACTCATGGCGGGCATCTCTCATGACCTGCGAACACCACTGACTCGTATTCGTTTAGCAAGTGAAATGATGCAAGAACAAGATGCCTTTTTGAAAGAGGGGATAGAGCAGGATATTGATGATATGAATAATATTATCGATCAGTTTATAGACTATTTGCGTCACGACTCTAAAGACAAAGCTGAGCTTGGCGATCTTAATGTGTTAGTCGCCGAAGTGCTAAACGTAGAAACGCCGCCAGATAGAAACATTGCTTTTCATGATGGAGAATGTCCACAACTACCCCTTAAACATGTTGCCGTAAAACGTGCTATTGCAAATTTAGTGCAAAATGCGCTGCGTTATACCCAAGGTGATATTGAAGTTTACACAGGTGTTGCGAAAGAAAAAGGCTATGCACAAATCATTGTGAGCGACAATGGTGTTGGCATACCTGAAGCGGATATTGAGCGTTTATTTCAACCTTTTACTCAAGGTGATACTGCAAGAGGCACTGAAGGTAGCGGCTTAGGTTTAGCAATTATCAAGCGTATTATTGACACTCATGGTGGTAAAATATCGTTATCTAATAAGGAAACTGGCGGCTTGCAAGCTAAAATACTATTACCTCTAAAGAATACCTTTAAAGATCACCTTTAAAGATCACCTTTAAAGCTTAAATAAGCCCCTAGCGATTCAGAAAATAATTTTGTTGCTATTCAATTTGTTAAATAACTCTTAAATTGAGTTCAGGTTAGCTAAGTTTATTTATTGAAAAAGCCATCACTATCTTCAATGATGGCTTTTTATTATCAGCAATAGTTTTAATTCGCTGGATTGTGCTGACCAATAAATTGGTCAATGGCTTGAAGTATTTTTAATCTGCTTTGCGCTTTAAGCAAATTGTGCCCTTCATTTTCAAGTTCCACGTAAGTGACATTCTTATCTTCATCTTCTAAAGCACTATACATTCTTGAAGACTGCTTAGGGCTGACTACTTTGTCAAGCTCACTCGCAATTAATAAAACTGGTACCTTAATGTTATCAACAAAGTTAATGGGTGAAATCGTTTCGAAGTAATCATCGGGTAAGGTTTTAGTACGTAATACATCGTCCCAGTAAGCAATAACAGAGTGTTCTTTGCCATAAGTATCTCGGTCATTTTTCATCATAAAATCAATATCACTTACCCCATTGATAGCAATTGCACATTGATAGACCTCTGGAGTAAAAGCCGCACCAGCTAGTGCGGCATAACCACCGTAACTTGAGCCAACGATACAAACTTTATTGGCATCAATCTCTCCCATGGTAATTAATTGATTAACCGCATCAGTCAAATCATCCTGCATTTTTTTACCCCACTCACCTCTGCCTTTTAAGGTAAATTCAGCGCCAAAGCCTTTAGAGCCTCTAAATTGTGGCTGTATTACTAAATAACCACGACTAGCAAAGTATTGACTAAGCCAATCAAAATCACTAGTGTCATAAGACTCAGGTCCTCCATGAGGTAAAATAATTGCCGGTAACTTTTCGGTACTATTAACCGCACTATTTGGAATGGTAAGCAAGGTTGGAATGACTAAGCCATCGCGTGCTTTAAATGAAAATTCAACAACATTATTGACAGCTTGCCAGCTGATATCTGGGCGAATAGAGCCAACATGTCCCAGTTGCCCGTTTTCTAAATAAAGATAGTCGCCGACCAGGCCGTCACCTTCAACATGAAAAATAACCTTTTTCCAGTCGCGAGTGTAATCACTAATATAAATAGAGCTATTAGGGAGCTCTTGCTGTATTAGTTGTAGTTTTTTCTGGATGTTCTCATCAAAAAAGGCATAGCTTGGCTTGAATCCAGCATATCGGACACCAGCCACTACTCTATTAATATCGCTTAAAGTTGCTGCGATTTCAGTACCTTCTTTAAGAAAAAGTGGCTTAGAGAATTTGCCAGTAGTTAATGAAAGTAAATAATACGCGCTACCTTGGGTTGTACTATTTTCTAACATGACTAAAGATTTGCCGTCAGCGGTTACTCCAGTAAAGCGTCTTTTAGTGTATTCAGTACTTTCTTGAAAGACTACCTGCCACTTATCATCTTTGCGTACCTCAATGGTATGCAGATCATCGTCATTATTAAAACGCTCACGTGCCAGTACTTGGTCAGTATTTGGCTTCATAAAGTAATCTATGGTGTCCTCGGTGCCTCTAATATGCGTTCTGGGCTTTCTACCGGGGTTTTGTAAGTTTACCGCCATTAAATCATATCTAAGTACAGCACCAGTTTTACCAGTGAAAGCAGGCATGTAAGCCCAGTTACCATCAGTAGAAATACCAATGACATTGCCCAAATCTGTTTGGCCAGTGGCAATACCATCACCTGGGCGTAATAAAGGGCTTAGCTTTTCATTGGCAATGGTATAAATAAGAGCAGTGTTAACATTATACTTTCCTTGGTAACCGTAAAGCCTTCGGTGTTTAGATACTACAAACAATAACTGTTCATTATTAATAAAGTAAACTTGCTCAGGCTGAATTTCTGCGATATTTAAACCGCCGATAAGTTTTTGTTTTACGGTATCAACAATAACAAAGAGATCTTGTTTATCGTCAGTCATTCTATAAGCAATCATTTTCCCGTTAGGGGATACAGCTAACATACTTTTGTGAGGGAGGGCACTATACACTTCTAAAGGCAGTGGTTTGTGGTTTTCTGCTGGTTTAGCGTAAGCGCTAGTGCAAACAGCTAAGATAATAAGTGTAAAAACAAACTTCATTGAGGTGATCATATTTATGTCCTTATAATTTATGGCGTTAACCTAAGGCAATTATCAAGGGCAGTCAAGCTTACTTTATTTGGATTTCAGATAAGGCGTGTGAGTATGTGATTGAAGTATAATGATAAAGTTCAGCTTACCGCTTAGAGTGAGTTTGTGGTATAAAAAAGCCACTAACTATAACGGTTAGTGGCTTACTTTTGCTCATGAAACTTACCGCAGTTTCATACAACTAATTACAGCTGCGGTCCTGCTGCAACTAATGATTTACCATTGTCTGTATCTGTAAACTTATTGAAGTTTTTAACAAAACGGTTTGCTAAATCGACTGCTTTGTTATGCCATTCGTTACTGTCTTCATAAGTATTACGAGGGTCTAAAATATCACCTTCAACACCAGCAACACTGTTTGGAACTTCTAAGTTAAACATTGGGATAATTGTGGTTTCTGCTTCATCAATTGAACCGTCTAAAATAGAGTCGATAATAGCGCGTGTTGCTTTAATAGAAATACGTTTACCTGAGCCATTCCAACCGGTGTTAACTAAATAAGCTTCAGCACCAACGGCTTGCATACGCTTTTGTAATACTTCAGCATATTGTGTTGGGTGTAAGCTTAAGAAAGCTGCACCAAAACAAGATGAGAAAGTTGGGGTTGGCTCTGTAATACCACGCTCTGTACCTGCTAATTTTGCAGTGAAACCAGATAAAAAGTAGTATTCAGTTTGCTCCGGCGTTAATTTTGCTACGGGTGGTAAAACACCAAAAGCATCAGCGGTTAAAAAGATAACTTTTTTAGCATGTCCTGCACGAGAAACTGGCTTAACAATATTATCAATATGATGAATAGGGTAAGACACACGGGTATTTTCAGTTTTTGAGTTATCGTCAAAATCTATTTTGCCATCAGCATCAACCGTTACATTTTCTAATAATGCGTCACGACGAATAGCATTGTAAATATCTGGTTCATTTTCTTTGCTTAAGTTGATTGTTTTTGCGTAACAGCCACCTTCAAAGTTGAATATACCGTTATCATCCCAACCGTGTTCATCATCACCAATTAGTTGACGTTTAGGATCGGTTGACAGGGTAGTTTTACCCGTACCAGATAAGCCGAAGAAAATAGCGGTATCACCATCTTCTCCAACGTTAGCGCTACAGTGCATTGAAGCGATACCTTGCAGTGGTAGGTAGTAGTTCATCATTGAGAACATACCTTTTTTCATCTCACCGCCGTACCAAGTACCACCAATTAATTGAATTTTTTCAGTTAAGTTAAATGCTACAAAGTTTTCAGAGTTTAACCCTTGTTCTTGCCACTTATCGTTAACTGTTTTCGCACCATTCATTACCACGAAATCAGGTTCGTATGTTTTCAATTCTTCATCCGAAGGGCGAATGAACATATTTTTTACAAAGTGCGCTTGCCACGCCACTTGTGTAATGAAACGTACTTTTAAACGTGTTGCTTCATCAGCACCACAAAAAGTATCAACAACAAATAAGCGTTGACCTGAAAGCTGTGTGGTTACTAAACCTTTTAAATGATCCCAAGTTTCTGGAGTCATTGCTTTATTGTCATTTTTACCTTGATCAGACCACCAAACTGTATCGCGAGTTACGTCATCACGCACAATGTATTTATCTTTAGGTGAACGGCCAGTAAATATGCCAGTATCGACATTTACAGCGCCTAGTTCTGTGACTACGCCCTTATCAAAGCCGTCAAGGCTCGCTTTAGTTTCTTCACTAAAAAGTAACTCATACGATGGGTTATAAACAACTTCAGATACATCGTTAATGCCGTATTGCGACAAATCAATTGAGTTTTCTTGGGCGGTCATATCGAATTCACTCCTAAGTATGACAAATTTTACTTTTGGGTTATGGTACTGAATGGTTTTTGAAAGTGCTTGTGAAAGTTTTCACTGGCTCTTTAGTGGGTATTTTAGGGGAATAGGAAACAAAACGAAAGTAAAAGTTAGTTTAAATTGAAAGTTTTCACTATAAATATCATGAATAGTGATAAAGAGAAGAGCTTTAAAGGAGTGTGTTTTTGTTAAGTTAATGTAATTTATGGGTATTTATTGTAGTCGATATTAATGATTTTTTATTTTTAATAATTGCCTTTACCTTGCCCAGAGCAAAAAAATTGCTAAGAGAACACTAAATATAAAGGCAATTACTATGTTTTTTAATGCTTAACTTTCGAAATGAAACTTTCTAGGCTAGTTTCATCAAAGTCATAAGTCGTGACACAATAATCACAAGTCATCGAAATTTTACCTTGCTCAGCTAAAATAGCCTTAATTTCACTTGGCTCAATTTGCGCGATGGCAGATAAACATTTTTCTTCTGAACAACCACATAAATAGCTGACTTGTTGAGGTTCAAAAAGACTGACTTTCTCTTGGTGATACAAACGATATAGTAGCGCTTCGGCTTCTAAGTTGAAGATCTCTTCTTGTTTGATGGTATTTGTTAACTGCGACAAATGCTCAAAATCTGTTTGTTGCTGTGCTTTATTTTCAATACTACCATCACCGTCAGGTAATAATTGCACTAAGGCGCCAGCGACTTGTTTACTATCACTAAATAGCCATACTTTTGTATCTATTTGCTCAGATACCTCAAAGTAATGTGCTAAACAGTCGGCTAAGTTATCAGCTTCTAAAGCAACAACGCCTTGGTATGCTTCACCTTGCTTAGGTCTAATGGTTATCACCATGGTACCTTTGCCGATTAACTCGTGCAGTGTTGAACCATCAGTGGTCTGAGTGAGTTTGGCAATACCGCGCATTTGTTGATTATTATCGCCAGATACCGACATATAACCTACAGGACCATTACCTTGTAACTGTACGGTTATATCCCCTTCAAATTTTAAGGTTGCGGTTAAAAGGCAAGTAGCGGCAAGTAGTTCACCTAATAAACGTTGCACCCCCTCAGGGTAATTATGGTTTTTAATGATACTTTGATAGCTACTGCTTAATTGTACTAACTCACCACGGGCATGGGCATCAGTAAAGAGGTAGCGGTTTAAAACATTAAAGTTGCTCATGGTGTTATATCCTTTCTTTAAATTCTCGTAGTTTACGGCGTTGCTTTTTGTCTGGTTTAGTGTCGCTAGCAGGGCTTAATAAAATCCCTTGCTTACGTGCTAAGGCATTTTTTTCACGTGTCGCTAAGCTGTTTGTGCTTTCTTCGTATAAGGTTTGTGCAAAACCAGCATCTTTGCGTTTATCAGCAAGGGCGATAACGGTAACTTCTTTTTCTTCGAAGCCTTGTCGTACTTTTATGGTATCGCCAATACTAACTGCTTTGCCTGATTTAGTGCGTTGACCATTATAAAATACCTTGCCGCCATCAATCATTTGTTTAGCAATAGCGCGGGTGCGATAAAATCGCGCTGCCCATAGCCACTTATCTAAACGTGTGGAACTGTTCTCTTTGTCTGTTGTCTTTAAATTAGTCATGGATTTATCTGTTTGTGAGTACACATTTTAAGACGCATACCGCGATGAATAATTACTTTGATCAAGCGCTGGAAATTTGTGCGCAAATTAACATAAGTGTCATTATTTCGCTATAGACTATGCTGGCTTTCTCTAAATAATAGTTTAATTGTTACATCTTTGTTAAGTTATGCCTTGTCTTGTTGTTGCATTGCTTGTAGCTTGTTATAGAGTCAAGTATCATCAGTGAGTTAAAGAGAATAAATTACATTTGACCTCATAAAGAAGTCACATTTTAAGTTACACGTAAACGTCACCTTTTGATTAAGAGTAGTATGCAATTTCCAACTAACATAACAGCCTTCACCGTCTTTACTTTTTTAAAAGCAACAAAGACACAGCGCAAGGTAGCGCAAATATGTCTACTTATTTTAGTCACCTATATTGCTTATTTAAGTGCTCAAATTACCTGGTTTTCATTACCCAATACAACCAGTAGTAGTGTTACTGTTCCGCCTAAAACTTCTTTTAAGGGGCAAGCTTCAGAGCAAGATTTTGACTTATCACCACTACAACAGCTTCATTTGTTTGGGCAATATAATAAAACGGAAGAAAAAGTTGAAGTTGTCGCAGTACAAGACGCACCTCAAACACGTTTGAACTTAACTCTCTCTGGCCTTGTTGCTAGTGATAACCCTGAAAATGCCGCAGCTATTATACAGTATCAAGGTAAGCAAGAAACTTACGGAATTGATGAGCTAATTAAAGGAACACGGGCGAGTTTAGCGCAAGTATTGATGGATCGCGTTTTAATAAAACACGCAGGTAAACTAGAAACACTCATGCTTGACGGCTTTGACTATAAAGAGCCGGCGCGCACTATTAGTCGCCGCGATGATATTACCGCTGAAAATAGTGTGGTTGATAATCGCAGTAACGCTAACTTAATTGCCACCGCGCAAGAGTTGCGCGATGAAATATCACAAGACCCGAGTAGTATTTCTGATTATTTAAATATACAGCCAGTGATGAAAGAAGGTGAAATTATTGGCTACTCATTACGTGCTGGTAAAAGCCCAGAGTTTTTTCAACAGGCAGGTTTGAAGTCTGGCGATGTTGCCCTGCAAATGAATGGTTATGATTTAACGGCGCCAGATGAAGCAATGCAGGCATTAGCCGAAATGAAAGAAGCGACTGATATCTCGCTTTTAATTGATCGTAACGGTAACACAGTAGAAATTATTTTTAGCCTTAACTAGACGTAAGTACTCAATCGGTACCAATGTCCTTAGTACTTAATTATCAAATTTTTGATTAGCACAACACCAGAAGAATATAGAGATAACATAATGATTAAACGTTTTTTACTGATATTAAGCACAGCCATTGCTTTTAGTGGTTTATGCTATGTAGGTCAGGTAAGTGCAACACAGTATTCACCTAATTTTAAAGACACTGAAATTACTGAGTTTGTGAATATTGTAGGTAAAAACTTAAAGAAAACGATGATTGTTGACCCGCAAGTTCGCGGTAAAGTTAATGTACGCAGTTACGACTTATTATCAGAAGATCAATATTATCAATTTTTTCTAAACGTGCTTGAAGTTTATGGTTTTTCAGCGGTAACTATGGATAACGGCATCATAAAAATTATCCGTAATAAAGATGCTAAAACTGCTGCTATTCCGGTTGTCGGTAGCAAAAGCAGCATTATTGGCGATGAAATGGTTACCCGTGTTGTTGAAGTTAAAAATGTTACTGTACGTGAATTAGTTCCTTTGTTACGTCAATTATCAGACCAAGCTGGTGGCGGTAACGTGGTTAATTACGACCCTGCTAATGTCATTATGTTGACTGGTACGGCTTCAACCGTTAATCGTTTGGTCAATATTATAGAGCGAGTTGACCGAGCAGGTGATCAGGCAGTACAAATTATTAAATTGAAATACGCCTCTGCTGGTGAAATGGTACGTATTATTGAAGCGATGAATAAAACCGCTACCGGTAAAGCAGGACAGCCTACCTTTCTTATTCCAACTATTGTTGCTGATGATCGCTCTAATAGCGTTATTGTTAGCGGCGAAATTAAAGCGCGAGAACGTGTGGCTAACCTCGTTAAACGTCTTGATAATGAGCTAGAAACTAGCGGTAATACTCGTGTTTATTATTTAAAATATTCCAAAGCAGAAGACTTAGTAAAAGTGCTTGAAGGTGTTAGTGAGTCTATCGCCTCAGAAGAAAGTGCAGGTCAACCTAAAGCACGTAGCTCGTCAAAGCGTGAAGTAAGTATTGATGCGCATGAGTCGACTAATGCCTTAGTTATTACTGCCCAGCCAGATATGTTACGTTCACTTGAAGCGGTTATTCGACAGCTTGATGTGCGTCGTGCTCAAGTACTTGTTGAAGCGATTATTGTTGAAGTTTTTGAAAGTGACGGTGTTAGCTTAGGAGTGCAATGGTACAACGAGCAAGGCGGTTTTACTCAGTTTACTAATGGTCCGGCGAGTATTTCATCACTTGCAGCAGGCGTAAAAGCGGCAGAAGGGCAAGCCGCAAGCCAAACAACAGTAACTAACTCTGATGGCACTGTTACGCAATCAAATAACCCAAGTACCAACGGCGATTACTCATTACTCGCGAAAACCTTAGGTACAGTAAGCGGTATGATGTTTGGTATTATGAAAAACGATTGGGGCGCTATTGTACAAGCAGTGAGTGCCGATACCAATTCAAATATTCTCGCGACACCAAGTATTACCACCTTAGATAACGAAGAAGCTTACTTTATTGTTGGTCAAGAAGTACCCATTATTACTGGCTCTGCAACGGGTGACAATAATGCTAACCCTTTCCAAACCGTAGACCGTCAAGAAGTGGGTATTAAATTGCGTGTTACCCCACAAGTCAATGAAGGTAATGCAGTCCAACTAATTATTGAACAAGAAGTTTCATCAGTTAGTGGTACTACTGGCGTTGATATTTCAATTAACAAACGTGAAATAAAAACCACGGTTATGGCCGATAATGGCGACACGGTTATATTGGGTGGTTTAATTGATGAAGATGTGCAAGAAAGCGTACAAAAAGTACCGTTGTTGGGTGATATCCCAATTATTGGTCACTTATTTAAGTCAACCAGTAATAGTACCCGTAAGCGTAACTTAATGGTGTTTTTACGTGCCACTATAGTGCGTGATGCTGCGTTAATGCGTGATATCAGTGAAAACAAATATAACTACATTCGTGCGGATCAAATTCGTAAACACGAAGAAGGCTTATCGCTGATGAGTGATGAAAATATGCCTATTTTACCTCAGTGGCAAGACGAGCTGACATTACCGCCGTCATTTAAAGAATACCAAGACGATATTGAAGCTAAAAAAGCCGCAGCTGAAAAGCAAGCGCGTGAGCTTAGTGAAAAACTGTCAACCAAGGACGCGCAAGAATAATGACAGATAACGTAAATACTCCTTCTGACAATAGTGACAGCGTATTAGCTGATGATGAGTTAGCCGCTGTATTTGAGCAGGGTGATGTCAAAGTAGAGCTACGTGAGCAAGTAAGTGATGATGATGCGCCAATGGGAACTTGGTTGCTGCCCTTTGCTTTTGCTAAGCGCCATAGCGTATTGTTAACCGCTAACGAGTTGGATGAAAATAGCGAGCCTCGCGCAGAAAAGTACGTACTGCACTGCTTAGAGAATGTTGATTTCGATATTATTTTAGAAGTACGTCGTATCGTTAAAGCAGCTTTTAGCTTTAATATTTTATCGGCGAATGCTTTTGAGTTGCTATTAACACAAACCTATCAACGCGACTCTTCAGAAGCACAGCAAATGATGGAAGATATTGGCAACGAGGTTGACTTGTACTCGCTTGCTGATGAAATGGTTGAAAGTGAAGATTTACTCGAAAATGAAGATGATGCGCCAATTATTAAATTAATTAACGCTATGTTGAGCGAAGCGATTAAAGAAAGTGCCTCTGATATTCATATTGAAACCTTTGAAAACGCACTGCAAATACGCTTTCGAGTAGATGGCGTTTTACGTGAGGTGTTAAAGCCTAACCGTAAATTAGCCTCATTACTGGTTTCTCGTATCAAGGTTATGGCTAAGCTCGATATCGCAGAGAAGCGTATTCCACAAGATGGTCGTATTTCATTGCGCATTGGTGGTCGTGCGGTTGATGTGCGTGTATCTACCATGCCAACAGGGCATGGCGAGCGTGTAGTATTGCGTTTATTGGACAAAAATGCCGCCCGCCTTGATCTTAAAGATTTAGGCATGACCGATATTAATCGCGTTAATTTCTCTAATCTCATTGAAAAGCCTCATGGCATTATCCTTGTAACTGGCCCTACTGGCTCAGGTAAAAGTACCACCTTATATGCTGGCTTAACGCAAATTGACGCTAAAGAGCGTAATATTTTAACTGTTGAAGACCCAATAGAGTTTGCCATTGAAGGTATTGGGCAAACGCAAGTAAATACTAAAGTTGATATGACTTTTGCTCGCGGCTTACGCGCTATTTTGCGACAAGACCCTGATGTAGTTATGGTTGGTGAAATTCGAGATTTAGAAACAGCGCAAATAGCGGTACAAGCGAGTTTAACCGGGCATTTAGTGTTATCTACTTTGCATACTAATACCGCAGCAGGCGCAATTACTCGTATGGAAGATATGGGGGTTGAGCCTTTCTTGTTATCGTCAAGTTTATTAGGGGTCTTAGCACAGCGTTTAGTAAGAACATTATGCCCACATTGTAAGCAAAGCCATTCTCCTGATGAAGAAGAGCGACACTTATTAGCCCTTGATACTGATAGCAACGCTGTTATTTATCGCGCGACAGGTTGTGAAAAATGTAACTTCAAAGGTTATCGCGGTCGTATGGGTATTCATGAATTATTACCGGTAGACGAACATGTGCGTGAGCTTATTCATAATGGTCACGGTGAACAAACCATTGAGAAATATGTGCGTACCTCTGCAGCGAGTATTCGACGAGATGGTTTTGATAAAGTGCTTTTAGGGCAAACAACCTTAGAGGAGGTTTTACGCGTTACTCGAGAAGATTAACCGAAAACACCAATCATGGCAGCATTTGAATACCAAGCGGTTGATAGCCGAGGCAAAACTAAAAAAGGCGTTGTTGAAAGCGATACGCCAAGGCAAGCGCGTAATTTATTACGTGAGCAAGGGCTTATGCCAATTGAAGTTAATGCCACTTTAGCTAAGCACAAAAAACAAAACGAACAGTCAACACTGTTTTCAGGCAGTGGTGGCGGTAAGGTCTCGGCCAGTGAATTAGCGTTAATAACACGCCAGTTAGCGACTTTAGTTGAGTCAGGTTTGCCATTAGAAGAGTCATTGATTGCGGTCGCGGAGCAATGTGAAAAAAATCGTATCAAAAGTATGATTATGGGAGTTCGTACTAAAGTTACCGAGGGCTACGGTCTAGCTGAAAGTATGGGTGAATACCCTAAAATATTTAATCGTTTATATCGCGCTATGGTTGCGGCAGGTGAAAAGTCAGGTCATTTAGATAAAGTACTTAATCGCCTTGCCGATTACACCGAAAAACGCCAGCAAATGCGCTCTCAGCTGATCCAAGCGTTAGTTTACCCCATTATTATGACCGTGGTTGCCATTGGCGTTATTGCTATTTTATTAACTGCCGTTGTCCCTAAAATTATTGGCCAATTTGAGCATATGGGTGAGAGCTTACCAGGTACCACACAATTTTTAATTGCCAGTAGTGAGTTTTTACAAAATTACGGTTTGGTTATTGTCGTAATTATTGCTGCGTTAATGCTGCTGTTTTCACAATTAATGAAGAAACCAGCCTTTGAATTGGCATTTCATCGACGTTTATTAATTATTCCTGGGGTTGGAAAAGTAGCTCGCGGTATTAATACTGCACGTTTTGCCCGCACGTTAAGTATATTAACCGCAAGTGCAGTGCCGCTATTAGAGAGTATGCGTATATCAGGGCAGGTTTTAGATAACTTACATATTAAACAGCAGGTTAGTTCGGCTACAGATAAGGTTCGCGAAGGGGCAAGCTTGCGTGTATCGTTAGATCAAACCAAGTTATTCCCGCCGATGATGTTACATATGATATCCAGCGGTGAAAAAAGTGGTCAGTTAGAGCATATGCTTGGGCGTGCAGCGGATAACCAAGATCGAGAATTTGAAGCGTTAGTGGCGATATCGCTTAAAGCATTTGAACCTGCCCTTATGGTAGGAATGGCGGGTGTCGTACTGTTTATTGTTATGGCCATTTTGCAGCCAATTTTACAATTAAATAGCTTAGTTGGCGGTTAACTATTAACTAACAGAATATTGTGTAGTCACACTGTTTTTCAATAACAATTAAATTTTTCAAAAATAGTAATTAACGAGTAAGGAAATTTATGAATAAGCAAAAAAACCAAGGTTTTACCTTATTAGAAGTTATGGTGGTCATCGTGATTTTAGGTATTTTAGCGAGTATGGTTGTGCCAAATTTAATGGGTAGCCAAGAGCGCGCTAATATGCAAAAAGCTGTTTCAGATATTACAGCGCTTGAGACTTCATTAAGTCTTTATAAAATGGATAATTACGATTACCCAACAACAGATCAAGGTTTAGAGGCGCTTGTTGAGCGCAGTGATGTTGAACCTGAGCCACGTCGTTTTCCTGAAGACGGTTACATTAAACGTTTACCTAAAGATCCTTGGGGTAATGAGTATGTATTACTTAATCCCGGCGAAAATGGAAAAATGGATGTTTTCTCTGCAGGACCAGACGGTGAAGCAGGCACAGAAGACGATATTGGTAACTGGAATTTAGGCGACTTTCAGTAACCTGTAGCAATTAGGTTAAATGCACGGCAACAGATAATAAATATGATGGGTAAACTACAACGCAGAGCTATTGTCGCAAAAGGCTTTACCTTAATTGAAGTTATGGTAGTCGTAGCCATTATTGGTGTTGTGGCTACGCTAGTGCAATTTACTTTTGCCGGTAATCGTCCTGAAGACTTATTAAAAGAGTCAAGTGATCGCTTTAAAGCTATTTTTGAAGTAGCAAGTGACTATTCAATGCTTAACAACATTGAGTTGGGCGTAGTGATCAAAAAAAATAGTTATCAATTTTTAGGTTATGACGGCACGCGTTGGGCTGAAATTCCTGAGCAGAACTGGCTTAGTAATGTTGAGTTACCTGAAGGGGTCGAACTTAAAGTCGCTCTTGACGACTTGCCAATAGATGAGCCGTTATTGTTTAACGCAGACACCTTTAAAGAAAAAGCAGAAGATGAGTTCACGCTGCTATCAAAAGAAGAGCAAGAGCAACAAATTATTCCGCAAATTTATATTCTTTCTGGCGGAGATATTACCCCTTTTAGTGTTACTTTTCGTTTTGGCGAGCAATCTCCACAAGTGATGGCCGATGGTAATGTTCTTGATTTTGCGTATAAAGTTACAGGAATATATAGCGTACCGCTAACTACGCAAGGGCCGATTCTTGATGAATAAACTGCTCTTAAAGACACGCTTTAAACGTGGGTTTACTTTAATTGAAGTAATGTTGGCTATGGCTGTTTTTGCTATTGCAGGTGTGGCATTAGTTGGTGTTGCTGATAATAACGCCCGTCATGTTGCTTACCTTGAAGAAAAAATGTTTGCTGGTTGGGTGGCGTCAAACCAGTTGGTAAGCGCACACTTAAGTACTGCTTGGCCACCTAAAAACAACCTCAAAGGTGAGGTTGAAATGGCGGGGCGTAAATGGTTTTGGTTGCAAAAAGTGATTAAAACCGACAATAACGAAATGCGCGCTATTGTCATGGAAGTACGTCTTGATGTTGATGATGAGTCAGCGCTAAGTAGTGTTATGACTTACATTGCACAGGATGCGCCTTAAATGAATATTTTTTTAGGACGTTTGTCTGTTAATCAAAGCGCTACTCATCACAGTGCTGTGCTTAATAAAGCGGATAATAAAGGGTTCACACTGCTTGAGTTGATTATCGCCATTGCTATTTTCTCGGTGGTAAGTCTTGCTGGCTTTACTATTTTTGATACCGTACTAAAAGGCGATGCTAATTCAAAAGTGCGTAGTGAGCGACAAAATGAGTTACAACGCGCTTTTTTATTGATAGAACGCGACTTTTTACAAATAGCCAAGCGTACTATGCGTATTGAAGGTGAAGCACCAGGTAATAGTTTTTTACTTAGTAGTGACGATAACTTTTTAGCGAATGAACAAGCTATTGCTTTTGTACGTCATGGTTGGACTAACCCAGGGTTATTGTTGCCGCGTAGTGACCTTCAAAGTGTTGCTTATCGACTAGTTGATAATACTCTAGAGCGTTTGCATTATAACTTTGTTGATGCAGTGGTTGGTGAAGCTCCGAAAATAAGACCTTTGATTGCATTAGTTGAAAGTGTCGCTTTTGAATTTTACGATGGTAAAAAATGGCAGAATAAATGGTCAGGTAATAATTTACCTTTAGCGATAGCCATTGAAATTGAAACCAGTGATTTTGGTTTGATTCGTCGACAATTCTTAGTTGCAGGTGAAGCCCAAAGTACTGATGCAGGGGGCAACCCGTGAATAAGTTAGCGCCTAGTAAGACTATAAAAGCCACTGCTAAGTCGGCTTATTCACAACAAGGTGTTGCTTTAATTACGGTTATGTTGATTGTAGCGCTTGCTGCCATTATTGCTTCACAAATGACAACGCGCTTGCAAATGCAAATGCAGCGTAGTGTTAATGCTAGCTTTAACCAGCAGGCATATTGGTATGCGATGGGAGCCGAAGAGTTTGCTAAACGTATTCTCATCGCTTCGTTTAAAGGTGATGAAAGCGTAACTAACTTAAAGCAACCCTGGGCGGCAGGTGCAACTAGTTACCCTGTAGCTTTTGGTAATATTGCCGGTGAAATTACTGATTTACAAAGTTGTTTAAACTTAAACGCATTACGTAAGCAGCAATCGGTAGATTCAGCTTCGCCAGCGGCTAAAACGCCTAATGATAAATTACCTGCGCGTATTGCTTTAGAAAAGTTATTGGTGGCATTAGCTATTGATGGGGTAAGTAGTTATGAAGCCGAAGCCATGGCTGATTCATTAAGTGATTGGCTTGACGATGATGGCTTTATCAGTGATTACGGTGCAGAAGATGATGACTATGCCAGTCGAGAATTTTCATACTTAGCGGCGAATAATTACTTAGCGAGTGTCAACGAATTACGTTTAATTGAGCATTTTACGGTGCCTGCTATTTTAGCGCTAAAACCGTATGTTTGTGTTTTGCCGCAAAGCAGCACACATAAAATTAATATTAATACCTTAGATGTTGAAAAAGCAGAATTATTACAAGCATTGCTCGGTTCAACGCTAGATGAAGCACAACAAATATTATCTGCACGAGATGAAAAAGGCTTTGAAAAAATTGAAGATCTTTATAGCTTGCCAGAGTTTAGTAAAATAGCGCTGGAAGATTGGCAAAAATCACAATTTACTATTGATAGTGAATACTTTTCATTAAAGGGTCATGCAGACTTTAGTGATAGTTTTTTCTATTTAACCTCTATCATGCAAGTAAAAAGCGATCAAAAAATTCAAATTATTAGTCGTACAATAGGACGTAACTAGTGGCAGAAACTTTATTTATACGCCTTGGTAGTCAAGCGCATAACACGATTCATTGGTTGATCTTAGCTAATGCAACGCATAATGAGCCTGAAATAATTGCCAGTGGTGAATTGGCAAATGCCGAGCAATTAAGCCAATTAACTGAAAAAGCTCAGCAGCGCACAGTAAATATTATTGTACCCAGCTGTGATGTACTACTTAAAGCTCTAACCGTACCGGCTAAATCAACTCGTGCGATGCGTTTAGCTGCGCCTTATATGCTTGAAGATGCACTTGCGCAAGATGTTGAGCAGTTATTTTTTGCTTATCACGAGCAAGTCAATGACGTGGCAGGGCATAACTGTTTTACAGCGGTGGTAAGCCACAAGCAAATGGCGCTATGGCTAACTTGGTTGGCTGAAGCCAATATTGAAAGCCGCGCTTTTTTACCTGAAGTACTGGCAATGCCGCTGGTTGAAAATAACTGGTCGGCCATAACCTTAGGTAACAATCAACATGAACAAGTTATTGTTCGACAAAGTGCTTGGCAAGGCTTCACCGCTGACTTAGCTACGTGGCAATTGCAATGCCAAGCATTTAGTACGCTTAAGCAAAGCGAAGGTGGTGAGGAATCTTCAGGTGACAATGATGATTCAGATGAAGTGATTATTGAAAATTATTCACCTTTGCCAACCAGTGATGACTTAAGGTTAAGCCCAATGCCTGAAGAGTTACCGTTGGCATTATTGGCACGCAATTTTCACAAAACTAAATTTAATTTATTGCAAGGGCAATACAAAGTAAAAGATGCGCGCAGTGGTGATGCTAAACAATGGCTGTGGGTAGCGGGTGTTGCAATGTTTGCCTTATTACTCAACTTAGGGTTTAAGGGCGTGCAATTATGGCAAATTAACGCACAACAAGTGGCAGTAGAAGAAGAGATTATCAACACCTATAAACAGGCTTTCCCTAATACTAAGCGTGTTCGTCTCTCTACTATAAAGTCGCAATTAAATCAGAAACTAGCGCAGTTAGGTGCAGCTAATAATGGTGAAGGTTTTTTAGCGTTATTTGTGAAAGTACAGCCAGCGTTTAATAGCGTACCTTCCTTAAAGCCTGATACGGTTAAGTTTGATGGTAAACGCCAAGAGCTACGCTTACAAGTAAACGCAAATAGCTACCAAGCATTTGAGCAATTTAAAAATGCGCTTGAGCAACAAAACTTATCAGTAAAGCTTGGTGCGCAAAATGCTCAAGGTGACGTGGTCTCTGGCTCATTTATTATTCGGAGCAAAGGCTAGTATGACTTCAATAAACATAGCTCACATCAATAAGAGTTGTTTGGTACTTTGCTTCGCGCAAAGTGAAATAAGCGTAAAGGAAACATCATAATGAAAGCATGGTGGCAGCAGCTAAATAGTCGTGAGCAGGCGTTGATCGCAGCAATGGCAGCAGTGATTACTATTTTCATATTTTACAGTGCGATTTGGCAGCCGCTTAATAGCAACTTAATTAATGCGGATAAAAAGCTGGTAAGGCAACAGGCATTGTTGACTTGGGTTAATGAAAATACACAACGTTATAAACGTGCACAAGGTGTAGGCGGCTCAAGTCAAAGTCAGGGCAGTTTGTCAGGCATTGTTAACCGTAGCGCTAATTCATATCAATTAACCATAACGCGTGTTCAACCTCAAGGTGATGATATTCAAGTATGGTTAGATAGCGTTCCTTTTACCCAACTGCTGTTTTGGTTAGAACATTTAGTGAATAATGAAAAAATACACGTAGAGTCAATCGACTTAGCGCGTGCTGATCGCTCAGGTGAAGTGAAAGTAAGACGGTTGCAGTTAAGTAGGCATTAATCACAGTGCTAATGGTATTGTTCATCGCAATGTTATTACAATATATACAATAAGCTTTAGAATTTAAGCATAATAATTGAGAGTGTTAATGAAAAAGTGGTTTGCCCTTGGGGCGTTTTTTTTGATGAGTTATCTAGTTTTTATTATTGCGACATTACCGTTAGCATTTGTTATTAACAGCGTTAAATTGCCTAATCATATTAATGTGCAGGGTGTTTCGGGTACTGTGTGGCAAGGTGAAATAGCGCAAGTGGTGGTTAATCAAAATCATATTCAAAAAATCAACACAAAGCTCAGCTTTTGGTCTTTATTTACCTTAACACCCAAGGTAAATATCCACTTTGGTAATGATATTTTACCTGGACCACAAGGTGAACTGACGTTAGCAATATCACAAAGTACGCTTGAACTCTCTGATGTTACTTTATATGTTAAAGCTAATGATATTGCTCAGCAACTAAAGTTGCCATTACCTGTTACTGCAAAAGGCGATGCTGAATTACAGCTATCTTCAATAACTATCTCTTTAAGTACTTATGAGTGCCAGCAAGCGCAGGGCAATGTGAATTGGATACGAGCCGGTGTTATTGCCATGAAACAAAATATCAAGTTAGGCCAGTTTGCGGCAGACTTAAGTTGTGAACAAGGAAAGTTAGCGGCGACAGTGTCACCTAATAATGATTTAGGGTTAAGCTTTACTGCCTTAGTAAGCGCGCAGCGTGGCAAAATTGCCGCGACAGGGCAAGGGCACTTAAAACCTGGGGCTAAATTTCCTGAACAATTAAAGTCGGCGTTACCTTTTTTGGGTAGGGCGGATGCACAAGGTCGCTATCGTTTACAATTTTAGCAAGTGATCATTCGGTGAGCGTTAAGGGAGCGGTAATTTAGGCCAATCATTCGCGCGCAAGCGTTGTTGCTCTATCATGCCCCCTAAACCTTGTAAGCCGCCAGTGTGCAATAATACTATACGTTCATTCGCCTTGAAGTAACCTTGTTCAAGTAAGTCAAGTAACGCTAGCAACATTTTACCTGAATATACCGGTTCAAAGGTTAATTGGCTTTGTTCATTAAAGCGAATGATACGGGTAAGATCTTCAGGGCTAAATTTGCCATAACCACCGCGATGAAATTGCGTCATTAACTGCCAGTTTTGGTGTGTTTTTCCTTGTTCACTCAACAGTGCCTTTATTTCATTACTTAAATATTCTGCTTGTTTTAAAACCGCAATACCTAATAACTTATGCTGACTTTTAGTTTCAAACAGTTGGCTATCGCCATCGATAAGCCCTGCTAAAGTGCCACCACTACCAACAGGTGTTAAAAGAGTATCAAACTGTGTTTGTTGTGCTAGCTCGGCTATTATCTCACTTACGCCCTCAACGGCTAATTTATTACTACCCCCTTCTGGAATGATAAAAAAATTAGGATACTGTTGGCTTAATTCTAATAAAAAATCATCATCGAAACGGCGGCGGTAAGTTTTTCTATCAACAAAGTGACATTGCATGCCCCAATGTTTTGCCCAGCTTAAGGTGTAGTTATTTTCATATTGTGCTTCGCCTCGAATAATGCCCAAACAAGGCAAGCCTAATTGGTAGCATGCAAAGGCAAAAGCATGAATATGATTTGAGTAACTACCACCAAAAGTTAAAGCGCCACTATAACCTTGTTTTTTTAGGTGTTCTAAGTTGTATTTTAGTTTGCGCCATTTGTTTCCTGAGATAATTGGGTGAAGTAAGTCATCACGTTTAATTTCTACTTGCACTTTATGTTGAGTGAACAGTGGGTGATTAATTTTTTCTAGTGCTGAAAAGTTGTTCTTTAGCTTCATGGTGACTATGCTTGTGTTGATGTAACTTGCTTGTTAACAAGGAAAAATAGGAAATCACTTGCACCTTATGGGTAATTAAGGATAATGGATTAATGCTAATTTTAGCTGTTTCAGCTCAAATTTAATAGAATTGGTATAAAACAGATAAATGTCATTATTAACACATATAAGTAAATTATTCTCCAAAAAACAACCTGCTCAGGTTATTGGTATTGCCTTGCAACAACAGGTGATTTCACTGTGTTCAATACCTCAAAGCCAAAACCAAAGCCAAAGCCAAAGCGAGGCGCAAACGCCTGAACAGAATAATACTGTTTTATTTGATGAAGGTAAGGTTGCTAATTCAGACTTTATTCTGGCTATTGAACAACTTGATAATAAACATAATTTAGCTGGGCAAGCTCATTTGGTGTTAAATGCTAGCCAAACACAAATCGTACAAGTAGATAAACCTAGCGTTCCCGACAGTGAAATTTGCGCTGCACTAAAGTGGCAAATTAAAGATCTTGTTTCTGTTTCGCCAGAAAATATGGTGCTTGATTACTTTGATGGACCTGTGCTTTCAGGCGGCGTAGAAAAAATTAATGTTGTTTGTGCTGCTGTACCTGAACTTAAAAAATTAGTCGCAACTATAAACGATGGTGATATGAGCTTAATTAGCATTACTACGCCAGAATTTGCGTTTGCTAATTTAGTCGCCAAACAAAATGATGCGTGTTTATTAGTTTGTCAGCAGCCGCATGAGGAAATTCTGATACTGATTGTTAAACAAGGGCAGTTATTTTTTCATCGTCGACTACGCGGGTTTGCACAGCTTGCTAATAACACAGAAGAAGAGTTAGCAGGTCATATTATTGATAATCTGAGTTTAGAAATACAACGTTCAACGGATTATTTTGAGCGACAATTAAAGCAGGCTCCTATTAAAGAGTTAAAAGTTTTAGTCCCGATAAAATTAGAAGCCTTCTTTGCTCGTAAACTAGCCGAAAACACTAATGTGCCTGTAACCTTATTAGCTTTACCTAAGCCTTATCATGAACAGAGAGAGTATGCGGCGGCATTAGGTGCTGCATTTAGAAGTATCGTTGATAATACGGCAGCTGTCGAACTTGAAAAAGCAACAATATCTGAACCACAGGCTCACAAGCTAGAAGGTGGTGTGTAATGGCGGGTAAATATAGCGTAAATTTACTGCAAACTGAGCTACTACCTGAACAAGTGTTATTGACGTTACCGCGAGTGATTGCTTTATGGGGGGTAAGTTTACTATTTATGCTGCTTTGGGCAATTATCGTCAATGTACAGTACGCTGCCCTAAGTGAAAAACATGGTGCTTTAGCGTTAGAAAAAAAACACCAAACTAAAGTCATGGAAGACTTAGAGCAACGATTAGTAAACCGTAAAGCGGATCCTTTATTAGAAGAAAAGTTAACAACCGTTAAATTATTATTACAACATAAAGATACATTGCTAACTAAGCTTACCGATACTAAGCAAATATTTGTTAGTGGTTTTTCTATGGCTATGACTGAACTAGCCGAATTGCATCATCGTGATATTCGTTTGCAGCATATTACTATTAGTAATGATGATATGAGCTTTGCTGGTATCGCTAAAAAACCAGAAACAGTACCTGCTTGGTTGTCAGGCTTTGAAAAATCTACCTTATTATCGGGTAAAGACTTTGTTCATTTTAGACTTGCAAAAAATGATGAAAATATGACAACGTTTATTGTTAGCTCTAGCGCAATTGCAGCAGGTGAATAATGAAAAAACAATGGCAAGAATATAGTCGAAAGTATTTAGAAATTACTCCTCGCGAGCAAATATTGATAATGTTAACGGGGTTGGTTGTGATTACTTTGGTAATATTTCACTTCTTCATCGATAATAAAATGGTTTCTAATAATGTATTTACTAATGAAATAAAACAGTTAGAAATAAATAACCGCACTTTGGTTTTATCTATTAATGAGTATAAAGAAGCTTTAAAGCAAGATCCTAATCGCCTTGTGCGTGAAAAAATATCAGCATTTGAGCATAAATTGGCAAAAATTGATGAACAGCTACTCGCGCTTACGTCAGAACTTATTAACCCAATACAAATGCGCTACGCCTTACTTGACCTACTTAACGTTGCTAAAGGGGTTGAGTTATTGTCTTTTGAGTTAATAGGAGCGGAGCCACTACTAACTGTTGTTAGCGAACAAAATGATAAGTCATCCACTGCTCAGTTAACTTCAACCGTGAGTAATGGCGATGAGAAAATTGATAATAAAGCCCCTCAAAACATTGGTTTAAATTTATATCGACATGGCATAAAAATAAAGTTGGCGGGAGATTACTTTGCACTACAACAATATTTACATCAGCTAGAGCAACTTTCGTGGAAGTTTTTTTGGCAAGAGTTTGACTTTAAAGTAAAAGACTATCCGTTAAATGAACTATCGATAGAAATATATAGCTTAGGCTCTAAAAAGGAGTTTGTGGGTGTATAAACGTTTATTATTGCTTTGTTTGTTAATATCGCTCAATTTTTTTGAGGTGGCTCACGCAACCAGCGATCCAACAAAACCGTTTGCCAGTGAATCGGCGTCTACTATTACTGAAAATAAACTGGTATTACAGTCCATTATTCACCGTGATAATGTGGCTATGGCAATTATTAATGGAAAAGTAATTAAGCAGGGAGCCGCGTTAGGACAGTATCAAGTAGCACAAATTAATGATGATAATGTCGTTTTACATAGTGATGACGAAAATATAAAACTTTATATTTTTAAAAACAAAGTGTTAAGGTAGATTTTGATCTATCTTTTAGGTTTAATGCTTTTAAAAAAGTGACAAGTTAATAATGACAAAAACAGCAACTTTTATAAAAAAATCTACTTTAAGTACAGTGCTCTCAAGCTTGTTATTAACCTTGGTTGGTTGTCAAAGTGTGCCAAAAGAACCAAGTGAATTCAAAAATAACCTTGATCAAGCGATTAATGAAACCGCGACTTTACACGCGCCTAAACCGTTGGAGTCTGTTCCTAACTCAGTACAACAAGAGTTAATGCAACAAAGCATGCAACAAGCTAAAGATAGTTTGTTATCTGAAAAAAGATTGCAAGTGTCGGCCAGTGATGTTGCCGCGAAAGACTTTTTTGGCGCTATTGTTGAAGGTTCAAATTATAGCGTTGCTATTCACCCTGATGTTGTCGGGCAAATATCACTTAACTTAACAGATGTTACTTTAAGTGAGGTTTTGGATGTTGTTCAAGAAATTTACGGATTTGAAATAGTTAAAAGAGAAAGTATTATTCAGGTTTACCCTGCCGGTATTCGCACCGAAACTATTGCTTTAAATTATTTATTTTTAAAACGCTATGGCACTTCTAGCACCAGTATCAATTCTGGAGGGGTTTCAGAAAACGATCCTAATAGCGGGAATAACAACAATAATAATGGCAATAATAACAGTAACGGAAATAATGGCAGTAATAACAACAATAACAATCAGAATAACCAAAATGCAACGAGTGGCATTAACATTTATACCGAAAATGAATCTGATTTTTGGCAAGAGCTAAAAGATACGTTAACTAGCTTTGTTGGTACTGAAAATGGTCGTTCAGTGATTGTTTCACCATTAGCGGGTTTAGTAACTGTTAGTGGTTTGCCATCAGAAATTAATGCCGTGAAGAAATTTATTCACGATACGGAAGCGCATCTGCATCGCCAAGTTATTATTGAAGCAAAAATCATGGAAGTAACTTTGAATGATGATTACCAACAAGGAGTTCGCTGGGATGAAGTATTAGGTAGTCTAGGTAATACCAACTTTACCTTCAATACGGCGGGTCAAATAGCGGGCAACTCTATATCATCAAAAATAGGTGGAAGTACGTCATTAAGCTTTTCGGGACCAGATTTTAGTGGTGTGATTGACCTATTGCAAACCCAAGGTAATGTTCAGGTGTTATCTAGTCCTAGAATTACCGCTACTAATAACCAAAAAGCGGTTATTAAAGTGGGTGAAGATGAATATTTTGTCACTGAAATTTCAAGCACTACTACCACTGGAACGGCAACCACAACAACCCCAGAGGTGACATTGACGCCTTTCTTTTCTGGCATAGCTTTAGACGTTACCCCGCAAATAGATAAAGATGGTGGGGTGATTTTACATGTTCACCCGTCAGTGACGCTAACAGACGAACAAAATAAATCGATTAAACTCGGTAACGAACTATTAGTGCTGCCATTAGCGTTAAGTAGTGTTCGTGAGTCAGACACTATTATTAAAGCGAAGTCAGGTGAAATTGTGGTTATAGGTGGTTTAATTGAAACCTATACTATTGATAACGAATCAAAAACGCCATTGTTAGGCGACATTCCATACTTAGGGGAACTCTTTAAAAGTAAGAGCGTTACTAGCCAAAAACGAGAGTTAATTATATTACTTAAGCCAATGGTTGTTGGCCAAGATACCTGGAAAACGCAATTACAAGATGCCCGTGACTTACTGAAAAAGTGGTATCCAGAAAATAAAGAAAGTTGCCAAGGTGACCAACAAGCGTGTAATTAATTTATAACGCTGCATTAATTCACTAGAGCTAACTTAGTCACATTTAAGCTTAGCTCTCTTAACTTTTTAAGTAATCATCGTGAAAATAGCGTAATAAACAGAGATAACTATGTACCTTTATCATTTTGGTTTAAGCGAATTACCTTTTACGCTAACACCAAATACCAACTTTTTTCTTGGTGTTACTCCGCATAACGAAGCATTAGCTGTGTTAATGACGGCACTTAAAACTGGCGAAGGGTTCATTAAAGTTATTGGTGAAGTAGGTACAGGAAAAACCCTGCTATGTCGTAAGCTCTTAAATGAAATTCCCGAGCATTTTGTTACAGCTTATATTCCTAACCCTTATTTAAATCCTGATGAATTAAGACGAGCCGTTGCGTTAGAGCTAGGTGTAAAACAAGCACAGCGTATGAACACTCAACTGTTAACTCAACGGATTCAAAGTCGTTTACTGGAGTTGCATGGTCAAGGTCGTTCCGTTGTACTTATTCTCGACGAAGCTCAAGCCTTACCTGATGAAAGCTTAGAAGCATTAAGGTTATTTACTAACTTAGAAACAGAAACTCGTAAATTATTACAAGTGGTGTTATTTGCTCAGCCCGAGTTAGATACTCGGTTGAATGAAAATAATTTTCGCCAATTACATCAACGAATTACATTTTCTTATACATTACGGGCGATGAATGAAGCCGAAGTTAATCATTATATTCAACATAGAATGCAAGTTGCAGGATATAAAGGTGCTTCGTTATTTTCGAAAAGTCTATGTAAAAAAATTACTAAGGCAAGTCAAGGAATTCCAAGATTGGTAAATATTTTATGTCATAAAATGTTGATGCTAAGTTATGGGCAAGGGCACTATCAAATGAGTGTTCAACAGCTAAAAGTTGCTATCAAAGACACTGAATCTATTAACCGCTCATCGTCCCACTTCTTTCGCTTTAGTATGATTTTAAGTTTTATATTATGTGTGAGTGTATTACTTGTGGCTGGTTTTAGTTATTACGGATGGGATATGAAGCTGTGAGTGTTATCAATCAAATGTTAAAAGATTTACAAGACAGATCGCCAGAGCCAGGAGCACCTAATGCTAGCCCAGTAATGACGTCTGCGCCGCGCTCTTCGGTAAAACTTATCGCTATTACTTTAGCCGTCATCTTGCTTTGTAATGCTGTAGGTTTATACGTTTGGTTTTTAGTGAGCGAGAATAACGCCTTAAAAGCTGAAAATATTGAAAATCATACCGCCAAATTACTTGCTGTTACGGCACCTGAAACCGTAAATGAAGTTCAGGTTGCTCATATTAAAAAAATTGAAGATACCAGCGCCGAAAAAAACAGCGCCGAAAAAGCCATGGTGAGTAGTACAGATGAAAGTACACTGAGCAACGAAAGTATAACCCAAAGAGCATTGCCTAGTAAGCAAGAGCAAACTAGTGTTGAGGACGTCGCAGCTACTGAGCAACCCGTAATACCTCCTCACAGAGTCAAAGCAATAGAGCCTAAACCTAAAGTCGATAAGCCAGTAATAACTCAACCGGCTAATAAAGCAAAAATGTTAGTGTCGAGTCGGCATTTTACTTCTGCTGAGTTGGTACAACAAAAGTTAACACAAGCAGAAGCTGCGATTAACCGTAATGAAATAGCTAAGGCTGAGCAATTATTTGAAGATATTTTGATTATTGATGCCACACAAGTGCTAGCGCGAAAAAAACTTGCTGCGTTATGGTTTGGTCGTCAAGCGTGGCAAGAAGCGATAAATTTATTGGCGCAAGGTATAGCGATAAGCCCGAATAATAGTGGTTTACGTATGCTACAGGCACAAATACTACTCAAACAGAATAAAGTCTCTTTAGCGTATCAAGCATTAATACCGCTAAGAAAACTAGAGCAGCAAGACTATCAAATACTTTTAGCTAATACCGCACAGCAAGTAGCTCAATATGAGGCAGCAATTAACGCTTATAAATTATTACTTAAAATGCAACCTAATAGTGCCCGTTGGTATTTAGGTTTAGCTATTGTTTACGACCAAAATAGTCAATTTGATTTAGCGATAGCGCAATATAAATTAGCACTACAGCGCGGTGAACTATCAACAGATTCGGCAAGCTTTGCGCAGCAACGCATTGTAGCTTTAGGAGAATAAATACATGGCTGCCCCTAAATTAAAAATGCGCTTAGGCGACTTATTAGTTCATGAAAATATCATTTCTGATGAGCAGCTAATGGAAGCGCTTAATAGTCAAAAAAGCACAGGTCGAAAACTCGGTGATACCTTAATTGAGTTGCAGCATTTATCCGAACGCCAACTATTACAGTTTTTGGCGCAGCAGCTTGAAGTACCTTTTTTAGATATAAGCCAAAGAAAAATTCCTAGTAGTGTTGCAGCTCTATTACCTGAAGTGCACGCTCGGCGTTTACGCGCGTTAATTATTGAAGATCGAGGTGACTCGGTTTTACTAGGTATGAGTGACCCAGCCGATTTAAGTGGCTTAGATCAGCTTGAACGTATGTTGGCACCGAAAAGTATTGAGTTAGCTGTAGTGATGGAGTCGCAGTTATTCTCAGCCTTTGATGGTTTATATCGCCGTACAGCCGATATCGAATCTTTTGCCAGTCAGCTTGAAGAAGAATATGAGCAATCATCGACGTTTGATGTTTCAAGTAGCTTTGTTGATGAAACCGGTGATGCAACAGTTGGTAAACTATTGCAGTCAGTATTTGAAGATGCCGTGCAAATGCGCGCTTCAGATATTCATATAGAGCCAGACGAAAAGCAATTGCGTATTCGCCAACGTATTGATGGTGTTTTACAAGAGAGTATTTTAAAAGAAAATAAAATAGCCTCAGCGATGGTACTGCGTTTAAAGCTAATGGCAGGATTAGATATTTCTGAAAAGCGTATACCGCAAGATGGTCGCTTTAATATTCAAATCTCAGGTCATAGTATTGATGTGCGTATGTCTACTATGCCAGTGCAATATGGTGAGTCGGTGGTTATGCGTTTGCTTGACCAGTCAGCAGGTTTATTATCCTTTGAGCAAACGGGTATGCCAGCCGATTTAATTAAGCGAATTCGTCATCAAATATCACGCCCTCATGGTATGGTGTTGGTAACCGGACCAACCGGTAGCGGTAAAACCACCACACTTTATGCGGCATTAAGTGAGCTTAATCAGGCTAGTAAAAAAATTATTACCGTAGAAGACCCTGTTGAGTATCGTCTATCACGAGTCAATCAAGTACAAGTTAACCCTAAAATAAACTTAACTTTTTCAAGCGTTTTACGTACCGCGCTTCGCCAAGATCCCGATATTATGATGGTGGGTGAAATGCGTGACCAAGAAACGGTTGAAATAGGTTTACGTGGCGCATTAACGGGTCACTTAGTGCTATCAACATTGCATACTAACGATGCTATTACTAGTGCCTTACGCTTAATTGACATGGGAGCTGCTGGCTTTTTAGTTGGCAGTTCATTAAGAGCGGTTATTGCGCAGCGATTAGTGCGCAGAGTATGTGATTCATGTAGCGAAAGCTACCAACCCGATGCACAAGAGCTATTATGGTTAACCCATTTAGCGGGTGACAAAGCAAATCAAGCCGAGTACTTTCATGGTAAAGGTTGTCAGTCTTGCCAATATACCGGTTATAAAGGGCGTATTGGTGTTTTTGAGCTACTTGAAATGAATGAGGCGATGATGTCGGCATTAAAACGTGATGATAGCGACGCTTTTAGTCAATTAGCAAAAGCTAATCCTACGTTTAAGCCGTTAGCACACGCAGCATTTGATTATGCGCTGCAAGGAATAACTACTGTCGAAGAAGTGCTACGCTTAGTTGAAACCGTTGATATTAACGCCTAATGAAAAGCAGCAGCTAAGGTCTATTTATAATGGCAACATTTAACTATACAGGTCGTAACAGTGCAGGTAGTCAAGTTTCAGGAACTATTGATGCGGCAGACTCTACCAGCGTTGCTGAGTTGCTGTTTCGCCAAAGTATTACACCAATTGCTATAGTTGCTGCTAATAAAAAAACGGATAGCACCAACCAGAGTTCGGGCAATCAAGATGTTATGGAGTTACTTGGCTTTAATAAAGTTTCTCTTGATGAACTCATTATTTTTTGTCGACAAATGTATGCTTTAATGCGCTCAGGTGTGCCGATTTTACGAGCAATTAAGGGCATGGCAGAGTCGAGTACTTCAGTGAGTTTAAAAAAAGCGTTAACTGAAATTACCAAGCAACTTGAAGGGGGCTATGCCTTATCATCTGCATTTAATCAGCACCCTAATATTTTCAACTCTCTTTTTGTCTCTTTAATACACGTTGGTGAAAACACTGGGCAACTTGATGAGTCTTTTTTAAAGCTTACTAATTATTTAGAGCGCGAACAACAAACCCGAAAACGTATTAAAACCGCGTTACGTTACCCGTCTATGGTTGTTATTGCTCTCTCTGCTGCTATTGTTATTTTAAATATTTTTGTAATCCCCACTTTTGCTAACATGTTTGCCAAGCTTGGTGCAGATCTTCCATTAGCAACTCGTTTTCTTATTGCCAGCTCTAATCTATTTCTTAATTATTGGCCTTATATGCTGCTGGTGTTAGTTGTTACTTTTTTTGGTGTTAAACGCTATTTAAAAACACCTGTAGGGCGTTTTCACTGGGATAAACGAAAAGTTAAACTACCTATTATTGGCAGTATAATTGAGCGCTCTGTTTTAGCACGCTTTTCTCATAGCTTTGGTATCGTATTAAAGGCAGGGGTGCCAATGACTACCGGCTTGAATTTAGTCGCTGATGCTGTTGATAATAGCTATATGCAAGAAAAAATTATTGCGATGCGTGTCGCCATTGAAAGCGGTGAAAGTCTTTTACGCTCAGCCATTGCCAGTACTTTATTTACACCGCTTGTTTTACAAATGGTGGCAGTAGGCGAAGAAACTGGGCGTGTGGACGACCTACTTAAAGAGGTTGGCGATTATTATGAACGTGAAGTTGATTACGACTTAAGCACCTTAACCGCCCGAATTGAGCCGCTATTGTTAGTTATCGTTGCTGTGATGGTGTTGGTGTTAGCATTGGGGATATTCACACCAATGTGGGATATGGCGTCAGCAATGCAAGGTAAGTAATAGCTCTAACATATATATTTTAATGTTCCATTAACGTTAACTAAGTGCAAGCATACTATTATGCAAACATCTAAAAGCTCAGAAAAAAGAGAAAAGTCAGTTGCAGAGTTTATTCTGGTGATTATTCTATTGGGCTTTTTAATGAAATTATTTATTGGCTATTATTTTTCTCAAGAAGAAAATATCACCAAAGCGGGCTTTAAAACCCTAGCGCAAAACTTTAAAAATACTGTGGTTGTTGTACATGCTCAATGGCAAATGGATAACCGGCCGCCTGTTGTGAGTTTGTCAGGTGTTGCTAAGCAAGATAAAGCAGCAAGTGTTGTGCGCGTAAGTGTAAACGAAAAAGGCTGGCTTGATACCGAAAGAAGCAGCCTAGTTAAGCATAATGTTACGGCATGTGAACATATTTGGCAGTTAGCGATGAGTATGCCAATGTCATTAATGAAGTTTTCTGTAGCAGCAATAGAAATACACAATGAGCGATTGAGTAATTATCATCAATGCCGATATATTTTATCAACAGGCGATTATTTTGAATACTACAGTGCGACGGGTCAGGTGACTCAGGTGTACGGTAATGATAATTAATTTGGTGTTAACAACTAATTAATTGCTAATAAGTTGATTTAATTTGTAATATGCACTACAAATATACAATTAAATGAATGAATTTTATTATAAATTGTTGCTACAATAGTTTATAAGACATGGTAGATAGGCTACTGATTTATAGCTGTTTACTGTAATTTTTGAGTGTTTGTGAGGTAAGTATGCATATTTATTCAAAGGGTTTACCTAAAGAAATGAGTAAACAAAAAGGTTTTACCTTAATTGAATTAGTGATTGTGGTGGTTATTTTAGGCTTGTTAGCTGTAACTGCTATTCCCAAGTTTATTGATCTAACTGAACAGGCACAACAAGCTAATATTGAAGGTATGGCGGGTGGCTTCGCTACAGGTGTTTCGTTAGTACGTTCACAATGGGAAGCAGAAGGTCGCCCACAAACAGGAACCAATAATACAGTGTCGTATGACGGTACTCAGTTAATTTTAACTTTAGAAAATACAACAACAACTCCACAAATAAGACCTGGCTATGTCGTTGGTTTAACTGACGGTGGCGGTTTAGGTGGTGGTTTTGGCGTAGAAAATTGTATTGAAATTTGGGAAAATATTTTACAGCAACCACCAACAATTACCTCTAGCTTAACGACTTTGAATAGTGCTACTGGCGACGGTATTAATTACTTTGCCAGTAAGTCGGGTAGTAGTTCTACTTCATTGTGTCATTACTATTTAAAAGATACCTTAAATAGAGATGCTAATGGTTTATATGTAGACCCTGCAAATCTTGTTGTAGGTAATAGTTTCACTTACCAACCAGCAAACAGTTCTGTCTTGGTATTAATTGAATAGTTAGTCGTGTCATAAGGGATGAATTGCTACGGGTTTTATTGGCGCTATCGCCTAAAACTCTTAGCAATATAAAGTGAATGGAATATCAACTCGTTTTTAATTTTAACTTTTATATAAGTAGTAGGTATACATAATGAAAAAGCAACAAGGCTTTACTTTAATCGAATTAGTGGTCGTTATTGTTATTTTAGGTATTTTAGCGGTTACCGCAGCACCTAAGTTTATTAATCTTAATGCTGATGCACATGAAGCAACACTAAAGGCTATTAAAGCGTCAATGCAAAGTGCATCAACACTCGTTCACTCTAAGTCTTTAATTGCTGGCGATCAAGATGCACCATTCTCAGATGGTAAGGAAGTTTCTGTAGACTCAACAAATGATGTGGCGATAAGTTATGGGTATCCAACAAACGATAGTACGGATTGGGGAAATATGTTAGATATTGATACAACTAATGACTTTACTGTTGCACAAATAGGTACAGAGGGTGATGGAGCTACAGCAATTTATGCAGTATATGCTAACGGCAAAGAGCCAGCTAGCCCAGCAGCTGGTGATGCATGTTCTGTTCAGTATATTGAAGCAACTGCTGTTGGTGCCAAACCAACCATAACGGTGTTTACTGGTTGTTAGTCTTTATTATTATTAAAAAAGGAGAGCTAAGCTCTCCTTTTTTGTCTAAAAAAATCAATTTATGAGAAATAATCTAGGCTTTACTACCATAGAATTAGTCACCGTTATTATTATAGTGGCGATTTTGGCTATTAATATATTGCCTAAATTTGATGGCTCTAACAGCTATCAAGCACATACCCATCGCGCACAATTAATTTCGGCGCTGCGCTTAACTCAACAGCGTGCTATGCAGCAAACTGATTCAAATAGTCATTATTGCCATCAACTTATTATTGAAGCGCAACGTTACGGGGTTGATGATAGAACCGATTGTACAAAGCAAAATATTATGCGGGCTAGCTGGCAACCTGACTTAACTGGTCATATTGTTGAATCAGGTAATAATATTACCTTTTCAATTGGCGGTAATTCTTCCGTTATTGTTCGTTTTGATTGGTTAGGTCGCCCTAGCTATCCCACTAGTAATTGTAATGGTGGCTGCACTATTACGGTTACAAGTGCTGTTGAAAGCCTAGACATTAAAATTGAAGCTGAAGGTTATATTCATGGGCTTTAAATCTTCATTATCTACCTCTTCAGTAAACTTAGCTAAACAGCGTGGTTTTACTTTAGTTGAAATTATTATTGGCATTGTTGTGTTATCTATTGCATTGGCGATAGTTTCATCATTAATTGTGCCAACCGAAGAGAAAAGCGCGGATAATATTTTGCAAGTTAAAGCCGCAGAATTAGGGCAAAGCATGTTAAATGATATTAGTAGCCGAGCTTTTGATCACAAATCAGATATGGCGGGTGGACGTATTCGCTGTGGTGAGCCAGATGACGGTACTAACTCCTGCACCGATGAGGCCGATTTAGGTTTTGAAGCAGCAGCAGGTGAAACCGCGAACGATAGTAGTACTTATAATGATGTTGATGACTACAATGGTTATAACGAAAAGAGGGATGTGCAAGGGGTTGCACTCGATAATAGTTACAGCAGTTTTATTATCAGTGTAGAGGTTAGCTATGCTGGCGAAGACTTAGGCTTAGCGCATACTTTAGCTAAGCGTATTGTTGTCACTGTTACTACTCCGTTAGGTACAGAAATAAAATTTGCTACCCATAAGGCAAACTTTTAATGGCGATGTTTAATGTAGCTAAAGCGCGCGTAAAAGCTAACCGCAATCATATTAAGCACAAAAATAACGGCTTCACTTTAATGGAGCTGATTATCGTTATTATTATCTTAGGGGTTATGTCAGTTGGTATTGGCGGTTTTATTACTCTAAGTACCCAAACCTATGTGAATGTTACTGAACGCGATGAGCTGACTTCAAGCGCCCGTTTTGCTATTGAGCGTTTAAATCGAGAGATTCGTAATGCGGTACCTAACAGTATTAGAGTTGCTGTTGATAACTCGACAAATCCTACTAAGCAATGTCTTGAATTTGTACCTATTGTTGCTAGTACCGTTTATACAAAGCTAGCGGTTATACCAGATGCCCCAGTCAATAACTTAACGGTTATTCCTTTTTTAACCTTAAAAAATGCCAATTATGTCTGTAATAGTTGTGGCGACCGAGTTATCGTTTATCCACTTTCGCCCGAAGATGTTTATCAAAACCATAATGATAATATCAGTAAGGTTTTTGCAATTGCTAGTTATCTTGATCCTGTTATTAATTTAACTGCGGGTAATGTTAATTTTGCGGAATATTCGCCAACAAGTAGGGCATTTATTTTTAATGAGCCAGTAAGTTATTGTGTAGAACATGGCGTACTCAATCGCTATTCAAGTTACAATTTCAACCATAATCAAGAGTTACCACCAAATAGTAATATCCTAAATGGTAGCTACAGTTTAATGGCACAAAATGTTTTTTTTAATAAAAATAACCTACCATTTACAGTGTTACCAGCTTCATTACAACGTAATGCGGTAGTGCAAATAAAACTCAATTTTACCCGTGATACAGAAACCGTTATTTTTGATCATGCGATTCATATTAATAATATTCCGTAAATTGAAGTGCTAGTACTAATGGAGTTTATTCGTGGTTAAACAAGTAATTTTACTAAGTAGACAAAAGCAACGCTCACAAGGGAGTGCGTTAATTTTGGCATTATTTATTATTATTGTTTTAACCTTATTAGGAGTTGCTTTGATGCGCGTTTTATCAAGTAGTAGTGAAACAATTGCTCAAGAAGTTATTGGCAGTCGAGCATTGATGGCGGCAAACTCAGGTATGCAAGCGCATTTACAAAAACTATTTCCATTGAACCCTGACCCTGCGGTAATGATTATTGATAATTGCCCAGTAGATAAAACATATAACTTACCTGAAACAGGTATAGATATACCTGGCTTGTATCACTGCAAAGCTGTCGCAACTTGCCAATTGTACTTTAGTGACCCAGATACACTCATTAAGTATTATCGTTTAACCAGTACAGGTGAATGTGGTAGCGGTGCTATAACCAGTGATACTAAAGATGTAGTACTAAGTAGCCGCACTATTCAAGTTGAAGCGAGGAGTTTATAAATGCTTCGTATTGTAAGCTTTATCTTTCTCATGGTGTTTTCTGCGCCTTGGCTTTATGCAGCTGAGTGCCTCGATATATTTCCGAGTTCACCAATGCCCCATGGTTTATTGCCCCCCGATAAGGTATTCATCAATGTCCCTCACTTTAGTGGTGCCGATGGGTTTCTTGCTAATCCTCAAACGTTAAATTTGGGTGATGGGCAGTATCAAAGTAATGCTGCGCAACAAGAAATATTTGTATCATCATCACCTGCCAGTGAAACTACAGCAAGACTCTATATTGCTAACGGGGTTAATTGGGTCAATGCCCAAATAAATGTTGATGGGAACCCTGAAGATTTAATTATTATTGCTAATGGTAGTATGTCTATTAGTGGTAACGACACTAAAATTAACGCCATTATTTATGCTAGAGGCGCAATTAGTCTATCAGGAAATCCTGATGACCCTCACGATAGTAATAGCCCCGGTGGTATTGAAATTAATGGTGCGGTGGCTGCAGAGGGAAGTATTTCAACTAATGCAAGAGTCACGATTAATTACGATGAATATGTTATTAATAACGCTGACTTTAACGGTATGTGCGACAATACTCCTGTAATAACGCCTGAGCCAATACTTGATTACCACTTTGATGAGTGTAGTTATACTGGCGCTGTCGGTGAAATAATTGATAGTACAGGGAACTTTTCGGGTAGAACTTTTAATGGGGTTGAGCGTGAAAGTACAGGGCAAATTCAAAGTGCGGTAAACCTATCAAATCAAAGGCACTATATAGAAACAGCCGTCCCCTTACCGACAAACTATTCTGTTTCAGTTTGGTTTAAAAAGCCAACAATAACTTCTGGTAGCCGTTATTACATTTTAGGCTCTATGAGTGGTGGTGGTGATTTATTGTATTTAGACCGCAATAATAGTTGGCGTTGGGGAGTTTATAATTTGTCGGGAGCGACTAATGGTAGTTATTCTTTTGCCAGTTTAGATAATTCATGGCACCACTTAACTTTGGTATACAACGCTGGTCAAACTCAGCTTTATATTGACGGTGTTTTAGTGGACACCATTAACCGCTCTGTAACCGGCACGCTTAAGTATATAGGTACATCATACGACGCAGTAAACACTAATAATGCTCAAGGCTTTAGAGCACCTTTAGATGAGTTCATGGTTTTTGATGGCCCGTTAAGTGCGAGCAATGTCGACGAAATATATAACTTTCAAGCAAGTCAATTTAACTATGATGGCAGTATTCGTACTCCTGTTAGCTGCCCTTTATTGGTGGGTTTATATCAATTTGAACAAAATAACTTTAATAGTCAAATTGATGATACCAGCGGTAACGATAATCACGCTAGCAATATAGGTGGGCAATCGGTTGCTCAAGGTAAATATTGTCGAGGATTTGATAGTAATGGTACTAATACAAGCTCACAAACTAATAATGCCTTTTCATCTAATGTTAATTTAGTTGATGATGTAGGTAACATGGGGACTATTAGTTTTTGGTTTAATGGTAATACTCATTGGGATCAAGGAGGCTATAATGGTGGCGAAAGGACACTATTTGACGCCTCATTAAACCTTGGCTTGGGAGTTGGTAACAAATATTTCGCCTTAAATATTATGAAGAACGGCTTGTTGCGCTTCTCGTTTGAGGATGATGTTGACGGTGACTTTTTTATTGAGGAGCCAATGATATCACCAAGAAGTAGTAATACTTGGTACTACATAACGGCTACTTGGAATTTTAATACCAACCAATTTGAGTTATATGTTGATGGCACTCTACGTATCAATGCAAATAGAAATACTTCAGGTGCTATTAAAGATTTAGGTAATGTTATCTTTGGTGATAACTCATCGACTTATAGTGGTAACAATAATGGAGCTCTTGCATCAAATTATTCGGCTAATGGCAAGTTTGACGAAGTTCGTATTTACAACTTTGTTTTAGCCCAAAGTGAAATTACAGCCGATATGAATGAAAGTTTTGGCTGCCCTACCTTTGATCATTTTCAAATTGATACCATTGATGCGCAAGGGTTAACTTGCCAAGCAGATAATATCATCATTAAAGCCTGCGCAGACTCAGCATGTAGTACTCTAAATACTGACAATTTCAATGTTGAATTATTGGTTAATGGCGTAAGTAATCGTAGTTTAACCGTTTCGGGTGGTAGTACTAATATTAGTTATGCTTACACATCGATTGGCAATGCGGCGTTAAGTTTAGATCAAGCTTATCAATGTAAAGGTAGTGCAACAACGCCATGTAATGTTGCCTTTAGTGATAGCGGTTTTATTTTTGGTAATACAGTTAATACTTACCCTGTGATCCCAATACAGTTATCAGGTAAACCCTCTAATGAAGGTTTTAAAGCGAGGTCATTATACTTACAGGCGGTAAAAACAAGTGATAATGCTGCGAGCTGTGTTGCGGCATTTCCTGAAAATAGCAATGTTGATGTTAACCTTTCTTATAGCTGTCATGGTGACAGTAGTGACTGTAAAAATGCTATTACATTAAACAACTCAAACAAGAGTTATGATGTTACTCAGTTAGTAACAGAGCGACGTTTACGTTTTGGCGCAGACTCTAAAGCGTATTTCTCCATACAATACCCCGATGCAGGTAAGTTAATCCTGAATGCGCAAAAATTTGTTGAAGTAGAAGATGATGCAGGTAATAAAAAAATATTGGACTTTAAAGGCAGCTCTAATGCTTATGTAGTGCGTCCTTTTGCTTTTGCTTTAGACTTTAATAACGACAGCAATAGTGCTAACGCCTTTGCGCAAAATGCTAGTGAGAGCGCTTTTAAAAAAGCTGGCGAGGCATTTACGATGACTGCCACTGCGGTGCAATGGCAAAATGGTCAGGATGACAATGCTGATGGTGTTCCTGATAATTTTACTGCAGTAAATGGTAATAGCGTAGCAGGACACTTTGTAGCTCCTGCATTGGACGTTACGCATAACTTATTACTACCTAATGATGCTGGTGCAGCGCCAGGATATTTATCCACCGAAACAAGCAATAGTTTTAGTGGGAGCACGGTTGATAATTCTTATACGTATAGTGAAGTCGGCATCATTGAACTGTTGGCTAATTTAAGCAGTGGTAATTATTTAGATGCCTGTGATAATGGCGGTAATGTCTGTTCAGACGGCAATATTCAAGGACAGGTAGTAAATGTTGGAAGGTTTACCCCTGATCATTTTGAGTTAAGTATTGTGAATGACGGCATTCTTGCTTCTATTTGTACAGGCGTTGACCCCGATATGCCATTCGTTTATAGCGGGCAAATGAGTGATTTAACAGCTACAGCTAAAGGTACATTACAATATTTAACGCAGCCACAATTGTCAATAACCGCTAAATCCTCGCTATGCCCAGCAGGCGTTTGTAGTACTACAAAAAATTATCGTGGTGACTTTATGAGATTACCACTTTCGGGTATAAATCGTTATCAAGTTGATGATGGGAGCGGGACGAATACTAAGGTTGATTTTCCTATTAGTGATGCATCACGATATGGTGTTGATACTACTAATAAAGTGCGCTTAGTAGCTACTTATAGTAATGGTGAGTTAATTGAGCAAGTAGCGCCACTAGGAACATTAACTTACCGCTACAGTGTTAATGATCATTTTGTCTACTTACATGAAAAAAATTCAGAGATACCACCGTTCACATCGGATATAAATTTAAGTTTAGCGTCGATAATTGATGCCGATCTTATTAGTGCAAATGATGCCGATGGCGATCCTGATGCATTAGGGCCTATTTTAAACGCTGATACTGTCATTACCTTCAACCCAGCAGGAAAAGAAGTACGTTTTGGTCGTGCAATACTTGAAAATAGTTTTGGCCCTGAAACTTCAAACCTGCCACAACCATTACATCTACAATATTTGGCAACAACAGGTAACTATGTTGTCAACTCTGACGATGAGTGTACTGTTTGGGATAGCAGCAAAATTGACTTAAACACGATAACTTTAAATAAAAATAAAACGAGTGCTGAGGGCGGCAGTGGTAGCTTTGTTGAGGGGTCAACGCGCGATATTTATTTAACGGCGCCTACTGGTAATGGCATTTTGCAAGGCAAGGTTGGAGTGGAGTATTCTATTGCGCCTTGGTTGCAATATGACTGGGATGATGACGGTTTGTTTACCAATAACCCTACTGCTGTTGCTACCTTTGGTGTTTTTCGTGGTAATGATCGTATTATTTATCAGCGAGAAGTTGAACGCTAAAAGCAATATACTCTTCTCTCGCTTTGTTACTGTAGCCTAAATTTGTATTTAGGCGCGTTAACTTTTGACAAATCATCAGTGATTTTGGTTCGTTAATATGTTTTAAAAAAAGTGATGTTTCTTAGCTATTTTTCTGTAAAAAAGCAACACATTATCGTAAGACTAAGGTATGATTGACTGATCTGTATAAGAATAATTTTTCGGTCAAATTAACTCTCCATTTTTTATAGGACATTTGAACGCTATGTTTAAAAAATTGCGCGGTATGTTTTCTAACGATCTTTCTATCGATTTAGGAACCGCTAACACCCTTATTTATGTTAAAGATCAAGGTATTGTTTTAAACGAACCTTCAGTTGTTGCTATTCGACAAGACCGCTCCGGTGGGTCAAAAAGTGTTGCAGCAGTCGGTACTGCAGCAAAGCAGATGTTAGGTAGAACGCCTGGCAATATCGAAGCAATTCGTCCGATGAAAGATGGTGTTATTGCTAATTTTTTTGTCACTGAAAAAATGTTACAGCATTTCATTAAACAAGTGCACAGTAATAACTTTTTACGTCCTAGTCCACGTGTTTTAGTTTGTGTTCCTTGTGGTTCAACGCAGGTTGAGCGTCGAGCTATTCGTGAATCAGCCTTAGGCGCTGGTGCTCGTGAAGTGTATTTAATTGATGAGCCAATGGCGGCTGCAATTGGTGCAGGTATGCCTGTATCAGAAGCTACTGGCTCTATGGTTGTTGATATCGGTGGTGGTACTACCGAAGTTGGTATTATTTCATTAAATGGTGTGGTTTATTCATCGTCGGTACGTATTGGCGGCGATAAATTTGATGAAGCTATTATCAATTACGTTCGTCGTAACTTTGGTAGCCTGATTGGTGAAGCTACGGCTGAAAGAATTAAGCATGAAATTGGCTCTGCTTATCCAGGTGAAGAGTTAATTGAAATAGAAGTGCGTGGTCGCAACCTTGCAGAAGGTGTTCCTCGTAGTTTCACTCTTAACAGCAATGAAATTCTTGAAGCTTTACAAGAGCCATTATCAGGCATTGTTAGCGCTATTATGGTGGCATTAGAGCAGTCACCACCAGAATTAGCGTCAGATATTTCTGAACGAGGCATGGTGTTAACAGGTGGTGGCGCATTATTAAAAGATCTTGATCGTTTATTAATGGAAGAAACCGGTATTCCAGTAGTTGTTGCTGAAGACCCATTGACTTGTGTAGCACGTGGCGGTGGTAAAGCCCTTGAAATGATTGATATGCACGGCGGCGACTTATTCTCGTATGAGTAATACTGATAATAGATGTATTGCTTAGCTATTAATTTTATTCTATGAATCCAATTTTTAAACATGGACCCTCTCCTCAGCACCGACTTGTCTTGGTGCTTTGTTGTTCTATTGCCTTGATATTTTTTGATCATAAAATGGCGAGTTTTGATACGGTACGTGGTTATTTGCAGTCGTTAGTTAGTCCACTGCAGTTTATGGCTAACGCACCTAAACAAATGATTACATGGGCAGCAGATAACTTAGTCACTCGCCAACAATTGATGGCTGAAAACCAAGCGTATCAAGAAAAAGAATTGCTTTTTAGCGAGCAGAAAAAGCAACTCGCTATTATTAAGCAAGAGAACGAGCGCCTACGTTTATTGTTGTCTTCTCCTATTCGCAGCGAAATAAAAAGAATGGTTGCTACAATTTTATCTGTAGATAGTGACCCATATAGCCACCAAGTTGTGATTAACCGAGGTGCTGAGGATGGTGTCTATGAAGGGCAACCAGTACTTGATGAAGAAGGCATTGTTGGGCAGGTTTTATTAGTTGGCGCACACAGTTCACGCGTTATTTTAATTACAGATCTTACCGTTGCTGTACCTATTCGAGTTCAGCGTAATGGTATCCGGTTGACCGCTTCAGGTAGTGGCAGAATAGACCGACTTGTTCATAATTTTGTACCTCATAGTGCTGACATTCAAGTAGGCGATTTACTGGTAACTTCAGGTTTAGGAGGAAAGTACCCTGAAGGTTACCCTGTTGCTAAAGTTATTTATGTGAAAGCGGATGAATCAGGCGAGTTTGCGACAATTTATAGTGAACCTGTAGCGAAAATAGATCGCTTACGTTACTTACTATTACTATCGGAAGATAAAGCTACCAGTATTTTTGCACCAAAAAAATCTAATGTAACAGGTGATAAGTCTTAATGTTTTCTCATAACGGCATTATTATTATTTTTAGTTTGTTGGTCGCATTGATGGCTAGCATTATGCCAATGCCACTAGCATTCGATGCTTTTCGTCCTGATTGGGTTTTGATTGTTTTAGTTTATTGGTGTTTAGCGTTACCGAGTAAAATTAACATTATTACCGCATGGTTGATGGGGTTCTTACTTGATGTATTGCTAGGGTCTACATTAGGAATTCACGCGGCAGCCATGGCATTAACTATGTATATTGTTGTGGTTAACTTTCAAAAAATTCGAAACTTTTCAGTGTGGCAACAGGCTTTAATTATTGGTGTATTGGCGGCTCTTTATCACTTAATTGTTTTTTGGTTACAGCGCTTTTTAAGTGATGCGGTGTTTTTGCCGAGTTACTTATACCCCGTTATTACCAGTATTATTTTATGGCCTTGGGTATTTTTATTATTACGCCGAGTACGTCGCCACTTTAAGATTAAATAGTAGAACATTAGTTTAATAGATTAGAAATTATGACAGATAAAAAGCTTGTTTTAGCGTCACAGTCACCAAGGCGACAGCAACTGTTAGCGCAGCTAGGCTATCAATTTGCAATACAGATAAGTGATATTGATGAATCGGTACAACAATCTGAACAAGCAGCTGACTATGTAGTGAGGCTAGCTACTGAAAAAGCGAAAGCTGTCTTCTCAACGTTGTCATCATTTACGCAAGCACAAAGTCTGGTTTTAGGCTCAGATACTTGTGTGGTTATCAATAATGCAATTCTTGGTAAGCCTGCTGATTTAGCTGACTGTATTTATACATTATCTTTGTTGTCAGGTAAAAAACATCAAGTATTAACGGCTATTGCCGTTGTTACTGCGGATAAAATTGTAACGAAATTAGTAACAACCGACGTACAGTTCAAAGTACTAAGTGTTGCCGAGATGACGGCTTATTGGCATACAGGTGAGCCACAAGATAAAGCGGGAAGCTATGCAATTCAAGGTATTGGAGGGCAGTTTGTTACTTCAATGACCGGAAGTTATTCAGCAGTGGTTGGTTTGCCTTTGTACGAAACTGCTGAATTATTAAAAACAATGGGGTTACCTTCAGCAATACAACAAAACTAGCTACAGGTTATTAGGTAAAGCTTGCTCGATAACTGGTATAGTTAATATAGATTTAAAGCAATGATAACGTATACCTATAAAGCAAGTGCAGTTTAAGTTTACAGATAATCTCATTACCTTCAACGAGCAATAAAGGATATTCATGAGCGCAGAATTATTAATTAATATCACCCCGAGTGAAACTCGCGTAGCGCTTATTGAAAATGGCTCTTTGCAGGAAGTTCATATAGAACGAGAAGCCAAACGAGGGATTGTTGGTAATATTTATTTAGGTAAAGTCATTCGTGTTTTACCAGGTATGCAAGCCGCTTTTGTTGATATTAACCTTGATAAAGCTGCATTTTTACATGCTTCCGATATTAACTCCAAGCTGATTTTAAATGAAGAGACTGATCAAGTGCCTGATATTAGGGCGCTTGTTCATGAAGGCCAGCAACTTATGGTACAAGTGGTGAAAGATCCTCTGGGTACTAAAGGCGCACGTTTAACAACAGATATTACTATTGCCTCCCGTTATTTAGTGTTAATGCCAAATGCTAGTCATGCAGGTATTTCTCAACGCATTGAAGATGCGAATGAACGTAAGCGTTTAAAGTCGGTTGTTAGTCCTTATTGTGATGATAAACAAGGGTTTATTGTACGTACTGCTGGTGAAGGGGCAGGTGAATTGGAATTAAAACACGATGCCGAGTTTCTTCGTCGTGTATGGCAAAAGGTACTTGAACGTAAAAAACGTAAGCAAATGAAGTTGCCTTTATATCAAGACTTGTCATTATCGCTACGCGTCTTAAGAGACTTTGTTGGTATTGAGTTAGAACGTATTCGTATTGATTCTAAACTTACTTTTGATCAACTTGTCGTCTTTACTAAAGAATTCGTTCCAGAGTTAACACCGCTATTAGAATACTACCCAGGCGAACGCCCTATCTTTGATTTGTTTTCTGTTGAGCGAGAAATTCAACGTGCTTTACATAGAAAAATAGAATTAAAATCAGGTGGTTATTTAATCATTGATCAAACCGAAGCCATGACCACTATTGATATTAATACTGGGGCTTTTGTTGGGCACCGCAATTTAGAAGACACTATTTTTAGTACCAATGTTGAAGCAACACAAGCGATTGCGCGTCAATTGCGACTGAGAAATTTAGGCGGCATTATTATTGTCGATTTTATTGATATGCACGATGAAGATCATAAACGACGAGTACTACACAGCCTAGACATGGCTATGAGCAAAGATAATGTCAAATATAGTATTCATGGCTTTTCTTCATTAGGGTTAGTAGAAATGACCCGTAAACGCACTCGCGAAAGTTTAGAGCATATACTTTGTGGTGAGTGTCCCGTTTGTACAGGACGCGGTAATTTAAAAACGGTTGAAACGGTTTGCTTTGAAATATTGCGTGAAATTGTACGGGTAAACCGTGCTCACGATGCAGATAAGTTTATTGTTTATGCATCAAATGCTGTTTGTGAATTTTTAGCTAACGATGAATGTCATAATTTAGGTGAAGTCGAAGTATTTATTGGTAAGCAAATCACAGTAAAAGCAGAAACCATGTATAATCAAGAACAATTTGATGTCGTGATGATGTAGCGATATGAGGTTATAATGCTATTAGATGTTGTGATTATCCACAATACAGAAAAAATTAGAGGAAAGTACACCGTTTCATGAGTATTGCTCGCACATCCAACCGTTGGTTAAACCGACTTTATAAAGCCGTTGCCGTTTTGGTGGTATTAGTGGCTGTGTTGATCAGTGCTTTTCGTTTATTCCTTCCCTATGTCCCTCATTACAAAGAGGACTTTCAAAATTATATTAACAATCAAAACCAAACTAAGCTAACGATCGGTTCGTTAGCAATGACTTGGCAAGGAGTAGGCCCTACCTTATTAGTTGGCGATGTAATTGTACTTGATAGTGAGCAAGCACAATTTAAAATTACAGAGTTAGCTGTGCAAATTGATTTTTGGCGTTCGGTTACTACAGGGCGACTCATTTCCGATAATTTAGTATTGTCGGGTGCTCATGCTGTTTTTGACCAGAAATTGTTGCAAGAAAGCTCTTCTGCTGATGCAAGTAATCATAATTTTGAAATCATAGCGAACCTTTTTCTAAATCGTATTAACCAATTCTCTTTACGTAATAGTCAAATTATTGTTCGAGACGATAAAAAAGACCGCCATTTTCATATTAATAAACTTAATTGGTCAAATGAAGATGATCGTCACCAGGCTGAAGGTACGGTGGTAGTTAATGGCTTAAGTAGTAATAACTTACAAGTAAAGGTTAACTTGCAAGGTGATAATATTAATAATTTAACGGGGCCGCTGTATTTACAAGCGAATCATATTGATATTACGCCATGGTTAAACAAAGTATTAGCATTAGAAGGTGAAAAAGCAGCAACAGATATTAACTTTTCTGCTTGGCTTAACGTAGAACGTAGTACGTTAAACAGTTTACAGGTTGAGTTAGGCGATAGCACTATCAGTTGGTTGCTTGAAACAGGCGATAAAACTCTGACCTTTGAAAAAGGGCAGCTATTATTGAGTAGAGGCTCAACAAAAGATCATTTCGACTTATTCAGCACACCGCTTGTTATGCATATCAATGACGAGGTAACGCAAGAGATAAAAATAAACCTCGCGAAACAAGGAGATAGTTTTAGTGCACACCTTTCAAGTATTGATTTAGCGCTATTTAGTCATTTACCTCCCTTATTTTTACAAGATAAAAATCAACATGCCTTATTAGAGAAGTTAGCTTTAGTCGGTAGTTTAGACGATGTTTTTATAAAGTACTCCCAAGGAGGGCTTTCGCTTTATAGCGATTTTTCTGGCGTCTCTAATCATTTTAGTCAAGGTATTCCAGGGCTTGATAATGTTTCAGGTGATTTAAGTTTTGTTGATAATTATTTGACAGTAAACCTATTAGCAGAGCAAGGTTCTTTAGATTTTGCGGAGCATTTTGTTGCTCCTTTCCCTTATAAAACGTTAACGGCACAGGCTAATATCGACTTTAGTGATGTAGGTTGGTCATTACAGGTTAATCAATTGGACTTTGTTTCTAGTGCGATTAATCTTTCAGCACAAGTGCGTGTTACCGCTCCTCAAAATGAGGGTGTCACTATGGCTTTATTAGCTAATGTTAGTGATGGTGATGCCGGTATGGTAGGTAAGTACTTACCATTATCAATCATGAGCGAGGATCTCGTTAGTTACTTGAATAACGCTATTATTGCTGGGCAGTTAACACAGGCACAAGTTTTACTTAATGGGCCTTTAAAAAGTTTTCCATACACAGACGGTAGCGGAATTTTTGTCGTTGATGCCGAGTTAACAAATAGTACTTTTAAATTTGCCGAGCAATGGCCAGCAATAACTAACTTTGCCGCCAATTTAAATTTCACTAATAATGCTATGTTAATTACAGGAAGAGAAGGAAGCCTAAGTGGGCTTGATGTAGAAGGCGTTAAAGTTGGCATTAATGATTTAGCCCACAAGCAAGTGCTTACGGTAGATGCACCTATTAGTTCAGTTGCCGCAAAGCATGTTAACCAGCTAATTACGCAGAGCCCCTTAAAAGATAGTGTTGGTAGTGCCTTAAGCTATCTTGGAGTTAGTGGTGATATTTCAGGACAGTTTGAGTTAATGTTACCGTTAAATGCACTGGATGACGTTGTTGCAAGTGGCTTAATTAACTTTTCAAATAATAGTATGAAGCTCGCCGCACCAGAAATATCACTGCACAATATTGTTGGCCAGTTAACTTTTGTTAACGATAAAATTAATACCGAAGCATTATCATTAACATGGCAAGATCTACCGCTGAATATTGCGGTGACAGGTGCAAATAAGCCTGATTATTATGATACTGATATCATGCTGTCGGCACACTGGCAACCCAAAGCATGGCAACAGCATATACCTGAATCACTCACGAAATATCTAAGTGGTGATATAGACTGGCAGGGGAAGTTATCGCTCCATCAGCACAATCAAGGGGGCTTTTCATATGACTTCAATCTGAAATCAGATTTGACTAACACGGCGCTTGATTTACCTGCCCCTTACCATAAAAATCTGACCACTACCAAAAACTTTACTGCTCAGGTGAGTGGACAATTAGACAAGTCACAAATCGCAGTCGATTATAATGAACAACTTAGCTTTTTTGGGGTTCTAGATCACGACACTAGCGCTTTTTCTCGTGCACACCTAGTGGTAGGTGACGATACTATGTTGTTACCTATGGATGGCTTTCATATTACCACTAAGTTAGATCAAGCCGATATTGCAAGCTGGCAACCTTTTATTAGTGATGTTCTTAATAGTATTAATGATAATAAAAGAGACCCATCAGCAAACTACCAACCCCTACTATCAGCTCCTGAGCGTATTAGAGGTACCGTTGCAGAGCTTGATGTTTTAGGACAAAAATTACATAACGTAAGTTTTAACCTCTTAGATAAACAAGATTGGTGGCTATTACAGCTAAATGCCAAAGAAACACGCAGCCAAGTGAAATTTTATCCTGATTGGCTTGAACAAGGTATTGAAGTAAATGCTGAGTTTATTCACCTTAACCAACAGCCAAAGAATGAGAACCTAAGTGATATTGCTACTGTTGCTGGCAGCTTAGCAACGATCGAAAACTCTTTTGACGATGAGCATTATGATGATGGTGTTTTTGCTAATATGCCGCCGATTAAGCTGCACTGTGATCGTTGTCAAATAGGGTTGCTTAATTTAGGCAAAGTTGACTTTACGCTTGAGCGTGATGGTGATGTGCTGAAAATACCTGATTTTACTGCTAAACGAGAGCAAGCCAATATAAACTTCGCCTTAACATGGCTTAAAAATAGCGATATTTCACAAACCACTATTGTAGGTGAAATGGCTATAAATAGTGTTGAACACGAACTAAGCGCGTTGGGGTACGACTCTATTATTCGTGATAGCGGCGGTAAAATGGAGTTTAATTTAGATTGGCAAGGCGGGGTTCATCAATTTGACTTAGCACAGCTTAATGGTAAGTTTCAGGCAAAACTAGATGATGGCTATTTAGCCGATGTACCAGACAAAGCCCGTATTTTTTCTGTGTTAAGTTTACAATCTTTGGTGAGAAAACTGACGTTAGATTTTCGAGATATATTTAGTGACGGTATGTTTTATAGCAGCATTAAAGGTGACTATCAGGTGAGAGAAGGCGTGTTATATACCAATAATACCCAAATGGATGGCACTGCGGGTAATCTGTTAATGACAGGAAACACTCACTTAATTAACGGCGAGCTAAACTATAATATGTCATATAAGCCGAACTTGAGTTCAAGTTTGCCCGTTATGGCGTGGATTGTAACGTTAAACCCCGTGACCTTTTTGGCAGGGGTTGCTATAGACCAAGTCATTAAGTCGCAAGTAGTGTCAGAGTTTAATTTTGCATTAACAGGAACGGTTAATGAGCCTGACTTTAAAATGATTGATCGTAAAATGAAAGATGTCAGTGTTGGCGGTGATAAAGCGGATATGGTTGATACCGCTGATTATCAAGGTAACAGTACTCCACCAAATGATAAGCAGCAATTGGAAAACCAGCACAATATAAACTTACCAAATAATGAAGCACCGCATTTAAAACAGTATAAATCACCACTTCACGATAAATCGCTACAGAAAAATAAACAACAGCAAGAGGCTAATAGTCTTAGCACTGAGAAACTGAATGGTTAATACCTCTACTATGCAAGATCAACCCAATAGCCAAGTATTACTCTCGGCAATACAGTTATCATCGTGTACTGATGTTGAGATTAACTTACAAAGTATTGCTAAGCAGCTGAGCCAGTTAACTGAGCAGCAATTAGCTTCTGACTCACAAAATCACCAACATATTGTAGTACTGCCTGAATGTTGTTTACTGTTTGGCGCTAAAGATAGCGAACAGCTCAATTTAGCGCAAAAAACTGCCGATAATCAGTATTTACATCAGCAATTAGCAAAGTTAGCTAAACAATTTCAAGTGTACTTGGTGGCTGGCACTATTCCAATATTGGGCTCTAAAAATGATAAGTTTACCAACAGTAGCTGTGTTTTCTCACCACTAGGTGAACAGCTTGGGCAATATGATAAAATTCATTTATTTGATGTAGAAGTAACTGATAATACGCAAAGCTATTGCGAGTCGCGTTATACCCAAGCCGGAGCTATTAACGATAGTAATATTAGTATTGTTAAAACTCCCTTAGTAAATATTGGTTTAACGGTTTGTTTTGATTTGCGCTTTCCTCAGTTATTTCAAAAATTAAGTCAACAAGGTGCCAACGTGATTACGGTACCGAGTGCTTTTACTCAAGTCACGGGTGAAGCACATTGGCAAACCTTATTACAAGCAAGGGCAATAGAAAATCAAATGTATATTATTGCAGCAGGGCAAGAAGGTACTCATGAAAATGGTAGAAAAACATGGGGACATTCAATGATTATTAGTCCATGGGGTGATATTCTTACTTGCTTAGCGCAGGGAGAGGGCTTTATTAGTGCAGTATATGATCCAGCGCACCTTGCTGATATTCGTCAACGCATGCCATTAAAGTCGCCCTTATCAAAGTGATGCGTGCAAACTAATAAACACACTGTAAAGTAAGTCTATAGCGGATAAAGAACACGTAAAAAGGCATAAAGATAGTTACCTAAATAACCTGAACTCGGTTTAATAGATATTTAACAAATTGAAATATCAGCAAAAATTATTTTTCTGAATCTCTAGCTTAATAGCTTTTCTTCTTTTCATATGATAAGCAAGACAAATTTCGCGTCAATAGCTGGCCTATTGCAAGTAAATTTAACGAAGAAATTAGGAAAAGTAGCAGCTAGAGAAAAATTTGTTAAGCCGAGCTCAGGTGAAATACATAATAAGCATACAAGTCGAGTTAATACCTAATGAATAATGTTGAACAAGCCTTATTAGCTAATAGTAAAATTGATGATGAAATACTAACCAATACCTTAGCTAGCATGATGGGGCGACAAGTTGATTTTGCTGATTTTTATTTTCAATCAAGCCAGCATGAATCCTGGGTGCTAGAAGACGGTATTGTTAAAGAAGGCTCTTATAATATTGAGCGCGGTGTTGGTGTACGAGCTATTTCGGGTGAGAAAACTGGTTTTGCTTACTCTGATGATATTTCTCCGCTGGCTTTGCAAAAAGCTGCTGATGCTGCAAAAGGCATTGCTGATAGTGGCCAAGGAGCAAGTGTTAAAGCTTTTTCGCGCCAATCACCAATAAAAATGTACCAATCAGTCGAACCGCTAGGTAGTTTAACCCAAGAGCAAAAAATTAGTTTATTGCACGAAGTAGAAGCCCATGCTCGTCAAGTTGATAGCCGAGTAACTCAAGTTATCGCCAGCTTATCTGGGGTTTATGAAGAGGTACTAGTTGTTGCAACCGACGGTACTTATGGTACCGATATTCGCCCGTTAGTACGTTTAAATTGTTCCGTATTGGTAGAAGCTAATGGTAAGCGCGAGCGTGCTAGTGCAGGCGGTGGTGCCAGAACCGATTACAGTTATTTTTTTGAAGTAGAAAACAACAAAGCTCGATATTTAGCTTACGCTGAAGAAGCGGTACGCCAAGCATTAGTTAATTTAGTGGCCATTGATGCGCCAGCAGGCAGCTTTCCTGTCGTTCTAGGAGCTGGCTGGCCAGGTGTATTGTTACATGAAGCAGTTGGGCATGGTTTAGAAGGAGACTTCAACCGTAAAGGGTCATCTGCTTTTTCTGGTAAAGTAGGTCAACAGGTTGCTTCTGAATTATGTACTATTGTTGATGATGGCACCTTAGCTAATCGTCGAGGCTCATTAACGATTGATGATGAAGGCACGCCTGCGCAATATAATATGCTGATTGAGAAGGGCATTTTAAAAGGTTACATGCAAGATAAGCATAACGCATCACTCATGGGAGTAAAACCTACGGGTAATGGTCGTCGAGAGTCTTATGCTCATTTACCTATGCCACGTATGACTAATACGTATATGTTGGCAGGTGAGTCAGATCCAGCAGATATTATTAAGTCGGTTAAAAAAGGCATTTACGCACCAAACTTCGCTGGTGGTCAGGTGGATATTACATCAGGTAAATTTGTCTTTACTAGCTCTGAAGCTTATTTAATTGAAAATGGTGAAATTACCTCACCAGTAAAAGGGGCAACCTTAATTGGTAGTGGTCCTGAAGCAATGAAAAAAGTCAGCATGGTCGGTAATGATTTAAAATTAGACGCAGGTGTTGGTATTTGTGGTAAAGATGGTCAAAGCGTTCCTGTGGGCGTTGGTCAACCTAGTTTAAAAATTGATGAAATGACTATTGGTGGTACGCAGTAATATTTAAGCTGAACTCGGGATAATAAATTTATCCCAAGTGATTATTTTTATTACTAACTGCGTTGGATTTATGTGCAATAAACTTGCTATTGCCCCCTAAACCCGCCTTACATAGAGAAAAGGGAAATAGTGGTTACTATTTCCCTTTTTATTTGCCTGATTGTTAATGTAGCATTAACAGCGAAGCCAGGTTTTCAATAATGTGCGCTGTCTATAGATGAGCATTATTAATAATAAGTAGGCGATGTTGCTTGAGCCACCTGAGGAGCTGCTTTGAGTGCTTGCTGGCTTTGTTGCTATTGGTTGATCGTCGTCATTCACTATAGTTACCGCCAAGTTTTGTTCCTCGCCAACTAAGTGCTCACTGGTTAATGATATGGTGAAGTTTTTATTGGCTTCATAAATACTGTTGTCGATAAGCGTTAACACGAAGGTGTGTGATGCAAAATTAGCTGGCATTATTATTTCTTCATTAATGCCGTGGTAATCCTGTCCCTCAATAGCACTGCCATCATGGGTTGCTATGCTAAAGGTTATTTCATCATCTACACCGTCAATACGCTCAACGGTAAATTCATAGGTTCCATCGTCTTCATTAATTGAGGTGTTGCTTTGACTAAACTGTACTTTACCTCGAAATTCATTATCTTGAATGAAAAGGTAGGCATTCGTTTTTTCAGTATCTTCGCTGATAACATCTTGGCCTGAAATCGATAAATATAACGCTTTGTCGCCATCAGCTAAAAAGTCATCTTGAATAGTCAGTGTGACACTTTTTATTAACTCGCCCGCTAAAAACGTAACTTGGTTTTGTGTTAGCGCTATGTAATCTTGGCCAATTACGGCATTTTCTGACACAACATCTAAATTAACAACTGACTCTTCGCCATTATCGTATGATCGTTCGATCGAAAAGGTAATATCTGTATGGCGCTCAGTTTGAATACTACCGTCAATATTAGCAATAGTAATAGAAACAGGTTCAATGCTATTGTCTACTTCAAAATAGGCTAAATACTGACTCATTACTTTAACTTGTAAGTGCGTAGGTAGCCAAGCAAACATGCCTGTACTCACCATAACATTAGCCTGTGCAATGGTTTTAGTTACTGTATTACTAATATCAAAAGTATTAGCACGTTGAATAAACCATAAACTATTATTGGTAGGGTTATTATCGCTATGAACCAGCTCATGGAAAATGAAATAGCTGTCAGGAGTTGACATAGTTACGCCGCTAACAATTGAATTTTCAGCGCCATATATTGTGGCGACATTTTGTGAAAACTGCCAGGTCGCCTCAATACCAAAATTTTGCCATTGCTGGTTATGTAAGTCTCTGTTCCAAAACCATTCACTATTTTCAAAATAGAGGTGGCCACCAGCGTTCACATAGTTGGTTAAGCGGCTAAATTGCTCATCTGATAATGGCTGAGTATTGTGAGCACTAATAAACATTGCTGGTGTATTAGTTGGTGAAACCATGGGAATATCATTTAAGCTTAATGTTGGTATAGTGAAGCGCTCTAACACTGAAGATAAGCTTGTGTCAGTTGCTAAATTGACCACCACTAATCCCTCATTATATTGAAGGTTTAATGCTGAAATACTCGCGCTGCCTTTTGCCGTTGCTGTATATGCTTCAACGAGAATATCAACAGTACTAACGCTGATATCTGCTTTGCTAAAGTCCATTTGATAAGGAGCTTGTGTGTCTTCTTCGATTAATTGACCATTAATGAAAAATTTTACGTTAGTGATAGGTTCAGTAGAATCAATATTTGCAGTAATGGTATTGTTTTCGCTTAATGCTTCTAAGTTTTTTATGCCTGATAAACTAACCAAAGGCGTATTAACAATCGCGGCAGATAAATTAATGATGTTAGCGCTTTTTTCAATAGCCGTTATCTCTACAGCTGAGTTACTTGTTTTATAGCCTTGGCTGCTTGGTGTTGATAAAGAGGTCAGTTCATGGCCAGGTTGGTAATAGTCAAATTCATCAGCAGACAATAATCGAATTAAATTATGCGCAGTGTAGCTGTTATCAAATTCAAAGTTGTTGTATTTAATATTGGCATCAACGTGCCAAATAAGTAGCCCTTCACCAGACATATGCTTATCGTTGCCTTGTTTATCACGGTGCTGAACAACAAAGTACTCACTTAAGGCATTTTCTGCAGTTAACCCCGGCATTATCATTAAGGCATCTTTGCTTGTGCTTGACGGTTTTAAGCTAATACTCTGTTGGCCTGTGCCGATAAATGTTGGCTCAATCCAACCGAGTAAAAATTTTGAAAAAGCATTATGATCACCTAAGTTATTACGCATCATATCTGAGACAGGAAACTCGATAGGAGCCCCTACTGAGCTGTCGTAATCGTAATAATCAGGTAAGCCTAAGGCATGACCTGTTTCGTGAATTAATACTTGAGGATCAAAGTCATCAGTAGCATTGTTATGACTTAGCCATTGCCATGAATAGGTAGCTAGAGTTTTGCCTGATAAAATAAAGCTGTCATCGTAAATTTTGGTTTGATGACCCCACCATTGACTTGCCCACTCACCAACTTCACCGGTCCAAATAACAGAAAAATAGTCAATAATGCCATCGTTATCATTATCATATTGGCTAAAGTCGACACCTTGCTGTTCATAATAACGCAGGGCTTCTTTGATAACATCGGCCTCACCTGTAACTTCATCGCGAGTGTAAGGGGTAATATACCAATCGAGTACTTCACCAGTAATTTCAAGTTGTTCATAAGATGAACGGTAATAGAAGTTTGTTAAACTCTCATTAGGAAAACGATCAGGGTCGCCATCGCCGTAGATATGATTATAAATCACATCAGCAGATTGATGTTCAGGAGGTAATGCATCTGAAAAAGCTAATAGTAACGTAAAAGTTTTCTGGGTGCCGCTACTACCAAAACCATTTTTCCAAGGAGTAATACTTGTGGCAGCGCCTATATTCTTGGTATTACTTTGGCCAATGCTAGCGTGTTTTGACTGTAATAAATTAGGGTTTACTTGGTCATTAGCAAAGCCTTTGGCTTTGCTAATTCTCTCTTGTAAAGTACCTTGCTGTTTATAGCGTTCTAATTGCGCTTTAGTCGGAGGCTGTAAAGCGAATACAGAAAACGAAATAAGTGAAAGAGCGATAAATATCGCTCTAATAGTGTGAGATAAGTTCAACAGCATGGTTCCTTATAGTCTGTCTATACTCCCTTAGAACATTGGGAGCGTTGTAATTTTTAGCTATGTTCTTTAAGGTAAGCAAATAAATTTTTGTAATGCTTGCCTATTTTCTCAGCTTTCTTTTCTTTGGCAGCATGACGTACTAATTGTTTTAACTTTTGTCGTTCCATTGAGGAAAACTCAGTTAATGCTTGCTCTACAGCGTCGTTGCCATTGTCAATTAACTCATCTCTAAGAGTTTCTAAGTAAACAAACTTAGCGGTTTCTTGTTGATGTTTGTTTGCCATCACTTCAATAGCATGATGAATAGGCTCTAAATCTGTTTCTAATAATATTTTGGCAATATGACGAATATGACGACGTAATGCTTCATGCTTGTTAGTGATTTTATCAGCAAGCACCATGGCATCTTTTAAATCATCACTTAAAGGTAACCGACTGCGCTGGTGCTTAGACATTTCAACTAAGCTTTGAGCAAAGTCTTGCAATTTATGCATTTCACGCTTTATTTCGGTTTTACTTTTTAATTCTTCTTCTAATTCATCGATCTCATTGACTGACTGGGGCATAATAACGCTTAATACAATTAATAATAAATTACCCTTATTATACCATTAAATTTTCATTATTCTAAAGCAGTAACTAAGTGTTGAATAACGCTAGTTATTACTAAGCGAAAGTTGAAATTAAGCCGAGAGAAAGTAGATATTAATATGACTAAAGCCAATAAATCTGATGATCAATTAAGCCAAAAACTTCACGAGGTAAAGCTTAGAGTTGCCAAAGTACTTGAGTTAGCTGAATCGTTAGGTGCAGATGGCGCCGAAGTGGCAATGAGTCGTCAAGAAGGCTTAAGTGTTAGTACGCGTATGGGTGAAGTTGAAAATGTTGAATTTACCAATGATGGCGGTTTAGGTATTACTGTTTATCAGCAAGGTAGAAAGGGTAGTGCTTCTACGGCTGATTTATCAGAAGCGGCATTAACTAAAACGGTACAGGCAGCGGTTAATATTGCCAAATACACTTCTGTTGATAGTTGCTCTGGTTTAGCTGATAAATCATTATTAGCAATGTCACCACAAGATTTAGATTTATATCATCCTAAAGCGCTAACTACTGAAGAAGCTATTGAAATCGCTAAAGAGTGTGAGCATAGTGCTTTATCGGTAGATAAAAGAATTACTAATTCAGATGGCGCGAGTTTAGATAGCTTTGCAGGCTTTAAGGTTTATGGTAATAGTCACGGCCAATTAGTCGGCTATAAAAGTACACGTCATAGCTTAAGTTGTGTTGTTATTGCTAGTGACGGTGAAGATATGCAACGCGACTATGCTTATAGCGTAAACCGCGATTTTTCATTACTTAATAGTGCGAAAAATATCGGTATCGAGGCTTCACAAGAAGTGCTTTCACGTTTAAATGGTCAACAAATTGCAACGGCTAAAGTACCCGTATTATTTAGAGCTGATATTGCGAATACTGTTTGGGGACATTTTATTTCCGCAATTAGTGGCGGTAACTTATATCGTAAATCGTCATTTTTACTGGATGCCTTAGGGGATGATGTTTTCCCGAAGTTTTTAAATATTAGTGAGCGTCCTCATATCGCCAAAGGTTTGGCAAGTAGCTCTTTTGATAGCGAAGGTGTTGCAACTATCGACAGAGAAATTATCACGCAAGGTGCACTACAAACGTATTTATTAACGAGCTACTCTGCCCGTAAGTTAGGTTTGCAAACTACAGGTCATGCTGGTGGTATTCATAATTGGTTGGTTGAAGCGCAAGGCCATTCAGGAGATTTCGATGCCATGCTTAAAACCTTAGGCACAGGTTTACTAGTTACTGAATTAATGGGCCAAGGTGTTAACGTCGTTAATGGTGATTACTCACGTGGCGCGGCAGGGTTTTGGGTTGAAAATGGTGAAATAGCTTATCCAGTGAGTGAGATCACTATTGCGGGTAATTTAGCGCAAATGTTTAAAGGCATTGTGGCTGTTGGCTCTGATGTGGATAACCGTGGCAGCATTAAAACCGGTTCTATTTTAATTGATGAAATGCAAATAGCAGGTCATTAACTCCAGACACTGATAATAGAGAAAAAACATAGTAAAACGCCGATGACAGTCTCATATCATCGGCGTTTTTAGTTAATCTGAACTCGGTTTAATAGATATTTAACAAGTTGAAATATCAGCAAAAATTACTTTTCTGAATCGCTGGATTGATAGTTTTTCTTCTTTTTATATGATAAGCAAGGCAAACTTCGCGTCAATAGCTGGCCCATTGCAAGTAAATTTGACGAAGAAGCTAGGAAAAGTAGCTGCTAGAGAAACATTTGTTAAGCCGAACTCTGGTTGGTTAAGATAAAGCAGTAGCTAATGCTTACGGCTGTTTACACTAAAAACAAGGTGGCAGTCCCTAAAAAGGCAAAAATACCAACAACATCGGTAACCGTGGTAATAATTACACTTCCCGCTAAGGCTGGATCTATATTCATCCGCTTTAACAGTAGCGGAATAGCAACCCCAGCCAAACCAGCCGCTGTCATATTCATTAACATCGCAAAGGCGATAACGCCGCCTAGCATTAAATCTTGTTTCCAAATCGCCACTACACTGGCAATCAGCACTGCCCAAATAATGCCATTTAAAAAGCCAATAGCAACCTCTTTATTTAGTAATGCTCTGGCGTTACTACCACCGACATGACCAAGTGCCATACCGCGTATAACAAGTGTTAGGGTTTGGTTACCAGCAACACCACCCATGCTTGGCACCAAAGAATTCAGTACCGCTAAAATGGCGAGTTGTTGAAAAACCCCTTCAAACATGCTGGTAACTGCAACCGCAAGTAGTGCAGTAATCAGGTTAACGCCAAGCCATAATGAGCGTTGTTTAGTACTTTTAATAACGGGCGCAAAGGTGTCGGCCTCATCATCTAAACCTGCCATACTCATCATTGAGTGCTCGGCATTTTCACGAATAATATCAACCACATCATCAATGGTGATACGACCTAATAGATGCCCTTCTTCATCAATGACCGGCGCTGAAAACCAATCGTGTCGCTCAAATAATTGGGCAACATCTTGCTCGTGCATATCGGCTTGTACCGCTTCAATTTCGGCATTAATTAAGGTTTTTATAATTACATTAGCCTTAGCGGTAACAAGAGCCGCTAAAGACACTGCGCCAATAAAGCGATTATCTCGATTAACAACATAGAAGGAGTCGGTAGACTCAGGTAGCTCGCCTTTAAGGCGTAAATAACGTAATACTACATCAACGCTTACATCAGGACGTAAGGTGATTGTATCGGTATTCATAATACCGCCAGCGGTATCTTCTTCGTATGAGAGTGCTGCTTCAACTCGACTCCGATCTTGGGAGTCCATCGAATTTAAAACTTGCTTAAATACAGCATCAGGTAGTGTACGTAGTACTTCAGCAAGATCATCTACGTCCATGCCTTCGGCAACAGCAGCAAGCTTTTCGGGCTGCATGCTTTTAAGAATACCTTTTCGTACTTCTTCGTTAAGTTCTTCGAGTACCTCGCCGTGAAAGTCTGGGTCGATAAGTTGCCATAATACAGGGCGGCTCTTAGTGGTTGAAGATTCTAATATCAGAGCGAGGTCATAAGCGGGCATATGTTGCAAAAGTTTGCGAACATAAACAAACATGCCGCTACCTAATGCTTCATTAACTTGCTGTAATTTTTTTTGACTGTAATCTTGCTCTGATATCTCTGGCATAGCGGCCCTGCTCGTTAGTTCTAGCGGTCTTAAGGTATCGCTTTAACTAAAGCGAATATTTAGTTGTGGGAAGGTCTCCTTGGAAGTTGTACTAAGTTTATCGTAACGTAGTGTTTTTATCAGCTATTCTGTGATTATTTATTATAAATTATGCAATAAAATTTGTGGCTTAGCTTATTCATCTTCGTCAAATTTATCAGATATTAGCTGGCATATTTCTGCTAAAGCAAGCTCTGCATCATCACCTGTTGCGGTTATATTAACCGACTTACCTTTTCCGCCAGCGAGTAACATCAACGCCATAATACTGTTTGCATTCGCTTCTTTCTGATTTAATTCTAAGGTGATATCAGCACTAAATTTTTGACTTAATTGGGCGAGTTTGGTTGCGGCTCTTGCATGTAAACCTAGTTTATTACAAATAGTGACGGTTTGTTGGTGAGTGGTCATAAATCTTCCTTATTACTCAATGATTAATGTCGCTATTTCTTGCTAACCATAGCTAAAGCTGGCCTATTTAGGTTGATTTTACGTCGATATCTCGGTGATGAGTTTGTACATCATCACGCTCTTTGCGGAAGTTTTTTGCTAATAATTCTGCAATATACACTGAACGATGTTTACCACCGGTACAACCTATTGCTATGGTGACATAGCTACGATTATTGCGCTCTAAGTGTGGTAACCAGGTCATCATAAAGCTATTTATTTGCCAAACAAACTTAGTGACTATGGGCTGACTTGCTAGAAAGTCTTTCACCTCTTGGTTTTGACCTGTGTGCTCTTTTAAATTTTTTTCCCAAAAAGGGTTCGGCAAAAATCGTGCATCAAATACATAATCAGCATCAACGGGGATGCCATGTTTAAAGCCAAAGGATTGAAAAACAAGTACCATAGTACCGGTTTTCTTACCTAAAATGCGCTCCCTTACTAAGTCAGCTAGTTGGTGTGGAGATAATTGACTGGTATTAATGTATAAATCAGCACTCACTGAAATTGGTTCGAGTAATTTTTTCTCTAAGGTAATTGCTTGATCTAGTGCTAAGTTTTCTTTAATCAGTGGGTGAAGACGACGGGTTTCACTGAAGCGGCGAATTAAATCGTTATCATCAGCATCAAGAAATAAAGTGGTTACGTCAACCGCTTTGGGTAAGTACGCGATTATTTCTGGAATATCTTGTGGATCTTTCGGTAAATTACGTACATCTAAACTAACCGCAACAGTTTCATAATCGTTAATTACGGTATGAGTTAAGGCCGGTAATAAGTTTACCGGTATGTTATCAACGCAATAATAACCTAAATCTTCAAGCACTCTTAGCGCAACCGATTTACCTGATCCTGAGCGGCCACTGACGATAATTAATTTCATTTTACGCTTTCCCCACAACTCATTAGCGTTTAACTTGCTTGTTGAATAACATCGAACAGTTCTTGGTTGCTAGTGCACTTACGGACATTCTTTATGACCTTTTTATCACTAAATAATTTAGCAATACTTTGTAGCGTATTAAGGTGCTCTTGGCAGCTATCTTCAGGAACAAATAGACTGATAAAAACATCGACACTGCGGTTGTCAATAGCATCAAAGTCAATGGCGTTTTCGGTTGTAACTAGTACCGCCACCGCTTTACTGCTATTTGGCAAACGACCATGAGGTATCGCTATGCCATTTCCGATACCTGTGCTACCCATTTTTTCTCTATCAAGCAAACTATCGAGTAGTTCGTCTTGATCGAGCTCGGTAACCTTATTAGCGGCTAATTGGCAAATCTCTTCTAAAATTCGCTTTTTACTGGTGGTTTTTATTGCACATAAGGTACAGTCGAGGGTTAAAATCTCTGATAATTTCATAAATTGCTAAAAGTAAGTGGAAGAGCCCATAGATTGGGCTCTTATATTAAGGTGATTTAAGGCTTTATGCTACGCGACTTTTGTCGAATTAATGTTGCGCTGCTTTACCTTTGTGTTTAAGAATTTGCCTATCTAGCTTATCAACTAAAGTATCAATCGCGGCATACATGTCAGTATTAATAGCCGAAGCGAATACTTCACCGCCTTTTATATGAAGGTTTGCCTCTGCTTTTTGTTCAAGCTTTTCAACGGTTAAGATAACATGAGAGTTATTTATTTGATCAAAATGTCGCTCTAGCTTAGTAAACTTAGTATTTACATACTCACGAAGCGCATCAGTAATGTCGACATGGTGACCGGTAAGATTGATTTGCATAAGCGTTATCCTTTTGATGAGTTACTTAAAGTAAGCTTTTTCGTTGATTTGAAGGAGGAATAGATAATGACTCTCTATATTTAGCTATTGTGCGTCTTGCAACGTTAATACCTTGTTCGGCTAATAAGTCAGCCATTTTACTATCACTCAACGGTTTAGCAGGTGTTTCTGCCAAAATAAGTTTCTTGATTAGCGATCTTATTGCTGTAGAAGAACACTCTCCACCATTCTCAGTACTGACATGGCTTGAAAAGAAGTATTTAAGCTCAAAAATACCACGAGGGGTGTGCATGTATTTTTGCGTGGTAACACGTGAAATGGTTGACTCATGCATTTCAACGGCTTCGGCAATATCGTTCAGAACCATTGGACGCATAGCTTCTGGACCATGCTCTAAAAAGCCTTGCTGGCGTTGTACAATACAGTTCGAAACTTTTAATAAAGTATCATTGCGCGATTCTAAACTTTTTATAAACCATTTTGCATCTTGTAAATTGGCACGAATGAATTGCCCATCAGTAGAGGACTTCATACTCTTGCTCATTGCAGCATATTGCTGATTTATGCTGAGCTTAGGTGCGGTATCTGAATTTAGTTCAACCACCCAACGACCATTTTTTTTCTCAACGGAAACATCAGGAATAACATACTGATCATCGCCAGTAATAACCGCATCACCTGGTCGAGGGTTTAAGCTCTGAATTAAGCGCATTACTTCACGTAATTGATCTTCTTTTAATTTCGTTTTGCGCATTAATTGGCGGTAATCTCTATTGCCAAGTAAATCAATATGCTCGCTAATAATTTTCTTACTTTCAGCTAAATAAGGAGTGTTTTTATCAAACTGGTTTAATTGAATGAGTAAACACTCAGGTATTGAGCGTGCTGCTACGCCGACAGGATCAAACATATTGATGCGTTTTAATACTGCTTCAACTTCATCTAATTCGACGTCTTCAATACCAACACTTTCTAGAATATCTTCTGAGGAAACCGTTAAGTAGCCAGCGTCATCTACCGCTTCAATAATGGCGGTTGCAATAGTGCGGTCGGTATCTGAAAAAGGGGTTAATTCCATTTGCCATAACAAATGACCTTGAATTGAGTCGGTCGTTTCTCCTTGGTAAGTGTAATCTTCACTTGCGCTGCTCACAGCTCCTGTATTAGAAACGCCTGCGCTGTAACTTTCTTCCCAAGTAGTATCAATATTCAATTCTTCAGGAATATCACTTTTCTCTAGCGCTTCACTAGTACTTATTTCGTCAATATTAGCCTGTTGGTCTTCACTACCATCACTGCTGTTATTATCACTTTGTGCATCATTAGAGTTTGCAGAGAATGCATCTTCTAAACTATTTTTTTCGTCGTTGCTATCGCTTTGGCTGCTTTCGTCAATTTCTAATAATGGGTTGCTCTCTAGCACTTCTTGAATTTCTTGTTGTAACTCTAACGTTGATAATTGCAGGAGCTTGATAGCTTGCTGCAATTGTGGCGTCATGGTTAACTGTTGTCCAATACGGAGCTGTAATGTAGGGCGCATCGATGTTATGTGGTTTCCTGTTATTATTTTTAATGGTTATGATGTGACCAATAACCCATTGAACACGTTTTTCTACGATTCGGATTGATGCTATAACTATAGCGTGAATTGTTCGCCAAGGTATACATCTCTTACTTTTTGATTGGCAAGAATTTGATCCGCATCACCTTGAGCGATAATTTCACCATGACTAACAATATAAGCATGTTCACACACATCTAACGTTTCACGTACGTTATGATCAGTTATTAATACACCAATTCCTCGTTGCTTTAAGTGTATGATGATTTTTTTAATGTCGCCAACTGAAATCGGATCTACACCGGCAAAAGGCTCATCAAGTAAAATAAATTGTGGATCGGCGGCTAATGCTCGTGCTATTTCTACGCGTCGACGCTCACCACCAGATAAACTCATGCCCAAGTTATCGCGAATATGACAAATATTGAACTCTTCTAATAAGTGCTCTAGTTTTTCTAGGCGCTGTTGTTCGTTTAACTCTTTGCGTATTTGTAAAATAGCCATGATGTTATCAGTTACTGAAAGCTTGCGAAAAATTGATGCCTCTTGTGGTAAGTAACCGATACCTTGTCTTGCTCTTTCATGCATAGGCGATAATGTAACGTCTTGGTCGTTAAGTATTATTTGCCCATCATCGTTAGGTACAAGCCCTACTATCATGTAAAAAGAAGTGGTTTTTCCTGCTCCGTTAGGTCCAAGTAAGCCAACAATTTGCCCTGTACTGACGGCTAAGCTAACATCTTTAACAACTTGTCGGTCTTTGTATGACTTAGCAAGTCCACTAGCAACTAATGTATTAACCTTCGACACTTGAGTCACCTTCTTCTTTAGTCGCTTCTTCAGGTGCTTGCTCAGTAGTCTCACTGACTGTCTTTGGCTCTTTATCAAGGTCGCTTTTAGCTTTATCTTTTAGTGCTTTTTGTTTTTTCAGTAAGGTTGGCTGTAATATGGTGGTGACTGTTTCGTTATTATTACTTTCGGCTTCAAGTTTCTCACTTAATGTATTATAAATAATTTTGCTGCCGCTAACTTCGCTACCTGCTTGTTTTACTACGGCATTTCCTGCCACAGTAATTATATTTAAGCTTGGTTGATATTTTATTTCATCGGCTTGTAAGCTAATTAAGCTGCCATCTTCAAGCTCTTGCTGAAATAAAGCGGGAGAGCCTTTAGCTAAATAGACATCAGACTTTTCATCGCTGTTTTCATCTTTGTTACTAAAAACTTGTACTAAGTCTGCAGAAATCAAAATAGAGCCTTGTCTGATACTTACACTACCTAAGTAACTCGCTATTTTATTTTTTAAATCGGCAGCTGTTTTTTTAGAGTCAACGGTGATCTCTTGATTTAAGTCTTTTTTGGCAGCATAAACTACGTTAAGTGACGCTGTGAAAAACAAAGCGCTACCAAGTAATAAGCTAAGTGGCGTATTAAATTTTTTATTCATGATTTTTCTTATAAAGGGTACGTACATGTTCAGTTAGCGTCATCTGTTTAGTGTTTAAATCGATAATCAGTCCAGAACCATACATGGTAAAATCTTTACCGATTATTACAACGGTTTGATCTGAACTAATAATATTTGTATTTAAGTCTAGCTCTAAATACTTACAATGAACTTCTTCTATTAAACTATCTTGTTCGGTTGATTTTAAGCGAACACGGTGGTTCAACACGACTCGGTTATTTTTATATAATATTGCTTCTTTTGCACTCGCTTTCCAAGGTGCCTTACTACTTTTAGGGTATAACGTATAATTGGGTAACTCAAAGCGTGTTAATTCTTGCTTTGAATAATGCTCCATACGATCTGCCTCAATGGTATGAGATAATTTCCCTAAGTCAGTGTAGATATTACTTTTTAAAGCCTCGGCAATAAAGTCAGGTGTTTCTTCACTATCAATAATATCGTCTGGTTGAACAAGTTCTCCTTTCCAAACGATAATGCCATATATAGTGGCACTTAATACTAAAATAAAAAAGGCTAGGCTGTTTAACCTATTCATACACTAGCGCCCGTAACACATGTTAAGGTGTTTTGACTTTGCATGATTAAATCACATACTTCTCTTACTGCGCCAAAGCCACCGCGTGTAAATGTTATGTAATTTGCAGCTTGTAGTGTTAAAGGGTGAGCGTCTTGTACAGCTATGCCTAATCCTACCGCGTTAATACAGGCAATATCAGGTACATCGTCACCAATGTAAGCTATTTGCGTTAACGGTAAATTAAGTTCAGTTGCAAGAGCGGTTAACGCGGGTAATTTATCTTCTTGCCCTTGAATAATATGTTTAACATTTAAAGCCGTCATACGGTTTTTTACGATAGCTGAATTGCGGCCGGTAATTATTGCTACGGCTACACCAGAACTACCAAGTGACTTTATGCCTAAGCCGTCTTTGGTGTGAAAAGCTTTTAGTTCTTCACCATCATTACCTAAGTAAATACGGCCATCAGAAAAAACTCCATCGACATCGCACACTAATAGTTTTATGTTTTTAGCTTGTGCTAGAGTGTGACTGTTAACTTCGCCATATAGAGTATTCAATTACAGCACTCCTGATTTTAATAAGTCATGCATGTTCATTGCACCAATTGGTTGATTTAATTCATTGACGACAATTAAACCATTAATTTTATTATCTTCCATTACCTTTAACGCTTGCGCAGCTAACATATCAGCATGAGCTGTACGAGGTTTTTGGGTCATAACGCTAGCAATAGTATCGTGATGGATATTCACTTCTTCATCAAGAATACGGCGTAAGTCACCGTCGGTAAACAATCCTGTTAGGACATTATTTTTATTAACAACGGCGGTCATACCAAGACCTTTGAGCGACATTTCTACCAGTGCATCTTTAATAAAGGCAGTATCGGCAACCACAGGAATACGTTCTTCTTGATGCATAATATCTTCAAGGCGGAGTAATAAACGCTTACCTAAACTGCCACCAGGGTGTGATAAAGCAAAATCATCAGCGGTAAATCCTCGGGCATTGAGTAAAGCGACGGCAAGTGCGTCGCCCATTACTAAGGTTGCTGTGGTACTTGATGTTGGCGCTAAGCCAAGTGGGCATGCTTCGGTACTTACTTTAATACAAATATGAGTGTCGGCTAATTTAGCGAGAGTTGAATCTGCATTACCCGTCATAGAAATAAGCTTGGCACCAATACGTTTAATTACGGGAATAATTGCGAGTACTTCAACGGTTTCACCCGAATTTGAAATAGTTAACACTACGTCGTCGCTAGTAATCATACCTAAATCACCATGGCTGGCTTCACCTGGGTGAACAAAAAAAGCGGGAGTGCCCGTGCTGGCTAATGTTGCTGCTATTTTCCCGCCAATATGCCCAGACTTACCCATACCAATAACAATAACACGACCTTTACAGTGATACATTAGTTGGCAGGCAAGTTCAAAATCATCATTAATGTATTGTAATAATTCAGTAATCGCTTGCTGTTCTATATTGATCACATTTTTTGCTAATTGTTTAAAATTTTGCATGTTAGCTCGATTAATACCTGCTGATCCGTTAATAGTGATTCTGTTAAGGTGGCTTGTACAGTTAGCGATACTTTTTAATTAAATAGTAGCACTTGATAAGCCGCGAAACTGATTAATAATAAAGCCCCTTTACCACGGGTTATTCTAAAGTAACCTAACTTACGGCTAAAACATAAAATAAAGAGTAACAAAGTTACACCAAGCATGTAAGGCGCGTCACGTGTTGTTGCTAACGGGTCGATGTCTCCTGGTGCAATGAGTGCTGCAATTGGTAATACGGCTAAAATATTAAAAATATTGGAGCCAATAATATTTCCTAGTGCTAAGTCGTCTTCTTTTTTAATGATACTGGCAATGCAGGCAGCAAGTTCAGGCAAGCTAGTACCAATAGCAATAATAGTAAGTCCGATAACTAAATCGCTAATGCCAAACTCTTTGGCAATAAATACCGAGGATTCAACTAAATAACCTGCACTTAATGGCAATACTACCATACCGATAACTAGCCAAAATATTGATGATTTTAGCGGTGCAGCAGGTGGTACATCTTTTTCTGCTTCTAAAATTAAAGGATCATCACTGGGCTTATCTTTGGTTTTTTGTAGGGTAATAAACAGTAGCGCAAGAATGTAAATGGCAAAGCCAATAACTAAAATGACCCCTTCAATAAAACTAAAGTGTTGATCATAAAGCACATAATAAGCGAGCGCGGTAACGCCTAATATGAGTGGAATTTCTCGTTTAACGGTTTGAGATGAAACCGTTAATGGTTTTAATAACGCGGTAACCCCTAATACTAATGCAATATTGGTAATGTTTGAGCCAATAGCGTTACCAATAGCGGTATCAACATTACCTTGCAAAGAAGCTGTTGCCGCTACCATCATTTCAGGTGCTGATGATCCCATAGCTACAATGGTTAAACCGATAATCATAGGCGAAACGCCCAAGTTTCTCGCTAATGAAGAAGCGCCAAATACAAATTTGTCTGCACTCCAAACAAGTGCAACAAGGGCAAGTAATAAAATAATAATTTGTTCTAACATGATAACTCCACTTTCGTAAGGTTAAATTGTCGCTGGTTGTGAACTAAAACAAAAGCAAATAATGCCCGATGAAGAAAAAAAAAAGCAGATTGCTGCTGTTTTACGCAATTAACTCGCTAGCTAATGTAAAATAAAAGTAATAAATGATCATTTTCTTACAATTTAGGCCGCTAATCTTACATTAAATTGTCCTTTAGCTTACTTTTTCTAATGAACAATTGCCGCCGCTCAGGTAAAATCAATGGATATTCTGAAGAATTTTTATTGCTGTTCCCGTGTCTTTAACAAAACACAGCTTATAGCGAATAAATTAAACAACATTGATGTTAATTAAATGCCCAATTCTGAACAGCCTGAAAAATTAGTACAAATCGAAAACCTTACCTTTAAACGAGGTGAACGTGTTATTTACGATAATATTAGTTTGTCTATCCCTACTGGAAAAGTTACTGCCATTATGGGGCCTAGTGGTATCGGAAAAACGACACTGCTACGTTTGATTGGCGGGCAAATAAAACCTGACTCAGGCAATATTTATTTTGCTGAACATAATATTCCCAAATTATCACGTAATGATCTCTACGAAGTACGTAAACGTATGAGTATGTTATTTCAAAGTGGTGCGCTATTCACCGACATGAGTGTTTACGATAATATTGCTTTCCCTATTCGCGAACATTGTAATTTACCAGAATACTTAATTGAAAAAATTGTTTTAATGAAGCTAGAGGCCGTAGGGTTGCGTGGTGCCAAACACTTGCAGCCAAGTGAACTTTCAGGTGGCATGGCTCGAAGGGTTGCCTTAGCGCGCGCCATTGCTTTAGATCCTGAATTAATTTTATATGATGAACCTTTTGCTGGCCAAGACCCGATTTCAATGGGGGTAATTGTACGTTTAATTCGCTCTCTTAATGATGCGCTTGGTCTAACGTCGGTTGTTGTCTCGCACGACGTACCCGAAGTGATGAGTATCGCTGATTATATTTATATTATTGCGGATAAAAAAATTATTGGTCATGGAACGCCAGAGCAAATTCGCCAAGCAACTTCTCCTTTAGTGCAGCAATTTGTTCGTGGTGAAGCTGACGGAGCTGTGCCGTTTCATTACGACGCGCCAAATTATAAAGATGAACTCATTAAACCAAGTAGTGCTGGAGGTGCTAAATGATAACGCAAATACAGCAACTTGGTCGAAATACGCTGGGCGTTATCAGTGGTTTAGGGCGAGCAGTAATGCTATTGGTTTCTGCGTTAATGCATGTGCCAAACTTTAAGAAAGGAACCCCCTTATTAATTCAGCAATTACACAGTGTTGGTGTAATGTCACTATTGATCATCATCGTGTCAGGGGCATTCATTGGCATGGTCTTAGCGTTACAAGGTTATACCATTTTAGTGGGCTATGGTGCTGAAGCAAGTTTGGGACCTATGGTCGCGCTTTCTTTATTACGTGAATTAGGTCCTGTGGTTGCGGCGCTTTTATTTGCGGGTAGAGCAGGCTCCGCACTTACGGCTGAAATTGGCCTAATGAAAGCTACTGAGCAATTATCAAGTTTAGAAATGATGGCGGTTGACCCGCTAAGACGTGTTATAGCGCCACGTTTTTGGGCTGGCTTTATTGCACTACCTTTACTTGCTGCCATTTTTTCTATGGTTGGTATTTTAGGGGCGCATTTAGTTGGTGTTGACTGGTTAGGTGTTGACGGCGGTACCTTTTGGTCGGTAATGCAAGGGCAGGTCGATTTCCAAAAAGATATTCTTAATGGTGTGATTAAGAGTGTGGTTTTTGCTTTCGTGGTTACTTGGATAGCGGTATATAAAGGCTACGATTGTGAACCAACATCAGAAGGTATTAGCAGAGCAACGACCTCAACGGTTGTGCAGTCATCTTTATTAGTTTTATGTTTAGACTTTATTTTAACGGCGTTAATGTTTGCAAGGTAAGCCCTTTTAAAAATAAAGAGGTTAAATAGGTTAGTTTAAGTTCAATAGTATAGCTACAGTAATGTAACCCCCGTTACCTTATATCAGTTGGCTACTATTATTAATTTGTCATTTATAGGTAATTAAGGCGTTGGTGAAGACATGGTGTCGAAAAAAACAGAGTTATTAGTTGGAATATTTGTAGCGTTAGGGATTCTTGCCTTATTAATGTTATCACTGAAAGTGGCTAACACGGGTATTTCAGGAGGAGGGGAAACTTACCAACTTCAAGCAAAGTTTGATAATATTGGTGGTCTGAAAGTACGCTCACCAATTAAGGTTGGTGGCGTTGTAGTAGGGCGAGTGAGCAAAATATCATTAGCGAATGATGATTATACTCCCGTCGTTACATTAGATATTTATACGCAATATAATAACTTTTCTGAAGCAACTTCAGTGGCTATTTTAACTTCAGGGTTATTAGGTGAACAATATTTAGGGATTCAGCCAGGCTTTGTTGATGAGTCTTTAGATACATTAAAACCAGGTGACTTTATTGAAGACACTAAACCTGCATTAGTTTTAGAAGAGTTAATAGGTCAATTTTTATTTAGCCAAGGAAGTGGTGATGAATAACATGGTAAGCAATACAGTGAGTAAAGCAATGACATTAAAGAGCATTCTTTGTGCAATAGCACTAACATCAGTAAGTTATAGTAGCCAAGTGTTTGCAATAGGTGGGCAAGCAGAAGAAGCAACAAGCCAAAGCGCTAGTGCAAATCTTGTTGATCAAAAAAATCCTTACAAAATGATTGAAGAAGTAGCAAGCCTTACCTTTAAACGCTTTGCTGATGAACAAGAAAATATTAGAAAAAATCCTAATATTCTTAAAGATATTGTTCGTGAAGAGTTGATGCCTTATGTGAATTATCAATATTCAGCGTTTAAAGTAGTAGGACAGCACTTAAGAAATACCACTAAAGAAGAGCGCAGTGAATTTGTCCCTGTTTTTAAGGAGTACCTAATTACTTCTTACGCGCAAGTTTTTACACTCTATGATAATCAGCAAGTTATTTTTGAACGTGAGAGAGACTTTAAAGATAATAAAATTATTGCTGTTAATACGCGTGTCATTATGCCCGGGCGTGATGATATTGATGTTTCTTTTAAAGTGCGAAGAAACACTAAAGACGATACATGGCAAGCATTTGATATGATTGCAGAAGGTGTAAGCTTACTCGACTCTAAACAAGCAGAGCTTGGCAGTATTATTAGGCAAAAAGGGTTAGCCTACGTTACTGAGCTATTAAAAAAGAAAAGTGAACGTAACATTGTCTTCAAAGACGGCGCAGATAAAGACGCTGTGGTTGATAGCTTTAATGATGAAAAAGGTTAGCATGTGAGTAGTGTTAATTTAACAATTGCAGATAAAGTATTATCGATTAATGGTGAATTAAGTCGCCATAGCCTTGCTCTTATTAACAAGAACAATTATTCTAACTGCTTTTCGTTTGATCATGTTACGGTAGACTTAAGCGCCGTCACTAAAGTTGATACTGCAGGTCTTGCTTGGTTATTTTATTTGCTTGAACAAAGCATCGCACACTCGTGTGAAATAACCTTTATGCATTTCCCCGAAAAATTATACAAACTAATAGCGTTAAGCGGCGTTAACGGTCTATTGCCGGTAACCGTAAGCGAATAACACAGAATAATGTAGGAGAATTCGCTTGGAAATAAGTGAAGTAGAAGTACTAATTAAGCAACGTGTAACTGAAGCACTCGAACTTGATGAAATACAAGTAAAATTTGATGGTTCGCAATGTCGTATTATCGCTGTAAGTGATATGTTTGATGACTTAAGTCGAGTTAAGCGCCAACAAGCGGTATTAAAGCCTTTAGCTGAGTTAATTAAAGACGGTAGCGTGCATGCTGTTTCAGTGAAAACATACAACAAAGCGCAGTGGCAACGAGATAAAATGTTTAATAGCTTATAAGCTGTTGAGTTTACTTCGTTGATTTAATTTTAGTTTTAAAAGAAAGTAGTGATTTATTTTGGAAGCATTTAAAGTTATTGGTGGTACGCCTCTTCAAGGTGAAGTGGTTATTTCGGGAGCAAAAAACGCAGCTCTTCCTATTTTAATGTCGGCATTATTGTCAAAAACACCAATAGTTTTTAGTAATGTTCCGCAGTTAAATGACATTTTAACCACGGTTAAACTGCTTACGCAGTTAGGCGCTAAAACACAGTGGTTAGCTGACGATGAACTTTCGATTGACGCCAGTACTATTGATTTATGTCGTGCACCTTACGATTTAGTTAAAACGATGCGTGCTTCAATTCTTGTGCTTGGTCCATTACTCGCTCGTATGGGACATGCTGAAGTTTCGTTACCGGGTGGTTGTGCCATTGGCGCTAGACCAGTTGATTTGCACATTCAAGGTCTTAAAGCCATGGGTGCCGATATTGATGTTGAAAATGGCTATATTGTCGCTAAAAAAGATGGGCGCTTAAATGGTGCTAATATCTTTATGGACACGGTTAGTGTTACCGGTACTGAAAACTTAATGATGGCTGCAGCGTTAGCTGAAGGCACTACTATTATTGAAAATGCAGCACGTGAGCCTGAAATTGTTGATTTAGCTAACTGTCTTATTAGTATGGGCGCTAAAATTACCGGTGCAGGTACCGATACCTTAACAATTGAAGGTGTTAGTGAGCTAAATGGCAGTGCTTATCGTGTTATGCCTGATCGTATTGAAACAGGAACTTTTTTAGTTGCTGCGGCAGTAACGCAAGGTCATATCAAATGTTTAAATACTGACCCTAGTGCATTAGAAGCGGTATTAAGTAAGTTACAAGAAGCTGGCGCTACAATTAATACGGGCGATGACTGGATTGAACTAATCATGTCAGGACCTGCTAAAGCTGTGAATATTAGAACAGCACCGCACCCAGCGTTTCCTACTGATATGCAAGCACAGTTTATGACGATGAACGTTTTAGCTCAAGGTACGGCGACAGTTATAGAAACCATTTTTGAAAATCGCTTTATGCATGCCCCTGAATTACAGCGTATGGGAGCCAATATTTCATTAGAAGGTAATACAGCGATTGTTAAAGGCGTTGAAAGCCTAAATGGCGCACAAGTTATGGCCACTGATTTACGCGCTTCTGCAAGTTTAGTTATTGCCGGCTTAGTTGCTAAAACGCCAACACAAGTTGATAGAATTTATCATATCGATCGTGGCTATTTACGAATTGAAGATAAATTACAAGCATTAGGTGCAAACATTACCCGTATTCAAGTTGAAAGTTAGCTTTAAATAATACTTAACGTTTATTAGCTAAATTTAGGTTAAAAAATAATATTTATCGCCCGATTAACTCTCGTTAATCGGGCTTTTTTATACTTTTTAAAACAAAAAAGTTGAGTTTAGGTTAACTAACCTGAACTCGGTTTAAGAGATATTTAACAAATTGAAATATAAGAAAAAACTACTTTTATGAGTCTCTAGCTTGATAGTTTTTCTTAATTCAAGGCAAATTTCGCGTCAATAGCTAGCCTATTGCAAGTAAATTTAACGAAGAAGTTAGGAAAAGTAGTTGCTAGAGAAACATTTGTTAAGCCGAGCTCAGGTTAACTAGCGAGGGTTGTAGCGCCCTTTACTTAATATGTGGTTGGGATCAAGAGCTTCTTTGATAGCATTAACGGTTTGCCAAAAAGGTGTCTCTTTATTTAGCAACCATTGCTGTTGATCTATATTTAAACGATAAGGCACAAAGCCTTTTTTTAAGCCGTTTTCTACTAAGTCTTTTAAGCAGTTATGTGCATCGCTAACCGCTTGAGGGTTGCTTAAGTCAAAGACTATTGGAATGGTACTATCAACACAATCATGTCGTAAATTAGTAAATGTTATAAAAGGCTCGATATTATACTTAGGGCAAGTATCACGAATAAAATCAACAAATTCACGCATTTTTCCTGCTTTCATTGTAATTAAAGGAGCGTACCAAAGCAGTCCGCAACCATCTTTGCTAGGCGATAATGCCGCTTTATCAAATGATGATGCCTGTGGGTGTCGCCAATAAGCAAGTTTTAAGGCGACTTTATTTGGCTTACCCAGCATGATCTCTTTCCCCTTGTTGAAGGAGTTTAGTTGCTCACTAATAACCTTTAAAGGGGCGACTTTTTCAATTAACCACTGAGGTAATGCCGATATTACTTTATTGGCACAGGTAATCAGCAAACTATTTGAATAAACACGTTTACAAGGAAGGTTTTTGAAGAGGGCGTTTATCTCACGTTTTACGGCACTAACCACCGCTTTACTGCCGTAAATAGTGCCGACAATAGTCCAGCACGGTGCTTGTAATTCTTTGCCTAGTCGGAGAATATCTTTTTGATGCATAACACTATGTGTATCTTCGCCATTTGGGTTTGTGGCAAACATCGACAAAATACGTCGCTTATCCATTAAATTAATTGAGCCGACAATACCTTCGTAATCTTGCAGTACTTGCCTTATCAGAGGAACAACATCTTCAAGTTGATTGTCATCGTTTAGCTGGATGAAAAAAGAAGTGAAATCGGGTTTTTTCTTCGCTAAACGAAGTGTCATTTGACTAACTACGCCTAAGTTTGACTGAGTAAATAAGCCATCTAAATATGGGCCTACACCCCATTTAAATGTTTTATCAACAAACTGCTCTTGAGATTGGTCAAGTTCATTGACCGCAGATTGAAAAGGGCTGCCATTTGCCCAATAACCTTGAATACTGGTGACCGCACTAAAATGGTCAGTATAAGGGGTAATACCATAACCTCGTTCTAATGCATTTGACAGTATTGAACAGTCTGGCCCAGCTCCTGTTACTGGTACCATGTAACTATCGTCAAGCGAAATTAAGTAGTCACTGAGCTGTTGTTGGGTAACGCCGGGTTCAAGTGTAATTAAACCAAGTTCAGCATCAAAATCTATAATTCTAGTTAGCTGACTGAGATCAAGTATTATTATATTTTCGCCTTTCCCGGCAGGTTGAGATGTGCCGTAACCCCAGTTATTTCCAGTGCTTACTGGGTATAGAGAGAAACGTAAAGCCTCATCTTTAGCGTAATGGTTTGCTAAATCAAGTAGCACTTTAATCTCAGAGGATTTTTTGATGATAATAACTGCCAACATTTGTCGTTTTTTTTCTGAGAAGTTATCCAACCCTTCGGTTCCTTGAAGGTACTGTGAAATAACGGTGCTGTCGGCAGACAATGTTGAATCTATAGATAGTTTTTCTTGGATTAGCGCTAATAATGCAGTGTTCATTTGCTATGATCTTCTTATTAGATTATTTAAGTAGCTCTAACTGCTTAAGCTGTTTTTTTATATCTTTCTCTATGGTTGTGTATAGGCTTTTAAAGCCAGGAGACAAGTTTTTCATAAATATCTCTGGATTAATATAATAAGGGGCGCGTAAGCCATGATAGTCAACAGGAGGGCCTAGTTGTTCAAAAGCAATACCAATAAAGCGCATGCTTCTTGCTAATCTTGGCTCCATCATCACGTAAACGTGCCTTATCCCTGTGTTCATCCCCATAGTGGCGGCAGCCATATATAAACCAATAGCGATAAAAGGGAAGCAACGTAACTCTGTTTCTGAATAGCTTACTTCGCTGATAACCCCAGTTGCGGAGCCTTTATAGTGATCGGCTTTACGGCGTCTGAAATCTGACTTAACCGCCAGCCGTGATATTTCAGCGATTTCATTACGGTTAAAACGCTCAGGGCTCAGGTTGGTATTGGTTATAGAGTGCAAACAATATTTTTCAATAGGTAGTAATTGACCCGGCTTTTGTGAGGTGACTAAACGAACGCAGCTGGTAAAAGTGTCTGTTGGCTTGTGCTTAATTAATGAGAAAATTGACTGTTCGTCGAACTCATCTTTTTCTTGGCCGTCTGGCTTAATATCTTCAAATGCAAGTTCTTCGCAGTAAACGTTGTGTCTAATTTTAAATGCTTCTTCTTTTAACGTTTGATTAACGGCTATGTGAGGTTGTAAAAATTGAGTAAAATGATCTGAAATGCTATGCGCTTCCCTGCTTGCTTTTATCGAAACAATTTTTTTGGTGATATCACCAATAATTGGGGTGTTAAGTAAACGTTTATTCCAGTTCATTAGTCTTCCATATTGTTTAAGTAAATAATGACAAACGATTATTTGACCTAAGGTCTGCTCGAATATTGCACTATGTGCGTTCACATTAAAAGCGTATTGGTATAATTATAGTCCGATACTTTGAATAACCCTCAATTAATATATTTTTAACTCCTTGAATGACTGAAGTGCAGCTTATAGCAGAACCTCTTTAAGCTCAGGTTGGCTTAGAAAGTCTTTTGGGCTTGCTGATGCGCCATAGGCTCCCGATTGAAATACCACCACATAATCATCAATTGTTGCTGTGGGTAAGGTGACCTTATCTGCCAAAATATCTAACGGTGTACATAATGGGCCGACAATCGAAACTTGTTCTCGTTCATCTCCTGCAAGCTTGTTACCTATAGCAACAGGGTAATTCTTACGAATAACCTGACCAAAATTACCTGAATTAGCTAAATGATGATGTAAGCCGCCATCACAAACTAAATAGCTTGTGCCACGAGATACTTTTTTATCAATAACTTTCGTGACATAAATACCAGCATCACCTACTAGATAACGACCTAATTCGAGAATCACCTCAACATCGGCAAATTTCGATTTAAATGATTTGAGTATCGTTGTAAGTTGATTGCCAAGGTACTCTATATCTAAAGGTTTTTCATTCTTAAAGTAAGGAATACCTAAGCCGCCCCCCATATTAATATAATCAATTTTTGTCGGGTTATATTGTTGTGCTAATGTGATGAGTTTCGTTGCTAAGGATAATGTTTGTTGTTGCGTTGATAATATCGCGTCAGCGTTAAGGTTTTGTGAACCTGAATAAATATGGAAGCCGCGTAAGTTGATATGCTCAAAAGGTAATTGAGGAATTAATTCAGGTAGTGCTTCTTCATCAATACCAAAAGGTTTAGCACCACCAGACATTTTCATACCAGAGTGCTTTAATTCAAACTCAGGGTTAACCCTAATTGCTATATTTGCTCTTAGTGAAAGTTGTTGCGCAGTATTTGCTACTCGACTTATTTCCGTGGGTGATTCTACGTGTAGGGTAACTCCTGCGATAATGGCTGCGCTAATGTCTGCGATTGTTTTTCCTGGGCCAGCAAAGCTAATGTTGTTTGCAGGCATACCGGTTTGTAGTGCTAGTAACATCTCCTTTTTAGATGCAACATCAAAGCCACTTACTTGTTGAGCAAGTAAATTAACAATCGGTTGATAAGGATTGGCTTTTATCGCGTAATGCAAGGTTATATCGCTAGGTAGAGCGGCTTTTAACGAGGCTACTTTTTCGGTAATGATTTGTTTGTCATAAGCATAATAAGGAGTACTACCGAGTAATAATTCAATATTGGTCAAACTTAAGCCACCAAGTAGTAGTTTATTATTATCATGCTTGAACTGTTTAGGAATGGCTCTGGCTTCCGTTAGTTTTTCGCTATTTTTTATCATTGTTTATCTCTATAACGCTCTGTGATGTTATTAACTTACTGAGAAGTATTGTCATACTGTTGTTTAAGTAAATTACGGTCAAGCTTGCCATTAGCATTTTTAGGTAAACTATCGAGTATTATGAACTTCTTGGGCACCATATAATTTGCTAATGATAAACTACAATGCTGCTGTAATGTGCGCTCAATTACTTTATTTTCGTCAAGTGGACTATTATCAAGGAGCGATAGTACAGCAATAATAGCTTGGCCTAATTCTTTGTCTTGAATGCCTAAAACAACGACCTCGTTAATATTAGCTTGTTGTAAAATAACTTCTTCTACTTCACTTGGACTAACACGATAGCCAGAGGTTTTTATCATTTCATCTTGGCGGGCAATAAAATATAAAAAACCATCAGCATCACGTTTAACGAAGTCACCGGAATAAACCGCTAGTGGTGATTTTTCGCAATTAATGGCAAGTGAGGGAGTCGCTTTAAAGCGCTGTTTAGTTGCCTCAATATTTTGCCAATAACCTAAACTAACTAACGGGCCAATATGCACTAATTCACCAACTTCATTAACTTCACATTCACTACCATCAGGCCTTAATACTAACACTTCGGCATTAGGGATTGCTTTTCCCATAGAGCCAGTTTTATTATCAATTTCATCGGGTGATAAATAAGTTGAGCGAAAAGCCTCTGTTAACCCATACATTAAATAAGGTTTAGCTTGAGGTAGGTATGATCGTAGCTGTTTAATAACCACTACGGGTAATACCCCACCAGAGTTTGTGAAATATCTTAATGATTGGGTTGAGTATTCATGCCACTTAGTCTTTATAAGTTGTGCCCATAACGGTGGCACGCCTGCAAGACCTGTAATTTTATACTTCGCGACAGCTTTAAGTACGTCATTAGCAAACAAGTAATCTAACAAAACACAGCGCCCGCCCACTAGAAACATGGTAGTTAATTGGTTTAAACCATAGTCAAAACTTAGCGGTAATACAGCTAACAGTCTGTCTTCTTCGGTGTTTTCTAAGTATTTACTTACGGATTGAGCGCCCAAAATCAGATTTTTATGGCTAAGCATAATACCTTTAGGTTTACCGGTGCTACCTGAGCTATATAAAATAGCGGCTAATTGCTCTGATGGGGCTAATATAGTTGAGTTATTTGAGGTTAACCCCTGTGTGGTTAGTTCGTGCGTATCAGTGGTATTCTGTTGGGCTAAATTACGCCAGCAATGAATTTTAACTCCATCAATGCTATCAACCTTTTTTATATTATTATCGTTTAAGTCGGTAATAATAATGTGTTTAATACTTTTTAGCGCAATGAGTATCTCTTGTAATGCTGTGAAGCGTGCAATATTTGTAACCAGCACTGATATTTGACAGTCGTTAATAATGTGCTGAACTTGTGGGGCTTTTAACACTGGATTAATAGGCACAAAGACCGCATTAGCTTGACTACAAGCAAACATCGCTTCGACATTATAAAAATTTTTGGCTAAATAAATACCGATACGATCACCTGCTTTTACATTCAGCGACTTATAAACATTAGCCACGCTGCTTATATGAGAGTTTAATTCTTGATAAGTAAGCTGCTGATCTTTTTGTTGTAATGCGATGCTATTAGGTGTTTTTTTTGCAGAATTACTGATGAGTTGGTGTACGAGAGTAGTCATTTTACGTCCAGATAAATTTCTTACTACGTATTAACAATGCGTTAATTAACCCAATTAAGAGGTTAATCAGTTAATAATAATGAAGCAATATACCTTGGCTGCGGTATTTTAACAACGCTATTGAGCAGACATCAGTGATTGTTTGCAGTTAAGTTGAACTAGGCGTCTGTAATTGTGATTGGTAGTGTTATTTTAAAAAGGGTAGTGCCAGCGTCAGACTCTTCACAGCTAATTGTTCCTTGCATTAGTTGAACGACTAAATTATAAACCACACTTAAGCCTAAACCGATATTATGACCACCCATTTGAGTAGTATAAAATGGATCGAATACTTTACCCATTAAATACTTATCAATGCCCTTGCCATTATCTTGATAGGTTATCTCTAAATGCTCAGTGTGCGCTTTCGGAGCGTTTTTATGCTTTACGGCAATATCAATAATAAGATTTTTCCCCTCTTGTTGGCCATGTTCTCGTGAATTATTGATTAAATGCTCTAACACTTTCTGCAATGCGGTAGGGTAGCCTTCTATGCTTATATTATCGCCATGTATATTTACTTCATCTTGATGAGTAAGTAGGTTAGTTGCTATAGCCTCACCCTGACTTTGTAATTGCGTTAATATATTAAACTTCTCTTTTTTGTCTCCAGCGAGTTGGGTTGATAGCAGCTTAAAGTGGCTGACTAACTCAGCAGCAGTGTTCATATTATTCAATGCTAAGTTGCAGCTTTGCTCTAATGTGGTAATAAACTCTGTGAACGTGTTTTTAGTGATCTGGTTAGCTTCAACCTGTAGAGAAAGGTTTTTAGTCATATATGCTATATGGGAAATTGCCGTGACGCTATTCCCTAGCGGCGTGTTTATTTTATGTGCAACACCTGAAACAAGAATGGTTAATGCGGACATTTTTTCAGACTCAATTAACTTTGCTTGCGTAGTGCGTAGATTTTCTAACGTGATTGATAGGTTTGTGTTTATATTTTGTATTTTTTTACGTCGGCTATGTAATAACCCCAGAAAAACGCTCAAAATAATAACGATTATACTGCCGAAAATAATAATAAGAGTGCTACGCTGCTCAACATTATTTATTTTTAACTGTTTAATCTCGTTGGCTTTATTTAAAGATAAAATATCTAAGTTTTTGGTTACAGTACTTAGCTTTGTGATGTAGCTGGTTAACTCTGCATCATTAATATTCAGCTGTATTTTGGCGAGTATATTTTGGTAGTTGTGCAAGGCATGAAAAGCTTCTTTAAATTGTTTACGTTTCTCATAGCGTTGTGTTTGTAATTTATAAGCCTCTGCGAGGGTTGTGTATTTTTTTTCTTTTTCGGCGATAAGAATAATATCTAATAATAAGTCTTCACTTGCTTTGTCTTGCTCGGTTTCATTATATAATTTCGCTAGCTCTAGTTGGCTGGCGAGTAGCCCTTTAATAAAATGGTTCTCTTTTCTTATTTCTATCGCTTTAAGTAAGCTCAGCTGAGCCTTTTCAGGCTCATTTTTTACTTTGTAAATAAGCCCTAAATTATGGTACGAGTAGGAAGAGTGGAAAGTTAACTTGTTTTTAAGTCTTATTGCTAAGGCTTGTTGATGTAATTCTGCTGCTTTCTCATATTGTTCTAAGCCAAAATAAGCTTCCCCTAAATTGTTATAGGCCTGGCCTAAATATATAGGATCATTGCGTTTCTTATTAAAGTTGAGTGAATCAGTTAAATAAGGGATAGCTTCTTTATAAAAGCCCAACTTAACAGAAATATAGCCAAGCGCATTTTCGGTGTTGGCGCGCTCGTATGTATAGTTTTGATGGGGTTTAATAAAGTCATAAGCTTTTGCGTAATGCTTAATGGCTTGATTACCTTGCTCGGTGTGCCAGTAACTGGTTCCTTGAATATAGTGCAGTTTCCATTGAGCTAATGGCGATGGATTATTTTTAACGACGTTTGCTATTTCTTCTATAACAGCAAAAGCCTCGGAATATTTATTAGTATATAAATAAGAGTAAACTTTGATTTCTAATAAATTAAGAGTTTGATGAACGGTGTTTTTTTGTTCAAGCAAATAGTTAGCCTGAGTTAATGCTTTGCTAGGGTCTGATATTAATATTTTCTTTAAGGCTAAATACTCATCTGTATAAAGAGGCGCTTCATTGCTCAAAGCGGTTTGCTGTACACTTGCTAAGGAATACAATAAAAATATACAAACGTACGTTATGTGTCGTGACGTATTACAACGATAATCTTTTAAAAAATACATAGGCAGTAAGTTTAATGTGCGATTTTAATGGGGATAATTTCCATAGCGGTTTGAAATCCTATTTTATAAAGCTCATGTTTTTGTTCTTTGGTCATTTTAAAGTCAACGGCAGAGTGTTCACCAATATTAATAACAATGGTGTTATGCCAAAAACTTTCATTAATATACTCACGAGAAATTGTTGTCATAAAGGTGCGAATTAATAATGTTACGTAGTTATAAATGGGGAAAAAACCATTAACCTTTAAATGATCGTATTCGTGCTCGCCACGTAAACGAAAGCATAAAACGGGGGTACCTTTGTTATCCCAGTCTCTATGCAAAGCATCTTCAGATAAAATACTCCCATCGACCATAATCCGTTTACCAAAAGGTTTAAAACTAAACACGAGGGGAATTGACATGGAAAAGCGTACTGCCGTTGATACTTTCATGTCAGGAGTTAAATCGGCATTAAAAATAACGGGTTTACCGTTAGTGACATCCGTTGCCACTATGTGTAGTTTTTTTTCTAACTGAGAAAAGGTTTTCCCTTCTAAGTGACTATCAACCCAACGCTCAAAGGCATCGCCAGAGCTTAAACCGCCGTGACGTATTAGCTTGAGTAGTGAGAACTCTCTAAATTGCTGATAATTAGTTTTTAAGGCAATGTTTTTAATTTGATTAATTGGCATGCCAGCGGCATAAAAACTGGAGATAATACTCCCCCCTGATACGCCAACTAAATCCTTAAAAGGAACATCAAGTAACTCTAGTGCTTTTAATACCCCTAAATGAGCAGGCAGGCGTGTACCACCGCCAGCAAAAATAGGTACTATCGCTTTAGTCATTTAGCTTCCTATTCGGTATGAGACTATAGGTGTCTTTTATTTTATTCAATTAAGTATGGCTAATGTTTGGTTTTTTGCGAAAGATATTGTGTATTTATTCTGAGCTAGGTAGGCTAAATTATTAATACTTTCTATTAACACGAGTATTCAAGGAATATTATGAAACTCTTTAATCGTATTGTTGTTCTTTTAAGTTTATTTATTGTGAGTTATAGCAGTCAGGCAAATGATAACTTTGTTAATGTTGTCGCGAAAAATAAGCTTTCTGTTGTAGGTATTGGTATACATACACCAACCAGTCGCCCACAGAATATTTTAAGGGGAACGGGCTTTGTTATAGGCGATGGTACTTATGTGGTCACTAATGCTCATGTACTGCCTGATATGCTAGATGAGAGTTTACGACAAGAAATGGCAGTATTTATTGGCTCTGGTAAAGAAGCTAACGTTAGAAAAGCTGAAATTGTAATTACTTCCAGCCTTTATGATCTTGCGGTGTTAAAGCTATCAGGGAGTCCATTACCCGCAATGACACTCGCTGCTGACGAGTTTTATCCTGATGGTAGCTATATTGCTTTTACAGGGTTTCCCATTGGTGCAGTATTAGGCTTATATCCGGTAACGCATCGCGGTATTATTGCCAGTTTAACTCCCACAGTGATTCCTGCACCATCAGCAGGGCAGTTAAGTTTGAAAATGCTCAAGAGTATGCGTAACCCTTATTTAATTTACCAGTTAGACGCTACTGCTTACCCCGGCAATAGTGGTAGTGCGATGTACGATATGAAAACAGGTCAAGTAGTTGCCATTATAAACAAAGTGTTTGTACAAGAGACTAAAGAAGCGGTGATCAGTAAACCTAGTGGCATTACTTATGCTATACCTGTGAAGTATTTACGAAAAATTTTACGTGAGCAAAAAATTAATCTTTAATGTGAATGTATAATACGCTTTGCTCGGTGTACACATTATTAGTCACTTGCTACTAGCTCAGAGCCGGTGAGCTTTTTAGCAGGGTATAAGCTTGATAAAGGTACCAACTCAATATTATTCTGCTTTAAGGTAGGAATGAGTTTGGTGAGTGCGCTTACTGTCTCTGGGTGAGGATGAGCAATCGCAATCGCAAACTTTTGCTTTTTAGCGTAACGAATAAGATGTTGAAATTGCTTAGTAATATATTCGTCGGTTAATTCATTGTCTAAAAATACATGGCGCGAGTTAACAGGAACACCAATATCGACAGCTGCTTTTACTGCTTGAGAGCTAGGGCTGGTTTTACTGTCTAAAAATAATAAATCTCGCTCTTTTAGAAAACTCATCGTCCAAGTCATAGGTTTATAAAGTTTAGTTAAGTAACTACCCATATGGTTATTAATACCAATAGCAAAAGGTATATCATTAAATGACTCGGTTAGGCTTTTGTGAACCGCTTGTTCATTCATTGCGCTAGTGATAGCCCCTGGCCCTAGATATTTTCTATTATTTGCTTCCATAGGAATATGGATAATAACGTCATTTTTTTGCTCATTTGCCTTTATTGCCAGCTTTTTACCATAAGTAGTATGAGGGAGCATTGCATAAGTTACATTACCGGGTAACGAGAGTGCTTTTTCGTCGGTGTACCGATAACCCATATCATCAATAACTATGGCAACTTTCACTGTTTCAGCAGATAAGAACGGGCAATATATAATACTAAAAGAAATCGATAGGGCAATTAAGAATTTTTTTATCACGGCTTAGAATACTTATTTTTATAATAGTTATAGAGTAACAATAAAATATAGCCGATTGAAGCGTATTATATTGATTTTGTTGTTATGTAATATAACTGGCTTGGTTTACTTGTTTAGGTTACTTAGAATATATTGGCGCTTATTTACACCAAAGTTTTGGGTTTACTGCTTCGCCACGATGGCGTATTTCAAAATATAACCCTGTTTGATCTTGCCCGCCACTTTGTCCTACAAGGGCAATGGGTTCACCCGTTTCTACGCGATCACCCACAGACTTAAGTAAAGCTTGATTGTGCGCATAAAGACTCATATAGCCATCACCATGGTCAATAACAGTAAGTAACCCGTAGCCTTTAAGCCAGTCTGAAAATAAAATAGTACCGCTGTGAATAGTTTGTACTTGCCTACCCACAGGAGCAGATAATAAAACGCCTTTCCATTTTAAATAGCCTTGTTTATTGCTACCAAAGCGATGCAGCATTCTTCCCTTAACAGGCCAAGATAGTTTGTTTTTTAGCTTACTTAAGCCAACGAGATCGGCTTCAGCTTGAATTTGTTTGGCTAGCTTTTGTAAGGCAAGGTTTAAATTACTTTCCTCCATTTTAAGTTTGGCTAGCTGCTGTTGGCTTGATAATAGTGATTTACTGAGCTTGCTTAAGGTATCGCTACGCTGACTTTTTCGCTCTTTTAACTGTTTACTTTGTGTCAGTTGTTTGTCTTTTAATACTTGTAACTGCTCAATTTTTTCTTGATGTTGGTGCGTGACTTTTTGCAGCTCGATGATGGTACTTTCAAATTGCTCAATTTCAGTGATACGCGCTTTATTAAAATATTGATAATAACTAATCGTGCGCTGTATCTTTTCACTTTGCTCTTGGTTTAAAAGTAACTTTAAGTAGTCGTGTTGCCCTGTGGTATAAGCTGAACGGAGTTGTTGTGCGAGTAAACTTTCTTGGTGAATTTTATCTTGGGTGAGTTGCTTTTTCTCTTTAGCAAGTTCAGTGATTTTTTCTTGGGTTGTTGATAATTGTGTTTCAATATCATTAATTTTTTTTGCGGTACTGGCAATGGCTAAATCATCATTTTTTAGCTGCAACTCTAAAGCGGATCTTTTCTTATTGGTGTCATAAATGTTAGATTCTTGCTTGGCGATAGCTTGTTGAATATCACTGAGCTTGGCTTTGTTCTTTTGCTGACTTTCTTGATAATCGTTACTTTGCTCACCTTTAGCGTAAGACAAGTGACTTATTACCAGGCTAATTAAAGCTAAGCCTAGTAATAAGTAATGATTTATAAAACGTCTTTTGCTAATAAATTGCAGACTAGTCAATAGTGCCATAACTAAGATGAGGTAATTTAATTGTTAAAAAACAAATATATCACTTAGTTAATGGCATTAATACTCTCCCTGTCATTTCTACCGGCTGCTCTATGCCCATTAAGTGTAAAATGCTTGGTGATATATCACTAAGTGTGCCTGTGGCTTCGGGAACTGCACTTCTGCCAACGTAAATTAAAGGTACAGGTTCACAAGTGTGTGCAGTGTGAGCTTGACCTGATACTTCATCTAACATTTGTTCTGCATTACCATGATCAGCAGTGATTAAACACTCACCACCAGTTTGTTGTAAGGCATCAACAACGCGACCAATACAAGTGTCTACGGCTTCACAAGCTTTAACCGCTGCATCAAAACTACCTGTATGTCCGACCATATCGCCATTCGGGTAATTACAAACAATAAAGTCATACTTACCACTGTGAATTGCTTCAACTAGTTTATCGGTTAACAAAGTTGAGTTCATTTCTGGTTGTAAGTCATAGGTGGCGACGTTAGGCGATGGGATTAAAATACGTTCTTCACCATCAAAGGTGTCTTCTTTACCACCACTAAAGAAAAAGGTAACGTGAGCGTATTTTTCAGTTTCAGAAATACGTAATTGCGTTTTATTATGTTTAGCTAACCATTCACCCATAACATTATTTAATGCGGCTGGTTCGAAAGCACTCGGGGCATCTATGTCAGCAGAGTATTGAGTTAACATGACAAAATTAGCGATGTTAGGTATTTTTTTACGGGTAAAACCGTCAAAGTTGTCTTCGGTAAAGCAACGGCTAAATTGACGCGCTCTGTCAGCTCTGAAATTCATAAAAATTAGCGAATCACCATCGTTAATTTGCACGGTTTCTCCATTTGGCTGAGTAATAGCACTGGCACCAACAAACTCATCATTTTCATCTCGTTGGTAAGCGTCAGCTAATGCGGTAAGAGCATTATCGTATTGGTGAAGTCCTTCACCGCTTACCATCAAGTTATAGGCAGCTTCAACGCGATCCCAACGTTGGTCTCTATCCATTGCAAAGTATCGACCAATAATTGAAGCGATTTGTCCATTGCCATTAGGGAACAGCTCTACAAATTTTTGTTGTGCTTTTTCTAATGAGGACTTGGCACTGCGCGGTGGAGTATCTCTGCCGTCTAAAAATGCGTGCAAATAAACTTTGCTTGCACCACGTTGTTGAGCAAGCTCTATCATCGCAAAAATATGATCTTCGTGGCTGTGTACACCACCAGGTGATAATAAACCGAATATGTGGACGGCTTTGTCATTTGCTACTGCCGAGTCTACTGCTTGGCATAGAGTAGGGTTTTGAGAAAACTCCCCATCTGCAATTGATTTAGTAATGCGAGTAAAGTCTTGGTAAACCGTACGACCTGCACCTAAATTAACATGACCAACTTCAGAGTTGCCCATTTGTCCATCAGGCAAGCCAACAGCCATACCTGAAGTGTTTATCAGCATGTTAGGATAATTAGCTTTTAAATTATCTAATACTGGCGTGTTAGCGCTCAATATGGCGTTAGAGCTTGAGTCTTCTCTGTATCCCCAACCATCTAATATCATTAGAACCATAGATTTTTTATGTGCCATGTTGTTTCCTATCACTGAATGCTGAATTACTTTAGGGTCTGTTGAATAACTATTGTACACAGTCATTTCGGGATATTCACTAAGGATTTACAGGAGAAATATTCCATAGTGAGTTACTAAATTTTCAATAAAGGGTTAAGCTCGCATTTCTAAAAGACTTGGGTATAATATGCCGATTAAAATTATTAATAATAATGGTTACTAAACAATGGATGAATTAATTACTTTTGCGGGCAATAACGGCATGTTAAGTGCTATCTGGGTTGCACTTGTTGTGATGATTATTGTGACAACTATTCGCATGAAAATGTCACCGATTAAGCAAATTAGCCCACAAGATTTGACATTTTTAATGAACAGAGAAGAAGGTATTGCTTTAGATATACGTACAGATAAAGACTTTAAAGCTAATCATATTCTTGATGCTGTTAGTTTATCTAATGAAAAAATTACTAAAAACGGTTTCGCTAGCCTTGAAAATAAAAAAGACAAGCCCATCATTGTAATATGTAGTGCTGGATTAAGCGCTGTTAAAGTTGCTAATGATTTATCAAAGGCAGGTTTTGAACGCGTTAGTATTTTAAAAGGCGGCATGAACTCATGGACTAGCGCCGGCTTACCACTAACCAAAAAATGAAAGCTAATAAATAAAACTCTACTATAGCTGCAATATGCACTAAGAGTCTTGTTATAAAAAATTGAGGTGAGAACAATGGCGAAAGTAGAGATTTATACCAAAGCATACTGCCCATACTGTAGTCATGCTATTGCGTTATTAAAACAAAAGTCAGTTAGTTTTAATGAAATAAAAATAGATGATAACCCTTCATTACGCAGCGTAATGATTGAGCGAAGTCAAGGTGCCTATACAGTACCACAAATTTTTATTGGCGATAAACACATCGGAGGCTGTGATGATTTAGTCGCATTAGATGCTAAACAGCAGCTCGATACACTACTTACTACACCTTAATAAATGTTATCTAACAGTGAGTCATTAGCTCACTGTTATTTTTAATTTTTAGTTGTTATGGCTTATGCGAGCCAAGCAAAAAATTATATAAAAAATAGGAATTATCATGTCAGACGAGAACCAAGCAGTATCAAACGAAGAAACACCAACAGCAGAATTTGCTATTCAGCGTATTTACACCAAAGATATATCATTTGAAACGCCTAATTCACCAGCTATTTTTCAAGCAGAATGGAAGCCTGAGATCAAGTTAGATTTAGATACGCGTTCAACTCAACTATCTGAAGGTATTTATGAAGTGATACTTTCGGTAACCGTCACTGCGATTGTTGAAGGAAAAACAGCTTTCTTAGCTGAAGTGCAGCAAGCAGGTATCTTTACTATTGGTAATTTACCTGAAGCACAATTAGCACATACTGTTGGTGCATTCTGTCCAGCAACGTTATTCCCTTATGCGCGTGAAGCTATCGCGAGTATGGTTAATCGTGGTTCTTTCCCGCAATTTAACTTAACGCCGGTTAATTTTGATAGTTTATTTGCTTCATATATGCAGCAACGTGCAGCGCAGGCGCAAGTACCTGAAAGTAGCGAAACGCATTAATCGTTTTTAATTTATTTCACAAGTGATAATTAGGTAGTATTAATGACCCTTTCTGCAGATATAACCGTACTCGGCGCTGGCTCTTATGGTACGGCTTTGGCTATTTGTTTAGCTCGAAATGGTCATAAAACACTATTGTGGGGGCGCGATCGAGAACATGCGGTAGCGATGAGTCACGCCAGAGAGAATGTTAAATATCTTGGTGGTTGCCCTTTTCCTGAAAGCTTATTGGTTGAAGCTGATTTAACATCAGCGGTACAGGCGAGTAATAACATTCTTGTTGTTGTGCCGAGTCATGCCTTTGGCGATATGCTTAAACAAATAGCGCCAATGTTAAATAGTAACAGCCGTATTGCTTGGGCAACTAAAGGACTTGATCCAAATACCGGAGCATTATTGCACACGGTTGCTCGCGATATTTTAGGGCAGGATATTGCCCTCGCTGTCTTATCTGGGCCTACTTTCGCCAAAGAAATGGCCTCAGGCTTACCCACCGCAATTTCATTATCATCAACTGATGATGTTTTTGTCGCAGAGTTGTCTGATTTGTTGCATTGTGAAAAACGTTTTCGAGTTTATTCGAATAATGATTTTATTGGTGTGCAGCTTGGTGGTGCAGTTAAAAATGTTATTGCTATTGCAGCGGGTATTGCTGATGGTATCGGCTTTGGTGCCAATGCAAGAACTGCATTAATTACCCGTGGTTTGGCTGAAATGACCCGTTTAGGATTAGCCTTAGATGCTCAAGCGTCAACGTTTATGGGGATGGCTGGCTTAGGTGATTTAGTCTTAACATGTACTGATAATCAATCCCGCAACCGTCGATTTGGTTTAGCACTAGGTAAGGGTGATGAAGTTGAGCAAGCCATATCAGAAATTGGCCAGGTTGTTGAAGGTTATCGCAATACCAAAGAAGTTTATATGCTTGCTCAACGAGTTGGTGTAGAAATGCCAATCGTTGAACAAGTTTATGAAGTACTCTATCGAGGTTGTGATGCTAAAATCGCAGCCGCAAACTTGCTTTCTAGAGACAGGAAGTTTGAATAGTCCGTTATAAAAACAACTTATAAAAAAGCTAAATAAGACGATATATTATGGTTCTATTTAGCTTTTTTTATTTCTGCTTTTTAATTAAAAGTTATACGCTTTGGTATAGGCTATTAGCCAGAACTCAGGATAATAAAATTATTTCAAGAGGTTATATTCATCATTAACCACGTTGGGTTTACTTGCAATAGACTTGCTATTAAATCCCTTAAGCCAAGCTCAGGTTATTTAGACTGCATTAGGAAAGCCTAATTGTCGCCATGCATCATAAACAATCACTGCGGTAGCATTTGACAAGTTCATACTGCGACTCCCTTCAAGCATAGGGATGCGTATCTTATCTTCATCAGGGATTTTAGACCGAACTTCTTCAGGTAATCCACTAGTTTCAGAGCCAAAAAGTAAGTAATCTCCTTTAGTGAACTTCACATCACCATAGTAATTGTTAGTTTTAGTGGTTATGGCTAAAACACGTTGAGGCTTTTCACTCTCAATAAATGCATCGTAGCTTTCGTGGCGCTGTATTGCGGCAAATTCATGATAATCTAAACCTGCTCGACGTAACTTTTTATCGTCTAAATCAAAACCTAATGGTTCAATTAGGTGTAGTCTAAAGCCTGAGTTTGCGCAGAGACGAATAATATTACCGGTATTGGGTGGGATTTGTGGTTGAAAAAGAACTACATCTAGCATAACAATAATGGCTCTGATAAATTTTTGCTATTATAACCAGTAATAGTTATGAGTTACAGTCGATAGTTTATTTAGAGCAGGGAGGAATTGTGGTCAATCAGACAAAAAAGAATAATGATTATGCGCTATGGGTACGAATGGCTGCGATAGTATCGACTAGTGTTGCTTTATTATTAGTACTAATAAAGTTATACGCGTGGCTAGTTACCGACTCTACTGCGATTCTTGCTTCAACAACTGATTCATTATTAGACTTGTTCGCATCATTAATGAATATTGTTATTTTGCGTTTTGCATTGGCACCTGCCGATAAAGAGCATACTTTTGGCCACGGTAAAGCTGAAAGTTTAGCTGGACTAGTACAAGCTGCATTTGTACTTGGATCTGCTATTTTGCTTGTTTTTAGTGGCATTTCTCGTGTTATTAATCCGCAAGTTATTATGCAAGGTGAAGTCGCTATTTGGGTGACAATTATCTCGATAGCGTTAACGTTAGCATTGGTTATATTTCAGCGCTTTGTGATAAAAAAAACGGGGTCCATTATTATTAGTGGCGATGCTTTACACTACCAATCAGACCTATTACTTAATTTTGGCGTTTTAGTAGCTATTATTTTAAGTCAAGGGATCTGGCTGTATGCTGATGGTATTTTTACGATTATTATTGCTTTATACTTATTTGTCGGCGCTGGAAAAATTGTATTACAAAGTGTTAAACAATTAATGGATACAGAATTAAGTGAGGATGAATTAGCGCAAATCAAAGCAGTTGTTGCTTCTCATAACAAAGCCTTGGGTATACATGACTTAAGAACTCGACAAGCGGGTGTACAACGTTTTATTCAGTTTCATTTAGAGTTAGCCGATGAGTTATCATTATTAGAGGCACATAGTATTGGTGAAGCAATTGAAAAAGAGATATGTAAGCGTTTAGCACCTTGTGAGGTTTTTATTCACCATGATCCTAGCTCAACGGTAAACCATAGCGTTATCTAATGAGAGTGCAGCTCAAACCAGTCTAATAACGTGTTTAATGTTTCATTACGATAGATATCTTTTTCGAAGAAAAGCTCATGTCGTGCACCTTCGATTAATACTGGCTTACTTGTAGGGCATGATTGCGGGTGAACTGTATGCAGCTTTTGGCAAAAATAATCTTGCGAGGCGTTATCTATAACAGTATCCTCACCAGCTTGTAATACTATAGTGGGTGTAGTTAACGCAGTTATGTTTGAAAAAATAGCTTTTTGCGCGTTAATTCCCTCAACTAACCATTGCAAGGTTACCCCTCCTAATTGAATTTCTGGGTTTTCTTCCTGCAGTTCAGTGAATATTTTAAAGCGTACTTTTGACTGAGTTAACTCATTATCAGCAAACTTTGCTACTTGGTAATCTTGCTGGCTTATTAAATACCAAGGTGTATCATCAACAAGTCGGTTGAAGCCGTTAAGTGCTTTTATTAAGCCTCTTGCAATAACATTGGGCGCCGCTCCGGTATTAAACCCTAGCATAGGAGCACTTAAAACTGAGGCTTGTATTTTTTCAGGATAGTCTTGCATAAAACGAGCTGCAATAGCACCACCCATAGAGTGCGCTAATAAATAAGGCTTACTTTGACAGTGTGGTGTGACCACGTTATCAATAAAGCCATTCAGATCATTGACATAATCCTGAAAGCTCTCTACATAACCTTTATATTCTGATTTTAATAATCGTTCTGATAAGCCTTGACCACGGTGGTCAAATAGAAAAACTTGAAACCCTTGCCGAGTAAGATCATAACTTAATTCTTGGTACTTTAAGTAACTTTCATTACGTCCGTTAACAATAATTAGGCACTTTTGCTGAGGAGAAGTAGCAAAATAAGCGTAATTAATACGAGTTTTTTTCGCTCCTTTAAAAGAAGAAAATGTGCCCTGCTGCCAGAATTCCGCAATTTCATTAGTGATTTTTTGCTTAAGTGATGATTCTTGGGAAAAGCTGCGGGTATTGTTCATCGTACTGTTTCCAATGCTAATTTCTGTTAATGTACTACGAGCAAAAGCTGTGTTTATTAGCGTAAATATAGCTAAGTAACAGGTTAGCCTTACTAGGTTATTTGTCTTACCTGCGAGCATAAATCAGTTAAGTTAACCTTGTAAACTGAACGAGAATATCTTGGACATTTGGCTTTCTACTACTTTATTATCTACTTTTGCTGGCATGAAACGCCATTGTCTCATCGCGGTACGAATTGCACTTTTAAAATAATTTAGACGACTTTGTTGTGAAAAATTAATGTCTTTCACTTCGCCATTGCGATCTATAGTGAAGCGTACCTTTACTTCTATTTCTATTCCTTTACGTTTAGCTAAGCTAGGATAAACAGGATCTACAGAAGTGAGCTGCTTAGCTTCATATTTGCGTTGGGCACTACTAATACTGTGCTGTACTGTACTTGATTGTTTAAATTTACGCTCTATAGGTTTTTCTTCTCTTTGAGTAAGTGCTAGCTCATAACTTTGATAAGGCTCGGTTGAAATAATATTATCTAGGCTAATATTTTCGCTTATACGCTCAACTTTATTTGCTACTTCATTCTTTTGTGTCTTAATAGGCTTAGCCGATTTTACTAAAAGAGTGTTATTTTCCTGCTGGTTGTTAAGGTAAGTAGTCTCTCCTTGAGACTCAGCTAACAATGTTTGTCGGGGTAATATTTGAGTTACTTTTTCTGCTTTTAATTCCACTTTTAATTCTTTTGGTAACTGCTTGATTGAAGAAAGATTTACTGCTAAATCAAGATCATTAATAGCGTATTCATGATCTAAACTTTGCTTAGTGGCTAATAAGTTATCTGTACTTATACTCTGATTACCCAAGTTGGTATTGAAGACTTTAATTGTTTTATCACTACGAGATAGTGTATTTGCAACTAAATCAGTGCCTACTATATCATTAGTAGATATAACATCCGTTGCAACACTATCAACACTATCAACACTATCAACACTATCAACACTAGTGCTAGAGATTGTTAAGCTAGTTTCAATACTCGGGCTCTGTTCTTGCTTTTGATGTGCACTATCACCTGGTCCTAGTAATAATTGCTGTGCTATAGAGTCTGTAGTGATAATACTGTCGTCTAAGCTACTCTCAAGACTTGCGATATAAGGGCTCTCTGTAGAGGCTAAATGTTGAGCTTGCCATGGTAGGTGATAAACCCAACGTGGAGAATAATTACTTGCAAACAATTGCTGTATAAAAAATATTGCAATAAATAATAGTAGGGTCATGGCTGCAAACCATTTGCCAATATGATTTTTTGGGGCGCAGTGATGATCAACTAAACGTACCACCCTTTCTTTTAAATCACCACCAGAAGCCGCCATAGCCATATTAGGGATCGTGTGTTGATGAAGGCATAGTGTTGCGGTATCGGTTAGTGTATGCGCATAAGCGATGGGGTCGCCACAATGTTTGACTGCAATATCATCACTGCAATACTCTCGCTCATTTCGCATATTTTTTGCGAGCCAGTGAACGCTAGGATGAAAGAAAAATAACAGTTCAATAATGGTCTGTAAAAAGTTAACTAAGTAATCATGTCTGCGAATATGAGCAAGCTCATGTAACAGTAACATTTCAAGTTGTGCAGGGGATAACCCTGTTACCATAGTGACTGGAATCAGTACAACAGGTTTAAATATACCAATAGCCATAGGAACTTCGGCTTTCATAGAGATAAGCAATGTAGGTATTCTGGTTAATTTAACTTGCTGACTTAACTCGATAAATCGACGCTGTAATTGTTTTTCTGGCAATTTACTAGCGTGTTGTGGCAATAGATTTACATTACGTATTTCAATTAACAATTTAACCGTTAGCACAAGTATGATAGCTAACCAAGCCAAAGACAGATATGGCAACACGTAAGCTAATAATGACGGCAGTAACTCTTGATAACCTGATAACGATGAAGTTAACTCTATATCGGCAGTCAGGTTGTTTAATGCCAATGAGGGAGTGCTACTATTTAATAAGTCACTCGTTGGCAATATAATATTAAAAGTAATAATTGCTGTACATAAATTGGCTAGCATTGCCGCTGCACATAAAACATAGCGTATTTGGGGTCTGCTTTTATCAATAAATAACAATACAAACTTTACAATAGCCGCGATCAATAACCCTTGCCACAGAAAATGCAGCAAAGTTAACGCTAAGCTATATAAAATTGGTGTGTTAAATAATGGCGCTAGCATAATAGTCGTTTATTTATCCAAAGAGTCTAAAAGCTGACGAATATCATTGATTTCTTTAGCGCTGGTGGAGTCATCAATAGCGCGCATGACTAATTTAGAGGTTGAGCCACCAAATGCTTTACTAATAAGGTCTTTAATTAATGAGGACTGTGTGTGTGTTTCGCTATTAGCTGCAGCATATACATGAGCACGATTACTTTCATCACGTATCACTAAAGCTTTTTCATGCATAATTTGCAATATCTTTAATACAGTAGTGTAGCCTGTTTTCTGGTAGTTACTAACTTCATCGTGAACTTGTCTAACCGTTGCAGGACCCATTTTCCACAATACATTTAATAATGTTAACTCTGCTTCTGTTGGCTTTGCTGCAGGACGTGCATTGACCATTTAGTATTCCTTCATTTAAATTAATATCAGGCGTATAGCTATAAGTGTATGTTGTATAGTTTTACTCTTAAACGTACTTTTCTCTTGGTATTTTTACGAAATATAATAAATATTTCATAAAAAACACAAAATACGAACTTAATCGTATCTTGTGTAGATTAAATGAGCAACCTTTTTATAATCTTAGTCTATTGTGTATCAAGAGACTTCAACATAGCGTAAGGCTCACCCAGGCGAGTTGTAGTACCAGGACCCGCTTCAGGTGTAAACTCTTCCAGCATATTAGGAGAAAAAGCACAAACAACGGTTGAGCCTAGTTTGAAGCGACCCATTTCATCCCCTTTTTTGAAGCTGATGGTATTGATGCCACTTTTAGGGTATTGCCACCTAAAAATATCTTTACCTGCCGGTGGGGTGATAGTACCTGCCCATGTTGTTTCAATGCTAGCAACTATAGTTGCTCCAACTAATACCATAGCAAGTTCACCAAATTCAGTATCGAAAATGGCTACTACACGTTCATTGCGTGCAAAAAGATCAGGAACATTTCTCGCTGTTAGTGGGTTTACTGAAAACAACTCACCAGGAACATAGATCATTTCACGTAATGTTGCGTCCATTGGCATATGTATGCGGTGGTAATCTTTTGGGGCTAAATAAATACAGGAGAATTTTCCTCCTTGAAAAGGTGCTGAAGTACGAGCGTCACCACCCAATAAAGAAGTGAGACTGTAATTAAAGCCCTTTGCTTGAATCAGTTGACCGTCAACAATATCTCCTTGTTGACTAATGGCACCATCAACGGGGTAACATAAGTTTGAACCGGCTTCGATTGTACGAGCTCCGTCGGCTAGCTCTCGTGTAAAAAAGTCATTGAAGCTGGCAAAGTCACTGGCATTTTTCAGTTTAGCTTCTTGCATATTAATACCGTAAGCCTTAATAAACTTGCTTATAGCAAAGGTGGTGAGCCAACCCATTTTTGCGGCGGCAAACTTTCCCGTTAGGCGAGAAATTGCGTGCTTTGGCATAAGGTATTGCAAGGTGATTTTAACTTTGTCCATTAAACTATTTTCTGAAGACACTGGGTTTCCTTAATCATTAAAACGTGAGGTTAATTTATTTTCATCTAAACTAGCTAAAATTCGTTGAAAGCTTGCTAGACGTTTATCGGAAATTTTTTGCTCGGTACTTGCTGCAATAAGGGCACAACCGGGATCGGCTTGATGTTTACAGTCGCGAAACTTACATAAGCCAATATAAGGTTCAAATTCAATAAAGCCATTACAGACCTGTTCAGGAGTTAAGTGCCATAAACCAAACTCCCTAATACCAGGGGAGTCTATTAAATCACCCCCTTCACTAAAGTGGTATAAACGGGCAACAGTAGTTGTGTGTTGTCCTAACCCTGAGTTTTGAGAAACTTCTTGTGTTAACACCCCAAGGTTAGGCATGAGTGCATTAACTAGCGTTGATTTACCAACGCCTGATTGACCTACAAAAATACTAGTATGCTCAGCTAGCTGTTCTCTTAACTCACTAATTCCATCACGTGATTGGCTGCTCGCAAATAATATTTGATAGCCAATATCACGATAAATATTTAACTGCTCTGTAATCGCGTTCTGCTCTTCTTGTGAAATACTATCTAATAAGTCTATTTTATTGAGTACAATAACAGGAGTTATCCCTGTTTGTTCGGCGGCGACTAAATAGCGGTCAATAATGTCACTATTAAATGCAGGTAGCACTGAAGAGACAATTAGAATTTGACTGATATTTGCCGCAATAGGTTTTACGCCATCGTAAACATCTGGGCGACTTAACACCGACCCTCTTTCATGAACGGCTTCAATAACCCCTGTAATGCTATGTTGGGTTTCTTTCCCTAGTCGCCACAAAACCTTATCACCACAAACTAAAGACGTTATTGAACGACGTAAGTTACAACGATATATGTTGCCTTGCGTACACTCAACATCAGCATGTTGACCAAAACGGCTTACAATAACGCCTGATTGAGCGGCGCCTAAGTCATCATCTTGCCACTGAACTTTATCTTTTTTAGACGGCGTTTTACTCTGTAATTTTTTATCATGATTGGCTCGGATGCGCCTTTGCTGACCTTTAGTCAGTTTTTTGGCCTTAGCCACGGGAGTAATTCATATGATTTTTTATTTGATCCAACGTATTTCTGACGTATTATACTAACAATTATATATGAATGCTCGTGCATTTTTTAAGGGAACTTTATGACCTGTAGCGATAGTAATTTAATTTGGCTTGATTTAGAAATGACAGGACTCGAGCCTGCAGAAGACGTAATTTTGGAAATAGCGACCATCGTTACAGATAGTCAGTTAAATATTTTAGCGCAAGGTCCTGTTTTTGCTATTCATCAAACTGATAGTGTTTTAGATAACATGAATCCTTGGTGTATTGAGCAACATGGCAAATCGGGATTAACTCAACGTTGCAAAGACAGTGATGTGAGCCTAGCTCAAGCAACTCAAGAAACGTTAGCTTTTGTCAAAAAGTGGGTGCCAGCAGGTAAGTCGCCAATGTGTGGTAATAGTATTGGTCAAGATAGGCGTTTTGCGCATAAGTACATGCCTGATTTTGAAGAGTTTTTTCATTACAGAAATATTGATGTTAGCACAATTAAAGAACTAGCAAGACGCTGGAAGCCTGAAGTGTTAGATAAAGTTGTTAAAACAGGCGCTCATTTAGCGTTAGATGATATTAAAGAATCTATTGCTGAATTAAAAACTTATCGAGAATTTTTCTTTAAAGAGTAGGTTAATTGCCTAGCAATCAGTTATCGCTAAATTAAAGGGGGTAATTAGGTTGCTAGGGTTGATTCAATTTTTGTCTTTTTTAAAAAGTCGTCAATATTCTCACCTTCCTCCATATGATTAACGCTAAATTGGCTATTAATTTGTGGTAATTTAATATCTGACTTTATACTGACAAAGCGCATTTTTCGTATACTTTGGGTTATTTTTGTGCCGATTTCTGTCGCTGTTTGATGCGAAGCCTGTGGTAATAATAATATAAATTCATCGTAATTAAAGCGCACAGGTAACCCACTGTCGTGTATATAACTTGCGATCTTATGCGCTATTTTGGTGAGTATTACATCAGAAAATAGTACGCCAAAGTCACGTTCTATCTTATTGAACTCTTCTATCTTAATCGAAATGGCGGCGATATTGCACGGCGTATACTGTTGTTGCCATGCAGATATATGGCTACTAATTGCTTTTTTGTTAAATAAACCGGTTACCTTGTCTAAGTTAATTTGATGGCGTGCTTGAGTGAGCTCTGCGGAGAGTCTTTGGCTGTCTTCTTGGTGGCATTCTAACTGCTTTGATAAATGTAGTATTTGTGCTTTGAAGTCTTCAGTCGCTGTTGTTAATGAGCTAATTGCATTTTTAACGTTATTTGGCTCTGAAGATGAAAGTTGTGTAATGTTTTTTTCGAGAGTGTGTATTAACGCTATAGAGGAGCTTGTTAGTTCTTGCTGATTATGATGAGAGTCGTTAATTAACGTACTGAGGTCTGTAAGAATTTCTTCTCTGAATTCACTTTTTTCAAGCACTGTTTCTTTATAGAGGTTCTCCATAAAGAAACCATTCAAACTTTCATTTACTAATAGCTCTTTTTCAATAGCAGCGGTGAGTTGTGCATTGGACTTTTTATAATACTCATAAACAACAGCATAATTAATTGGGTTAATCGCAAGTTGCCACTTTTTGAGTTGAGCAACCACCAAGCGCATAATTTTGTCGGCGGTTTCAATAGAGTCGTGATACTTCATTTATTTATTCACTTCTATGCATTTTTATCATTACAAATTAAGCAAGCTAAGTAGCTTAATTATTATCTCTATCGGAGGAGTTATACGGTACAGTGAGATAATCAAATGGGATTAGTAACATAACGTTAATCCATTTAATAGTAATTTTATTTAAATGCTAATATTTTAAAGAAAGAGAGAGGGCACGCAAAGTTAACGGAAGAAATTGATAGAGAACTAAAAGATGAAGATAAGCCCCCACTATATCTAAATTTTGCAGTTCCGCTATCATAGGTTTCCCATTAGACCGGTAACTTTGCGTCCTTAGCTTTCACTAAGTTTGCCCTTGTTAAGCATTGAAGCTTACGCTCATTATAGATAAAAATGAGTGAATGTAAATATAAAATATTGATAACAAAAAGGAATAAAGTAAAAATAAAGTAACATTTTAGTTTTTTTATGTGAAAGCTAAGGTAACTGATTGTTTTTATATTTTAAATTATGTATAGAATTTTTTTACTGTTTATTTTATTAGGAGCTCCATATTTCTGTGGGGCAAACGAGGCGAACCTGAAAGGTTTGTCGAGTAAAAAAATAGAGATCTTAACAATTCAGGTGGAGCAGTTATATTACCTCGACCATGAAGCTATAATGTATGAAAAGGTAGAGAAAATAGCGCAACAGATTCTTCCTTATTCTCAGTATTACTCTGGTGATATTCTCGCTAAATTATATTTACTACTTGCTATTGTAACGAGTAACAAGAATGAGATAGATAAGGCTTTTACTTATGTGCAATCGGGATTAAATGTAGATCTAGAAGATCAGAAAGTTAGGCTTGCGCTATTACTTAAGCTAGCTAATGTGCATATGGCTAAAAAACAATTCCAACAATTACTTAATATAGCAGAAGATTTAGTAGCCCTTACTCTAGGTGAATCCCATGAGCAGTATAAACTGCTGGCGTTGAGTTATCGTAGTGTTGCGTTCGCTATGTTAGGGCAATATGAGCAAGCACTTGCTGACTTAATGCTACTCGATAAAACCGTTGATAAAAGAAGTGTCTCTATCGAGCATATTGAATTGTTTACTATTTTAGCTACGGCTTATCATTATTTAGGCGATTACCAAACGGCATTAACGATACAATTAAAAGTTCTTAAATTACGTTTTGATTTAAATAAAAAAGAAAATATTGACCAAACTTATCTTTATATTGGGTATGCATATTTATATTTACAACGCTTTGATGATGCTTACAGTGCTTTTTGGGAAGCAAAAAAGTATGCTCAACAGAGGAAAAAGTCTATAGGAGTTGCACTGGCTGATAAAGGTGTAGGTTTAAGTTTTTTTAAATTACAACAATTTGAAGAAGCCGATAGGGCATTTACTCAAGCTGCAGAAACCTTTAAAAACAACGATGTTATTACCGAATACATTGAAACCTTAGTCGCTTTAGCTAGTATCAAGATGAGTCTACAGGAGAAAGATAAAGCTTACGATATACTGCTAAATGTTTTGTCTTTATTAAAAGGTGAAGATATTTCTTTAGAGTATGTTGGATTTTACCGGATGCTAGCAGAAATGTATTTTGACCAAGGTGATTATCAACAAGCCTATTTGATAGCACAAAAGCATAGTCAGCTCTTGTGGTTTAAGTTTGAGAATAAGAAAAAAGAAGCAAAGTACACTCACTATTTTTACAATCAGACGCTAACGCAAGCTCTAAAGAAAGACTCTCTTGGTAAGGGAAAGAAGTTAGCGATTAAGCTTGCGGGAAATAGTGAAATGATTACCTCATTTCAGCGCAAGTATCATAAGCAACATACGATTATTCTTATACTATTAAGCTTGCTTATGTTATTTGCCTTTGGCGCGTTAATTTACTATTTCAGGTTGCGCGCGAATAAGGCCGAAAAAGCTTATGAAGAGTTAGATGAATACCGTATTATTACTAACGCACAAAAAACTAAGTTGTATTATCAAGAGGCCTATCAAAAAGCGAGAAAATTTCAGTATCCGCTTTCAGTGTGTTATATCTCCATTGAAAATTGGCAAGAGTTAGTTTTCACATTTAATAAAAAGCAAGTTGCTGAAGTTAAGGGGATCATGGTTAGTATTATTCAAGAACAATTAGCCGAATTTGAATTTGCTGGTGTATTGAATGAAGGTGAGTACCTTTTATTGTTTGAGCATCAAAGTGAGTTAGATGTCTCTGGTAAAGCTGAAAAGTTAGTTGAAGCCTTAAACTCATTATTTTTTGGTAGCTTGGGCGATTTCTCGTTAATGATAAAATTCAAACTTGATTCACCTACTTTTAAGGATATAGACCCTTTTAGTTTCCTTGCAAAATTAACTGATACAGCTAAAGCAAAATCACAATCGTAGAATAACCTAAGGTATTTTAATGTTTTTTATATTAATCATCACTGCAATTTTTATTGGCGTCAGTATTTTTTTCTCGATACGTTCCGAAAAACTGCAACGTTTATTAATTACTCAGCAAAGAGAGAACAGTCAAACTCGTAAAGAAAGCAAAGCGATGCAAGACTCAATGGCGGTTATTGCATCGCGCTATGAAGAGTTTATTAAGGCTAGGTTACTTACTATGAAGGCACAAGCGGAGCAATATGATGATAAAGATCTGATAAAGCACCTGGACTTGATTAGTCCATTGATTAATAACTACAGCATTATTTTTAGGGACTGCTTAAAAGGTAAAGGTCGACTAAAAAAAATCAGCCAAAAATGTTTTGATAGTCATGACCCTTATGCTTTTAAACAGTTTATCGCATGGATGGTAACCAGTGACACCTCACTTAAACGTTTTTGGTCAAGTGACAATTTAAACGGTTACCTTCACTTAGTTAATTTATTATTAACTAATGCCGATAAAGCGTTAATTACGGCTAAAGGGGCTGCTATTACCAAGTAGAATTTTGGTTGCTTGTTTAAGCTATAAAAAAATAGATAAATATGCTTGCCCTGAATAATTTAGAGGTATAGCTTAAAGGTATAGTTTAGGAGTATAGCTTCGCTGTATATTTAGTACGCTTATGATACTCCCCTCATAAGCTGGTTTATAGGTAGTTGTTAAATATGAGTCGTTTTAACATTAGAGTAGTCTTTTTATTGTCCATTATTGTCGTGACATCAGGGCTGTCATTTTTATTTGTACAGTTATACCGTGATGGCTTGTCATTAACGCCGACTTCTATTTTCGTTTATTTAAGTGTACTACTTTTTAGTAGTTATATTTGTTGGTGGCTAAGCTTAAAGCTATTTAACTCAGTTAAGGGTGGTAGTAAAACGGAAATAATCACAAAAAAAACGACAGAGATATCTTCATTGGATACGGTAACTAATTTACCTACCGCGCAGTCTGCTTTACAAGTTTTCGAACAAGCGATAACTCAAAATAAGAATAAACCGCTAGCTGCCATTGTGCTGAAACCTATAAATTTTGAACAAGCTAATACGTTATTAGGTCATCATAATTCTGACTTGTTATTACTGCAGTTAGCGTACTGCCTACAGTTGAGCGTCGCTAATAATGAAGCGTTGTTGAGCTTTTCAAGTGTCGGAGAGCCTGTACGTATTGCTCGTTTACAAGGCTTAAACTTTTTAGTGGTGATTAATTTAGCTGGTAATAAATATGATGATAAGAGCGTTATTAATGAGATTTGTGTTCAGTTAACTAAGAGTGTTCCTGAGGCTATGAGTTTTAAAAGCTTTTCATTAAACTTTGAACTTGCTTTTGGGGTTGCACTACATCAAAAAAACGGTAATACCGCTCATGAGGTCGTTGCACATGCTGGAGATGCGTTGTTAGATGCTTCAAGCTCTCAGCAAAATATTCGATACTTTAATAACGAAAAACTACGTCATACACAGCATCAGTTGGCACGTATGGAACAATTGAGAAGCGATGTTCTTGATGAAAAGCTTCATTGGTATATTCAGCCACAAGTGAATATTGATGATAACAGTATATTAGGCTTTCAGTTACGAGTGCATTGGTATGAGTTACAATCCACTACGCCACTTGAACTTGAAGATTTTACCTTGCTGGCGAAGCATAGCGGTGAAATGTATATACTTGCTAAGCAAATGTTGAAGTATGCGTTTTTGACTTTAGCTGTTTTGCAAAAAAATAATCATAAGCAGCCAATATCAATTAGCCTCCCTAGTAACTGTTTATTTCAACCTGACTTGGTCGATTATATTGAACTACAAATTAAGCATTATAATATTTCAGGGCGCTACTTAATTGTTGAACTGAATGAGAATGTACTACTTGAAGATATTGACCGCGCTAGAAGTATTATCAATCAATTAAAGTCTCTTGATATTACTATTGCTATTACCGACTTTTCAGGTAGCTATCAAGCTTTGCGTTATATTCGAAAAATGGCTATTCATCAAATTAAAATTAACTGTCAGCAATTAACAAATGATAGTGAAAACAGAGTAGATAAAGCAATTACTCATGCATTAATAACACTTACACGTACAATGAAGCTACCGTTAATTGGTACTGATATTGATAAGCGAGATGCAGCCGATGCATTCTCTACAATGGGTGGGAAGTATGTTCAAGGAAACATTATTAGTCCCGGCATTGCATTAGATGAAGTAGAGCTTTGGCTGGAAAAATGGTATAAAAATCACTAGGTAATATTGAAAGTAGTAACTAAGGAGCAGTTACTACGGTTAACTTACTTAATATCTAGAGGGTCTGGCGATAGTACAATGCCAGTATTGTCAGCATAAATATAATCGTCAGGTAAAACAGTCACACCTGCAAAATTGATTGCTACATCGGTTTCGCCTATTTCATCTTCATTAGCACCAACAGGAATCGCAGCGATAGCTTGGATACCTATATCTATAAGCTCTATCGTGTCTACATCGCGAACACTGCCATAGCAAATAATACCTTGCCAATGATTATGTGCAGCGCACTGCGCAATACTTGCATCTATAAGAGCGCGTCTAGTCGATCCGCCACCATCAATGACAAGCACTTTTCCAGTACCATCTATATTTGTTAACTGTTTAACAATACCGGTACTTTCGAAACATTTTATGGTGACCACTTGACCACCAAAAGAGCTTTTTCCCCCGTAGTTACAGAAAATAGGGTCAATTACATCTACCAAGTCACCATAAAAGTCGCAAAGCTCAGAAGTGTTGTAATACATAATTTATCCCTTTAAAGTAACACTATAAATTAGTTACCAGTATATCTATTTATAGTGAAAAGGAAACACATTATATAGGCAGGAGGTTACTTGAATTCAAAGGTGAAACACTCTTTAATAAAGACCGTTTTATCAAATGTTTTTTGTATTTATATAAATGTCGTTTTATAACGCTAGGTTATTTATGATTGAACACCTCACCGAACGAACCTTTCTATTTACAACACAAGCTGTTGTATTCTCTATTTTATCGTTCGTGTTTTTTATGTATTACCGTACATTTAAACGTCAATATGTGGGTTACTGGCTAATAAGTTTAGTATCACTTACAGCAACATACTTCTTGAAGGCTATTGTTCTGCATATACCTCATACCCTAGAGGTTGATGTAGGGTTAGTTATTATTGAAACCTTACATTTAAGTTTACTGTTTGGTTTCTTATTTTATTTAACGTTAGGTGTGTTAAGCGCCAAAAATAAAAAAGTACTGTCTTTTAAACAAACCTGCAGCTTTATTGTGTTTATTTTTGCTTTTAGTGTGTTATTGGTAACAGTAGAGCATACGGACTCTTTCAATCATTTTTATTTAACAGTAAGTCTGCCTAGTTTTATTTTCGGTTGCATATTTTTCGCTTTAGCGACATTACTTTTATTTGATAAAAATAGCCATTTGTCGAATAGAATTTTAATGTGGTTTTTCTTTATTGTCGGTTTTCGGTATTTGTTTTACTCCTTTATTTCTATTGTTGCATTAACAGATCTATGGTTTCCCACTTTTGAAGCGTTTTTAGTTTTCTTTAATGTTGCTGCAGAGAGCATTCTTGGCTTTACTTTATTAGTTTGGATGCAAGGTGCTGAACGATTATCAGCATTAAATGCAATTAATCGGGCACAATACCTAGGTGAGCATGACTCACTTACCGGGGCATTAAACCGAACACAAGTCATGGCTAAGTTATCCGAAAAAATAAGTAGTTTTGCTAGCGAGCATAAAAAAAATAATAAGCTTGCGGTTTTCTTAATTGATATTAAGCAATTTAAATTTATTAATGATACTTATGGTTTGAAAGTCGGAGATTATATTCTAGGCGAGATTGCTGCACGTTTAAATTCAAGCGTATTTTTGCCCGTTGCTGTTGGTCGCTTGAGTGGTGATTCATTTATGTTTGTGATTGAGTTTGAGCAGCAATCACATATTGATAGAGCTGCTCAGCATATTCATGAACTTATTGAGCGCTCCTACCGCTTTGAACAAAATAAAGTCAATATTCAAACAAGCATCGGGTATTGTTGTTATCCAATTGATGCTGTTAATGCTGAAGATTTATTGCAAAAAGCTAATTTAGCTTTACATCATGCAGAAACTAATGACATAACTACCGTCGGTTTTGAGGGCGGCATGCAGGCCCAAGGTCGTCGCTTATTGTTAATGAAAGCTGCTTTACTTTCTGCTTTAAAAAATGACGAGTTTGTACTGCACTTTCAGCCGCAACTTAACTTGTTTACGAATAAACTTGAAGGCGTTGAAGCTTTGGTTCGTTGGCAACACCCTGAGCGAGGATTTTTAATGCCAGCAGACTTTCTTGATGATATTGAAGCATTAGGCATGCATAACGAGTTTGATAATTATATTTTAACTAAAGCCTGCCAAATAAGTGCTCGCTTGTTCGATCTTTGTAAGCGTCGCGTCGCCATTGCTATTAATATAACCGCTGTTGAGTTTCAAGATGTGCAATTAGTGGCTAATATTCAAAAGCTACTCGAAGAACATAAAATCCCCTCTAAGTACATCGAATTAGAAATAACAGAGAATGTTGTTATGACTGATATTGAGAGAGCAATGAATAGTATAGTGAAACTGCAAAGTATGGGTATTAAGGTTTCTATAGATGACTTTGGTACCGGTTATTCTTCGCTGGCTTATTTAAGAAAACTACCTATCGATAAAATTAAAATAGATCGCAGTTTTATTGCAGAGGTTGCAACTAATGATTCTGACTTGACTATTGTAAAATCAATGGTCGATCTTTCACATGGTCTAGGGAAGCGGGTTTTAGCTGAAGGTGTAGAAGCTATTGAGCAACTTAATATATTACGTAACTTAGGTTGTGATGCAGTACAAGGCTATTTTATTAGCAAGCCTATTTCTGAGGCGGAATTAGTTCGACATTTAACTAAGAAATAGTCGTTTATAGTGACTTTACATTGACGCCTCTATATTACCTTTCTCTTAATCTATTAAATTAACTTAATTATAAAAAAAACTCATAAAAAAGTGGCGCTGGTCGATATAGGGCTATAATAACTATTGGAACATATATAGTTACGCTTCACAGCTTAAGCTTAGCTAGATTTGTAAACCCCTATTTAAACGTAAAAATAAAAAGCTAATACACAAGGAACATGGTAATTAGTTGTTCTTTTTATTAGGAATATTACACTCATCTGTACACTAAGGTTGTCACTATATGCTTATTAAACATAAACTTATCGCAAACTCCGTTATTTTGGTTTTTGCGTTAACGCTCATGTTGCTGTTATTAACTTACGCCAGTAATGGCTTACAAAAAGACATTACTATTGCCGAAGATATTGGTAGAGTCAGTGCCTCAGTACTCGAGCTTAGAGCTAATGGTAATGACTTTATTAATCATAAAGATGTTGCTTATGCGGAATTATTTACCAAACGTATTGAGAGGCTAAATACAGAAGTTGCTAAACTTGATGGTGACTTCACTTCAATAGGCCTAGTACTGCCTGAAATTAAAACATTGCGTAAAGAGTTGGATGAGTATGATGCAGCATTTGAAGAAGTAGTTGAAATGCAAAAGCGCATAGGCTTAGATCCCAAGGACGGTTTGTATGGCAAACTTAGAGCGGCAGTACACAATATTGAATCATTGCTTGGTGATGATAATAATTTATTGTTAAGTGGCATGTTGCAGCTTAGACGTAATGAAAAAGACTTTATGTTACGCCTTGATGAAAAATATGTTGGTAGGTTAAATAATAATGTAGCTGTTTTAGCTAGCAATATTCAACAGAGTGACTTTTCATCAGGCAAAAAGCAACAACTTAATACCCTATTAACAAACTATAAAAATGCTTTTGGCGATTTAGCTGAATTACAAAAAAACCTCGGTTATCATAAAGAAATGGGGCTTTTGGCTGAAATGACCGAAAGTGTCAATCAAGTCAATGCAACATTGCCAGCGTTAATGAAAAAGAGCGATGAAATTGTTGCTGATGACGTTAAATTTATTAACTTATTAGCTTACAGCCTATTTTTAGTTGTATTAGTTATAGCGTTAGTTTTTGCTTGGTTAGTAGGGAAAAGTATTTTAGAGCGCATTAGTACGCTACAGCATACGATGAGCGATATTGCCAAAACGAATAACCTAGGTATTGAAGTAGACGTTAGAGGTAATGACGAGCTATCGGATATGGCGACGGTATTTAATCAAATGCTTAATAGCTTTAGAACACTTATTCTGCAAGTTAATGAGTCAGTTACTACCTTAAATGCGGCAACAGATAGCTTAACGAATAATATTTTTAATGCCAACTCGGGCGTTGAAACCCAAATGCAACAAACTGATTTAGTGGCAACTGCGGTCACTGAAATGGTTGCTACGGTTGACGAAATTGCGACTAATACCCGAGAAGCCGCATATAAAGCAGAGCTTACTAACAGTAATGCTGAAAAAGGTAAAATAGGTGTTGAGCAAACTATTAATCAAATAGGGCAATTATCAGAGAAATTAATGGACTCTGAAAATGTTGTGAAAGAGTTAGAGAAAGAAAGCGTTACCATTGCTTCTGTATTAGGTGTTATTCGCGGTATTGCAGAGCAAACTAACTTACTGGCACTTAATGCCGCAATAGAAGCCGCTAGAGCTGGTGAGCAAGGGCGTGGTTTTGCGGTAGTTGCTGATGAAGTAAGAACCTTAGCTAGTAGAACTCAAGACTCAACACAAGAAATAGAAACCATTATTAACCTTTTACAAAAAAGAACTCAAGAGATTGTGGTGTTAATGGCGCAGTGCCGTAGTCAAGGTGAAGAGAGTGCAGACCAAGCAAGCTCAGCAGGAGCTATGCTTGATGAAATAACGCAAGATGTATCACTTATTATGGATATGAACAGCGCTATTGCGATTGCGATTCAAGAGCAAAGTACGGTGGCATCTGAAGTTAATGAACATGTGGTTATGATTCGAGATGTGACGGAGCAATCTGCTGAATCAGCAAGAGAAAATGAACGCATGAGTAAAGAGTTATCAGAACAAGCAGATGTGTTAAGTAGTGAGGTCAGTCGCTTTAGTGTTTAAGGCAGTTAGTGCTTAGTGATTTAATAGGTCTATAGAAAAAGCCAGAACGCTTGTCAGAGTTCTGGCTTTTTTGTTTAGCATGTAACAAAGTAATTTAATGCTTACCTTTATTATTGAACCTGCTTGATTTCAATCATGGCCTCTCTAGAGTGGCCGCTATTAGCTAGTTGTGCTAAGTAATCTTGCCAGCGGATATCATGTTCAGTCGCTAGTTGTAATAAATACTCAGCTGAATAAATAGCGCTATGATTATCATTAAAAAGTAAGCGGTAACCATGTTTAGCCACACACTCTATTGCTGATAACTGCACTTGCTTTTTGTGGCAAATCAGCTCTTTTACACCTTTACTGTTTTTCACACTAGGTGAGCTAATACGCAAATATTCATACGGTAACTGATAGCTACTTGAGTTATCAAAATCAATAATTAAGATCTTGTTTTCGTTGTTTAATGTAAAACGTTTTATGTTCATGGTGTTTACTCAAGTAGCGCTGGTTATTATCTTTATCGTTCAGTGATAACTAAAGGATGAAGCGGCTTAGGTCTTCATCTTTAATTACGTCACTTAAGATATTATTAACGTAACTTTTATCTATATTAATCGTTTCACCACTGCGCTGATCAGCGTTAAATGATAAGTCTTCAACCAGACGCTCCATCATAGTATGTAAACGGCGGGCACCAATGTTTTCAGTACTTTCGTTAACTTGCCATGCTGCATTGGCAATGGCTTGAATACCATCGTCACTAAATTCAACGTTTACACCTTCAGTTGCCAATAGCGCACTATATTGTTCGGTTAATGAGGCAAAAGGTTCTGTTAAAATACGCACAAAGTCATTAGCACTTAACGCTTGTAGTTCAACTCTAATAGGTAAGCGACCTTGTAACTCAGGAATTAAGTCAGAAGGTTTTGCCATTTGAAACGCGCCAGAAGCAATAAACAAAATATGGTCAGTTTTAATCATGCCGTGCTTAGTGCTCACGGTTGAGCCTTCAACTAATGGTAATAAGTCACGTTGTACCCCTTCACGAGAAACATCAGGGCCAGAGCTGTCACCACGCTTACAAATTTTGTCTATTTCATCAATGAAAACAATACCATTTTGCTCTACAGCATCAATCGCTTTTTGTTTAATATCATCTTGATTAACAATTTTAGCGGCTTCTTCTTCTTGAAGTGCTTTAAATGCATCTTTAATTTTTAATTTACGCTTTTTAGTTTTTTCGCTCGACATGTTTTGAAACATGCTTTGTAGCTGAGAAGTCATGTCTTCCATACCTGGAGGAGCCATGATTTCAACGCCAACTTGTGGGGCGGCTAAGTCGAGTTCGATTTCTTTATCATCGAGCTTTCCTTCGCGTAATTTTTTACGGAATATTTGACGCGTGTTGGTATTTTCGCTGGTTTCATCGTTACCAAAATTATCACGTGCAGGTGGTAGTAAAACGTCGAGAATACGCTCTTCAGCAGCTTCTTCTGCTAAATGCTTAACACGTTCCATTTCGTCTTCTTTCACCATTTTGATTGCCATATCAGCAAGATCACGAATAATGGTTTCGACTTCTTTACCCACATAGCCTACTTCGGTAAATTTAGTCGCTTCAACTTTAATAAAAGGTGCGCGCGCTAACTTAGCTAAACGACGAGCAATTTCAGTTTTACCAACACCTGTTGGGCCAATCATTAAAATATTTTTAGGCGTTACTTCAGTGCGTAAATCGGTATTTAATTGCATACGTCGCCAGCGGTTACGCAGTGCAATAGCAACAGCGCGTTTGGCGTCGCTTTGGCCAACAATATGGCTATCTAATTCATGAACAATTTCGCGGGGAGTCATATTTGACATAGTATTTTCCTCGGTATTGCCTAATAAATAACTTAGGCAATCATCATTAGGTCTATTTTATAGGGGATTGCACACAGTCTGATGAGCAGACTATATTACTTATAATTCATCAATTACGTGAGTTTGGTTTGTGAAAACACAAATATCACCCGCAATTTTTAGCGATTTTTCTACAATTTCTTTCGCGCTTAAATCGGTGTTTTCTAATAAAGCGGTTGCGGCTGATTGCGCAAAATTACCACCGCTACCAATGGCGATTAAATCATGCTCTGGCTGAACAACATCACCGTTACCGGTAATAATTAAAGAGGCTGTTTCGTCGGCAACTGCGAGCAACGCTTCAAGTTTTCGTAAGGCGCGATCGCTGCGCCAGTCTTTGGCAAGTTCTACAGCGGCTTTGGTTAGGTGACCTTGATGTTGTTCTAATTTACTTTCAAAACGCTCAAATAAGGTAAAAGCATCAGCAGTACCACCAGCAAAGCCAGCCAGTACTTTACCGTTATATAAACGGCGAACTTTACGGGCGTTGCCCTTCATTACAGTATTGCCTAGTGATACTTGGCCATCACCACCAATAACAACCTTGCCATTGCGTCTTACGGAAACAATAGTAGTCATATAAACCTCGAAAATTAACAGAATGCTTGAATGTTAATTAAGTTGGGGGTTATCTGCTTTTTTCAAGGAGCAAGCGTAATTATTTCAATTAACGCCATAACCAAATTTGACAATGGTTAATGTTATTACGTCTGAGGTTGTGCTTGTCTTTTTCAGCCAAGCGCTTACGTTGATAAGGCCCAAGAAACACTTTATACCAAGTGCCATTGGTGCCATCTACTTTTTGAATGGTCGATTCAAGCCCTGCAAAAGCAATATTGGCTTTAAGTACTTCAGCCTGCTTTTGAGTTCTAAACGAGCCACACTGCATTTTGTAAGGGCCTTTTTCTTTGACTTCGTATTGGCCCACTTCAACTTCTTTTTGCTCTAAGCCTTTAACGTAACTCCACTTTTCTTTTGGTGGCTCTGGTAGTGTTTTGGCTTCGTTTTCGGGGGCTGTTTGAGGCTTTTCAGTCACAGGTACTTTGGTGCTTGGTGCTGTTTTTAACGCCCATAAGCCGTAACCAAATGCGCCAATACATAATAAGGTAACTAATATGATTACTTTACTTTTAAGAGGTAGTGTCGCTTTTGCTGGAGCACTATTTTTTTTAGCTTTAGCTGAGCCTTTAGGGCTTTTCTTTTTTGTTGGCTTACGGGAAATATAATCTTGATTTGGCATGAAGGCTTAACATAGTTAACACAAAGTAATTGTCGGTATTCTAACTGACAATAAGGTAAAAATCAGCCAATGGATTCACAAATATGATCAATAATGTTTCTCACCATGAGCTGATTTTATTTAATGACTTAATAAGCTACCAATTAAGATCAATTGGGTCGACATCTAAGCTCCAGCGCACTTTATTAAGCCATTCACTTTGTGGTATTTGCATCAGTAATTGCTGAATAGCGCCGTGAAGGTGTTTTCTGGTTTTGGCTTGAATAATCAAATGATAGCGAAATTTTCCTGCCTTTTTCTCCATTGCCGCAGGTACGGGTCCCGCAAACTCACAGCTTACTAAAGGCTGCATAGTTAACCCTCGTAAGAACTTTTCAGGATAAGAAGGGTAGTTTGCTTCAGCCCGTATTAATGCTTGGTAGCTAAATGGTGGTAACAAGGCCTGCTTTCGCTCGGTTAATGCTTGGTGAGCAAAGTGATGATAGCCATTGTGTACTAAATCTTGTAACAATGGATGATCAACAAAGTTAGTTTGTACTAATACCTTGCCGGGTTTACTCGCTCGACCAGCACGCCCGGCTACCTGAATTAATAATTGAGCCATTTGTTCACTGGCTCTAAAATCAAAACTAAATAATGCACCGTCAACATCAAGCACCGCAACTAAAGTAACATCAGGAAAGTGGTGCCCTTTAGCTAACATTTGCGTACCGACTAATAATTGATGTTTTTTATCGCTAACTTCTTGTAGTAACTTCGCCAACTCGCCTTTTTTCCGCGTACTGTCTCTGTCTATTCGAACAATACTGGCATCAGGAAATAATTCATCAAGTCGATTTTCTAACTGCTCGGTTCCTTGCCCTAAAGGCACAATACGTACGCTGCCACAAGATGGACATTGTGGTGGAATACGCTTTTGGCTGCCGCAATGGTGACAAATAAGTAATTGCTGCTTTTGATGTAAGGTATAAGGTTTATCGCAGCGCTGGCAGTCTGCAATCCAGTGGCATTCTTTACAGTTAATTGCCGGAGCATAGCCGCGGCGGTTTAAAAAGAGTAGTACTTGTTCACCACGGCTCAGTGTTTGTGTTATTTCATGTTTTAACGTACCAGATAAACCAAACTCGACTTGTTGATGATTCATGTCAATAAGCGCAATTTTAGCTTTACTGCTGTTACCTGCGCGCTTTAATAATTGATGGTAGTTATATTTACCTGACAACGCATTTTGCAAGGTTTCAAAGCTCGGAGTTGCGCTACCAAGTACAATAGGGATATTAAGCTGTCGAGCGCGTAAAATGGCCATGTCACGACCATGATATCTAAAGCTGTCTTGTTGTTTTAATGATGAGTCGTGCTCTTCATCAACAATAATTAAGCCTAAATTATGCAGTGGACTAAAAATAGCCGATCGGGTACCTATAATAATGGCAGCGTTACCTTGCTGTGCTGTTAACCAAGTATTTAAACGTTCGGTATCATTAAGTCCTGAGTGATGTAGTGCAACAGGTACATTAAAGCGTTGCTCAAAGCGACTCAATGTTTGCGGGGTTAACCCAATCTCTGGCACAATCACTAGTACTTGCTGGCTTTGAGCTAGTACAGTTTCCATGGCCTGTAAGTAAACTTCAGTTTTTCCGCTACCAGTAACACCATCAACCAAATGACATGAAAAGCTATTAAGGGATTGTTCAATTGCTGTGACAATAATGGCTTGTTCGGTTGATAGCTGTAATTTGTCTTGTTGATTTAAAAAGCTGTCTTGCCAAGTAAAAGCTTGAGTGGTTTGCTCTACTTCTTCAATTAATGCTTTGCTATGTAAAGCGTTAAGTTGTGCTTTGTTATAGCCTAAAGTACGTAACTCAGCCCAGCTGATGCCACTATGTTGTTTAATGATTTGATAAAGGTTGAACTGTTTAATGGCTTTGCTTTTGAGTTTATTGATGGTGTCATTCGTATTATCAACATCTTCAAAGTCACTTGTTTGCCAAACCATAGGCGGAGTTAGCGTTACTTTTTCTATTTTTCTTAATAACACAGGTAGCGCTTGCTGAAAAACATCACCAACAGGGTGGTGATAGTAATGCGCACAAAGCTGTAAGTAATCAACTAGAGATTGACTCAAATGAAAGCTGTCGTTTAATCGACTCTCAATGTTTTTTAGTTTTTTTTGATCAACATCGCTATGAGCGTCAGTTCCCATAACAATACCAATAACTTTTCGTGCACCAAAAGGTACCACTACTCGTTCGCCAACTACTATGGCTGGGCTTTGAAGCTGCTCAGGTACTAAGTACGTAAATAGCTGGCGCATTGGCACCGGAATAGCGACTTGAATGTAATGGTTAGACACGAATATTATTTTACCTAATGTAAACTTAGTAATATTCTGCCCGTTGAAATAATGCCTGCCAAGTAACATTGGCATTTAAATGAAAAATAGCCGCGACATTGTATTTTTTATCAGCATTATTGTTATTTTTGTTGCAGTTGTTTTGGCGATGATTTATCATTCGGCCCCATTAATTTTTAACTACGTATGGTGCTTGGCGTTTTGCTTTATTCTTACTAAAAGATGAAGTCTTAATGGCGAAGTGGCGATGCGCCCAAATTCTCAAATGAGATAGAGGTCCCCATGAAAGAAGGTATTCACCCAACTTACGCTGAAATAAAAGCGAATTGTTCTTGTGGTAATGTTGTAGTAACTCGTTCAACTTTAGGTAAAGATATTCACCTAGACGTATGTTCTGCATGTCACCCATTTTACACTGGTAAGCAGAAAGCTGCTGAGTCTGGTGGTCGTGTTGATAAATTCAACAAACGTTTCGCTGTATTGGGTAAGAAGTAATTCTTATTTTACAGTAAACGAGAAAAAGCGCCTAAGGGCGCTTTTTTTATGTCTGAAAATCATGTGGTAAACCGCTACAGTGAGAGGCTAGCTAATAGCAAAAAACCAGTAGAAAACTACTGGCTTTTTGTTTCGCTTGGCTAGAATAAAAAGCCTGTCTTTATTACAACAAAGCTACACTTTTAATGCTTTTTGGATCATTAAACTGATGTAAGCATCGTGTGCTTTAGTGGCACTGTTTTTACCAAAACCTAGCGAGCTACTGTTATCTAATATCTCGGTTAGTTGTCCTAAAGCGGCAGTTTTTGCTAAGTTATCGTAAGCCGAAGGCTTAACTACGCCAGCAATAGTAATCAAGCGTTTTACATACTCAATTTGAATATTATGATTTAACGAGTTGGCTTGCTTTTTATCAACAAATATTGCCTTAGTTAATTCAGTTAACACTTCATTCAAGGTGTAATCATTACCGTATAAGCTCGTATCTGAAATACGTTTTAACACATTAACATGCAGCAGTTGGCTTAAAACTGACTTTTGCATATTTAAGATCATGCTATGAACTTTAGGGTCTTCATTTTTACCATAGTGATTGAAACCACGGCGCTGGTGTTGTAAATAGCTATAAAGCGGTTGCATGCTTTCTAAGGTATTACCAGCAAAAACATGGTCTGTTAGTGCTTGCATTGCCGCTTGTTGTGTTGCTTTAGGCACAGGAGTGTAAGGTTTAGTTTGTGTTTTTGTGTTGCTATCAACAAAATGACGCTCTACATAAACACCACCAATTTGGCGAGAAATGATATTCGCCTGACTACGGTATTGACCAAACAGCGAGTTAGCTGAAATTAATAGTTGCTGATACGATTGACCATCGATTAAAGTTTTATCTTTTAGTTCACCTAACAAGTGGTTAATTAGCCCCATACGGTCAACAGCGTAGGCTACTGGGTTTGATGATAAATCGCGAGTCATTATTCTTGGGTCAATGTGACGACCTGGCGCGCGCATATCATCAGCATCGTTACCAAAAGCTAAGCCTTTTTCTGTTGAGCGGCTTAAAATTTCATTTAAACGGACTTGCTCTTGCTCGGCACTTTCTAGTGCCGTTGAATAACCATACTCAATAGCCCAGTCATCGTAAGGTCCCGGTTTAGTTTGGAAGTAATCGCCTTGACTAACGCCAACAGGTGCTGCGTTAATAGGCGCATAGTCCATTACTGAACCCGTTAAAATGCCCTGAGTTTTTGACTTGTCATGAACCTCTTTTTCATCCCATAAAATAGATGCTTTCATGTTGTGGTTTAAGCCTAAGGTATGACCTACTTCATGTAATACTAACGAGCGTAAACCTTCTTTTAATAGGGCTTCGTGCTCTATATCATTAGTGTTGGTCATGGCTTGCGCTAAAATGAAGTCTTGCTGTAATTCATGGCCTGCACTGCAATGTAACTTTTCATTATGCTCTGCTGAGCTTTCATTATGTTCAGCCGTTAAACTACTTGCGCCTTGACTATATAGGCTGTTGTAGATCCAACGATTTTTCATGAAAATAAACTCAAGCATAATGTCAGAGCCAAGCATTTCACCGGTTAATGGGTTTGCTAATGATGGGCCATAGCCGCCAAAACGTGGGTTTGGTGACGAGGTCCAGCGAAGTACATTGTAGTTAAGATCTGCAGCGTCCCATGTGGCATCGTCAGGTTGAATCTTTACTTGTAACGCATTTTTAAAGCCTGCCTTCTCGAATGAACTATTCCACGCAAGTACGCCTTCTTTAATAGTTTCACGCCATTCAATGGGAGTGGTATTTTCTATCCACCAAACCACAGGCTTTACTGGTTCAGATAACGCGGCCGCGGGGTCTTTTTTGACTAAGTTCCAGCGTTTGATAACATCTTGATAAGGTGCCCATTGGCTTGAAGTCATTTGGTCATATTGATGCGTAAAGTAACCGACACGTGCGTCATCATAACGTGGTGCAAATTCATCTTTAGGTAATTCAATAAATGAGTGTTGTAACTTGATAGATACTGAACGAGGATCTGACACTGCTTTAGAGCCAAAAACACTAGGGTTAGGATTGTTGAAAACGTAATCAACCACAATATCAACATTATTATCGTATGCACGCTTTGCTAAAATACGTGATTTTTTGTCATTTAACTTACCAATTTTAAAGCGTTTTTTGGCATTTTTATCATTAACGCGGGCCCATGGTGATACTTTATGTAAGGCTTCACTTAAAAATAACTTATTTACTTTTAAGGCAATTTGTCCGTCTTGCTCTTTTTCTATTTTTACACTGGCAAGTACCGCTTCACTGATATTGGCATCTTTGGCACGACTTATTGGATTGTTTTCATCAAAAAGGTAGCGCTGTGTTTTGGCTACAATATCAATACGGTCGAAATATTTTCTAAACTCAATAACTTTGCCACCACGGTAACCACCTCTAAAGTGGCCAACATCAGAAACACCATCAATGGTTTGGGCAAAATGCAAGAAAGGTGTATCAAGCTGACTTTCATTAATTAACATTAAAGTTTCGCCGGTTTTTTCATCTTGATAAAAATCGAATAGCCCTTCAGTGGCTATTTTTTTCTCAATAAGCTCAGCAATGGTTTTTTCTTTCTTTTTCTCAGTAGATTTCTTAGCGTCATCAGCAAGGGCTAATTGACTGCTAAGCGCTAGGGTAATTGCTAGCGTTACACAGGTAAGTTTCATGTAAGTTCCTTAAATGGGCTTGGTGCGGTTATCGCTTTTGTTATAATTATGTTAAGTTTTGGTCACTTTACTGTATTAGTTTAAGCGAATAGCCGTTAACTTAACACCGCAAAAGGTAACAACATATTAATGACATTTTATTTTATTATTGTTTAAACCTTTTTCGTAACCTATGTATCTTAATCAAAGTAGCCGCCAGATAAATGTTGCTGCGTTACTCTCAACCCTATTATTAAAATAAGAGACTGAACATTTGAATTTAACTAAGGTCATTAATGACCCGCGACAGCAGCTTAATATAGCTGATGGTGATGCCGTTAATCGTGGTAGCGACCTTGAAAGCCAATGGATTTATCAGGCTAAGCAAGGCTCGCAGCACGCGTTTCACCATTTATATCAAAGCCACCATAAACGTATATATGCGTTATGTTGGCGCATGCTGGCAGATAAAGACAGTGCCGAAGATGTCTGCCAAGAGGTGTTTGTAGTGTTGTGGCAAAAAATTACGAATTTTCGCGGTGAGAGTAAATTTAGTACTTGGCTTCATAGCGTTGCCACCAATGTTATTTTAGGGCACTTACGTAAACAAAAGAATTGGTTACAGCGAGTATTTAGCATTGAAGAGCAAGTGAGTAATGTGGTTGAGCCAAGCGAAAAACTAACTGACAACTCAACATTAGAAAGTCTAGATAAACATATTGCCCGTTTACCTGAGCGAGCACGTTTAGTATTTGTACTCTTTGCGGTTGAGGGGTATCGGCATGAAGAAATTGCCAGCATGTTAAAAATGGCGGTCGGCTCAAGTAAGTCTCAGTACCATAGAGCAAGAACATTATTAAAAGAGTGGCTAGAAATAGAAGGTTATGACGCTGTGACACCTGAAAGTGGAGACGCATAATGAGTAACGAAGTAATAAATAATTTAAAAGCACAAAGTAGCTCGACGAAAATCGTCGATAGCGAGCAGAATTTAACGCAGAGTATTACAGCATTGCCATGTGAAATGCAGCCCGAACGTGATTTATGGTCGGGTATTGAACGAGCCATTCACAATATGCCTCAGCAGCCAGCAACAAATATTGAAAACGTTTCAGCATTTAAAAAATTTACATCGACAGTGCCTATGGCTTGGGCTGCTTCTTTAGTATTAGCTGTTATGGTGAGTTGGTTTACTTTTGCACCATCAATGCTAACCCAGCCTAATGAACAAATTGCTCACAGGGGAGCCGTTACAGAAGATCTAGTGCAATATATGGAGCAAAACTTCATTCAACAAAAACAAGCAATGCAGGTTAGTTTCAGACAGCCAAATCTGACAAACTTACCCATTGAAATGCAAAATGAATTAACCAAACTAGCTGAAGCGCGTAAAACGATTAGTAAAGCACTACTTGCTGATAAACATAATGTTGATTTGTTAAATTTATTAGACTTTACCCAGCAGCAAGAGTTGAAACTACTAGAGCAACTATATCGCCAATATCAAGTGATATAACGTAACCAATATAAGCAAACACCAGACAAGAGAGAATTGATAATGACAAAAGTTAAAGTATTTTTATTACCCTTATTAATAATGAGCACGTTAATACACACTAGTAACGTTATGGCTGGTGAAGAAGTTTCACGCAGTATTTCTAGTGAAAATATTACGAACGTAATGATTGATAATCGCAGTGGCTCAGTAAATGTTGTTGGTTGGGATAAAGATAAAATAAGCTTAAGCGGTGAGTTAGGTGATGAGGTTGAGTCGCTAACTTTTAAACAAAAAGGGGCACAAGCTTATATTAAAGTTGAATACCCTAATACCAGTGGTTGGAATTCATCTGGGTCAGCGTTAACTATTTTCATGCCTAAGCATATTAGCGTTGATTTTACTGGTGTGTCGAGTGAGTTGGCACTGAGTAACTTACATGGTGGTATTGAAGCAGGTACGGTAAGTGGTGATATTGTGGCTAAAGACTTAAGTCATAATATTGAGCTTAGTAGCATCAGCGGTAATATTAGTAGCTCTGATTTATCAGGGAAAATTAGTTTATCTGTGGTTAGCGGTGATATTGACGATAATAACTCTCAAGGTCGATTACAAATAAAAACGGTAAGTGGCCACATTGTTAGTGAGTCGGTTGCAAGTGAAGTATCACTTAATATTGTCTCAGGTGATAGTGATTTAAGTTTAGCTGATGTAGTGGAGTTAAGAGTGTCTACGGTCAGTGGCGATGTTGATGTTAAGTTAGCCTTAAAAGATAAAGGTTTATTAAAAGCCTCAAGCGTTAGTGGCAATTTGCAGTTTATTTTTCAAAAAGATATTAATGCAGATTTTGCGCTTGAGTCTAATGTTGGTGGCGACTTAATCAATAAGCTTAGCGATGTTAAAGCTAAAGAAGCGAAGTACGGACCAAGCTCAACCCTTAACTTTCAAATGGGGGATGGCAGCAGCACAGTTCGTGTTAATACCGTTAGTGGTAACGTGATTGTTAAAGGTGATTAGTACCACTAATGTAAGCACATATAGCGTATAGTTTTATCAGCGTTTAAGTGACTATTTCTTCACTTAAACGCTTTTTTTATTGATGACGATATTAAAAATTATCTACAGAGCAAAGGCTAGGGACTGTAGGTGACTCGATAGTAATTATTGATGTTCCCGCTTAGCAATTTCTGCTACATTACTCACCTCAGTTAATTTCAAATCATCAGCAGCAAGAGGCTAAGTAAATGGCAGAAAGAAAGCCACGTAAATTTGCCAAAGAACAGCAATTTATTAAAGATAAACAAATCGACGAATTAAAAATTCCCCCTCACTCTCTTGAAGCGGAGCAGTCGGTACTCGGTGGTTTACTACTTGATAATGAAACTTGGGATAAGGTCGCAGAAAAAACGGTTGCTGCAGATTTTTACTCACGCTCACACCGTTTAGTTTTTGAAACCATTGGCGCACTCATTGAGTTAGGTGAACCCGTCGATTTAATTACTCTCTCTGAAGCTTTAGAAAACGATCAAAAGCTCGATGATGCCGGTGGTTTTGTTTATCTTGCAGAGATGATGAAAAACACGCCGAGCGCCGCCAATATTACCGCTTATGCAGATATTGTGCGTGAACGAGCTGTTACTCGTGAAATGATTAGTGTTGCTAATGAAATCGCTGAAGCAGGGTACGATACTCAAGGCCGTAGTAGTGCCGACTTACTTGATTTTGCTGAAACGAAAGTTTTTGCCATTGCTGAAAAGCGAGCGAACAAATCTGAAGGTCCTGAAAACCTTAATTCAGTATTAGAAAAAACCGTAGATCGTATTGAAAAACTTTGTTCAACCCCATCTGGCGGTGTTACCGGTGTACCTAGTGGTTTTGCTGATTTAGATAAAATGACGGCAGGTCTACAAAAATCAGACTTGATTATTGTAGCGGCACGTCCATCAATGGGTAAAACCACTTTTGCGATGAACTTGGCAGAACACGCTGCCATGACTCAAGATTACCCAGCACTTATTTTCTCGTTAGAGATGCCGTCAGATCAAATCATGATGCGTATGTTGGCATCATTGGGTCGTATTGACCAAACCAAAATTCGTACCGGTCAGCTCGATGATGAAGATTGGGCGCGTTTGTCGTCAACCATGGGCTTGTTAATTGAAAAAGGTAAAATGTATATTGATGACGCGGCAGGCTTAACGCCAACAGAAGTTCGTTCTCGTGCGCGTCGTATTCATCGTGACCATGGGGGCATTAGCCTGATCATGATCGATTACTTACAACTGATGCGTGCACCACAATTTTCAGATAACCGTACCTTAGAAATTGCAGAAATCTCTCGTTCACTTAAAGCTTTAGCTAAAGAATTACAAGTGCCTGTTGTCGCACTTTCTCAGCTAAACCGTGGCTTGGAGCAACGTTCAGATAAACGTCCAATTAACTCGGATTTACGTGAGTCGGGCTCAATAGAGCAAGATGCCGATTTAATCATGTTTATTTATCGTGACGAGGTTTATCACGACGATTCTGAGTTTAAAGGCATGGCTGAAATAATTATTGGTAAACAACGTAATGGCCCGATAGGACGAGTACCGTTAACCTTCCAAGGTAAGTTTTCACGCTTTGATAATTACGCTGGTCCGCATGTGTTAGAAGAAGATTAATGTTAACGCCTTTAGCTCTATAGTGTCCTTTAAGCATATAGAGCTAAATAATATTTTAAGGTAAGTTAAGAGCCGCGGTATAATAATTGTTAAGTGAGTACTGCTCTTAACTTTTTTGCTTTTGAATGGTTTTATTACTTAATAGCTCGAGTTTAGCTTATTCTGGTTGTTTAAATACCACACCTGACTTCATCACAAAACCCACGGTTAGTAGCGCTTTTATATCTTGTAATGGGCTCTCATTGGTAGCAATAATATCGGCAACTTTACCTACTTCTAGAGTTCCTAAATCGTTTGTTCGACCAATTAAATCAGCAGCATGAATTGTGGCTGACTTTAATACATCTTGAGGTGTCATGCCAGTATTGAACATTAACACCGCTTCTTTAGCATTAGAGCCATGACGAGATACGCCGCTATCGGTGCCGTAGGCTATTTTTACGCCCGACTTATAGGCACGTTTAAAGTTTTTGATCATATCGCCACCAACTCGAATTGCTTTAGCGCTAATCGCTGGTGACATAAACTCAGTGGTTTTCGCTAAATTAACTACGGTATCACCAGCCATTAAGGTTGGAACTAAGTAAGCACCATGTTGTTTAAATAGTTTGATGCTTTCTTCGTTAGCGTAACTGCCGTGTTCGATGCTATCAACACCTGCACGTAAAGCAGCATTGATACCCGCAGCAGCATGCGCATGGCTTGCTACTTTTCGTCCTAAAGCATGTGCAGCGTTTACCACTTCAATTAACTCGTCATCAGCCATTTGTTGGCCTGTACCAGTATTTGTATCAGATAACACACCGCCAGTAGAAGTTATTTTGATGACATCAGCACCAAACTTTATCGCACGTCGTGTCGCGCGGCGACAATCATAAGGGCCATCACAAACAGTTTTTGCGGTATGCATTTCTAATAAATCGGGGCTCATACCATCAACATCACCATGACCACCAGTAACGGCAACACTGCTGCCAGCGGCGATAATTCGTGGCCCTGGTAAATAGCCTTTTGCAATACCATCGCGTAATGCAAAACTCTGCTCAGCGCTGCCACCGAGGTCTCTTACTGTGGTAAAGCCTGCCATCAAGGTTTTATTGGCAAAATAGGCGCTTTTAACTAGTCTGTCAGCGTCTGACATTCTGAGTTTTTCACTATCATTTTGAGGACCAAGCTCTCCTTGTAAGTGCACGTGCATATCCATTAAACCAGGCATAACAAAGCTTTTCGATAAGTTAATTAATTGCGCGTCTTGTTCGAACAGACTCACGGCAATAAATCCTGCTTTAATATCGGAGATTATGCCATCTTTAATAACTAGCGTTTGTTTGGTAAGGGGGGACTTTCCTGGAACGGTTAATAGTTTACCAGCATGAATAACTTGTGTTTTTGCTACTAATTGAGTTGACATCAATATAGACAAAGTCAAACCAACAAGGGTATAAATATTCGTTAATTTGTGCATTTTATCGGTGCTCAGATGTTAATTGGTTATTCACCCTAACAAGTTTGTCGAGCAAGTGGTATAAAAAATCGGCGAATGATAGGAGGTTCTCACTAGGAGCTCACAAAAAAGCTAATAAATATAGTGTGATTGTTTGTGTATCAAATAACCTTAATACTTAAACTATGTATTGAGCGTTACCATTTATTAAAGCGCTTAAAAAATCTTTTAACCTGTTAGTCACTATTATGTTTTTTATAATTCCACTGAATCGTACGTATTAGAATAAGACTAATATGTACCAGGTAACATCTTTAAGCTATTTTAGTATTGCTGCACCTATTGATATGTATTGCGTAATATACACTTTCCTTGCTACTTTAGTTAATGGTGCTTAAATGAAGTTGTTTAAGCCAACTCATAAGTTCAACAATATAAGGGATTAGCAATGAAAAAAATACTTTCTGCAGTACTACTCGCTACTGCAAGTATAGGTACATATGCAGCGGATAAACCCAATATTCTTGCGATCATGGTTGATGATGTTGCCGCTATTTCGCTAAGTGCATATTCACACGGCATGACCTATCCAACGCCGAATATAGATCGTATCGCTAATGAGGGAGCTTTATTCACAGACCATTACGGGCAACCTAGTTGTACCGCAGGACGTGCTGCATTTTTAATGGGCCAACTACCAGTTCGAACAGGCTTAACCACTGTTGGCCAACCAGGTAACCCATTAGGCATTAAATCGGCAGATCCAACCTTAGCAGAGTTCTTAAAAGATAAAGGCTATATGACGGGGCAATTTGGTAAAAACCATTTGGGTGACCTAGATGAACATTTACCAACTAGGCATGGTTTTGATGAGTTTTACGGTAACCTGTACCATTTAAATGTTTCAGAAGAGCCTGAGCAGGCTGATTACCCAAAAAGTTCTGAATTTCAGAAGAAATTTGGTCCACGTGGTGTTATTGAGTCTTATGCTGACGGTAAAGTGTCTGATACCGGACCATTAACTAAAAAGCGTATGGAAACCTTCGATGAAGAAATATTAGCGCGCTCTGTAGACTTTATGGAACGTGCAGTAAAACAGAAAAAACCTTTCTTTATCTGGCATGCCACTAGTCGTATGCATGTTTATATTCACCTTAAAGAAGAAAGTCGTAATTTAGCGTCAGGTATTTCTTCAGAAGAAGATTTATTTGGTAGCGGTTTACTTGAGCATGATGGCCATGTTGGCGTATTACTTGACAAGTTAGACGAGCTTAAAATAGCGGATAACACGATTGTTATTTACACCACCGATAATGGTCCAGAGCAAAGTAGCTGGCCAGACTCGGGAACTACAGAGTTCTTTGGCGAGAAAATGACTACATGGGAAGGTGGCGTACGTGTACCTTTCTTAGTCCGCTGGCCTGATAAAATACCTAAGGGCTTAAAGCTTAATGGTATTTCATCGCATGAAGATGTATTCCCTACTATTGCTGCTGCAGTTGGTGAGCCTAAACTTCGTGAAAAAATGAAAAAGTCACATAAAGTGTATATTGACGGTGAAAATAATCTTGATTATTGGTTAGGTAAGTCTGATAAGTCAGCACGTGATACACTCTTTTACTATTATGAATCGCAGCTAACAGCGGTTCGTTATGGTCCATGGAAAATGCACTTTGCTACTAAGCCCAGCGGTAAATATTATGGAGATTTAGTCGTGCATAGCACTCCTAAGTTATTCAATTTACGTAAAGACCCACTAGAGAGTTATGATGATGTTACTGGATTTCATCAAATTATGCGTAAGAGCTGGTTAATGCAGCCAATTATTGCCAAGCTAACTGAGCATGTAAAAACTTTTGCTAAATTCCCACCTCGCCAAGAGTCCGCTTCATTAAATATTAATGAAGCGATTAAAAAGGCACAAAAAGCTAGTTCTAGTAGGTAGTTTCTATAAGAACCGATAAAAAGCCAGTTAGCCTTTAGGTTAACTGGCTTTTTCAATTAAAGCGATCAAACTCATTAGTTTTACTTAAGCGTTAAAGAAGTATTAGCGCGAGATTTAATTAAACCAATTAAAAGATAATAGACTTACCTCAAGCGGTTAATACCTGAGTTTTTAGGGGTTTAATGGCGTTAGTTGCTCGGTATCTGCTTTTTGGCTGCGTTTAATTGTTTGTCTAAAGTTAGCTAATTCACGCTGGAAGTTTTTGGGTACGCGAGCATTATTATAAAGTGCTTGCTCAAAAGAAATAACTATTGCTTGGTGTGTTTGCAGCAACAATGGTTGTTTGTTTATTTCATCTTTGAAAAAACGGTACCAGTTTATATAACAGTGATAATAGCTTTTAATATCGCTATTAGCGCTAGCTTTGAATTGCTTATAGTGCGCGTACTCTGTTTGTTGATAACGCTGCCAAAGCTGTTTAATTAACTTGAGTAAATAAAACAGTGCAATTAAGGCAATTACTCCGCCAATTATTAGCCAAATCATTGTTTTAGCTTTCATTGCTGGCGGCTTCACCGTTAAAGTTTGACCTTCAATTGTTACCGTTTGAATAGTATCGGTGCTTGGTTGGTAGTACTCAATATTAATAGCGCTAAGGGAAAACTGGCCATCTTGTTTGATCAGAATATCTTGTTGTTCAACTCTGCTACCTAAAAGCTCAGAAGTACGGTCGTTTAAAATATCTGCTGTTTGCGCTGTCGTAGGGTACGCTTGTGCTTGGTCAGTGTTTGTTGCTGTTAGTAATTGCGGAATGAATAACGCTGAGCTGTTTGCTATTTCAGCAGTAATTTTCCGTTTTATACTTTGTCCTGTTATGAGTTTTTCAGGTTGTTTTAGCTGCTCAGTTAAGTTGATGTTTTCAGTAATAATGACAGGGTTTAATGCGCGTGCTTTTTCTGGAATAGTCGCGTTAAAAATCACAGTTTCAGGTGTGAGTTTACGGTTTATCGGTTGGCTATCTTCGCTCATAAAGTGAATATTAAGGGTTGGTAGTTGCAACTCAAATTTGCCTTGCGCCATCGCAATCACGGGATACTCTTTAATAACTCCTGTCCATGTTGAGCCTTCAATACGCTCAGAAGTTGGGTAGGTACTTTTATTACCTTTAATATTGATGATATTTATCGCTTCAACTTCATCAAAATATAAGGGTTTAGAGAACCAGGTAGGTACTAGCACTTTTACTTTTATGGTAGTCACTTGGCCAACTAGTGGCTGTTGCTCACTTAGGGTAACGGTTATTTTGGGCTCTTGTGCATTAACCACACCACAGAAAAAACTAATAAATATCACAAATAGGTAGCGCATTATTTTCTTCCTTGGTTATTGGCTTCAGTAGCAAATTTATTTTTCAAAAAATCGCCCATTTGCGAGTCGACGCTGCGCATCCATTGTTCTTTTGCATCAGTTGATAATGTGTCTGCCACTTGATAATCCTGTGACTCGCCATTTTGCTTATCGCTGATTTCGTTACCATCTACCTCAGTAGTAATACTTTGCTCAGCATCGACACCACCTGCTTGCGCGATTACCGCAGCATATGCATATTGCGCTATGGCTAAGTTACGCTGAGCATTTTGATGATCAGGTTGTTGCTTTAGTACCTGTTTAAAGCCGGCGATGGCTGCTTCAAATTCTTGTGCTTTTAAAAGAGCTGTAGCGCGGTTATAAAAGCCATCTATGGTGCTTAGCGAGCCATAAATTTTAGCGGCTTCAACATAACGACCCGACTCAAAAAGTGTTTTAGCTTGCCATTGAGGGTCTGAAAATAAAGTAGTCGCGCGTGCGTAATCTAAGTTTTTATAGGCCATCATGCCTTGTTGGTCGCGAGTGAAAAACCAATCAGCGGCAGATGCATCACTATTTGGGCTATAAGACAACATCATACTAAATGTAGATAAAACAATTAAATTAACAGGTTGCGCTGCTTTTCTGGTCGAAATAGATGTCCAACCTTTTCTAAACCATAGTGCGCTAAGTAATAATACTGGCCAAGTAAAGTACCACGCCATATCTTGATATGGTTGAGCATTGTTTTCATCAAGTTTTTGTTGATAACGTTGTTGCGCTAGCTCATCAATCGCGACAATATCTTGCATGCCTAAACTAACTTCTTGCGCTGTGGCTGTTTGTAGTGACGATAAAGTCGTGCTATTTGGTTTAATGATCAATGTTTGGCCTTGCTGATCTGACAATAGCTGATTATTTTCATCGGTAATCGTACCGCCTTCTGGGGTTGAAAATTGCCACCAAATAAAAGGTTGCTGTATTTTATTAAGCGTGGCTACTTGCGCCTGACTAATATCGTCGGCAATAACCACAATACTCGCGTAAGGTTGTTTTTCGACTAGCTCTTGCGCTTTTTTTATCGCCGCTGAAAGGTTGTCGGTAGCAATAGTGTGACTACCGGGCATAATTTCTGGCGTTAACGCCGCTAAAAACGGCTGAAATACTTGGCTGTCTTCTGTAAAGGGCAATACGTTATGGCTTGAACTGGCGTATGCAAATAACGCGGTTTTTGCACCTGCTCGATAGTTAAATAAATCAGTGAGCTTTTGTTTTGCTCTAATTAAGCGAGTCGGTGCAATATCATTGGCCTGCATACTTTGCGTTACTTTGAGTAGTACGATAAGCGGTGCTTTATCGTCTTTATTATCGACTTGTTTATACCAAGCGGGACCTGCGGCAGCAATCACCAATAACACCGCAGTGGCTAGGGTAAAGTCAATGGGCTTTATTTTATCAAATAAGCTTTGTTTGGGGGTTAGTGCTTGTGCAAGGTGATTGGCAATAGCATCTGTACGCTGTTGTTTTTCGGTTTGTTGTTTGCGAATTAAATAGCATAGTCCAACCACAACAATCAGGAATAATAAAACCCAAGGTCTTAAAAAGTGAAAATCAAGCATTGCTTTGCTCCCTATGCGTAAGTACTTGTACTAGTAAAATAAGTACCAAGCAGCTTAGCGCGATAAGTAGTGGAAAATGCACTAAACTGGTTTCTTTACGGGTTTTAGTGTGTGGCGTTTCAACAGCGGCTATTTGGTCAATTTGTTGATATATGTTAGTTAGCGCTTGGCTATTTTGTGCTTGATAAAATTCACCGTCAGCGGTGCTAGCTATTTTTTTCAAAGTAGAAAAATCAACACGATACTGTCCTTCGCCGTGCTCATCACCAATGCCAATGGTAAAAATACGTAAGTTAGACTGTTTTGCGATTTGAGCAGCATTAAGTGGTGACATTCTTGAGCCGGTATCGGCACCGTCGGTTAATAAAATTAAAATTTTGTCATCAACCTTTGATGCTTCAAAGGTTTTTAAAGCTAAGCCGATGGCGTCGCCAATCGCGGTATGCGGGCCAGCCATTGCTACTTGTGTTTCATTAAGCAATTGCTCGGCGCTTGTTAAGTCTTGGGTAAAAGGTACTTGTAGATAAGCTTGTGTGCCAAAAACAATTAAGCCAATTCTATCGTCTTTACGGTCGCTAATATATTGACTAACAACCTGCTTAACGCCTTGTAAACGCTGAATAGTTTCACCATTGTCAGTTGGGAAGTCAGGTTCATCCATTGAGCCTGATAAATCGATAGCCAACATAATATCGCGACTGATAGTGCTACTTTTTATCGTAGCGCCAAGCTGCATCGGCTGTGCAAGCGCAGTCACGAGTGATATCCAAATAATGCCGGCAAAAAGCCAAGTCAATAATGATTTTTGATTAACCTTGGCACCTTGACTGGCTTTTGCGCCAATAGCATCAGCCGCGAGCGCAAAGAAAGGAATGCGAATAGCTAAGGATTTTTGTTTAAAGGTTGGTAACAACCAAACTAAAATAATCGGTAGTAATAATAGCGAAAATACCCACAAGTGCTTAAAGAGGATCATAATTGCACCTTGTAGTGAGAGAGCCAAATAATGGCTTGCTGTTTTAATAACACCAGTTCAGGCTGTTGATCTTGCTGGTAAAAATCATGAAAAGGTGTGTGTTTATGGCAATGAGCGTTTAAAAAATCCACCCAGTTAGTGCCTGTTAATGAGGCTATTTGTGCTCGATTAAAGTCATTAAATGCACAGCGCTTTAAAATACTACTTATTGCTAAAGGGCTGGCGTTATCATTAAGCGCATTAATCTCGGCAATGGCAAAACGGCGATGACGTTGTTTAAATTGCTTGTATTTATAAATGGTTAAAGCAAGTACAGCAATAACCGCTACGCAGACTAATAATACTGTCCAGCCAGGACCTTGTGGCCACATTGAAATTACCGCAGGCTCACTAACAGGTTTTATTTCAGCCATTAGCTGGTACAGCTCTAAGTTTTCAAGATCGCTATTATCCATCATTAACCTACCGCAAATGCATTTGAAAATTGGCTTAAAGTATCTTGACTGGCATCTAATTCTATCACTGTGATCCCTAATTGGTGCTGCCAATTTTTGACCTTATTTGTGCGTTCAGTAAAGGTACTCTGTAATTTTTGATGCAGTTTTTTGTCACTGGTATCTAAGGTGACCTGCTTGTCACCATCACTGACATTGAGATTTAAATTAGCGGGTAATTGCTGATTGATACTGTCTGTGACTAAACATAAAATAACGTCGTTGTGGGCTGCCATTTGTGCTAAGTATTGCTCTGTGGCAGTGTCTACTTGATCAAAGTCACTGATGATAATAATCATTTGGTCATGGCTGATGAGGCGCGTTGCTGCTTCTAATGGTTGATTTAAAAGCATCGGTTTTACTGGAAGCGGAAGCTCACAATGTAATGCAAGATTAAATTGGCTCAAGGTATTAATAAATTGTTCTAATGACTGTGGTTTTTTACTCGGCTTAAAAGCGTTTATTTTATTGTCGTTAAAGACTACTCCACCAACGCGATCACCTTGCTCTAGAATACGATAAGCGCATATTGCCGCTGATTCTGCCGCAGTGACTGATTTCATATTGAGCTTTGAGCCAAAAAACATATTAACGCGCTGATCGACAATGATCAGGGCGCTGCGATCTTTTTCTTCAGCATAAATACGAACATGAGGTTTTCCCGTGCGTGCAGTAACACGCCAATCGATACTTCGAATGTCATCACCAACACGGTAGTCTCTAAGCTCTTCAAAACTTAAACCACGACCACGAATACGAGAACTATGTCGACCCGCAAGTACGCTGTTACTGTGTTGCTTAGGTAAAAAACTCAGTTTTCGAGCACGACTTTGCAAACCTTTAAGTTGCTTAAACTCTGAGTAAATTCGCTTATCCACGGGGGAATTTGAAATAGCCATTGCTTACTCCTTTATGGCAAGGCAACAAGCTCAATTATTTTTGTAATGACATCTTGACTCGTCACGCCTGCGCCTTGGGCTTGATAACTTAAGCTAATACGGTGGCGAAGTACGTCAACAGCAATGCTACGAATATCTTCTGGCAACACTTGGTCACGCTCAGCAAGCCAAGCATGAGTGCGAGCACACTTATCTAAGCCTATAGAAGCACGTGGCGATGCACCTAAATCAAGCCAACTGGCAAGTTCGTCACTGTATTTTTCAGGGGTGCGAGTGGCGTAAACCAAATCGGCAATATAACGTGCCATTTCAGGGCTTACCGTGATATTAGCAATTTCTTTACGTGCGTCAAAAATAACTTGTTGAGCTAAGCGGTTTGTAGCGGCAGTTGCTGTTTTTTCATCGCTGTTCGTTGTGGTGTATAAAGCTTGTTCTTCTTGTCGGACTAAGCCAATAACATCAACTTCGTCTTCAACGCTTGGGTAGTCAATGTTTACTTGCATCAAAAAGCGATCCATTTGTGCTTCAGGAAGCGGGTAGGTGCCTTCTTGTTCCACAGGGTTTTGTGTGGCGAGTACCATAAATAATGGTTCCATTTTATGGGTTTTACCAGCAACAGTAATTTGCCTTTCTTCCATCGCTTCAAGCAATGCTGATTGGACTTTTGCAGGGGCGCGGTTAATTTCATCGGCAAGAACAATGTTGGCAAAAATTGGCCCTGGATCAAATTTGAACTCGCTGCCAGAGTCAGTTTGAAAATACACTTCAGAGCCTGTGATATCTGAAGGCAGTAAGTCTGGAGTAAATTGAATACGACTAAATTGGCTATCAATATTCTTAGCTAACGACTTGATCGCACGGGTTTTGGCAAGCCCAGGTAAACCTTCAACTAACAAGTTACCATTGGCTAATATTCCAATTAATAGGCGTTCAATGACTTTTTGTTGACCAATAATACTGGCGGCCATTTGCGCTTGTAGTTGTTTTATTTGTGCGAGTGTTTCCATGCTACTATCCTTATCTATTTAGGCTCTGCATCGTTTGTATTTGTTGTATAAACTGCTGAATTTGCTGATTCCCTGGTACTAATTGTGCTAAGTTTTTTGCGTAGCGTAGCGCAAGGTCGTACTGCTTTTTAGCTAAATAAGCTTGCGCCAGACTATAACTAATATCGGGGTTGTTAGGTGTTATTTTAAAAGCATGCTGTAATGCTGCTAAGGAACGATCCATCTGCCCAATATCTTGTAATAATAACGCGTAAGTATAGCTATAACTGGCGTTATCATTCGCTAATGTTGCCGCTTCTTGAAGGTGTGTTAATGCTGCGGACTTATTTTGGCTTCTCACATAACTCATTGCCAAAGCGTAATGTAAATCAGCGGCTTCGGCGTTTATTTTCAGCCCTTGTTGTAAAATATCTTGTGTTGATTTTTCATCACCTTGAGTACGATAAAGGTCAGCTAAATTAACATAGCTAGGAATAAATATATTTTCCACTTCAATTGCCGTTAAATAATGCGCTTTTGCTTGCTCAGGTTTGTTCAGTTCAAGCGCTAAGTTACCTAAGTTAGTATGAGAGAAGCCACGCTCGGCCTGATAAACTTGGCTTTGTTTATATTCATTTAAAGCGTTGGTTAGGCGTTTAGTATCAGCGTTATTTAGCTTGCCAGATGGCTCCACTAATATCGCGGCTAATGCGCGAGCGGCTTCACTGCGGATATAGCGGTGTGAATCATCTAATAAGCTATTAAGCATGCGCCAGCGCTGCCATATATCATAAGGCATAGCGGCCTCTATCGCTGCTTGGCGTTTGAGCGGCTCATTTTCTTTGACCGCCCTAACAATAGCAACCACGGCATTGTTATCTGGGGTATTTGCTAAACGGCTTAAAGCCGATGCGCGAATAATATCTGGGAAATCATTATTTTGAGCTATTTTAGTTAACATTGATGAACTATTAGGTAAGCGGTTATCTGCCGCATGAAAAGCTAATGAAAAATGCTCGCTGCCTATAAATTTAGAATTTGGATGCCATTGTTTGATATTTTTAACCGCCCACTGTGGTGTTTTATCTTCATGGCAGCTATTACAGGCATTAGGCGCTTTTGTTTTTAAGGTTAAATCTGGGCGTGGCACACGAAAGCTGTGATCACGTCTCGCATCAACCTGCATAAAGGTTGTGGCGGGCATATGACAATCCACACATTGGCTGCCAGCGGTATCAACCTTATGACCATGATGGGTAGGGGTATTAAATACTTCACTGGTGTGACATTGAGTACAGGTTTGGTTGCCCGGTAGCTTTAATTTACCTGAATGTGGATTATGACAATTGCTACAGGTAACACCCGCTTCAAACATTTTGCTTTGTTGGAATGAGCCCCAGACATAATCTTCATCCCATACTTGTCCATCAACATGATATAACTCTGGGGTAATTAACGAAGGTTGAAACTGTGTTAAAAAGGCGTGCGGCTCTTTGCGGTCTCCTAATTGAGCTCGCCTTGAGTGACACGTTGCGCAAACGGGAACTTGCTCTGAGCTTTGAATCGGCTCGGCGCTTTTCATACTACCATCAGCTTGGCGCACAAATAGCGGTGTTTTTTTATTGATATTTACAGCAAAGCCTTTGTCTTTAATTTGAGTATCGCCATGAGCCCAACTTAAATGTTGTTTAGTATCACCATGACATGCCTTGCAGCTTACATTCATTTCGCTAAAGGTTGACTTAAAGCTATTGGTTTTTAAATCAAACTGCTTTTTAAAATCAGTTGAGTGGCAGTCGGCACACATATGATTCCAGTTTTGTCCCATTTGTGACCAGTGAAATAAATCATGTTGTTTCTGATCAGGGTGTAAAACAAACCAGCGCTGCCCACCTTGCTCTTTTGTTCGAGAATCCCAAGCAAAGGGAAATAACTGGATTTTACCTTGGCCCATATCAAACATGTATTGCTGGAGTGGTTGGTAACCAAAGGTATAAAGCACGGGGTAATTTGTTAACTTGCCTTGTAAATTAGGCATAGTGATCATTAATGTTTTATTTTCGGTGTAAAACCGAGCTTGTTGGTTTTGATAATTAAGGGTTTGGTTATCAAAGTTACCTAACACTGTTGCTGTTGTGGCGGGCTCCATCGCGTGGAAATGGTCAGATTGCTGCCAGTCTTGCACTTGGCTTTGATGACATGAAATACATGCTTGCTCGCTAGCATATATTGGCTGAGCCAGAAACAAGGCATATAGCCATATCAATAAAGGGAGAAATCGCATTTACAGTTATCCTTGCGCGAACATAATTATGTGGTTTTTATTAACTTATATCAGCACTAAGCTACCAGAGTAAAGTTTATAAGAGATTAAATTTTAAAGACTTTGTAACCGTACATAATAGTTACTTGATTTACTTTTTTTGTATATATAGCAACATGGTACATGATTTTTTTTCGTTGCAATAAAGTTGAAATAGTATAGCTTTAAACTAGTCTCTAGATTAGACATCTTATTACGTTAGTTTTAACAAGGAGCACACAGGTGATTTCTATAAAATCGAATATTAAGCAACTCGTTGCAGTTGCAGCACTTGCAATGGGGGTTGGCTCTGTACAAGCTGCAGAAAAACCTAACATCTTAGTTATTTGGGGCGATGATATTGGTGTACATAATATCAGCGCATACAATCATGGCATTATGGGTTATCAAACGCCGAATATAGATCGTATTGCTAAAGAAGGGGCAATGTTTACCGATTCTTATGCACAACAGTCTTGTACAGCAGGTCGTGCATCATTTGTTTTAGGTCAACACCCATTTAGAACGGGTTTATTAACCATTGGTATGCCAGGCTCTGATCACGGTATTCCAGATTGGTCACCAACTATTGGTGACTTATTAAAAGAACAAGGTTATGTAACAGGACAATTTGGTAAAAACCATTTAGGTGACCAAGATAAGCATCTTCCAACTAACCACGGCTTTGATGAGTTTTTTGGTAACCTTTACCACTTAAACGCTGAAGAAGAGCCAGAAGGTTACTTTTACCCTAAAGACCCAGAGTTCCGTAAAAAGTACGGCCCTCGTGGTGTATTAAAAGCAACTGCTGATGGAAAAATTGAAGATACTGGTCCATTAACTAAGAAACGTATGGAACATGCGGATGACGAGTTTATGGCTGCGGGTCTTGATTTTATGGAACGCGCTGTTAAACAGAAAAAACCATTCTTTATGTGGATGAACTCTACACGTATGCACGTTTGGACTCATTTAAAAGAAGAGTCGGTGGGTGTTACAGGTAAAGGTTTATACCCAGACGGTATGGCTGAGCACGATAAAGCAGTAGGTGTACTACTAGATAAGCTTGATGAGCTTAAAATTGCTGATAACACTATCGTTGTTTACTCAACGGATAACGGCGCAGAAACTATTTCTTGGCCAGATGGTGGTACTACACCATTCCATGGCGAGAAAGGTACTACATGGGAAGGAGGTTTCCGTGTTCCGATGATGGTTCGTTGGCCTGGTACGGTTAAGCCAGATACTATTATCAACGATATCATTTCACAAGAAGATTGGATGCCTACATTCCTAGCTGCTGCAGGTGAGCCTAACGTGGTTGCAAAACTGAAAAAAGGTTACCGTGCTAATGGTAAAAAATGGCGTGTACACCTTGACGGTTACAACATGAAGCCATTCTTTGAAGGTAAAGTAGATAAATCACCTCGTGATAGCATCTTTTACTTTGGCGCTACGGGTGAGCTAAATGCTGTTCGTTGGAACGATTGGAAAATTCACTTTGCAACACTTTCTGGTGGTATTAATACCGCAACTCGTGAAACACCAGCATGGCCGTTGATTATTAACCTTCGTCAAGACCCGTACCAAAAAGGTGCACTTGAGTCTGAAATGTACTTAAAATGGTATGCAGAAAACACTATGTGGTTATTCGTACCAGTACAAGAGAAAGTTATGGGATTCTTAAAGACTATTCCAGACTATCCTTTCCAAATGGGTTCTAGCTTAAGTTCAGGTAATATCAGCTATGACACATTTAGACAGCAAGATGCGTTGAAAAAATTAAAAGAGCTTGATGCTTTAGTTCCTCGTAACTAAACATAAGCATTAATTAAATGCCAACTAGGTATTAATTTAATCTTAAAGCCAATTTCGTTTGAAATTGGCTTTTTTACTTAAAAGGAGTTTGTATGAAATTACTTCAATCATTATTTGTTATAACAAGTCTTGTGGTTACTACCACTTGTGTTGCGGCTGAGCCGTTAGCGTCATGGCAAGAAGGTGCACGTAAACATACAATTATCGAATTTGTGAAAAAAACTACCACCGAAGGCTCTAAAGACTTTATTGCTGTTGCGGACCGAGTTGCGGTATTTGATAACGATGGTACTTTATGGGCTGAACAACCAGCATATTTTCAGTTGTTTTTTGCACTATCACAAGTTAAGCAGCTTGCTCCTGATAACCCGCAGTGGAAAACCACTCAGCCATACGCAGATATTCTTCAAGGTAAAATGCCTGCTCATATGACAGAAAAAGATTTAATTGAGTTGGTGATGAATACTCACGCAGGGATGACGAGCGAGGTGTTTACTCAGCAAGTTTCATCATGGATGAGTTCAGCAAAACATCCAATAACGAAAAAGCCATTTACAGACATGGTTTATCAACCGATGCTTGAGTTACTAACGTATTTACGTGAGCATGATTATAAAACTTTCATTGTTTCTGGTGGTGGGGTTGAGTTTATGCGTGCATGGGCCCCTGACGTTTATGGTATTCCCGCAGAACAAATTATTGGCAGTCGCATTGCTTCTGAATATAAAGTAATTGATGGTGTGCCGAAAATTGTTCGATTACCTGAACTTGAATTTAACAATGACAAAGCTGGTAAGCCCATTGGTATTTATAATGCTATTGGCAAGCGACCAATTATCGCAGTCGGCAATTCTGATGGTGACAGAGCTATGCTTGAATGGACAACTGCAGGTGCAGAGAGTCGTTTAGGGGTTATCGTTCATCATACGGATAAAGAACGTGAATGGGCGTACGATAAAGATTCAAAAATAGGTAAGCTTGATAAAGCATTAATACAAGCGGAAAAAGAAAACTGGCTAGTTGTTGATATGAAAAATGATTGGTCGGTTGTTTATAAAAAGTAACGCGGTTTAATTAATAGCTGCGCTAGATAAATATGTTTAGCGCAGCGTTAACTGTTTAAGCTGAAAGCTTGAATTTAATTTTTAGTAAATATGTTACAGCTGATAATTAAATTCAATGCGATGGTCGCCATCGGCAAAGTTGACATTTTTATTCCAGTTGGCAAAGTAGCGTAAATTCATACGAGGGTTGATTTGGTAACTAGCAACAAACTCATGAGTTAATATATTGCTTTGGTTTGCGCCATAATAGTTGTCTTTATAGTTATCAGAGCCTGCAACTGTCGTGAGCCAAAACGGGTTGTAATTCAACCAAATCTTATCAGTAATGGTAACTTTCGCATACATCCCTACTAAGGCATATGCTCCCATGGTTGAGTAACCACTGTCGTAGCTGCCGTCATCTTCAAGTACATTTTCACCTACTGAAATACCTGCACCTGCAAGTGGATAAAAAGTAAAAATCCCTTGTGGCGGTAAAGCTTGAATAAAGCTATAAGACACATCCATGCTTTCATCCGACACTAAACTAGCTTTAAGGTTGTAATTAGCGTCAATTTGGGTTGCGCGACCATTTGTTAGGTTGGTACCAAAGTTACGAAAGCGAAATGAGTCTATCGAGTCAGTTGTTTTATCATCATCACGAAAACCGAAAACATCACCGTAAATACCTTTGACTTCGATTATATTCATACCAGCGGTACTTTTATCACCAGTATCATAGGTTTGACCAATTTTTAAATTAATGCCTTTATCTGTAACTCCAAAGCCTGCTTGGGTATATACCGCAAGGGGGTCTGACATGTCTTGCACTTCTTTCTCTTCGGCAGCGATAGTTGTCAGTGGTAATAAAGTTAGTAAGCTTAGTAAAGTGTATTTCATTACTTAATCCTTTAATTTTTTAAAGTGGCCGTATGAGCAACCTTTATGCTACAAGTCTTATTGCTTAAGGGGATTGCTCAAAGGCAGTACTTTAATAAGTTATATTTTAGTGATTTAAACTATAGTTCACGCTTGGTAAAATATAACAGCAGCTAAAATTAAATCATGTTAACGTTTTCTGAACAACGTTTAACTTATTTTATAGTACGTTATGTGGAGCATCTTGTAAGGCTAAACTATGAAATGTTGCCATTAATTGTCGCGACAATGGTTCTACTGCCGCCGTAATCTCTATGTTCACCTAAATAGATCCCTTGCCAAATTCCCATATTCAAAACCCCTTGGCTAATAGGTATTGTTAAACTACAGCCTAATGTACTGGCTTTTATATGAGCAGGCATATCATCGTCACCTTCATAGGTATGTTGATAATAGGCAGCACGCTCGGGTACAAAATGATTAAAATGCGCTTCCATATCGCTACGCACTGTTGGATCTGCATTTTCGTTGATAGTTAACGAGGCTGAAGAGTGCTTAATAAATAAGTGTAAAATGCCACATTCTACTTGCCTGAGTTCGGGTAAACTTCTGATAATTTCATCAGTTACTAAATGGAAGCCACGTTTTCGTGCTTTTAAGGTTATTTGTGTTTGATACCACATAGTTATTTCCTAGCTCCTTTTTAGCTATTTATTAATGCATTACTCATTATTTGCATATAACTGAGCAAAAGCTTGCATCGCTTGCGGAATAAGTTGTTCTATTATAGTTACTTGTGAGTTACCTACTTGATAGCGAGCATACAAGGTTTTAAATACCCCATGTTCACCTAAACGATAGCTTTGTAGTAGTGATTGCTGAGCTTGGCTACTTACTAACCAATCAGGCAATGTGGCAACGCCCATATTTGCTGCCACCATTTGTAGCATAATATGACTATTGTTCACTTGCTTTACTTTTGCTGGCGTAACCTTTGCGGGGGTTAAAAAGAGCTTGAAAATATCTAATTCTGTTATCGGTAAAGGGTAGGTTAATAAAGTGAGTTGCTGAAAATCTTGTGCGTTTAAATAGTTATAGTGTGGGTTTAGTTGTTGCTGTTTTGATGATACTGCTACTACCTCAAACTGGCCTATTTCATGATACACAAAAGTATCATCATTGTGTCTTTCATCGGTAAATAAAATATCGACACTTTGATCGTTCTCTTGTTGATGGGGGCTAGATGAAGACATTTTAGTTGAAGATTGAGTGGTTATGCGTGGAAAGTTTTCATCAATAAACTCAATGTTGTACGAATTGTTATAGGCTGAATCGTCAGTAATACTGTTAGTATTACTTGGTGAAAAGTTATTAATTACTGGCAATAGCCACTGAAAACACGCATGACAGGCAACGGCTAAGCGTAAGCTCTGTTTTTGTTTACTTGGTGCTTTTAATTGCTGCTTGGTCTGTTCTATTTTTGGGAGAATGTCAGTTGCTAAAGCGAGTAATACTTTACCTGTTTCAGTAAACTCTATTGGCGAACTGTTGCGAATAAATAGTGGCGAACTTAAACGGCTCTCTAAGTCTTTAATTTGATGTGATAAAGCCGATTGACTGCTAAATAATTTGTCGGCAGCTTTACGAAGATTCCCGGTATCGGCAAGTGCTGCCATGGTTTTTAAATGTTTAATTTCGAACATGGTTAACTCCTTTCAACTTCCTGTTGAATTATTTTCGGCTATTTTTCCTATCGCTTTTCTAAAGTATAACTATTTAAACGTCTAGACGTCTATATGTTTTTTGATGTTTAGTTGTTCTCATGACTATTTATCATCTAGGTAGGTCTTAAAACGAAAAAAGCGAGCTTATGAGCTCGCTTTTGTTTATTTTCGTGAAGGCTATGCTGTTATCGCTTTGTTATCTATGACTCGTGCAACCAAGCAGCGTGTTGTGGAGCACGCTTAGTGACAGACCACTCTTCTATCATGTCTTGTGCTACTTCATTTAATTGCTGGTATTGCTCAGGGGTACCAATATCAGCGGCTAGCTCTAAACGGTGACCATTAGGGTCGAAGAAATAAATAGATTTAAATACGCCGTGATTAACGGGACCTAACACATCAACGCCTTTGCTGACGAGTTCATCTCTTGCTGAAACTAACGCTTCAACATTACTTACACGTAAGGCAATGTGTTGTACCCATGCTGGTGTATTTTGGTCACGATCCATTTCTGGGGAGTTAGGTAGTTCAAAAAAAGCGAGTACGTTTTCGTTACCTGCATCTAAAAAAATATGCATGTAAGGATCAGGGGCTTTGGTTGAAGGCACCTCGTTTTCAGCAATTGCTAATACTAAGTCCATGTTTAACATGTCTTTGTACCAGTTGGTTGTTACTTTCGCATCTTTACATCGATACGCAACGTGATGAATTTTTTCAATGTTAATCATAAGCAGGACTTCTTTATTTAAAGATCGTTAGATAAATAGTTAAGCTAATTTTAATCATAAATTTAATCGAGGGGCTAATGTTGACGATATTTAATAAGTTGACTGGCGTTACTGTGAGTTGACGCATGTATAGAAATTATTACAGCGTAGTTTTTATCAACATAATAAGAGGAGCTATGCTGATAAAAACCGATAAATAGAGCAGCTGCTGTTTAAGCCAAAATAACCGTTTTATCACCGTTTAAACAAACACGTAATTCTGCGTGCATGCGCACCGCATGGCTTAGGGCGGTTGCCTCTAAATCGTGACCCATGTGCACCATTTGGTTTATGGTGAATGTGTGGTTAATTGGTTTAACTTCTTGAGCAATAATAGGTCCTTCATCAAGGTTTGCGGTCACGTAATGTGCAGTAGCACCAATAACTTTTACGCCTCGTGCGTGTGCTTGATGGTAAGGACGTGCGCCTTTAAAGCTTGGCAAGAATGAATGATGAATATTAATAGCATGCCCTTGTAGCTGCTGGCATAAATCATCAGATAAAATTTGCATATAACGGGCGAGTACTAATAAGTCGACATTTTTCTCTTTCATTAGCGCTAATATTTGCGCTTCTTGTGCGGCTTTAGTGTCTGGGGTGACCGGTAAGTAATAAAAAGGCACGTCATGCCACTGGCTTAATGACTCACAGGTTTGGTGATTAGAAACCACTCCTACAATATTAACTGGCAGAGCACCTGACTTCCACTTGGTTAATAGTGATACTAAACAGTGATCATCTTTTGATACTGCCACTAATATATTGGGGAAATCTTCACGCTTTCTTAGTTGGTATTGCATGGTTAAGGGTTTAGCTAACTCGTCCATTGCTTGCAAAAACTCTTGGCTAGATACGTTTAAATTTCTGTCATCAAAAGCAATGCGCGAGAAAAACGTTTCAGTATACGGGTCGCTGTACTGTGATGTTTCGGTAATAAAAGCGCCGTGAGCAAATAGGCTTTGCGAGACTTGTGCTAAAACGCCCGTATTATCAGGACACTGCAATGTTAAAATATAATGGGTAATACCAGACATAAATAACCTAAAGATAAAATTTTATAGTTTCATCATTAGATATTTTTAAAGGGATTACTAGCGTTTTCATAGCCCTTATTGCTATAAGTAGCTAAACAAACGTTATAGTGAAAGCGCTTAGTTATTTTTATTAAAACGTGTTATTGAGATAGCTTATGTTTATTTTTGATATAAAGTTGTTCAACTTTTTCACGTGCCCATGGTGTTTTGCGTAAAAACTTTAAGCTTGAGTTAATACTCGGGTTGTCAGTGAAGCATTTAATTTTAATTTCTTTACCGAGCGCTTCAAAACCAAAGTAGGCTTCTAGGTCGGTAACTATGGCTTTTAAGGTAATGCCATGTAGTGGGTTATAAGGTTGGTTATCCATGATGAGAAACTTTAAAAAATAAAACACAATAGGGTGAGTATACCACTATTGTGTTTAGAGTTTTATCAACTTTGCTTAGGCAAAGTGTTTAACTAATTCATCATGGCCGCCAATGTGCTTCCCATCAATAAATATTTGTGGCGTAGTGTCACCGTTACTAATAGCGCGCATCGCAGAAAGTGATGTGTTTTCGCCGAGTACTAGCTCTTCATAACTTAAACCTTGCTCAGCTAATAACGCTTTAGCTTTAGTGCAGTATGAACAACCTGGCTTAGTAAACATGGCTACGTTAGCTTTTGGTAATGCCTCAGGGTTAATAAAGTTAAGCATAGTATCAGCATCAGATACTTCAAACGGGTCGCCTGGTAAGTCTGGCTCAATAAACATTTTTTCAACAACGCCATCTTTTACTAGCATTGCATAACGCCAGCTGCGCTTACCAAAACCAATGGCTTTTTTGTCAACTAATAAGCCCATGCCGTCAGTAAAGTCACCATTACCATCAGGAATAAAGCTAATGTTGTTAGCGTGTTGGTCACTTGCCCAAGCGTTCATAACAAACGTATCGTTTACTGATACACAAACGATTTCATCAATACCATTTTCAAAAAACTTAGGGGCTAATTCGTTGTAACGAGGTAAATGAGAAGATGAGCATGTTGGCGTGAATGCGCCAGGCAATGAGAAAACAATAACGGTTTTACCTGAGAAAATTTCCTTGCTGTCACGTTGGCTCCAATCATCTTCTGCTCTTATTGGAAAGGTAACCGATGGTACTTTTTGACCTGTCATATCTTTAAACATAGTGTGCTCCAAGGTGGTTTAAAATGTTAACGCTAATAATTAACTTGGGACTATTATGTTGATATTCAAGTTAAATATAAAATTGTAAATACCATTCATTACGATAGGTTTTACCTATTAATGAGCGGTTTAATATTTTATTCAACACATAGACCAAGCCGATAATGTTTTTTGTCTTCAATTGTTGTCTTTACTCATAGTGGCTAGCTTAGTTTAGTACGCTATAAAGAATAAGATACTTGTAGCAGCGATAAATAAGTATTAAGGGTTTGCTAGTAAGCACTACTGCGTGATAAATTAGCGATATTAAAGTTGTATATACAATTTGGTGGCACCGATGAATTCAAGTTACACAATAGATAAGGGTAGCATTGGCATGTTAATTAGCATGCCACATAATGGCCAGGCAATTGCTAGTGAAATAGCGAACACTATGACCGAAACTGCAAAGCAGGTTCCTGATACTGACTGGTATATGGACAAACTCTATGACTTTGCTCTTGAGTTAGGGATTAGTATTATTAAACCTAAATATAGTCGTTATGTTATTGACTTAAATAGAGATATTTCCGGTGTTAATTTATACCCTGGTGCCAACAGTACCGAACTGTGCCCAACCACAGCCTTTGATAATAGCCCGTTATATTTACCGCAACAAACACCAAGTGAAGCTGAAATAAGTCGCAGAATTGAGCAATATTGGCAACCTTATCATCAAGCAATAGCTACAACCTTAGCTGAAATGAAACAAGAGTTCGGCAAAGTAGTTTTATTGGATGCCCACTCTATTTTGTCTCACGTGCCTCGCTTTTTTGAAGGGCAGCTACCAGATTTTAACTTTGGTAATGCTGATGGTAAAAGCTGTAGTGATGATCTTATTGAAAAAATTCAACAGCTTGATTTGTCACCATACACCAGTGTTGTTAATGGTCGCTTTAAAGGGGGCTATATAACTAGGGCTTATGGCGACCCAGCTAATAATATTCACGCTATTCAGTTAGAGCTGTCGCAACATACTTATATGGACGAGCCAAGTGATCATTATAATGAAGAGAAGGCTACTCAGGTAAAGCTTAAATTAGCGAGCTTTGTTAAATGCTTGGCTAACTTTGCCAAGTAAACCTTTAGATATAGAAGATAATAATGAAATTATACGCAGACAATATTTTGTTACAGGCGGGTTGGGCAAAGCAACAAACCCTTACCATTGAAAACGGTATAATCACTGCTATTGAGGCAGGTTTTGTTGAAGGTGCCGAAGTTGCCAAAGGGGCTGTTATCCCCGGTATGGTTAACTGTCATTCTCATGCATTTCAGCGAGCATTTGCTGGTTTTAGCGAGCAGGGCAGCGAAGGACAAGATAGTTTTTGGACTTGGCGAAAAATTATGTATCAATTTTTAGCGCAGCTAACTGAGCATGACGCTAAAGTGATCGCTAAACAGCTTTATATAGAAATGCTTAAAATGGGCTATACCCGTGTTGCTGAGTTTCACTATCTTCATCATGAAATTGATGGCAGTTGCTATGAAAATACTAGTGATTTAGCTAATAGCTCTGGCTTAAGCACTATGGCTGAATCAATATTTAAAGCGGCAAGCGAGTCAGGTATTGGCTTAACCATGCTGCCGGTATTGTATCAATACAGCGGCTTTGGCGCTCAAGCAGCTAACGATGGTCAAAAACGTTTTATTAATTCTACCGAGCAGTTTAATCAATTAGTGACTGAGTGTTTTGTCTTAAGTGAGCAGTACGCTAATACGAACGTTGGTATTGCGCCACACTCATTACGAGCGGTTGATAAACAGTCGTTAACTGAAGCTGTTCAGCATGTGCGTGCTTTAGATGCCAAAGCGCCTATTCATATTCACATTAGTGAACAGCAAAAAGAAGTTGATGATTGCTTAGCGCATTATGGGAAACGTCCAGTACAGTGGCTACTTGATAACGCCTCACTTGATCAACATTGGTGTTTAATCCACGCAACGCATATTAATGAAGATGAGCGAAAAGGTATTATTGCAACTAAAGCTATTGCGGGGATTTGCCCTACCACAGAAGCAAATTTGGGCGATGGTATTTTTCCAACGACTGAATTTTTAGCCGAGCAAGGCACCTTTGCGATAGGCTCTGATAGTCATATTTCAGTTAACCCCATTGAAGAGTTACGTTGGTTAGAATATGCACAGCGCTTAATTAAGCAACAACGTGCTATTTTAGCGAATAACGAGCAAGCCTCGGTAGGTCAAAATTTATGGCAACGCGCAGCACAGGGTGGCGCTCAAAGTACCAATGCTAATACAGGCCTTTTAGCTGTCGGGATGCAAGCTGATTTAGTCGTGCTAGATGGTCGTAAAACGCAATTGTTTGCTCATGATAATAAACACTTACTTGATAGTGTTATTTTTGCAAGCCAGCAAAGCCCAGTTTGTGATGTTATGGTAAATGGCCGTTGGGTAATACGAGATACATCGCATAAACAAGAGCTGGAGAGTGCTGATGATTTTTCTCAGCTGTTAGCACGCCTTTCAAAATACTAGTTTTTTTACATACGAGTTAACATAAAAATTTATGTCAAAAGCCTTAACAAATTACCTTTGTTAAGGCTTTTTTGATAATGCGCAATACTAAAACATATTGGTATAGTTAGAAATTACTTGGCAAACTTGTTTTTGATGTTTGAGATGTAGCACGATATCACGCGTCTCTGTTTGGCAAATATTATGATAAAACTCCTTAACATTTGCACGAGAAGAGGTAATAGACTTTACTTGCGCTATTTCTTCTGGAGAATAAGCGGTCATCTTAGGCTCTAGGTCGGTATATATTTTCTCAGCCTTTAAGCGGACTTTGGTATCGCTAAGCTCAGCAAACTGATCTAATAAATATTCCTTTTTTTGGTTATAAAAATTAGTCACTTCAGCGTTAGGATAAAAGTGCAAATAAATCGCAATGGCGACGATTAAGATCAATAATTTTTTCATACAATGTCTTATAATATTGAGTAAGTTATTATGTTATATTAATTCAGTGATTTAGGGCAATTAATTTCCTGTTACGACTGCCTAGTCAATAAAAGCACTAAAACAAAGTGTATCACTCATTTATCAAGGATTTATCGTGAGAGCAAACGACCAATCATCCTCATCGTCAAATAAGAGCAAAGATAATGCTGTATCACAGCATATTCCAGTGAAAAATATTAAAATACACGGGCAAAAAAATACGGGCAAAGATCGTTACAAGCCGGGTGACCAAATTTATGTCCGTAAAGTCTCGGGCTTCTTTCAAAAACTAAGACAGCGCATGAATATAATCTTTTTTGCGGTGTTTGCGATTATTCCGTGGTTGCAATATAACGGGCAACAAGCGGTACTGTTTGATATTACAGAGCAGCGCTTTACCTTGTGGGGCTTAACATTATGGCCACAAGATTTGACGCTTTTAGCGTGGATTTTCATTTTTAGTGCCTTTTTACTGTTTTTTGTTACTACCTTTTTAGGGCGTGTTTGGTGTGGCTATATGTGTCCGCAAACCGTATGGACCTTTATTTTTATTTGGTTTGAAGAAAAAATAGAGGGCACAGCTAATCAGCGTAGAAAGCTTGATAAGCAAAAAATGAATGCGAATAAGTTTATCAGAAAAGCTTTAAAGCATAGTGCTTGGCTATTTTTCTCGCTATTAACCGCAATGACCTTTGCCGGCTACTTTTCTCCAATGCAATCGTTGTTTATTGATACCTTCACTTTTAATATTTCTTTGGGGATGGCAGGTGTGCTCGCCTTTTTCGCGTTGGCAACATACGGTAATGCAGGCTGGATGAGAGAAACCGTTTGTTTACACATGTGTCCTTATGCGCGTTTTCAATCAGCAATGTTTGATAAAGACACAGTAACGGTTTCTTATGACGCAGAGCGTGGTGAAGGCCGAGGTGCACGCGGGCGCAAAGAAGACCCTAAAGCGCTGGGCTTAGGTGATTGTATTGATTGTAACTTGTGTGTTGAGGTTTGCCCTACCGGTATAGATATTCGTAATGGTTTGCAGTACGAGTGTATTAATTGTGGTGCATGTGTTGATGCGTGTAATGGTGTTATGGATAAAATGAATTATGCTCGAGGGCTTATTCGTTATACCACCGAGCATGAGTTGAAGCATAAGAAGGTACATGTAGTACGCGGCAAGTTAATTGGCTACGGCTTGTTACTGGTGATTATGAGTAGCATGCTGATTTTAGAAGTAGTTAATCGTGTCCCATTATCGTTGGACATTATTCGTGATAGAACAGAGCTAGCCAAAGAAAACTTTAATGGTGAAATTGAAAATGTTTTCACCTTGAAAATATTAAACATGTCACAAACCGATAACACTTATAAGTTGTCAGTCAGTGGCATAGAAAATACTCAATGGCATGGAGCACAAGAAATTACGGTTAAAGCGGCAACCGCATCTACTTTGCCAATTAGTATTTCAGTTGACCCTTATGATTTAAAAGGTTACATGACAGATATTACTTTTACCGTAGAACAAATAAATACCGACTCTGAGGTGAAGGTTGCGCAAGAAAGTCGCTTCTTCAATAAACGTTAATGGCAGTATTTAGTTTTGAGTCACTATCACCTGATTTGATTATTGACGGTTTAGAAAGCGCAGGGTTTACGGTTGATAGTGGTTTGTTGGCGTTAAATAGCTATGAAAATCGTGTTTATCAATTTCATGATGATAACTTAGTTAAATACGTCACTAAATTTTATCGACCTCAGCGTTGGCAGCTAGCGCAAATACATGAAGAGCATGACTTTTCATTTGAGTTGGCTGAAGCTGAATTACCGATTGTTGCGCCACTTAAAGTTAACGGTAAAAGCTTGTTTGAATACCAAGGTTATCATTTTGCGGTATTCCCTTGTCGAGGCGGTCGCATATTTGAAGTTGATAACTTAGACCAGCTTGAATGGATGGGTCGCTTTGTAGGGCGAATTCACGCAGTGTCAGCGCAAAAACCGTTTGTACACCGACCAAGTTTTACTTGTGATGAAATGCTGCTTGGGGCTCGTGAACAAATAGCGAGCTCGGGTTTTGTTAGCCAAGGCTTAGTAAAACCATTTTTTACTATTTTAGATCAAGTGATTACTGTTGCGGCTGAGCAGTATCAACCACGTAATCAAATTAGGCTACATGGTGACTGCCATGCAGGTAATATTTTGTGGCGTGACGAAGGACCACACTTTGTTGATTTAGACGATTGTCGAACGGGTCCTGCCATTCAAGACTTATGGATGATGCTCTCAGGTGACCGACAAGATAAATTGTTACAACTTGATACCCTATTAATGGGTTATGAAGAGTTCTTTACGTTTGATAATAGTGAGTTACTTTTGATAGAATCACTACGTACTATGCGTGTGGTTAATTATATGGCATGGTTATGTAAACGCTGGTCAGATCCTGCTTTTCCACAAAATTTTCCTTGGTTTAATACCGAGAAATATTGGGAGCAGCAAATATTAATGCTTAAAGAACAAATGTCAGCATTACAGCTGCCACCGTTAAACTTACAAAACTTTTAATCCGTTATACTCATAAGTTTTATTGGGGGCAAACCTTAGTAAACAAGCCTTGAAGGTATAGTTTGATAAAAGCTTTGTGGTAGGTAAAAAACAGAGTTAGTAATATAAGATTAAGACAATAAACTAACATAGATTACATTAAAGAATCCTTAGGAAGTAAAATGAATAAATTTTTTAAACCGTTATTAGCCCTATTAGTACCACTGTTTGCTGTTTCAATTACTGTTTGTGCAGAGCAATATACAGAAGGTAAACAATATACTAAAGTAAATGAAACTGTTTCAACTAAAAAAGAAGTACGTGAATACTTCTCGGTATATTGTGGACATTGCTTTAAATTTGAACCTGTAATGCACGAAATAAAAAAGGAACTGCCTGAAGATACTGTATTCGAACGTAATCATGTAGATTTCTTGCGTGGTGCAAGTCCTCAAATTCAACAAATGGTGACTAAAGCGACCGTTGTCGCTGAACACTTTGATAATACCGATAAACTTATTGGCGCGCTGTTTAATTATGTCCATGTACAGCGTGCAGTTATTGCTTCAGAAAAAGATGTACGCAATATATTTGTACTTAATGGTGCCGACGGTGAAAAATTTGATAAATTAATGAACAGCTTTAATGTTAATAGTAAAGCTAAACTATTGAAGAAAAATCAACAGACAATGGCTGACAAAGGAGCATTAACTGGCGTGCCTACTGTTATTGTAAATGGTAAATACCGTATTAACCCATCAGAACTAGATCGTAATAATTCTTTAGAAGATTATAAAAATCTTGTTAAACACTTACAAACATTAGATTAGTAGTTAAGTTACTTAGGTAAATGTATGACCTATAAAAGCGCGATACTATCGCGCTTTTTTTATACTCTTAATTTAGCCTTTAAATTCTAAAATGGTCACTACAACTTCTATTGCTTTGCTATGACGGTAAATCTTAAACACTAAGTCGGTATTAGGTGGGGTTTCTGCAATAATATCTAAGGCTTGGTTAATGCTATGAATAGGTTGGTTGCCTATTTGATAAACAATATCACCAGCTTTGATGTTAGCAATATCTGCAGGGCCATTTTCAATCACTTCGCCAATAACAAAGCCACCAATATCTACGCGGTAATTATCAACAGAAATTCCTAACCAACCTCGTACTACTTTACCGTTTTCAATAATCTGACGCATTACTTTATAAGCGAGTTGATAAGGAACAGCAAAGAAAATCCCTTGAATATTAAGTTGAGGATCAGATTGAGTAAATTTACGTGAGTTAATGCCAACCAGTATGCCGTTGCTATTAATTAACGCACCACCTGAGTTACCTTCATTTATAGCAGCATCCATTTGTAAAAACTCTAAATAGCTGGTGTTACTTAAGCCATTTCGTCCAGTGGCGCTAATAATGCCTTGAGTAACGGTTTGACCTAAATTTAGTGGGTTGCCGATAGCTAAAACGATATCTCCCGCGAGTGAACTTTGATTAGGCTTTTGCGCTATAACGGGTAAGTTGTCGGCGTTTACGCGCAATACAGCTAAATCGGTATGTTGATCAAAGCCAATGAGTTCCGCAGGTAATAGTTGTCCGTCTTGTAGAACAACTTTAATAAGATCAGCCTGCTGAATAACATGTAGGTTAGTTAAAATAAAGCCTCTTGCATCCATAATAACACCAGAGCCTAAGCGGGTGCTTTTACGCGCTTGCCTACCGTACCTTGGGTTAACCTCTATCTTTTCAGAGTAAATGTTAACCACAGAAGGGCTAGCGATACTTACCGCTTTTGCAAAAGATAAGGGAGCTTGCTCGCTATTATCACTTTTAAAAAATGTGCTGATAAAAGCACTACTATGTAGACCTGGTGCAATACTAGGAAATAGTATTAATAACAATACAGCTAATGCTACACCATAACTAATACCGCTAAGTATATATTTTAATAACGAAAATAATTTCAAAGTACAACTCTTTTTAGTGAGAGGTTAATTTGAGCAGTGTAACATAAAAAAAACCAATTACTTGACCTAGGTAGTCATCGTAATTGGCTTTTTTGACTTATTATTACCGACAGTTTATCGGTAAAATAAAGTTAGCGGATCATCAAATATTGAGCATGGCCATCACGAACGATACTCAAGGCAAGTACACCTTCTTTATCTTTTAAGTAATCACGTAATTGCGCAATATTTTTAATACGGCTACGGTTAATTCCTGTGATTAAATCTCCGGACTTTAATCCTACCATTTGTGCAGGAGAGCCTTGCGCTACCTCTTCAATGATAATACCTTTGTTGTTTTTATCATTTTCAAGTTTCGCACCTTCGAGCATACGGTGAATACTCTCTGCTGCAATATTACTGCCTTCAGATTGTTTTAATTTCACGGTAAAGGTTTTCTTATCACCATCACGAATAACGGTTAATTTAACCTTTTTATTAGCGCCGATTGAGCTTATTTTTGCGCGTAACTCAAAGAAGGTACGTATATTTTTACCGTTAAGCTCAACAATAACATCACCTGCTTTTATACCAGCCTCATCAGCTGCTGAGCCTGGAACAACTTGTTCAACAAAGCTACCTTGGCTGCTTTTAAGTTCCATTGCTTGCGCAATGTCATTATTAACACTACGCCCAGCAACCCCTAAAATACCGCGGCGTACTTCACCAAACTCAATAATTTGCTGAACTAGGTTGTTCATCATATTACTTGGAATGGCAAAGCCAATACCAACATTACCACCACCTGGGCCTAAAATAGCGGTATTTATACCAATAAGTTCACCGCGTAAGTTCACTAAAGCGCCACCTGAATTACCACTATTAATAGCCGCATCGGTTTGAATGAAATCTTCAAAGTTTTCAATATTTAAATTGCTGCGACCTAGCGCACTGACAATACCCGAGGTAACGGTTTGACCTAAGCCAAATGGGCTACCAATAGCAACGGTGAAATCGCCAACACGTAATTCATCAGAGTCAGCTAACTTAATTTCACTGAGTTTATCGGCCTCAATTTGTAATAATGCTATATCACTTTCAGCATCACTACCGAGTTTTTTAGCGGTTAACTGACGACCGTCTTTAAGCGTAATAAGAATTTCATCAGCATTTTCAATAACGTGATTGTTGGTAACAATGTAGCCTTTATCGCTATCAATAATTACCCCTGAGCCTAAACCTCTAAAGGGGCGCTGTTGTGCTTGGTTAGGGTTACGATTACCAAAGAAAAATTGAAAAGCCTCTGGTACATTCTGCTGTTTGACTTTATGGGTACCTTTAACGGATATGCTAACAACAGCTGGTGTGGCATGTTCTAGCATTGGCGCCAAACTTGGCATGGTTTGTCCATCTACAGAGGTTGGCCATGCGGCAACGGCAGGTAAACTAGAAAGTGCCATGGTTGAAGAAAGTAAAGCGGCACTTATTGCAAGGGATAGTTTTTTCATAATTAAGCGTTCTCCGAAAAATTAACAACTGGATGATTACTAGGTCAAACAGCAACCTAGTTATTACACCCTGAAATAGACTAAGCAGAAAGGCTTTAGTTCAGTTTTCGCTACTTTGCAGTTGTAACAGTTTGTGTATTATCTGCAAATAAACCACTCGGGTTTCCTGAGTAATCTAGCGGGGCTTCAGTAACTTCTTCTTGAGATTTACTGTCGCCTTTAGGGTGTCTTAAGTTAGCCGTTTGTGCCAATTGTTGCTGTGTTTCAACCGAGAAAAAAGGCATATTTTCTACATCAACATGAGTTGCTTGCTGTAACAGCTGTGTACTCTCATGCATTTGCTTCATAGCCGTTTGGCAGGTGCTATTCATTTGCTCTAACAGTTTTGCTGAGTTGGCTAAATGGTCGGCAACGTCTAATTTATATTGCTCTAATGCAGCTTCACTTTTAGTCGCTTGATCAACTAACTTACGTTGCTCTTTACTTGATGAAGAAAGCAAACGGTTGGCAAAAAAACCAATAATACCACCTGCAACTAATGAGGCTAAAATGATGAGTTCATTCATAAATGTACCTTACCTTGTTTTAGAAAAATGAGTGAAAAATAACATTATACCCATTCCCTGTATTTTAGTATGTAAATTGCGAGTTAATGCAACCAGGGAACTAATTTAATGGACTTGGTATTATGATAGTTTACAATACTATCAAGCGTATTTGCTCATTATTTCTCTGAGTATTTTTAAGATATCTTGGCAAAATTTTCGATTTCAAGCGAAAAGATTATCAGTTTTACATAAAAATAGGTTTTATATGATCCCACTTTCACCTCTTGATAAATATAAACAAGATTTACTTAAAGATGATTTTCTTTTTGATGCCGCACAAGAAAATGCAGTAAAGCATTTACAGCGCTTATTTGAAGATTTGCAGAATAAGCCTGTGGAAGTGGCTGGTTTTAAAAAAATCATGAGTCAGTGGAAAAAAATTTACAGCAAAGCAGAAGTTAAGCCTATCAAAGGGGTTTACTTTTATGGCGGTGTTGGTCGAGGAAAAACCTATTTAGTTGATACATTTTTTGACTGTCTACCTTTTCAAAATAAAATGCGTGTGCATTTTCATCGCTTTATGCACCGAGTACATCAAGAGCTAAAAGGGCTTTCAGGGCAGTCTGATCCATTAAAAATTATCGCGAAAAAATTCTCAAAAGAAACACGAATCATTTGTTTTGATGAATTTTTTGTTTCAGATATTACTGATGCGATGATTTTAGGCGGTTTGTTTGAAGAGTTGTTTGCGCACAACGTAATTTTAGTGGCAACTTCAAATATTGTTCCTGACGAGTTATACCGTAATGGTTTACAGCGAGAACGTTTTTTACCTGCAATTCGTTTGATTAATGAACATACCGAGGTGGTTAATGTTGATAGTGGCGTTGATTACCGTTTGCGTACTTTAGAGCAGGCCGAAATTTATCATTACCCGTTAGATGATAAAGCGACTCAAAATTTGCAACATTACTTTAAGCAACTTTCTAGCGAGAATGTCACTGTTGGGCAGAGCATGGAAATTAATAACCGTGAACTTGAGACGGTTATGCTAAGTGATGGCATTGCTTACTTTGACTTTGCAGTGCTTTGTGAAAGTGCCCGTAGCCAAGGCGACTATATGGAGATAAGTCAATTATGTCATACGGTATTATTAGCTAATGTTAAACAAATGGGTGTGGACAGTGACGATAGTACTAGGCGCTTTATTGCCTTGGTTGATGAGTTTTACGAGCGTCACGTTAAACTTATTATCTCAGCCGAAGTTGCATTAGAAGCGTTATACAGTGGTGGGCGTTTAGCCTTTGAATTTAAACGTTGTTTAAGTCGCTTGCAAGAAATGCAATCTCACGATTATTTAGCAAGTGAGCACTTACCTTAACGCTATTTCACTTTATAGCCATAGCAGGTTAGCGGATACATCCGCTTATGTAACCTGAACTCGGTTTAATAGATATTTAACAAATTGAAATATCAGAAAAAATCACTTTTCATTTGTTGAGCCGAGCTCAAATTAAGTAATATTACTGAGCTATAAAAAAAGCCTTAATTGTATTGATTCAATTAAGGCTTTTGTGTGTGCTTTATAGCTTAATACATTAAGGTATAAAGTTTGCGACGGTATTTGGTGGCAAGTAAATCTCCATCGGGCAATGACTTTAATATATCAAGTAATAACTCTCGGCTTTTTACCGCTGAATTACTGCCATCATCGTTAATAGTGCCACCAGCACGAACTAAATTAAACAGTAGTGCCAGTGCCTCTTCATTACGATTAACTTGGTTATACTGAGCAGCAAGTTGTTGCGTTAATACAGCATCGTCAGGGTTGTTTTTTAACTGTGTTTCTAATGCTTGTATTTCAGGCGAGTTAGCGGCTTCGTCAGCTAATTCAAGCTTGGCAATTAGTGCTTTGTAGTAGCTGTCTTGATCTGCCATTAAAATGCTATCAAGCAGTGCTCTTGCTTCGTCATTTTTACCGCTTTGCAATAAAACGTCAGCGAGCACTAATTTAATATCTGCACGTTCATTGTTTTCTTGGTAAGCCTGACTTATGGCTTGTAGTGCATCAGCGAGTTTATTTTCAATTAAAAAAGTCTGTGCCTGTTGTAGTAATAAATCTTCAGCTTTAGGCAGGTATTTATCTAAAAATGCCGCAATAGTCGCTTCTTCTTGAGGGCCAGAAAGCCCGTCAAGTGGTTGGCTATCCTTCACTAAAATAGCGGTAGGTAAACCTTGAATACCAAATTGCTGGGCAATTTGACCTTGGCTTTGACAGTCAACACTTGCTAATAAGATATGATCTGTAAAAGGGGCTACTTTAGTGGCAAGCGCATCGCGCAACGTAATACTCTCAGGGACTTGCTCAGCCCAAAAGCTAACTAACACAAGTTTGTTTTTTGATTCATCAATAATAACTTGTTGAAAATTTTCTAGGGTGATTTCAATCATATTTGTATTCACGGTATATCCCACTTATGGTCTCGTTTAGTCTCTATATGCGTCTATATAGCAATTTCTCAAGGGAAGTCACGGTTAAAAGTTTAGTTATTAAGCTAAAACAAACCACAATAAACCAGCACCTAAAATTAATCGATAAATAACAAATGGCATCATGCCGACTTTATTCACTAGAATTAAAAAGTAATGTATACAAGCATAAGCGCTAATAAAAGCGAGTAAGCTGCCAAGCCCCATGGCATACCAATCTACACCTTCTGCTGAAAGTATTAATTTTAAAGTAAGGTAACTACCTGCCATGGCAATGGCTGGAATTGAGAGCAAAAATGAAAAACGTGCGGCGTTATCACGGCTTAAGCCAAGCATTAAACCAATTGTCATGGTAATACCTGATCGTGATGTGCCAGGAATAAGGGCAACCGCTTGCGCTAAACCAATTAACATCGCGCCTTTTAGCCCTAACTTTTCGAGTGGTTTATTTACTTTTCTATGGCCGGCTTTTACATCGGCAAAGCCTAATAAAAAGCCAAACAGTAATGTGGTTGCAGCAATAACTAATGCAGAGCGTAGATGCTCTTCAATATAGTCTTTGCCAAATAAACCAAATAAGCCAGCAGGTACTGTGGCTAGAATAATCCACCAAGCTAGTTTACCATCGAAGCTTGCTTGGCTGCTATTGGCTGCGGGGCCTATATTAACCGTACCTAACCAAGCAACGGCCATTTCACCAACCTCTTTTCTAAAATAAAGCACGACGGCGAGTAAACTGCCAACATGTACGGCAACATCAAAGCCTAATCCTTGATCTTGCCAGCCTAGAATTTGCGATGGCAATATTAAATGTGCCGAACTTGAAATAGGTAAAAATTCAGTTAAGCCTTGTAGTAAAGCTAAGATAATAATTTCTAAAGTACTCATTTAGCGTCGTTGTCCTTTAACTCGGTGATTGGGCAAATAGGGTGTAATTTTGATTAAATGCAGTTTTACCAACACGGCTCAATAATAGCTAGTTGCTGGCTTTTTTTGTCGTAATTTTGCCATAACTCGTGGTAGCTTTTGTTTAAAATAGGGTGCAATAAGTTGGGAGCTACTTGGCTTAATGGCCATAAAACAAAAGCATTGGTTGTTATTTCTGCGCGCGGTAATTGTGCGGGGTGTTCGCATATTAAATCATCAAAAAGCAATAAATCTAAATCTAATGTTCGCGGGCTAAATTTTTTCGCATCAAAGCTACGACCATTAGCAAACTCTATTTCTCTTAATGTGGCGGTTACTTGTTCAATATTTTTATTGGTTTCTATACCAATCACCATATTATAAAAAGCAGCGCCACTAAAACCGATGGCTTTACTTTCAAACAATGAAGATAAGGTTAATGTGCCAAAAGCTTTAGTGAGTGCTTCAATACCTTGCTTTACATTCTTTTCACGATTGATGTTGCTACCAAGTGAAATGTAAATAGTGGCCATTAGTTATATTGACCACGTTCAATTTCAACACCTACCGTTTGCGTATTATGCACTGCACCGGGTTTACCAATGCTTAGCTTTAACCAAGGAATCTGGTACTGAGTCATTAAAAAGTTAGCTAAACGCTCTGCTAAGGTTTCAATTAAGTCAACGGGGTTTTCATTAGCAAAACGCTCAACGGCAAGTGAAATATCCGCATAATCTAAGGTTTTGGCTAATTCGTCATTTTTTGCTGCTGCGGCAATATTCCAACCCATGGCTAAGTCTATTATTAAGGTTTGCTTTATTTCTTTTTCCCACTGATAAAAACCAATCGTTGTTTGTATGCTCAAACCTTTGATGAAAACTTTATCCATTATTGCTCTCTAGTACTCTTTATCGGTAATCGTGCCATAGTCATACAAGCTTAAACGTATTATTAGTTTGACTATATGCTCTAATTAATTATATTTTTACAAAATAAACGCCGAGTTTACCTGTGTAACTGTAGAAAAACTAGCGCAGAACAAGATAGAATAATAAATGTCGAAACTTTTTTAGTTTACCCCTTTGCCTTAACAGATATTTAGTAACGGATTTCTCATATATGTTGATATTAACGCTTGCCATGATTATTGCGGCCTATTTAATAGGTTCAATTTCTAGTGCAATTTTAATATGCAAAGCGTTAGGCTTACCTGACCCAAGAACTTTCGGCTCTAAAAACCCTGGCGCAACTAATGTGTTGCGTATATCAAATAAAATGGTAGCACTAACGGTGCTGATGCTTGATGTATTAAAAGGCACTATTCCGGTATGGGGCGCTTACTTTTTAGCGGTTGAACCTTTGTATTTAGGCTTTGTTGGTGTAGCTGCTTGTTTAGGGCACATGTACCCAGTATTTTTTGGCTTCAAAGGTGGTAAGGCAGTTGCTACCGCATTAGGCACTTTGCTTCCTATTGGTTTTACTTTAGGAGCCTTACTAATGGCAACATGGCTGGCGGTAGTTAAGGTAACTAAGTACTCAAGTTTAGCCGCTATTATTACGGTGTCACTTGCACCTATTTATGTCTATTTGCTTAAACCTTTATATGTTTACCCTACGTTAATGCTCAGTGCGCTGATTATTTTTAGGCATCGTGCGAATATTGCTCGATTATTAACAGGTATGGAAAGCAAAATTACTCATAAAATTTGAATTTTTTGTTGATATTTCAATTTGTTAAATGTCTATTAAACCGAATTCAGGTTAAGTTAGCTGTAATAAACAACTAACTTAACTCTCAACTGACTAATCTTGTTTTACTGGTGGCAATGAGTCGAGTGACCAGCGAGGGCTAGCCTTAAAGGTTAAATCGGCATCAGTACCCGACTTTAAACGCTGCATACCTGCATAAGCGATCATAGCGCCGTTGTCGGTGCAAAACTCAGGGCGAGGGTAGAAAACACTACCACCAAGCTTTTTAGTTGTTATTGCTAATTTTTCTCTAAGGCTGGTATTTGCGCTGACACCACCGGCAATCACCAAACGTTTTAATCCTTCTTGCTGTAAAGCACGTTTGCACTTTATTGCCAGAGTATCAACTACCGCTTGTTGAAATGCATTAGCAATATCTGCGTGGGTTTGTGCAAGTTCATCTGCTGATAAATTAGTGCATTCTTTGCGAACTAAAGTACCTGCTGCTGTTTTTAAACCGCTAAAGCTGAAATCTAAGCCGGGTCTGTCGGTCATTGGGCGTGGTAATTTAAAGCGACCAGCAACACCTTGTTCTGCCATTTTAGATAATGCAGGACCGCCGGGGTAATCTAAGCCTAGTAACTTAGCTGTTTTATCGAATGCTTCGCCGGCAGCATCGTCTACCGACTCACCTAATAGTTTATACTCGCCAATAGCATCAACGCGTACCAGCATAGTATGTCCGCCTGAAACTAATAATGCGACAAACGGAAATTCAGGAATATCATCTTCTAACATCGGCGCAAGTAAATGACCTTCCATATGATGTACTGGCACCGCGGGTAAATCCCAACCGTAAGCTAAACTGCGACCGATAGAGCAGCCAACAAGTAAAGCGCCAACTAATCCAGGGCCTGCGGTGTAGGCAACACCGTCTAAATCTTGTGGAGTTAATTGAGCGTCAGCCAGCACTTCTTTAATTAAAGGGATTGTTTTGCGGACATGATCACGCGATGCTAATTCAGGCACAACTCCACCGTAATCAGCATGTACCGCTATTTGGCTATAAAGGCGATGTGCCAAAATACCTTGCTCATCATCATAAATAGCAATACCAGTTTCATCACAAGAGGTTTCAATACCTAAAATACGCATAACATTGAGCCTTAGAAAAAAAGAGAGCGGCGATTTTACCTGTCATTGCTCTTTTTCTCCAGAATTAACTCAGTAGATTGATAAAATAGCCTTTACTTTATACTCTCGTTAGCAGTAGAATACGGCACCAATTTTTGATAGAGCGGGTGGAGATGAAGCAAATATAACTAACTTAGCGTTAAAACTAAGGGAAATGAGTTAATTTTGCGGGAATCAATACCGATTTTATAGATACATACTAAGGTAAAAAGTACATGCCAGTAATTAAAGTAAGAGAGAACGAACCATTTGACGTAGCATTACGTCGTTTTAAACGTTCATGTGAAAAAGCAGGAATCCTTTCAGAAGTTCGTCGTCGCGAATGTTATGAAAAGCCAACTTGGGAACGTAAACGTAAGAAAGCTGCTGCGGTAAAACGTGCTGCTAAAAAAGTTTCTCGTGAGAACGCTCGTCGCGTTCGCATGTACTAAGAAATATCTTAGTATAGTTATCTAAGAGCTTGATTTAGATGTCACTTCTAATACAACTCAACGATGAAATGAAAGTCGCTATGCGAGCTAAAGACAAATTACGTCTTGGTGTTATTCGCATGGCGCTATCAGCTGTTAAGCAAGCTGAGATTGATCACAATACCGAAGCAACAGATGACAATGTTATTGCCGTATTAACCAAAATGGTTAAACAGCGTAAAGAGTCTATTAAAATGTTTAGCGAAGGTGGTCGTGATGAATTAGCTGAAAAAGAAGCTGCTGAAGTTATTGCTTTAGAGTTTTTCTTACCTCAGCCATTAAGTCATACTGAAATTAATGAATTAATCGCTAATGCAATTAACGAAACCGGTGCTAGCTCTATGGCTGACATGGGCAAGGTAATGGCAGTATTAAAACCATTAATGCAGGGTAAAGCCGACATGGGCGCAGTAAGCGGTCAAGTTAGAGCAGCACTTAACGCATAAGTATTACTTTTCAAAGTATTATAAAAAAACCGCAAGTGCCTAGCACTTGCGGTTTTTGTTTTTTGAACACTAAATAACCTGAGTTCAGACTCAATAATTATTCACACAGCTAAAATAGCTAGCACTTTATCAGTACTTTTTGTGTAGAATAGCCCAGTAATTTTATTTTTTTTGAATGACTAATCAAGTATGGCCGGACGTATATCTCGACAGTTTATAGATGATTTATTAGCACGAGCAGATATTGTTGAGCTAGTTGATTCGCGTGTACCGCTCAAAAAAGCCGGTAAAAATTATCAAGCCTGTTGTCCTTTTCATAATGAAAAATCCCCATCGTTTACAGTAAGCCAAGATAAACAGTTTTATCACTGCTTTGGTTGTGGTGAGCATGGTAACGCCATTTCATTTTTAATGGAGTTTGATCGTCTTGACTTTGTTGATGCTATTGAAGAGCTAGCATCACACTGTGGTATGGAGGTTATACGAGAAGAAAACACTGCCAGCCCAGCGGAGCAACGCCGCCAACAGCAAATACATCAACAAAAGCAAGATGATTACGAGTTGATGTTACAAGTAAGTCGATTTTTCCAGCAGCAATTAAAAGTGGCGAATGATAAAGACGTTGCTATTGATTATTTAAAAGGTCGTGGCTTAAGTGGTGAAATCGTTAAGCGCTTTGGCATTGGCTATATTAGTAATGCTTGGGACGGCATGATGAGCGTTTTTGGTCGCAGTAAAAGTGCTAATCAGCAATTGGTTGATTTAGGTATGGCCATTTCTGGCGAGCAAAATCGCCCTTATGACAGATTTCGTGGTCGTATTATGTTTCCAATACGTGATAAACGAGGTCGTGTTATTGGTTTTGGTGGTCGAGTGCTCGGTGATGAAAAACCTAAATATTTAAACTCCCCTGAAACACGCGTATACAGTAAAGGGCAAGAGCTTTATGGCTTGTATGAAGCCAAACAAGCGAGCAAAGATCTTAAACGTTTAGTGGTAGTAGAAGGTTATATGGACGTGGTTGCTTTGGCGCAACATGGCGTTGATTACGCAGTAGCATCACTAGGCACAGCAACCACCTTTGAGCAACTACAAACATTATTTAGAACAGTTAATGATGTTGTTTGTTGTTACGATGGCGATAAAGCAGGGCGTGGCGCTGCGTGGCGTGCTATGGAAAATGCTCTGCCATTAATGCGAGATGGTTTTTCATTGAAATTTGTATTTTTACCTGACGGTGAAGATCCCGACTCATTAATTAGAGAGCAAGGTAAGCAAGCTTTTGAAGACATTATTGAAAGCGCAGTTCCCTTATCAAAATTTTTATTTGAACAGCTAATGCAGCAAGTCGATATGAATTCATTTGAAGGGCGAGGCGCATTAGTCGAAATGTTTAACCCTTACTTAGCCAAACTGCCTGATAGCAACTTAAAGGATGCAATGTTAAATGATATTGCAAATAACTTTGGCACAGGCAGCGAGCAGTTTTTAACAAAACTCACCAAAAATATCCAACCAGAAAAGCCAGTACAAAAAGCTAAAACTAGCTCTAAAGTAACGCCTGTAAGACTCGCGATTGCCTTATTGTTAGAGCAACCCAGTATTGCTCAAAGCTTAGGGCACGTTGATGTGTTGCGCCCATTAACTATGCCAGGCATACCTCTTTTGATTCAGGTACTTGAAATTTGTTTAGACAAGCCCAATATAAAATCAGCACAGCTATTAGAATTTTTTAGAGATACAGAGCAAGGTAAGCAACTCGCTAAATTAATGTGCTGGCAACATCATATAGAGCCTGAAGCAGCGCAAGATGTATTTTTAGATAGTATTGAAAAATTGCTGAATAATTTTGTTGAACAACGCACAGAAGTGTTATTGCAAAAAGCACGTCTTGGGCAAATGGATCATAATGAAAAGCAAGAGCTGCAAGCATTATTGAATGCTTAACGAATAAATTTTTATTAAGGCTGGATTTTATAGCTTTTGACGCTAAAATTAAGCAGTGTATCTGCTGGTAACTGCTCAAAAAATTCGCTATAATTTCCTGCTTTATTGTGTGTGTGGTATTTGTGAAAGACTTCTCATTTGCACATATTTATATTCCATATTTATAATTCATAGGTGGACACTCGTCAATGGACAAAGCCCCTCAATCTAGACTTAAAGACTTAATAACCAAAGGTAAAGAACAAGGTTATTTAACGTTTGCGCAAGTTAATGATCATCTTCCACAAGACATAATCGACTCAGATCAAGTTGAAGACATTGTAAGTATGATCAACGATATGGGTATTCAAGTATTTGAAAGCGCACCAGATCAAGATACCTTGATGATGAGTGAAGCGAATACCGATGAAGATGCCGCTGAAGCTGCTGCTCAAGCACTTGCCACAGTTGAAAGTGAAATTGGTCGCACAACTGATCCTGTACGTATGTATATGCGTGAAATGGGTACGGTAGAACTATTAACCCGTAAAGGTGAAATAGTTATTGCGAAGCGTATCGAAGAAGGTATTAAAGAAGTACAACGTAGTGTTTCTGAGTATCCGCCAGCAATTAATTATCTCCTTGAAATGTGGGACAATTATGAAGCTGAAGAATTACGTTTAACTGACATTATCACCGGGTTTTTAGACCCAGATGCTGAAGATGATGATATTGCTGCTGCAGCAACACATGTAGGATCTGAGTTATCTAAAGAAGACTTAGAAGACGAAGATACCGAAGACAGCGACGAAGATGACGAGGATGAGGAAGAAGAAGATACTGGTCCTGATCCTGAGTTAGCGCGTGAAAAATTCACTGAATTGCGCGTAGCACATGAAAATGCCACCAAACTGATTAAAGCAAAAGGTCGTGGTCATAAAGACGCACAACTTGCTGTTGATGCGGTTGCCGATGTATTTAAAGAGTTTCGTTTAATTCCAAAATTATTTGATAAATTAGTCGTTAACATGCGAAGCATGATGGACAGATTACGTGTTCAAGAACGATTAATTATGAAGCACTGTGTTGTTGGTGCTGGCATGCCAAAAACAACTTTCATTAAGATCTTCCCTGGTAATGAAACGTCAAAAGACTGGTTTGAAGCAGAAAAAGCTGCAGGGCATAGCTACTCAGCCAAACTAGGCGACATAGAGCTTGATGTAGAGCGTTGTATTTATAAGTTAAACCAAGTTGAAGAAGAAACATTCTTAAACATTCACGGTATTAAAGATATTAACCGTCGTATGTCAATTGGTGAAGCAAAAGCACGACGTGCTAAAAAAGAAATGGTTGAAGCTAACTTACGTTTAGTTATTTCAATTGCTAAAAAATACACTAACCGTGGCTTGCAGTTCCTTGACCTTATTCAAGAAGGTAACATCGGCTTAATGAAAGCCGTTGATAAATTTGAATACCGTCGTGGTTATAAATTCTCAACATATGCCACATGGTGGATTCGCCAAGCAATTACGCGTTCTATTGCCGACCAAGCAAGAACTATCCGTATTCCGGTGCATATGATTGAAACCATTAACAAGCTTAATCGTGTTTCACGTCAAATGTTACAAGAAATGGGACGTGAGCCTACACCTGAAGAATTAGCTGAACGTATGATAATGCCAGAAGATAAAATTCGTAAGGTATTAAAAATAGCGAAAGAGCCAATCTCAATGGAAACACCGATTGGCGATGATGAAGATTCACACTTAGGTGACTTTATTGAAGATGGTAGTGGTGAATTACCGGTAGATTCAGCAACTGCTGAAAACCTTAAAGGTGCGACTCACGAAGTGTTAGCAGGCTTAACAGCTCGCGAAGCTAAAGTATTAAGAATGCGTTTTGGTATTGATATGAATACCGACCATACTTTAGAAGAGGTAGGTAAGCAATTTGATGTAACACGTGAACGTATTCGTCAAATTGAAGCGAAAGCACTACGTAAACTTCGTCACCCATCACGTTCAGAGCAATTAAAAAGCTTCTTAGACGGTGAATAATACCTAGATAAAATACACTGTGTAATATTTAGTGTAAGTTATAAAAGAGTAAATTAGTTAAGCTAGTTTACTCTTTTTTTTATGTCAGTATATAAAATGAAAAGCTGCTGTTTTTTAACCGAAAACCCTGTAAACTTTTCACCAAACTTATTGCTTATTAATAGAGTTATTATGTTACGTACATTAATCACGATTGCTTTTAGTGCTTTACTTGCCGCACCTGCCTTTGCGGCACAAGAAAACAACTTCGAAATGACCCCTTTAATAGGTTATCGCTTTGGTGGTGATTTTGATGTTACCAACAACAGTAAAACCTCTAACCTTAAATTAATAGATGAAGTGAGTTACGGCTTACTTACTGCTTGGAAATACGATAAATTTAGACAAGGTGAGTTTTTAATTAGCCACTATCAAACCAACTTTTCCCAACATAGCGATTTTATTCCATCAAATGATGAACTAGGCATAACCTATGCTCATTTAGGTGGCAATGTTGCTATATCGCAAGGATTAGTGCCTATGTATGTTACAGGAGGCTTAGGCTTAACGTATTTATCACCACAAGACAGCCAACTTGACAGTGAAACTCGCTTTTCAATGAATATTGGTTTAATGACAAAACTGCCGATTACTGACAATGTAAATTTTCAATTAAGTGGTCGTGTATATGGTACTTTCTTTAATTCAGACAGTAGTATTTTTTGTGATCAAAACAATTGTTTAATTTCAATCTCCAGTGATATTTGGGTGCAAAGCGAGGTGAATGCCGGTATTTCTATCGCATTTTAAAGTGTAATAAGCCCACGAGTTAGCTTATTTGCTTAACAAATAAGCTAACAGTAAAAAAGAATAAAATATTTAAAGCTCTTTAGGTGACAATAAAATAAAAAATGCTTATACTGCCCGCGCTTCAATGAATTATCCTATTTGTTAAGCAACATCACCAAACCAAGTGATGGATTTGTGGCCCCTTAGCTCAGTTGGTTAGAGCATCCGACTCATAATCGGCAGGTCCCCCGTTCTTATGTGGTATAGTAAGAGCTAGTGTATTTGAAAGAGTGTAGAACAAGGTTTAACGCCTTGCAATAAAACGGTATTGCCGTTAATATGATTTGCTTATGCAACTTGCATATTTAAAAAACAATTTGGCCCCTTAGCTCAGTTGGTTAGAGCGCCCGACTCATAAGAAATTGTGACCTATGGCAGTAATGCTGTATGGAAAATTGGATGAATTGCTGGAAAGCTTCGTTTCTTTTGAAACATGCCAATCAGCAGCCAAGCCTGATAAGCGTATCAGGAAGGTTCAGAGACTAGATGGCTCAGCACGATCTTGCTGATTAATACATCATTAGCGTCCAACACCCCACCGAAGTATTTCGAGGGTGATGATATAGTCCAGGCCTTTACGAAAGTATTGGATAACCAGAATCGGTAGGTCCTGTGTTCAAATCACAGAGGGGCCACCATACATCATCTAAAGACGCCATATGGCGTCTTTTTTTGTATCAGAAGAGCAGAAAGTTCAACGTATGCACTTTACCTACCACCCAAAACTATATTATAACATCCACGATTTAATGTAGAACTCAATGTAGCGAGGGCACAAAATAACTACTGGAATTTAGTCCATTTGTATATCTCCGTTTAAATACACGTAATCGATTTGATAATCTATATATGCGAGAATGTATTTGCACATTTAAAAAATCCGACTATAGTGGTGAGTAGTAGGAGTAGTATTTATGCAGTACGGTACAGTAAGCAAAGCTTTTTACATGATCGGTGAACCAATTGACGGCATTATTGCTGATAAAGCTGGTAACCTATACCGCCCATATCAGTTTTTTGTTCAACACATGATCGAAAGGGGGTATGCGGCAAATACCGTCAATGGCTATGCCGAACATGTTTATCGCTTCCTGAACTATATCACACGTGCAATTGAGCTTACCCCCGGAGCAATTGATAAATCTTCGCTTAAATTAATCATTATTAGCTACACTAGTTATTTGCTGCATGCTGAAGATGCACCAGATCCAATTGTTAGACAAATTGCGATTGAACAAGGTAAAAGAGAAAAGACATCATTGAATTCTCTTGTACTAATTGATAATGCTATTTCCTACTTCATTCGTTTTGGCGAACTGAAACAACTTGAAGAAGCTGACGAAGGAGATATCACTCCTTTGTTTACAGCTGCAAAAAGTCTAATTAGTTCTTTTGAAAGTAAAAATATTAAAAAGAACAGCATGATTGCCGGTGTCATTAAGGGAGGGTTAACAGCAAAAGAGCGTGTAAGCTATGGTGTACTTATAACAAAAAGGTCAAGTAAAAAAAATAAAGTATATTCGACTCAATCCATCGAACTCTCATGTATTAGCGGCTTGATTGAGTCAGCGACAAACCTTAGGGATAAAACTCTTTATTCATTGTTGGCAGCATCTGGCGCTAGAACGCACGAAGCACTTCAGTTGAGACTTACGGATTTTGATATACATAAAAAAGAGGTGTATCTACGTGATCCGGCAGAAGTAAATAGAAATACGCTTGGATTGACTCCCGAGGAAGAAAGACAGTTAGCATGGAAAGGTAGAAATACAGAAACAACATTTCTTATTGAACCGTTCAAATCAATGTTTTTTCGTTACTTAGGAAAGTATATGAAGCAAGACAGGGTTTCAACTTGTGGTCATCCGTTTATTTTTCAAAACTACAAGACATTAAGACCATTTTTTTGCTCAGATAGAAGCAGTCGCATTAAACAATTTAAAAAGGCAGCAAAGAAATCCGGAATTACAGATACGACTCATATTAGTCCACATTCGATGAGGCACACGTATGGTGGGTATACCCTAAATTACTTACCTCTTCCAAATGATGAGTTTGGTCTCCCCATACAATACGTAAGAATATTGATGGGCCATGAGTCGCTTTCATCAACGGAAATATATGCAAAAGAAGATGAAGATCTTCTGAAAGCACAAATTCAATATGCAAATGAGCTCCTGTTTGATGCAAATGAAATTGATTTAAAAATGATAAGTTTCAAGTATCAAGAGAGTAAGTTGAGAGAAGTAAAGGAGGAGGTAGCACGACTACTCGGCAAGGAGGGTAAAAATGATTAATTGTTCGACGAAGCTGCATTTCTTAAAGTCTGGTTTAGAGCTGGAAGCGTCCGTTCATGATGCAATAGATAAAACAATAAAATTGATTTTTGAACATAACAATATCTCGCAAAGTATTGGTCCATCTCAAGTGACCAGTAAGACTAATGTTAGGCTTTGCTTTTATAAATACTTTCACAATCATCGAAAAGCTAATAGAGTAAAATTTAATGAAGAATGGTGCAGAGAGTTATTTGCTATCAGTCTTGAAGAAAATAAAGACTATAGTAGCCTTGATACTATTTCATTGCTATTACCTGCTATAAAAGATGAAGAGTCGGTAACCAAAACCCTTTATAATATAACTAAGTCTAATTTCAGGTTGTTTTTTTATATATTGTGGGCACAACGTGCAGTCTTACTCCCATTTGACTATAAGCCACCTAAAGCCCGTAGCACAGATTCGTCAAAATGGATTGAGATTGGCTTAAAAATATATCCAGAGACACTCCAGCTAGTTAGAAATGTACACTTCCAAGATAAAAGGTTTGAAGATTTAAGTAACCATTTAGATACTGGAAAAAATTTTGTGAAGGATTTTGGTTACCATTGCTTGATTGCTTCTACTTGGTATTCGATTGAAGATATTGACTTGGATGATATTTTTTCATTTAAAGAATTTTACATTAATCTAAGAAGAAAGAATGCTTCATACGAAAAAAAAATAAAATCTCTTCCCTTTTCATCCATGCTGAAGGGGTTTTTATCTTATGCACCTGAAAGGTGCAGATTCAAGTTAAATGACTTGATAAAAATACAACTTGAACGACAAGATAAATTCAATTCAGAACTTGATGGGGCTGAACTCAAAGTGCACAAACAGTTTCACTTTGACGTTAATTTGACCAACAAGTTAAAGTTTATTTTAACAGGCAACGCACTTGATCGAGCTATAGCAATTAGCTTGAGACATACGTTTGATGTATTGCTAAGTCGACATTATAATAATGAAGTTAGTATGAAAACGCATGGAGCCTTAAGAGACTTCAAAACAACCCGCCTTGGCTTTATATATGTGTTCAAAAGTGTAAAACCTTTAAATAAAAGTGATTTGATTCACCTGTATGAATTACTTGAACATGACTATATTGCAAAACAAGATTTTAATCAGTTTATTTCGAAAGAAAAAGATTTTGGCTTTTGGAAAGTAGAATATTCAGATAACTTTAAATCCGCTCTAAAAGTTTTCTTCCTTGAACTATACAGTGCAGGTGCAATATTACTGCCTTTTGATTTTACTCCTGTAAACACACAAGGAAAAGACTATTCAGAAGGACGCTACCCTGAACTGTTCAATATATTTTTACAGCATAAACAACACCTTACATCAAAGGATAAAGAGAGAGCACAAAAGGTAGGCTTACTCTATAAAGCTATAATTGCATCAAGTTGGCGAAATGTGGAGGATATTCAGTTAAGCGATGCTCTAGAATACCAACGAATGCATCAACAAAAAAAAGATGTAAATCAAACTAAGTTAACTTTAGCATTAGGAGACTTACTGACTCTGATTTATCGCTATGCTCCCGATAGGTGCAATTTTAAACTTAACGATATTCATCTAACATTGTCTGAGGTACCCACAGCTTCATTAATTAAAAAATTAGATCAAGGTAAAATGATTAGTCAGGTTGGTAATGAATGGATAACACTTACAAATCGATATATTAATGAAAAAAAAGCAACGGGGATCAAATCAATTAGAGGCCTAGAAGGAATTCTAGGTAAACTAATTAATCATATATGCATCGATTTGCCTCGTGAGTTAGGTCAAGAAAGTGAATTGATTCCCAATTTTCCTAGCCAATTTAAAAGGAAACATTTTATTGGAGATCAGGAAATACCAAGCTTCAAAGAAAAACTAAGAAAGTCACTGGGTAATGAAAGTTTCAATGCAAATCTAAGAGCTATCTCTTTATTTTTCGACTGGATATTGCTTAATAACGATGGTGATATATCCGGTTTTGTTAACCCTATTTCAGATTTGGATTTTGTAAGGGCTCCTCGTCGAAAAGGGACTAATAAAAAAGCGTTTCCGAGACGTCAATTTTCACATATACACTCATTTACATCGGCAATTTGTGAGTTTTACTGGTATTTAATTTCAGAAAACAGGTTTGTTCCCGGCGGAGTATCTTCAAGACATTGTTATGACACACAGGAAATAGGCTATGTTCCTCTAGTGCTTATTGATGGTAGGTTTCAACCTATCTATTATGTTCCAAGCAACCTCACTTACGAAATAACATCGATGAAGAATGGAGAGTTATATAACTACCCTACCTTTCAAGTGTTGTTTGAAAACTTGATAGCACTTGAGACAGGGTTACGACATATCCACATAAGATGGCTAGATAGAGAAAAGTTTGATTTGACCCATAATCAGATTCCACAAAGTTCTAATTCGCATATTTCTGAGTTACAAGTTCATTATATCGCTGCAAATGAATCAGATAAAATAGAGGTAAGTACAGATAAGGTGAAAACAGAACCATGGAAACCTTATGTCAGCAGTCGTGTGCATAATTTGCTCAGGCGTTTAAAAGCTTTTCAAGATACTCTGGATATAGAGGTTCCTGCCCTATGGTATGACTACCACGAAGGCTCGATACATGGAAAGATAAAATCCCTATTTTGTTCAATGGATGCAACGAAAGATTCACCAAATGTAATAGAAGATGAACCTTGTAGAGTTCAATATAAAAGACTTTTGTTTTTTTACGATTTGTTTATTCAGTTATCAGGATTAGATATCCAACAACTCGGTACAACTTCAAAGAAGTCATTACAAAAAATAGAGGATGCACGTAATTTAGTCAAACAAGAGCGGGATGCAAACCCGAAACTCAGTGAAAGAAGACTCACGATGCTTCTTTGGAAATATGCGACTAAGGCCGCGTTTTATTTCAATGGACAATATAAAACTGATTTCAAACCTCACGGCACACGAGCATCCGTTGCAAGTGAAAAAATTAAGGTATTGCCGCCACAAGCGATTCAGGATTATATAACCGGCCATGAAAGCAGAGCCGTTCTTTCATATTATATCCAAGTAGATCCTGATTGGTTGAAGGAAGTTGGAGATTATAATGAAAATATACTCCTTAGCGAACAACACTTAAAAAGTACCACCAATAGGAATTTAACTGATGAACAAAAAGCACGGGTCAAAAAAAATTTACAGAAGGTAGTTGAGCATGATCCGACGTTATTGGGTAATGACTTTGGGGCTGTCGGTTTTACCGCTGAAAATAGTAAAGAAGATATAGTTGGAGGCCTAAAAACTATAGCAATGACTCCGGTCTCAAATTGTGCATTTATGCCAACACACATATGTCCATTCGGAGGAGTTTGCCCTAAAGAGATTAAAGAAGAGTTTGGTGAACTCCAATGTGGCCAATGCTACTTTTCAGTAAAAACCGTTGACCATATCCCTCGCATACTGGCTCACATTCGTAAACTGAATGATGAATTAAAAGAAAAGACCGAGAATATCATTCAAGCACATGAAGCTGGTGCTGATTTTGAAGCCCTAGATGTGAAAGAGCAAGAGAGAAACCAAATTGCCAATGAAGAAGCTGCTTGGACTTATACTTATGAATTGCTTCAAATCAATTTAGCAAATCTAAAAGGCAGATGTGCTGACGGCACAAAAGAATTTCTTGTCGCACGACCTGATATTTTAATGGAGTACTTTGTCAAAGGAGAAGTCGAAGACAATATCGTAAATGCATTGTTGTTGAGAATTCAAGATGCAAATGCATTTCAGGAATATTTCACGCCACAGTTGAAAGCTCAAATTACTCAAATCAGAAATAAAATTCTTATTAATCAAAAAAAATTCGATCAACTTTTAGAACAACCGGATGGCTTTGAGTTGATAGATGAATTTAGAGGTATTCTTAGAACCTTTACGGAAGCACAGGGGATTTCCTTGAAAGATGCAACAAAATTGTTATCTGAGCCGTTAAGGGGTCCTGAAGGTAACATAAAACTATTAGAGGTAATCAATGGGTAGCGGAGCTAAGAAAGGTGATAATAGATTCGGGGCACACCAGTTAAAAAAACAACAACTCAGGCTGGATTTGATCAAACGGGTACTGGGTGACATAACTAGGCGTAAACAGGTCTACCCAAATGAGTGGCAGTTGGCAGCTCATGTTTCCGAAGAAGTCAATAGGATACTGAAGCTTGAATACCCTAAAATTGCCGAAAAGGAACGATCATTAGTGCACCCCACAACATTAGTAAGGAAAGGTACAAAATATAAAATTGAACTTGAAAAACACCTGTTAAAAAGCGAAAAACTTAGTAGCATAAATGAAATGCGAGCAGAAATACTTACTTATCAGCTGGAAATTTCTGAGCTAAAAGATGAGCTTGCTGCATTCAAAAATTTTGCAAAAAAAAATCTAGGGCAAGTCGAGGGAAAGATGTTAACAACATCTTCAGCTAACAGCGTCAACAAACAAGATGATGCTAGAGCCTTGGATGCAGCACATAAGATTGTGATGGCGTTGGTTGAAGCTTCTGATAACGTTTTTAGCTTCAATGATGGGAAAATAATAAACTGCTCTAGAACAGTAAATAATGTTATTGCTGATGAAAACATGTTGGAGACAACAAGGCTTCTCGACAGTTACCTGTTTAAAGGGTTCGAAAAAGATGACTAAAAAGCTTTCGCCTAATCAGAAACATCAACGAGTGATACAGAGTTTTACTGATTATCTCATCAAGTTAGAAGTCACTGGTGAAAAGCTGCCAATCAATCAAGTTGACGGTAACGTCAATATTTCTGAACTTGCCAGAATATGCGAATGTAAACGAGGGGCATTTCAAAAGCCGAACAATACAATTGGAAAGATGCTTAAGAAGGCAATTGATAATATTGGAACCCAAGCCAAGAGTGTTAACCAAGTAGAATCAGCGCTTAAAACTCAGAAAGATCAAGCTAAAAAAGATGCATCAAAGTTATCAAGAGAATTAGAACGAGTTACAGCGGAAGTCGAAAAATTGCGTAATGTTAATGCTTCCCTAGAGCAAGAATGCAAAGTGCTTAAAAACAAACTACAGGGTCAAATTAACGCCACTGAGTCTATGTTAGATGATGGTAAGAGGCGCTTTTTATGGGAATAATAACAAGGACAACAATACAGGTCACTTCAGTGCATGTTGGTACGTTTGGCGGAGCAATTTTTGGCGGCAAGGATACAAAAAAAAATACCCGAATTCGCTGTGTTGCAAGTTATAAGATTTTAACACGGTCGCCTCAAATAGGTGAATTTTGGTACATTGAGGGATCGTCTAGCAGAAGTGAAGAGTATGGAATTCAAATAAGGCTGACTAAATGTGCGATTACTGACCTTCCTTCCCCGTCATATCTAAGTAGCTTACTCATTAACCACCCTATGTTTCGTGGTTTTGGGCTTGGGAAAAACAAAGTAAACAAGCTCATTAGAGGCGTTGGTTGTGAATTAGAGTTAATAAAACTACTAGATGAAAGTAAGTATCTTCATTTAGCAGATATAATTTCTGAGCCAATTGCCAAGACGCTTTGTGAATGTTGGACGCCATTACAAAATGAGATGCAGCTTGCAAAATTTTTAACTGAGCACAATATTTCACCGTACATGTCAAAACAAATATCCAAAATATGCCATGAAAATGCAGTGAATAGACTAATATCCAACCCTTATGCCTTGCTTGCATTTGCGCCTACCAGTCCGAAGTTATGGAGCACAGTAGAAACCATTGCTTCAAAGCTTGAGATACCAAGGGATGCCCCACAAAGGCTTGTTGGAGCCGTTGAACACTCCCTTTACACAGCCCTCCGTTCTGGTGATACAGCAATGACTAAGAATGAGTTGGTAACACATTCTGAAAAATTACTAGGTAGTCATAAACGTGCTGAATTGGCAATACATGAAGCTTGTAAAATAAAAGCTATCTGTTCATTTCAAACGTCTACCGGTTTATTGAAATTTCAAACGTTCGGTGCAGCTGTTATTGAATCAAGTCTTGAAAAACTCGTGGCAGAACTAGTGAAAGAGCCACTTCAGCTTTCTATCAATGCACCTGAAGCGCAGCGGATTATTAATAAGTACAGTTCTGATTTCATAAAGTTACAAGGCTATTCACTGACGAATGAGCAACTTAATGCAATTAGAATGGTATTCGATAAAAGGATTTCAGTTATCACTGGATACGGCGGTTCAGGTAAAACAACTGTACTTCGAGCCATTGCAGACATAGCAGAAAAACTAGGATTTCAGCCATATTTAACTGCGCTTGCAGGCAAGGCTAAAGATAGGATAGAACAAGCCACAGGGCGCTCTAATGAAAGTTTTACAATCCACGGGTTTATCAAACAGGTGAAAGAAGGCAGTGAGTACGTTAATTTATCTGGCACCCCCATTATCATCATTGATGAAGCATCAATGGTCGATATTGCATTGGCGAATCGGCTACTTTCATTACTTTCGACTACCAATTATCACCTCGTACTTGTGGGTGATCCTGCACAGTTAAGTCCCATAGGCTTTGGACTGTTCTTTCATGTTTTAGTTGATAGTGTGTGTACCCAGAAATTAACAAAAGTTCATCGCCAGACAGCTGATAGCCCCATTCACAAAATGGCAATGAAGGTCAGAAATGGAGAACACTTCCCTGTACCTAAATGGGAAGGACAAGATCATGGAGTATATATTGTTGAGTGCAACCCGGAACAAAAAGACATTATTAAAAAGCTTACAGATACGATGCAAAGGCAAAGATGTCAAATCATCACACCTCATGCTTCATTAAGTGCTGCCGACAATACTTCCGTAATAAATAATGCCATGCAGTTTGTGTTTAATTCACCAAAAATAAACGATTACACTGAAGCAAATGGATATGAGTATTCGCGCCCTGTGGTGCGTCTAGGTGATACTGTGTTAATGCAAAACGATCCTGTTATTGTCACAGTAAACAACTTCAGCCTAGGGCTTTACAATGGTAACACAGGGGTTGTTGAAGAAATTTTGAATAAGAATGGTCAAGACTGCGTTAACATTAGGTTTGATGGTGTTTCAAGGTTGCTTACTAAAGAGAATTGTTTTGAATTAGGTATTGAACTTGCCTATGCAATTACAATTCATAAAAGCCAAGGCAGCGAATATAATGCGATCATCGTTTGTTGTGCCGTGCCAAGTAAACTCCTTGAGCGCAGCATGGTTTATACGGCACTTACACGTAGTAAAAACCTAACTATCTTTGTAGGTTCAAATAGTATGCTTGTTCAGGCCATCAAAAACCAGCCTAGAGCTAGTACTATCAATCATGGATTTTTACCTGAAATTAAATCTTAAAAATATATTGTTAGAAAGTGTCAAATAGTGAGCAATCACCTTAATATATTTAGAGCTTTGTATTAACATTTACCCAACCAGAAAGTATTTTAATGATTAACCAGCATAACTCTTACCTATTCAATCATTAATAAATTCCTTATACATTATAACATAATAAAGCCTTTAAAATGCTTTGAATTAATATTCGTATAATAATAATTTTTGTTATATCAATGGCTTGATTATTTATTGAATTAAGCTATTTGTTAAATCATGGCAAATGTTTGAGGCTAAAAGTTATGGCAAATCGTTTTTTATATATTGATCCGATTGAATCGTCTGAAAATACCTACGTCAATATCTTTGAAGTATTTCAGAGGCTCTATTTATCTTATTTCAACAAAATTTACACCCGTGGACTTGATCATTCAGATATTATCGAGCTTGCAGAAAAAGATAGTTATTTTCACTTTTCAAAACTTAGCTCTAAACTCAAACTGTTTTCATGTGATATCCCGCTGATTTTTGGTCCGCGCGAATGCTTAATCGAAGTAATCGAAGCTTTAGTTTCAGTAGGGCAAAATTATCAAATAGAACTAGTGCTTGTTGACCATTTCAATAACGAAATATTGGGTAGCTTAGAACTTAATAAATATATAACGCTAAAAAACGCTGAAACAGGAGAAGCCGAGCTGAAAGTGGACAATGATGAGTGCCTAGTTTTTTCATCAATTATACTTCTCCGTCAGTCTGTATTGTGTCTTAGAATCTCAGGCTCTATTCGAATTAACTCCCCCATTAAAATAAAAGCCCGTTTGAATGGTGATTTATAATGATTTATCTCGACTTATCACGGCTAGATGAACAGTTAAATAATGACTGCGAGTCAACTTTTCAAGAGAAAATGGAAGCGTCGGATGGTACGCGATGTATGTTAAACGCATCGCAATTCAGTGGAATAATGCTAACTAAAGCATCGCTGCAAGCTCAACAAATTCTTTGTTTTTTCGCTAATTTATCATGCCCAATCAGTATGATGAGGTTTGCTTCGTCTTTGTTTCCTTATCATTCAGAAGCATGGCCGATAGCATCTTATGAACTCTCTCAGTTATATATGTTGGAAGCTATAGAAGCAGCAATAAATATTCACTACGACAAAATTGCCAGAAAGATGATTGAAGACTTTCAATCTACAAGGGAATTTAAGTCTATAATTCTAATTGCGAGTGAAATTATTGAGAGGATAGCTGCCCCTCAACATATATGTCCAGAAGTAGATGCGTATATTCGAGAACATATCAAATTTAACACGGTCATGGAACATGGGGTTGTTCAATGAAAACAGTCGCGTCTAAGCTCGAATTGGTTGCGGTTAATTTGGGTCTCAAAGCTAACGATTATCTAGGGGTGATCAAACATTTAGCTGACATTTTGAAGTATTCAAAAAAGAAGGGAGTACAATTAAATGCAATATCATCAAATATTATATGTGATTTGATATTATCTATCACAGGGGTTCGAATAACGCCTGACAATTTAAGTATATATAAAAATAATGGTTACTACTTAGTTCAGGATGTTGCTAAATATTTAAACATCAATGAAGCCCCCTCTTCAAGATGTTGCCTATCTCAAGTAAATGGCAGATGGCTTATGGAACCTGAAAAAAAAAGTGCAATTTCTTTTTTTCAAATATCGATTAAAAATGCTGCTAGTTATCAAGTAGTAGCCGAATGTTATCAAGTCTGGTGTGAAAAAGGGATGCCGGTCGGTGATAAGAGATATTGGCCTAAGCCTGAGCTACTAGATTTTTTAATTGAGCACCAATTACTCGTAGCCCTTCCAGTTTCACACTCAAAGCCAACACAGTTAAAAATAATTTTCGACTTATTGAAGAGCCTCATCGAAAGCCCTGAGATTGCATGTATACCTAAACAAAAGCTGAACGATTACTTTGACAATGAAATCCGAAAGTTTTCATTGATTAGAAAAAATGATAATCCTCCAAAACCTTGGATAAATGCATCTGCTTTTAATAACGAAATAAACTATACGAGTTCAATTTCAGCAATCGATAGAACCTCGCCATACTTTTATATAAAGCGGACAGAGAGTAGCTCAAAAATAGGATCTGCTGATAACTCTGATCGTTTTACCCAAAAAGATGTGGGCATTGTTGTTTGTTTAGAGTCTAGAGCGAATGAAAAATTTGCTTTAGATGTTGAAACCAAGATTCGAGAATACTTACGCTGTTTTGAGATACACCCAGCAATAGGGAAAACAGATCATTATGATATTCCATTAAAATCACTGGTGAACCTGTCTATTAATTTTATTATGTCGACCCCTCAATTTTCTCAACGAATCAGAAGTATCAGTGCTACTTATTCTCACTAAGTAATAGCGATTATTTACGTAAACTGATCGACAATTTAAATTATGTTAGGTATAAAAATAGTAAGTGCCTATAAAGAGTAGAAAAAATAAGCCATAGTTAATGTTATTTACTCGCAGATATATTATAAAAATTATTAATACTATAATGTTTCATTTTATTGAGTTAAAGGAAGACAATTAAGCATATTACTTATGACCACAGAAATATTATTTTCCTCTAAAGAATTCAAACAACTATTAAGTGTTTCTGATTGCGAACTGATGCACATGCGAGTGTCTGGTGAGTTAAAATTTGTGAAAAAAGGAAATGCTTTTTTATACAAACTTCATGATAAGCAATTATTACTAAAACATCCTCTAGCTAGTCAATTATTCAATTGGTATCAAGGTAAGCACTCAATTAATATTGATAACACTCCTAAAGCAAGTGAGTCAATCCAATCAGCGAAAATGATGCTCGAAACTATTTTATTACCCATCAGCAACAAATTTGGCGATATTAATATCACCTATGGTTTTGTGTCAGCAAAATTAAATAAATTCATCCAAAAAAACAGCGCATCTGGTACATACCCTTCTATTGACCAACACGCGGCATCAGAGTTCAACAACGCTAATAATCAAATTTGCAAAAGACACGGTTTAGCCTGTGACTTCATCGTTAAAGGTTATGAAAATAAAATGGATAAGGTTATGGTGTTTATAGTGAACAACTTAGCTTTTGACAAAGTGTACTATTACGGAAAAAACAGACCAATACACGTAAGCGTAGGAAATGAAAATTTGAAGCATTTACAGGTAATGAATGAAAGTAAAAATGGCCGTAGGATACCTGGTAAAAGAGCATACGGTCATAAAGCCAAAGAATTAGCAGAAGAACTACAACATGAATGCTGAACAATTTAAAGAATTAGTTAACTCACTCGATGTAGGTAAGAAGCTTCCTGACTCTATATACTTCCATAAAGACGCCTTTTCTGAAGTTCCGAAGGCTTTGTCTAAGTTTATTAACGTTGTCGCAAAAGCATTAAAAATTGAAGATGAAAATTGGAATTTGGTTAAAGTTTTTAGAAATGACTTTCGCTTATCTCTTTTAAATTACCCATTATTTTATGATGATTCTTACCCTGCACTAGAACAAAGCGTAAATGTTGATTTAATTAAACTATCGCATCGCATAACTAGCTACTCAGCACAAGAAAACCCTCCCATCCTTCATAGAAAAGAGACAATGCTTCCTAAAGGACATGAGTTTTATGATCACTTTTGTATGATTACACAGGAGGGTGAAGCTGCTGGACTTTATGAAAATAGTCGTATGATAGGCTTTAAAAGCTCTTGGGAGAGACTAATTGCTAAGCATGGTTATGAGCTAGTTGATGGGCGCTTATTTAGGCGCTCAGCAGTAAATAACAATATTAACGAAGACAAAGAAATTGATAGACATAAAACCGCCATCGTAAGGCATGAATTATCAGCCCCTATGAATACCCTAGCCAAAAGTGGATTCTTATCGGGTGAGTATTCAATATTCGATTACGGTTGTGGTAGGGGTGATGACTTAAGAGAGTTAGAAGCTCATGGGCTTGATGCACTTGGCTGGGACCCTAATTTCAGGCCTGATGCTGAAATAATTAACTCAGATGTAGTTAATATTGGTTTTGTAATTAATGTTATTGAAGATCAAGACGAAAGAATTGGTGCTGTATTAGGTGCATGGGAAGCAACCAACAAACTATTAGTTGTTTCTGCTATGTTGGCAAATGAAAGTTATTTAACACAATTTAAGCCTTATAAAGATGGCGTCATTACTTCTAGAAATACATTTCAAAAGTATTTCTCTCAAGCTGAATTAAAAGTTTATATAGAAAGAACCCTTGATGAAGAGCCTATAGCCATATCCCCAGGGATATTTTATATATTTAAAGATAAGGTGCTTGAACAACAATTTTTGCAAAATAGGCATAAACGAAGCTATCAATGGCAACAATTAACAGCGCCTAAGCCTGTTAGTGAAGATCAGGCCAGAATACTATTTACAAAACATCAAGAACTTCTAGAGTCTTTTTGGTTGAGCTGTTTAGCTTATGGGCGAGTTCCATCTAATGAAGAATTCAGTGAGAGTGACAAAATAAAGGAAGTAATAGGTTCAAATAAAAAAGCATTAAAACTAGTAACTGATTGGTTTGGGTTGGAAGAGCTAGAGCTAGCTAAAAGTATGCGTAAAGAAGATATGTTAATCTACTTTGCTTTAGGCATGTTTGAAGGAAGAAAAGCTTATACTCACCTCCCTGACGATTTAAAACGGGATATTAAAGCCTTTTTCGATACACATAAAATAGCACAGCATCAAGCTAAAGAACTTCTGTTTGATATTGCTAATATTGAAAAAATTACTGCTGAATGCTTGAAGGCTAAGCAGGCATTGCCTGCATCTAAGTTAACGCTAGAAAATGAGTTACCACACTCTCTTACTCTTCACAAAAATTTTATTGGTGAATTATCTCCTCTATTAAGAGTATATGTTTATTCAGCCTTGCAATTGTACGGTGAGCTTGATGAGATTCAGCTCATCAAAATACATATTACATCAGGTAAGGTAACTTTGTTAGGTTATGAAGGTTTTGATAATTCACCACTACCACAACTTAAAGAGCGTGTAAAAATAAAGATGGCAGAACAAGATGTCGACTTTTTTGATTATGTTCGAGAAGAAAAACGGACAGTATTACTTGATAAGATAGAATATATCGATGAAAGTTTTAAACAATATAAAAAGCAAAAATCTTTTAATACGAAATTACGAAAAGCCATCGACTTCTCTGAAATAAATAAACATAAATTAACAATGCTTTCATTATATGAATTAATAAAGCCTTTCTATGTAATAGAAGGCTTTAAACTAACACAATTAAAGTGAACTACTACAACTAACACAGTCAGCTTCTAGGCTCTAGATTTAAAGCTTCAGAGGCAACTTGCTTCATTACTTTTCCTTATTTGATTATTCTTATTACTTCACTTCTGCTACCGGGAACATAAATTTCTATTTCATCTGGCGCATAAAGTCTTATATATTCGTACATATTAACTTGAATATCCTTTATATCTCTTCGATATGGTGCAGGGTCATCTGCTAACGCATCATGTAACATACGTGATATTTGACCAAACCCTAAATTTCTATCTCCTTGGTGTTTAACCACAGTTGTTTTGAGCCAATGATATGCCTTAGAGTTTTTAAATAATGACTGAGCATCGTCAAAATTAGTATTGTTTGACTCAATAATGGCGAAATCAAGAGAAGGGTTTATCTGGTAAATTTCACATGGTTCACCCGGTTTTGCTAATGGAAAATCAGATACAAATATATCTTTAATTTTTGGCATGATATCTTCAGGCCAATTGTCAGGTACCTCTGGTTCTGTAGAAAAATTTAACTCATCGATAAAGGCTTGCATTTTATCCAGCCGTTCTAAGGTTAACTTAACAGAAGTGTTTATTATCTTATCAATGAAAGCTTTTGACTCATCGCTTGGAGCTACTTTTGCACAAGCTTCAAGATTACATTCTTCAATTAATGCAAGTCCTTTACCTGTCATATTCGCACTACCTGTAAATATCAAATCATTATCTATTTGATATATTTTTGCATGTAAATTTGATAGGGCCTTAACAGAGTATCCAGATAGTAAACTTTCTCTAATGGCCTCAATATTACTGGCACCATCTATAAAGTCTTTGGGCAAAAATCTACCCACTAAAGCAACTTCAGGCAAATTAAATTTAGTTAATTCACTAAGCCAGCGATATGCTGGCTTAGTGATAAAAGCTGATATGATATTAACTTTTGTTGCATAAGGAAGACATGACTCTAACTTAATAGTTAGCTCTTTATTTGAAATTAAACTAGTCATGTCTACCTAGTAGTTGATTGGCTAAATTAGAAATCATTAACATCGTCGTCTGTCGGCTCTTCTAAGAATTCACTGATTACACGTCCCCACTCTCTACGAATAAAGTTTAAGTGGTTTAACTTTCCTTCATGTGTAGTCTCATTCATTACACGGGCAAAGCCTGCAATAGCGGTTTGTATTACTTCTAGCTCTTCTTCACCAAGTTTATTCACAAGCTTATTATAGAAAACATGGTTAGTGTTGAATAATACGAGTGTTAAGCCTTTACTAGTTGAAACATCGAAGAAAGCCTCAGAGTCTCTTGCAACATCTTCAATTAAAAAGCGATTACCTGTGAGGATTAATCGTTCAGCTTTACTTTCAGCTTCATCTTGAGTCATCCCACCAGCACTTTTAAGGTGCTCAACAACATCTTCTTTTTTTAACTCATCTTTTATGGTTTCGGTTTTATGTCCATGCTTCTCTCTGCTTACCGAACCTTGAGTCGCTTTACCTGCCGCCCCTTCTGCAACAGTTTTTGTTTCTTCAGCACCTTTAACGCCTTTGCCTATGACATTAATCGTTTCTAACGACTTTGTTAATGCGGAAACTTGTTTTTTTATAACACTGACTACTTTTAAAACTTGAAGTAAAGAGTCAGAATTTTCTTCTAAATCTCGAAGGTACTCTTGTTCAGAATCAAAGCCTGCCTGTGAACTAATAGAATTCATATCATATGGTATTAACTTAACAGCATCTTGCTTATTATTAGTTACACCAAAAACAGCATCTAAACTTGGTGGAAATGATATTTCAACACCTATAAAACGGCCTTTGCTTTCACGAAGTGCTGACGTCAGAAAGGAATCTCTTAAGACTAACTCTCGGTTAGCTCTTACAATTGAAACACCAACATTTTTGCTACAGTGTTTACCCCATTCTGTTCCGCCTAGTCGGCCTACAGTATTTTTTAATATCTTATCTGCAATGCTTTTCTTAACCATGGATGTGGTTATAGTTACATCATCTCGCTTTGGTTCACCGTTTTCATTTATATACTCAACTGAAACAATTTCTTCATCCATCAATTCAAAAAAAGCTTCATTTTTATAGCTACCAGGCAATACAGGTAATGATGTATTCTTTTTTAAATACATAGGGTCATTAGCTTTAAATACCTCAATCTTCCAAGTATCTAATTTTTCAGAGCCAGATGGTCGATAAGTTCGGCTTTCAATCTTTATATTGTCATTGCAAATAAAGTTACGATACATTCTACCAACTAGATGCTCACAATGACGGTAAATAGATTGTCCTGTTTTCCAACTGAGTCTATCGAGCTTTGACCAAATGATTAACGTACCTGATTCAGGTCTTTTGTTAAAAAAAGCTTCTTCATATTTTACGGGAATAGGAGAAACTTCAGGCATAGGCACTTCTTCTAAGGTACCTTCTTTCATAGCATCTACATCTAAATAGGTGTAATAAGGCTCCCCACCTTTTTGCCAACTCCAGACTTCCACTCTTTTACATTGTGAAATAGATGAATTAGGCAGTCCCATGCCAAACTTTCCCATGCCAGAACTATCATTACGATGAGTGCCACCACCGAATTGCATTGCAACTCGCAATGTTTCTGCATCCATACCGTTACCGTTATCCCATAGGGATATTTCAGAAACAGTATAGTTTTTTCTTTTAGCTAATTTCTCTTCAATAAAGCCAACTTCAACTCTTGTTGCTTTAGCTTGTAGACTATTATCAATCAATTCAGCAAGGGCATATGCGGTATTGTTATAACCGTTGTCTCTTAACGATTCTATTACTGTTGATGCACTTAAAAACCTATTGCTCATTTTACTTCCTCAGTTGTAACCCACATATCATTCCAGTATTCAAAAGCGATATTGACACTTTGAAATTCAGGAATATCATCCATAACCGTATAAATATTACATTCTTTGTTTCCACCACTTTTAAACCCTCTCATTGCTCTCCCGGCCATTTGCAGATATTGCACTAAAGAGTTCATAGGTTTAGCAATTACAGTGACGTTAGTTTTAGGGGCATCAAAGCCGGCAGTTAGTACATTAAAGTTAACAAGTACTTGTAGCTTTCCTTCTTTATATTGATTGATCTTCGCTCTGCGACTTTCAATTGAGTCGTTTTTGCTGTCGATCGATGCAGCCTTAATCCCTTTATAAGCTAATGCTGTAGCTAAATTAACTCCATGTTCTACATTACAAGCAAAAACGATAATTTGTGAACCTAGTTCACATTCAAGCATAACAGTATTAAGAACTATTTTATTACGTTCAATGTTATTCGCTAATGCCTTCATTGTTTCTGTCCCGCCTGAATCCTTTAATTCGTAGGCTGCAATACCAGAATGATCATAATTTAATGATTTAAAGTTTGCTTTAGCTAGATAACCATTTTCTACTAAGTAATCAATCGGGGATAAATACCCTGAAATTTTCATGGATATTTTGTTGTTATAAAAGAAATCTGCCAATTCTTTGTCTTCTTCAGATAATCCTTCAGCCGAATAACTTCTACCTGGCGTAGCTGTTAAACCAATAAGATCAGCAGTAAAGTCGTCCCCGGAAATGAAGTCGTTAACAACTTCACAGAATTTTGGAGCTATGGCCTTGTGAGCTTCATCAAAAATGACCATAGTGACGGACTTTCTTAATTCCTTATAAAGTAGTTGTAACTTTCTAGTATCGTTCTCTCTCAAGCTTAAAAATTTATGTAACCCCCCCACAACAAATCCTGAATCGATTCCCCCCAAGCTTTCATTTGAGTTGGAATAAAACCCGTATAGAGACGTTGCTCTATTTCCAAGTGATTGCCATGCTTTTTCAAATTCAGAATAGGCTTGCGAACATAATTCCTCTCTATCTGCCAACCATAATACAACATTTGATTTATTGGCCCTTAAGTGTTCAGAAGCAATATTCATAGCTGTACGGGTTTTCCCTGCTCCAGTAGGTAAATGAACTAAAACTCTATTGCGAGGTATTGAAGCTAAAGAAGATAGGACGTTTTGAGAAATCTCTTGCTGATAAGGATATAAAGCATAATTCGGTTCAACTCTAGAAATGCTATCTACTTCTGAATCATTGTTACTTTCGGTTTCATAAATTTCTTGTAAACCAATTTTTTCTGAGAATTTTAATAAATCTTCAGATGCCCAACTAATAGCAGCGCTATAATGTTTAGGTGAAACTTGATGAGGGGATAGTTCAAACTCTGGAAATAATTCTATAAATAATTGTGGCTTTAACCGATCGATTAGTAGGGCGCGTAACTTATCATTAAAAATAAATTCAACTTGTTTAGTACATGCAACGATACCCGCAAGCTTGATTTTACTTAACTCTGCATTTTCTGATGAAACATTTACCGCAAAATCTATTGATTGCTTAGGTAAAAAGGTAAGTAACTCGTCTTCAGAGAAATTAGATAATATTTTTTGTAACATGGAGATCCTTTTTAAAAGTCGTACAAAGCACGATATCCTTAGAGTTTTTTATTCAAACAATACTCGCTTTAAAGTAGCAGTTATTATAATATTCTCTTTTACCTCAGTTTATTGATTTATATTAATCAATTCAACTTAAAAACACTTTAAATCATGTGTTTATTAATGGTTCACAACACCCATTTAACCTTCCTCTCTGTGCACTGTTTAAATATACAGATAAAGGTAAACTTTTACTTTAACCTTGAAGAATAAACATATATTATTGCATCTGGACAATTTCTCCAGAGGTAGCAACAGGAATGAAAGCTAAATTTACCGGTCACGACACTTTTCCCCTTAGATATGGCTGGCTCTTTAAAGCTGTTAACCATTTGAATTCCGGTGGTAAATTACAAACAAGCAAGGAAGAAGAAACTCAACAAGCGATAATTAAACTTGGTGTGGGTAAAAATATGGTCAATGCTATTAGATATTGGGCAGAGTCTGCTGAGTTACTATCTAGTAAAAGATCTCAATCAAATATTGATTATTTCACTTCAGAAAACGGCGATTACTTATTTAACACAGATACAGGAAAAGATCCGTATTTAGAACAAATAGGCTCTGTGTGGCTTGTTCATTTTTGGCTAAATTTTAATTTTCAGCACCTTAGTGCTTATCGCTACTTTTTTAATTATTCTCATGTGCAGCATTTCGAAAAATCAAAACTGCTTTCAGATTGTTCGAGTGATGCTAAAAAGTTGGTTACTAACGATATAGGTAATGAAAGTACTCTTAAAAAAGATATTGACTGCTTTTTAAATACTTATAGTAAAAAGTTTAAAAGTGATGCTGTTAAGAAAAAGCTAACAATAGATGAAGAGCACTTTACTTCACCTTTAACTGAGCTTAATTTAGTTACAGACAATGGTGGTGGCTTTTATGTAAGCGATTTAGCTGAGCGCCCTGAACTTCCTATTGAGGTTTTTATTTATGGCTTAATTAAGTTTGCTCAAGTCGAAACTAAAGATTCAAACATAAATAGCGTTGATTTTGACTCTTTATTAACAAAGCCTTGCTCACCTGGGCGAATATTTAGGCTTTCAGAAAGCGGATTAGGGCAAAAGTTGGATGAAGCACAAGAGTATTCTAAAGGTGGAGTATCTTGGATTGACTCACTGGGATTACGTCAAGTAAAAATAAATGATGAGTATTTGAGCAATCCTTTAGCTGTGCTTAACAAATTCTATGGAGCTACATCATAATGGCTAACTCATTAATTAGTATAAATCAGCGCTACAAAAGTTCAACTAGGATTGATAGTCAACTCGATGATTTCAAACCATTTTTAAATGATTTTATATTGCATGGTACAGCGGTAAATGTATTAGATACAATTAGCCGTGATTTTTCAGGTAGTGAACAAAGAGCTTACACACTAACGGGTCCGTACGGTTCAGGTAAGTCTACAGTTGCTTTGTTTTTAGCTAGTTTGCTTTCTACAAATAAAGCAGAACGAACATATGCAGCAAATAAACTTGAGAAAGCGGAAGGCGTTCTTGATGATTTTTCTCATCGTTTTAGTGTAAAAAAGGGTTGGCAAGTAATTAAGCATGTTTGCGGTCTTGAAGCACCAGCTAACTCTATTTTGAAAAGTATATATAGAGCTTTTGAAATTGATTTTAGTGTGGAAGAGGTTAATGGTTTTGATGATGATAAATGCTTAGTTGAGATTAAACGTACGTTAGGATCTACTTCAAGAAAAGTTGATGGCACGCTTATTTTTCTTGATGAGATGGGTAAAGCACTTGATTACCAATCAAGGAATAATAAAGATTTACATTTTTTCCAATCACTTGCGGATATTGCGCAACAAGCTGAAAGCTCGGTTGTTCTTGTAGGCTTCTTACATCAGTCATTTTCAGATTACGCAAAAAATAAAGATGCTAAAGCTCAGAAAGAATGGGCAAAAGTTCAAGGTCGTTATAGAGATTTAAGCTTTAATCCTTCAATTGAGGAGTCACTTGTATTAGTAGGTGATTCGATTGCAAAAACACCTGAAATTATAGAAGCTTTAGAAAAAAAGCATAAGAATCTAGTCAGTCATGTATTAGCGCACTTTGAACATAAAAACATCAATGAAAAAGCATTAATAAAAACACTTCCACTTGATCCAATTGTAAGCTTGTTACTTGGTCCTATTTCTCGAAGACGTTTTTCGCAAAATGAACGAAGCTTATTCGGCTTTCTAGCCTCACATGAAAAATTGGGATTTAGGGAGTTTTTATCGACTAATTTCGATTCTGGAACTGAATCGACAGTTCTATACCGTCCTGAATTACTGTGGGACTACCTCCATTACAATTTACATCACCTCATTGTTACTTCGCATGACAGTAAAGCTTGGTTAGAAGGGTGTGATGCTATTTATCGAGCAGAGCAAAAAGGTACGGAGCTACACGTATCAATAACAAAAGTAATTGCGCTTTTGACTATATTTGGTTTTCAACATCATTTACATGCGAAAAAAGAATTTATAATTTCTTACTTTTCCGCTCAGGGTGTAAGTAAAGCAAAAACTTCCCAAGCCATTAAAGATTTAGAATCTTGGACGATCATTATTTATCGTCAAAATCACAATGCTTTGTTTGTATTTCAGGGCAGCGATATTGATATTCATAACATGGTGTTAGAACGTATTGAGTCAGTTAGCCAAGGAGTTGATTGGACAAAGGTTTGTGATATTCCGCAAAATATTTTAGCAACGGCACATTATCATAGAACTGGTTCCATGCGTTGGGCAAATACAAAACTCATAAATAAAATTGAGCCTGGTTTTATTAATTCGTTAAAGAAAGAACCTCTAAAAGGCGCTTCTTTTCTTAGCTTCCTTCTCCCTGCTTCTATAGAGGTGGCAAAGGAATTAGCCGATGCTATGCCAAGCCTGCCTTTTGCAGCTATTGGTAATGCAAATTCATTGCAAAGATTAAAAGAAGCTGCAATTGAATTAATTGCGTTAAATCAAATAGCAAAAGAAGAAGATAAGATTGAGCATGACCTAATTGCAACGAAAGAGCTTGATAGTCGAATTTCATTGGCGTTTCAAGAAGTTGAAAAGGAGTTGTCATCTGTTTTTCAACACTCTACCTGGCAGCATCAAGGTGAAAAAGTAGCTGGACGATCTCTTTCTCAAGTAGCTTCTGTTATCGCTGATAATGTGTTTAGCGCAGCACCTAAAGTGATTAATGAACTGGTTAATAGATCTAAGCCATCAGGTAGTGCAAATGCAGCTATTAAAAAACTACTTATTCGGATGGTTGATTATGCTGATGAGAGAGATTTAGGCTTTGAATCAGATGGTTTCCCTCCTGAAAAAGGTTTGTACCTTTCATGCATAGTTAAGAAAGGACTACATAAATTTGACTCTGAAAGTGAGCAAGCTGATTTTTACATGCCAAAAGAAGATAATGCTGATATGGCATTATTATTTAGCAATGCACTTAGTTACTTAAAAGAAAATAAGAATAATATTATTTACTTATCTGAGATTTATTCATTATGGAGTAAAGAACCTTTTGGTTTAGCAAAAGGCATACTGCCTATCTGGTGTTTAGCATTTTTAATGGCTAATACTGAGCACTTAGCTTTTTACGATAAAGACGTTAATAATAACGATATATTTATTTCTCAACCTGATGAGGAATTTGCAATAAAACTAATAAAAGAACCGCAAGGCGTTGGTATTAAGTTTATTGCAATGGATGGTATAAAATTAAACCATCTTGCTTCTCTAGCAAGTGCAATAAACAGTGGCTCAGTAAAACCCACGACACTGAAGTTAGCTCAAGAATATGTTCAATTCGTTAGTGAGTTGACTCCTTGGACGAAAAAGACAAATAACCTTTCAAAACTTACTCGCGGTTTTAGAGATCTTACTTTGTTAGCATCAGACCCTACACAGTACTTAATGGACGATATTCCTAAGCTATTCAATAAACACAAAGTTAATATTGAAACAGATAAAATTTCTGAAGTAATTAATGAATTGCGCTCTGCACATCTGGACATGGTTAATGCTTATAGGGCACGCATAACATCATTCTTTAAGTTGGATCCGAAGTTACTTACTCAATGTAAAAATGTTGCTAAATATACATCTGACTATAAACTTGAAACATTCGCTTCACGCTTAGCGGAATTTGCAAGTAACGAAAAGTGGGTTTCAAGTATTATATCCCTTTTATCGGGTGTCGCTGAACGAAACTGGAATGATATGGCGCTTGAAAAGGCTAACTCTGAATTAGTTCAGATGATAGACAAGTTTAAAACAGCTTCTCACTATGCTGTATTAGGCGACTTATCTCCTAATAAAGTAGATAGAGAATTTAAACAAGAAATGAATTCAGTAAAAGCGACTCTTAAAAAAATAGACTCGGCCAAGCAACGAGCTATTCTATTAAGAGTTCTTGAATCACTAGAAACAGAGGAAGTTTAAGTGAGTTCTACAAAAAAGACATTACATGTACTCGGCCTTTCTGGCGGTAAAGATAGCGCAGCACTTGCTATGTATATGAGAAAAAATTACCCCGACCTAGATATGCATTACTACTTTACTGATACTGGTAAAGAGTTACCAGAGGTTATAGATTTTGTTAATAGGTTGGAAGGTTACGTTGGAACTATTATTGACCCTTATGAGGAAGTTTATACATCTAACAGGGAAAAGAAAAATTTTGATTTCCATTTAAAAAAACACAAGAATTACCTTCCGTCCCCCCAAGCAAGATGGTGCACTATTCAGATGAAATTAGTGCCTTACGAGTTGTGGGTGAATAAGAAAATGAAAGACGAAGGATATGAAGAAGTTGTTTCGTATGTTGGAATAAGAGCTGATGAACCTGAACGAACAGGTTTCATGACTAACTCTATCTCTGAAAACTATATGAAAATTAAAATGCCTTTTAGGGAAGATGGTATTGACCGTAATGGTGTTTTTGACATTCTCAGAAAAGCAGACCTATTTTCCGACCACCCAGATGTAATTTCGTACCGTGAACTTAAAGAACTCAGTGAAAGTGAAATAACTGCGCACTTTAGTGCGTTAGTGGAAAAGAAGCATAGGGACCCTAAATATAAAGGGAATGTTGATGCTAAGACTTTACAAAAAATAGTTGAAGCAATGGATGATGGTAAACCTGGTTATTACGGTTGGCGATCTAGAAGCGGTTGTACATTTTGTTTTTATCAACAGAAGATTGAATGGTTAAGATTAAAAGAAATATATCCAGAAGCTTTTGAAGAAGCTAAAAAATATGAAAAAGCTGCTGAAGATGAACGAGAAGATGGTACTTTTTATTGGTTAGGCAAAGACACACCCCTTTCAACTTTAGAGTCTGATGCAAGAAAAGAACAAATAGAAATGAACCATAAAAAGAAGTTTGAACGTTTTTTAAAGAAGAAAAATAAGAGACGTAACGCACTTCAAATAGCTGTTAAGGAAATTGATACTGATTATATGGATGATATATATGATGAAGCTGAAGGCGGGGGAGCTTGCGTAACCTGCTATAAGTAGCTAAGAATTTCCCATTACAAAAACAGAAAAATAGATCTACGATGAGATTAAGAAAAAACTTTAATCTCATCGGCTAGCTTGTCCATAGAAGCATAATCAATATTTAGTGGGAAGCTTATTCTAAAAGTTTTATCTGCTATTTCTCTTGTTAATCCGATGGCACTAAGCACATGTGATGGTTCTATTTCTTTTGATGAGCAAGCCGAGCCTTGGGCTAAACATAGCAGGGTTTCATTTTTTCTAACTAATGTATCAGTATCTGTTTCAGGTAGCGTTATCGATAAACAATTTGCTAATGTATCGGCACCATTGACATTAAATATTACGTTTTCGGCTTTAAGCTTACTTAAAAAATACTGTTTAACATTTTTAGATTTAAAGCTGTAATAATACTTTCCAAAATATTTAATTGCTGCACCAAAGCCTAAAATTAGTGGTGCTGCAACAGTACCTCCTCGTAAGCCATCCTCTTGCCCTGCTCCGTGTATCACTGGCATTAAATGTTTTTTACGTAAATCACGAATATAGATTGCACCTATACCTTTCGGTCCGCCAATTTTGTGAGCAGAAAATGACATCGCATCTACATTAATATCATCTACATCAATATCTACTTTTCCAAAACTTTGAGCTGCATCACTATGAAATAATATCCCAGCATCAAAACAGACTTGTCCTATTTCATCAATTGGATTAATAGTTCCTAATTCATTATTTACATGCATTACTGAAACAAACGCTGTATCTGGCCTGATTGCATTTGTGACTGCATCAGTCTCAATTATCCCACCTTTATTTGGTTTTACATAAGTAACTTCATAACCAATGGATTTAAAATAATCACATATGGCAAATGTACATTTATGTTCAACCTGAGTAGTTACTATATGCTTTTTATCTTCTGATACTTCTTTACCTAAAAGCAGACTTTTAAAAGCAATATTATTCGATTCTGTTGCGCCACTGGTAAAAATAATTTCACTTGGGTATGCTCCTATTTGATCAGCTAGTTGTTCTCGGACTTTATTAATTTCATCAGAAACTTGCCCTCCTAATAAATGACTCGATGCAGAGTTAGCATAATAATGTTCAAAAGCCTCATTTAGGGATTGTTTGACTTCAGGCAGGATAGGATATGACGCGGCAGTATCTAAATAAATCATTCGTTTGTGATTAAGTTAAACTATTTTACACATCAGGATAACATGGTTTAACTTAAGAAGATCAAAATAGGAAAAGACTGAATATTAATATTATATTGAGAAACAGCCAAAAATTGTATTATGTTACGATGTATTATGGATTTACTCTTGAAGGATTAAAGTGAATATCGCCATTAACCGTATGCTTGAAGCAATACAGAGTTTAGATTTATTGTGTATGTTAATTTAATCATTTTAATTGTTGCTTATGTAGGTAGGCATTATTCTTACTAAAGAACGGGATGTTGAACAGTGTTGTCAATGGATAAGCTTTTAGAAAAGTCAGAATCACTAAATAGTGAATTTAGCCGGATATTTGATTATGGACCAGCGGATGAAAGTAAACGCGTAATTGCAAGCTGGATAATGTGCTTAGTTGGGCTTGAGCATAGTGTTAGCCTTCGACAACTTGCACTGAACGGTAACTACACCTCTGCAATTTGTATTATGCGCTCACAGTTTGAAGCGGTAACTCGTGCAACTTGGTTATTTTATAGTGCGAGTGAAGCCAAAATTGAAAACACCATGAAAACGTTAAGTGAACTCTCACAAAATGCTGATCAAAAACCGAGTAATAACGACATGATTACTCAGATGAAAAATAAAGCACCTGAGCAAGCTGTGTTGATGCTAACTGAATTTAGAGACACACAGTGGAAGGCACTTAATTCATACGTTCATGCTGGCGTACATGCACTTCAACGTCATGGCCATGGTTATCCTGAAAAGTTAATTATCGATATCATAAAATCATCAAATGGCTTATTAAGTATGACAGCTATGATGGCGGCAATCCTTACTGGGAATACGATGATTATTAAAGATGTTTCGAAAATTCAGCTTAGGCATAAGGATTGTTTGCCCGTATTATTATCTGATTAATACTTAATAAAATTGCATAATGTTGTAATGTATTCTGAGCAAATAAGTTTTTGTATTAAGAGAACAGACTAAATTACTCTAAAAAACAAATGTCTATAACAGTCATTTTGAAACTCTTTAAATATGCGAGTTTTTCAAAATTTTATATGCGCAAAAGTTTAGCGTATATGTATAATTATTAAAATATAAGGTGCATTGATATTAACCTGCGTATTAACATCATGATAAATAACAAAATAAAAAGAAGGTATCAAATAATAAAAGTAGTTAACTAGCTACATACAGTTGTTTTTTGTAAATATTTTTTACCACATAAGAGTTCAAGTCGGGGAGGGGCCACCATTTATTTTTCTTAGCATACCTCCCTAGATACTAGCTTCACTTATCATACACTCAAAATACTCTTTTAATTTTCTGCTTTATTTTTAGAAAAATATCGACATTTTCGGGTTTTTTTAACAAGACAGCGTTATGATGTAAGAAAATAAACTCGTTAAAGAGAATGTACTTACGTGGCTATTGAAACGAATAGTGATCAACTATCAATCTATATTAATCAAATTCTTGCCGCTGCTGATGAGCATGAAATATCCGCCATTATTAGCGAGGCTGGACAAACATTTGTTTCTGAGCAGTTTGCGTTAGTTGTTGAAGCTATTCCTGCCGAAACACGTTTACTGGTTTGGCATACTTTTAGTGAAGAAACCAAGCTTGAAGTTTTTATTGATTTAGGCTCAGATACTCGTAAGTGGTTGATTAAGGCATTAGACGATGTTGATTGTTTCCAACTGCTTGAGCAACTTGATGCCGATGATTTATTAGAAATAGCAGAAGAAATACCTGATCGCTTTTTAACTTACGCGATAAAGCACCTAGACACTAAACAACGCGCGCTATTTGATCAAGCACAGCAATATGACGTTGAGCAAATAGGTCACTGGTTAAATTACGATTACGTAAGAATTTCAAATACACTGAAAGTTGTTTCTGCGAAAAAGTTAATCAATAAAGGGTTACAACCTTTTACGGATGAATTTTATATTGTTGATAAAGCCAATGATTTAGTTAGCGTGTTAAATGTTAACAAATTAATGTCGAGTTCAGATGAAAGCACTTTAAAAGAGATTGTTGAAGAAAGTTTTATCACGTTAAATGGTAACGACAATATATATGAAGCAGCTGAAGCGGTCATTATTTCAGGAAAAATGTCGCTGCCAGTGGTGGACGATAATAATAAATTTATTGGTCGGGTTGATATCGAATCTGCTTACCAGCTTAGACAAGAACAAATTCAAGAGCAAATGAACCTCGCTGGTGGTTTAAGTGAAGATGAGGCACTTTTTTCTAGTGTAATGGAGAGCTCAAAAAACCGTGGGGTATGGCTTGGTATTAACTTGGCAACCGCATTTTTAGCATCATGGTTTATTGGTTTATTTGAAGCTACCCTACAAGAAATGGTCGCGCTAGCGGTATTAATGCCTGTGGTCGCATCTATGGGGGGCATTGCGGGTAGTCAAACATTAACGGTTATTGTTAGAGGTTTGGCTCTTGGGCAAATTACCTCAGCTAACCAAAAAGCATTACTGAGAAAAGAGCTAAAAGTTGGCTTAGTTAATGGCATTATTTGGTCGTCAGTAATCGGTATTATTACCTTTTTATGGTTTGACAATGTGATGTTAAGTTTAACGATTTTACTCGCTATTTTATTAAATTTAATTGCGGCCGCTTGCTCGGGAGTACTAATACCATCAATATTGAATAAAATGAATATTGACCCTGCTTTGTCAGGCTCTGTGGTATTAACCACGGTTACCGATATTGTTGGTTTTGTAGTGTTTTTAGGGCTAGGTAGTTTAGTGCTTTTATAGGTTACTTAGCTTTTTATTGACTAGTGTTAACCCTAACTCAAGTTAAGCGGGTATTTCACATTTTAGCTCAACGGTATTACCTTCGGGATCGTTAATGTAAATTGAATTCCCATAGCCTTGAGCGCCATAACGTAATGAAAAGTCATCAACAGCAATTTGGTGGCTTTTTAAATATGCAATTAAGTCAGCTTCTGTAATTGCTGCTATTTGTAAGCAAAAATGGTCGACATTGTTATTGGTTTTAGTAGGGGCTCCGCCGCCCAATGCACCAAGCTCGCTTGCAACGGTTACAATATCAATTAATGCGTTTCCTGCTCTGAGTTGAGTTAAGCCAACTTTAGCATCGGTTTGTCGTTCAACAGGGCAACCTAAGGTTGTTGAATAAAAAAATAACATCGCCTCTAATTTTGTTGTTCTAAGCACGATATGATCAATACCAGTAATAGTTATCATGATGTTACCTTTCTTTAATGATTAGTGTGTTTTTTATGCGTTAAACGTTACTTTTTAAGCGTATTCTAATTTTGTGATCAACTTACGAAATTTGTTACATAAATAAGCAGAATTATACCGTTAAAGAGTAGTATTTTAGCTCACTTTAGATTAGATTTGCCGACCTTACTATACCCATTTATAAGAGCGCCTTATGTTAGAAAATACTCTCCCACAACTCGAACAGCTTATCGAAGCAATGATTGAAAAAAATGTTAGTTTGAAAGCCGAAATTAGCAACCTGCAACAGCAAAATTCTAGCCTAGCAGATGAGAATGAAATGTTACAACTTGAACTGCTTGAAGGTGAAGAAAAGCAAAAGCAAGCTCGTAGTGCGGTTGAAAATTTATTAGGTAAGTTACAAAGCGTACAAGAGCCTAGTTAATGTCTGCTGGTAACTCTAATACGATCAGCGTTGAAATTATGGGCAGGCAACATCAGTTTGCTTGTTCAGCTGAACAAGAAGAGGGCTTAAAGCAAGCCGCCAGTAATCTCGACTTTATGTTTAAAGATATTAAGCATAAAACTAACGCTGCTACGAATAATGAGCGGGCACTGTTAGTTGCGGCATTAAATTTAAGTTATCAATTGCTAAGTGCTAAAAACGATATTGCTACTTATCAAGAGCAACATAACCGTTTAATTGATGTATTAAAAAAAGCGTTATAAATTTAATGTTTATTAGAGGCTTGGCCTGTTATCAGTAAAACTTTCGGGTAACAGGTAGCCTTCATTTTTTCTCTTCGAATATTTAACTCATTACTCTCAGCGCTTTCGTGTGTTTTTTACAGTTGTTCGTCAGGGCGTTATCAAGTAACGTACTTAAGTTGATTGATTTATCGGCAGTTGTGCGTGAATTATGTTCATGAGCATTGTCACTGTAAGCGACACACTATAAGATTAATTGTTAGGTATTTTTACCTCCATTTTTATATTCAGGATACTGCACTTTATGGCTGATGCCGTTTTAGAATTTAAAGGTACAAGCTTTACATTGTCTGTTATTCATCTTAGTACAGCCCAAATAGACGATATTCGCGATACTTTAGCTGATAAGGTGGCGCAAGCCCCTGACTTTTTTAACTTAGTACCTGTTTTAGTTAATATTGAACAACTTGATACTACGATAGATTACTCAGCCATTAAAGCGCTGGTTGAAGAGTTTAATTTTACCTTTGTCGGTTTTACTGGCGTTATTAGTAACGAGCAGCGTAAGCTTATTCGTGATTTAGGTTTTTCGTTTGTAAATGCAGCGAAAGCAGTTGTTGCAAAACAAGTAACGGCTAACACACCAGAGCCTGAAGAGCGTAGTGCGTTAGCATCTGAACCTTTAGCTGAGCAAGTTGCGGCAAAGCAAATGCCTGTTGAGTCTACGTTATTTAGTGATAAGGTACACCGCGGACAAATTCGCTCAGGTCAGCAAGTTTATGCCAAAGGTCAAAACCTTGTGGTTATTGGCTCGGTTTCTGCGGGTGCTGAGGTAATTGCTGATGGTAATATTCATATTTATGGTGCTTTGCGAGGCCGTGCTATTGCAGGAGCCCAAGGGCACCAGCATGCACAAATTTATTGCCAAAGTCTTGAAGCCGAATTAGTGTCAATTAATGGTAATTATTGGCTGAGCGATTCAATGCAAGATCATTGGGCGACACCTGTTTATATTCATTTGACCGACACTGAATTGATGTCGTCAAAGCTAGTTTAATTTTAGTTATTTTTATGAGAAGGATATTCGGTCTATGGCACGAATAATTGTAGTAACGTCAGGAAAAGGTGGTGTTGGTAAAACAACATCGAGTGCTGCTATTGGTATCGGTTTGGCGCTTAAAGGCCATAAAGTGGTATTAATTGATTTCGATATTGGCTTACGTAACCTTGATTTGATTATGGGCTGTGAACGCCGTGTTGTTTATGATTTTGTTAATGTTATTAATGGTGAAGCAACGCTAAATCAAGCACTAATTAAAGATAAGCGCGTAAGTACTTTGTCAATTTTACCTGCTTCTCAAACGCGCGATAAAGATGCGTTAAATAAAGAAAATGTTGGCAAGGTTTTAGACGAGCTTGCTAAAGAGTTTGACTATATTTTGTGTGACTCGCCTGCGGGTATTGAGGCTGGTGCTATGATGGCACTTTATTATGCCGATGAAGCGATTATTACCACTAACCCTGAGGTATCTTCAGTGCGTGACTCTGATCGCATTATAGGAATGTTATCAAGTCGTTCACGTCGTGCTGAATTAGGCCTAGACCCAATAAAAGAGCACTTATTACTCACTCGTTATTCACCTAAGCGTGTTGCCGAAGGTGAGATGCTGAGTGTTGAAGATGTTGAAGAGATTCTTGCCGTGCCTTTATTAGGGGTTATTCCTGAATCTCAAGCAGTATTAAAAGCATCTAACTCAGGCGAACCGGTAATTTTAGATATTGAAAGTGATGCCGGTCAAGCCTACCAAGATGCAGTTGATCGTTTATTAGGTGAAACGGTTGACTTTAGGTTTTTAGTTGCCGAGAAAAAAGGCATTTTCAGTCGTATATTTGGAGGTTAGCATGGCACTACTCGACTATTTTTTACGTAAAAAAGAAAAGCAAGTTGCCACAGCGTCTAAAGCAAAAGAGCGTTTGCAAATAATCGTTGCTCATGAGCGTAATAAAAGAAATAAAGAGCCTGATTATTTGCCACAATTAACTGAAGATATTTTACAGGTATTACGTAAATATATTCAGGTGTCAGATAAAAGCTTATCAGTGAACTTAGATAAGAAAGATGGCGATTTAAACGTATTAGAACTCAATATCGAGTTACATGATGAAAAATAATTATTAATGTGTATAAAACTCCCATAAAAAAAACCGCAAATTTGCGGTTTTTTTTATGGGAGTTTTACTTTTACGGGAGTTGTAATAATAGCTTAGCAATATATTAAAAGAATTAATAAGCGCTTAACTATTGTTAAGTTTGTTGTCTTGTTCAGCTAATTGCTCTTTAATTTTAGCTTGTTCAATACGCCACGTTTGTAATTGAGCATAGTAACGATCCCACACACAAGGGTTGCATGCGCCGCCGCCGCAACAGTCATCGTCAGCAGGTGGTGTTGGTTTTTCAATAAGTTCGGACATTAGGCACTCTTAGTATCATGCCATTTGTATAATAAAACAATTATGTATACACAATGGTATTGTCAGGTGATTACCTGTGTATATTAACAAAAAAGCCCTGCAATTGCAGGGCTTTCAATTTAGCGATTAACCAATAACGATTAATCTAACTCAGCTAACTTATGCTCTAAGTAATGAATGTTGGCACCGCCATTAACAAAACCTTGATCATTTAAAATATCTTGATGCAAAGTGATATTAGTTTTTATGCCATCAATGACTAACTCAGATAGTGCGTTACGCATACGTGCAATAGCAACGTCACGATTATCGCCCCAAGTGATTAGTTTACCAATCATAGAGTCGTAATGCGGTGGTACAGAGTAATCAGCATAAATATGAGAATCCCAACGTACACCTAAACCACCTGGTGGGTGGAAGCGAGTGATTTTACCCGGTGAAGGAATAAAAGTACGCGGGTCTTCAGCGTTAATACGACACTCAATTGAATGGCCTGAGATTTTAATATCTTCTTGAGTACAAGATAACGGTAAACCTGCGGCAACACGAAGCTGTTCTTTGATTAAGTCAACGCCGGTGATCATTTCTGTTACTGGGTGCTCAACTTGAATACGCGTGTTCATTTCAATGAAGTAGAACTCGCCATTTTCGTATAAAAACTCAAACGTACCAGCGCCACGGTAATTAATCTCAACACAGGCATTACAACAGCGTTCACCAATTTTGGCACGCATTTCAGGGGTAATGCCTGGTGCTGGTGCTTCTTCTACAACTTTTTGATGACGACGCTGCATTGAACAATCACGCTCACCTAAGTGAATCGCATTACCTTTACCGTCAGCAACAATTTGAATTTCAACATGACGAGGGTTTTCAAGGAATTTTTCCATGTAAACCATATCATTTTTGAAGATGGTGCCGGCTTCTCTTTTGGTCAATGATATTGAGCTAATTAACTCAGCTTCGTTGCGCACAACGCGCATACCACGACCACCGCCGCCACCCGCTGCTTTTACAATAACAGGGTAGCCAATGCGTTTAGCGTGAGCTTTATTGAGCTCTTCATCATCAGTCAATGGACCGTCAGAGCCTGGTACACAAGGTACACCTGCTGCTTTCATTGCCTTTATTGCGGCAACTTTATCGCCCATAATGCGAATACTTTCCGCTTTAGGACCAATAAAAGCAAAGCCAGATTTTTCAACTTGTTCAGCAAAATCAGCATTTTCAGCTAAAAAGCCATAGCCAGGATGAATAGCAACAGCATTGGTTACTTCAGCAGCAGTAATAATTGCTGGAATATTCAAATAGCTATCAGGTGCTGGTGCTTTACCAATACAAATAGTTTCATCAGCTAATAAAACATGCTTTAGGTTTTTGTCAGCAACTGAATGAACAGCTACCGTTTTAATACCAAGCTCTTTACAAGCGCGTAATATTCTTAAGGCAATTTCGCCACGGTTGGCGATAACAACTTTATCTAACATGGAATAACCCTTTTTGGTTGGGCTTATTCAATGATGAATAGCGGTTGGTCAAATTCAATAGCATCTTCGTTTTGCGCTAGAATTTCTTTAATAACGCCAGACTTATCAGCTTCAATTTGGTTCATCATTTTCATTGCTTCAACAATACACAATGTATCGCCAGCATTTACATGGTTACCTACTTCAGCAAATGCAGGAGCATCTGGTGAAGCTGATGCGTAGAAAGTACCAACCATAGGTGAACGTACAATATGACCTGTTAATACAGGCGCTTCTGGTGCAGCAGCAGGGGCAGGAGCGCTGGCTACAGGAGCTGGAGCAGCTGGTGCTGCGTGCATTACTGGTGCAGCTTGAACCATAGTGCCACCACGGCTGATACGTACTGATTCTTCGCCTTCTGAGATTTCTAACTCGTTAATACCTGATTCTTCAACAAGTTCGATAAGTTTTTTGATTTTACGAATATCCATTGTAATACCTTAGTTCTGGTTGTTTATTAATTGATAGTAAGCGAAGTATTACTCGCTGACTGTTATTGTTTGTTATTTCAAATTAGTCTTGTTTTTCTAACCACAGTGCAGCCGACTCTAGAGCATAGCTATAACCTCTAGCACCCAACCCACAGATAACTCCTTGGGCCTTATCAGAAAGGTAAGAGTGATGTCTAAAGGCTTCACGTGCATGTACGTTTGATAAATGCACTTCAATGAAAGGGATGGCAACTGAAAGTAGTGCATCTCTAATTGCTACACTGCTATGTGTAAAAGCAGCAGGGTTAATAATAATAAAATCTACTTTTTGATAGGCATCATGTATCGCGTCAATTAGAATATGTTCAGCGTTAGATTGTAAATGTGACAGTTCAATGTGCTTTTTTGCCGCAGCTTGACTTAACTCTGTCATTATTTCTATTAAACTTTTATGTCCATAGATCTCAGGCTCTCGCTTACCAAGCATGTTTAGGTTTGGGCCATTCAACACTAAAACTGTAAACTTTGCATTCATCTTCTGAAAAATATCCATAAATTGACGGTATAGTTCATAGTTACATAAAATCACTTAACTGTGAACCACAAATACGATGCAAGATCGAATTATTTTGTTATTGGCGAATATTATAGTGTTTTCGCAGAATATAGCAGCAAAATACTGGTCTAATCTCTTTAGTGGACACTTAATTGGAATTTATTTTTTTATTGGCTACACTTACTTTTGAGTGTTTATTATATTAGTATATTGATTTTTAAGAAATTTATTTGAATTATTGGATTTTCTTGTTGTTTACAAGGACAGTATTATTAAAACATACTCTTTAATAACCTTATTAATGTTCAGCATTTTTGGGGCTATACCGGCAAAAGCCGTAGAAGTTATCACTCATAAGTCGATAACTCAGCAAAGTCTGACAACATCACAATTGCGGCGTATTTTTACGATGCGCCAAACCTATTGGTCGAATAATAATGCGATCACCATTTTTGTCTTGCCAAGCCAACATCAATTACATCGTTCGTTTAGTAAAGAGCGCTTAGCCATTTATCCATATCAACTTGAACGTATATGGAACAAACTTACTTACTCTGGCTTAGGGGTTGCTCCGACAGTTGTTGACACCCCTGAGGCTTTGATTCAAGCGGTTTTAAATACCCCCGGTGCTATAGGGTATGCGAGCAAAGATGATTTAATTTTATTTGCGAGCGCGCATTCACTTGATACAAAGGAAAATGCATTACAGGGCGATACCACAGAAAAGGCTAAGCCTACTGATGGTTATAACAACCAAGGAGTGGTGCATGTTATCAATATTATCGACTAGTTTAAGAGATATTATGTCTAAATTTTTAATCAAGGTTGTTGTTACATGTAGTTTGTTGTTGTCGACACCGTTGATTGCCGAAGAAAGTTATTTTAATGCGCAAAAGTTTCAAGTACACGGCTTTGTTGCTCAGGGTATTATTGATGTTAATGGTAGTGATTTTGTTAATGATGACGGGGAGCTGTCGGCAGAATTAACTGAAGTTGGAATAAATGCAACATATCAGCTAAATAGTAAATTACGTCTTGCAGGACAATTAGTGTATTTAGATGGCGGTAATCGATACGCAAAAGGCGCGCGAATTGATTACGCTTTACTTGATTGGTCTATTTATAATAATGATTTTTGGCAAGCTAATATGTATCTTGGGCGCTTTAAAAATAATCACTGGCTTTATTCTAGCTCTCGTGATGTTCCCTTTGCTCGTCCTAGTATTATTTTACCGCAATCGGTTTATTTTGACGGCTTTCGAGATATTGCCGTTGGTAGCGATGGCGCAGCGATAAAAGTAAGTCATAGTAATGATACATATGGTAATTTTGATATTAATTTAAGTTACGGTACTTCTCCTATTTCAGATGAGCAGGCGACTAATTTATTAAGCAAATTAGCGAAAGGAAAAGCTAAACAGGAGCATGATGCTCAGGCAAGTTTTTATTGGCAACCCGCTTTTTCACCTTGGCGCTTTGGCGTATCGTTGCTCGATGCTGATTTTTCTTATGTGCAAGGTACACCAAGCTTTGATAACCCTTTTGTTGATAGTGACTTTACCTTTCAATTTTATACGGCTAATGCGCTGTATGAAGGTGAAGTATGGGAGTTCAGTAGTGAAATATATCAACAACGCTTTATTATTGATGGCTTTTATCAAAATGGTTTTCATGATGACAATGTTGGACAAGGTTTTTATGTACAAACACGCTACAAGTGGAACTCTGATTTAACCTTTCTAGCGCGTTTTGAAGATTTTTATCTTGATAAAACAGATAAAAATGGCAAGAAGTTAGAAGAAAATAGCGGTGGTTTAGTACCTTATTATTTCGGTTTTAATAAAGATATAACGCTTGGTTTATCTTATGACTTTACCAGTAATATTAGATTACGTATGGAGTATCATTGGGTGAAAGGCGCTGGACGATTAACACCGGTCGTTGTACCTAACCCTCGAATTAATGATTCTGAAGATTGGCAGGTGTGGGCCGCACAAATAATGTATTGGTTTTAATCCGCATGATTAAAACACACGTAGAGTATTAATTTACATGGGTAATAAAAAAATTACAGAAAAGCGGTTTGTAGGGGTTTCAAGCAAGCTTCTGACGCTTATTATTACCACCTTACTGTTATTAGCAGTAGGGTTTTCTAGCTTATCATTTTGGCGACTGCAGGAAGACTATGCCCGATTTCAACAAGACACTATCGAGCAAGGGCAAGTACAAGTTGAGCTACACAATAGTATATTAAGAGCAAAATTAACGGTTTGGCTCGAGTCATTTACCGATCTTATTCAACTCTCTGAGCACGACGACTTTTCTCAACTATCAAATCAATTAAGGCGCCAGTATGATGCCTTGCAGCTGCATTTTAATATTGAAAACATTTGGTTAGCTGATGCCGATCAGCGGCTACTTTATTCGACCGATATTCTTCCCTTTGAGGTAAAAGAAAATATAGAGCAAGTTTTGCGTTTGCAAGAGCCTAGTCACCAAATATATTGTCCTAATAATTGCCAATTATTACTTAGCTTACCTTTATTAAATAACAAAGGAGACACGGTTGTTGTTACCTTAGGTGCCTCTTTGGTTGATATGCTATTTGCCATTAAAACATCACTTAACCGCGACGTAGCCGTTATTAGTTTTAATACAAAAAATAACAATGTGGATTTAGCCAATAGTAAAATTATTTCTTCTTCTAATATGGAGCTTGTTGATAGTTTATTTCATAGTAACTTTACACAACCTAAGTTAGATAAAATGCTCGAACAAGGCTTGAAAATAGACCTGTTAGAATCAAGCTATTTGATCAATGTTTTACCTTTGTCAGAGCAAAAAGAGCAAGGTTTTTATCTTGCTTTAATTGATGATGTTAGCGCCTATAGGCAGCAGAATGAAGCATATCAGCAGCGTTTTATTATTTCATTGGCTGTCATGTTTATGGTGTTAGCTGGTTTTGTTTACTTTATTGCTAGCCCGTTCACGAAACGTTTACTTTTACTCTCTAATGTTCTGCCTTTACTCGCTCAAAAGCACTTTGACCAATTTAGACAAGCCAAATTTAAACGGCCACGCGTTTTTTCTGATGAACTTGATATTTTGTCAGACTCTGCGGTTGAGCTGAGTTTTGAATTAGAACAGCTTAACCTTGAGGTTGAACAAAAAACTAAAGAACTTGAAAACATTGCTATGTTCGATTTACTTACGGGTTTACCTAATCGAAATATGCTGAACTATCAGCTACGCAAGTCACTAGCGAGCATCACCCGTTTTCAAGGAGGGGTTGCGGTATTATTTTTAGACTTAGATGACTTCAAAAAGGTAAATGACAGTAATGGGCACAGCTCGGGCGATAAACTGTTAATGCAAGCTGCTCAACGTATTCGTTTAAGCGTTGGTAGTATTGATCTCGCTTCTCGATTTGGTGGTGATGAGTTTGTCTTAGTGTTAAGTAATTTAGCTAATATTGATGAGGCGATTGATGTCGCAGAAAAAGTATTGCTACAGTTTAAAGAGCCTATTCAGCTTGGTAGTAGCTTTTTTTATATATCAACCAGTATAGGTATTGCTTACACAGAGTCTCCGCAAGAAAAAGCTGATGATTTAATTAGCCATGCAGATATTGCTATGTATGAAGCCAAAGAAAACGGTGGTGGCCAATACCATGTTTATCATCAAGAGATGTTCCAGCGGGTTGCACACCGTGTAATGCTTGAGGGAGAAGTCAGGCAAGCACTTGCTAAACAACAATTTAGTTTAAGCTTACAGCCTCAAATTTGTGCGAAAAACAAAAAACTTTATGGTTTTGAAGCGCTATTACGCTGGCAACATCCTGAAAGAGGCATGATTTCTCCTGAAGACTTCATCCCTATTTTAGAGAACTCTCAACATATGATTGAGCTAGGTTATTGGATTATTCGTCGTTGCTTTGAAATTGCGATTGATCTGAAAGCACAAGGGTTAAACGATGTTCGTATCGCGATAAACTTATCTGCAGGGCAGTTTATCGATGTTAACTTATCAACATTTTTACGTGACCTTCTCACTGAATTTTCATTACCTGCCGAGTGTTTTGAATTAGAGTTAACTGAGCAAACCTTAGTGAAAGATATGGAGCATACCATTGCGATAATGCAAGAGTTAAAAGAGATGGGCTTCACTTTTGCTATTGACGATTTTGGTACGGGGTATTCATCTTTAGCTTACTTGAAAAAAATGCCGGTTGATGTCATTAAAATCGATAAAAGCTTCATTTTTGGTATGCTGGAAAATCATTCAGACTACCAAATTATTACTTCAACTATTGCTATGGTTAAAAATTTAGGCTTAACCGTCGTGGCTGAAGGCGTTGAAACTAAGGCACAGCTGTTAAGTTTAACAGAAAATGATTGTGACATTATTCAAGGCTATTACTATTCAAAACCTATTCCTGAGAAGGAACTTGCAGCTTTTATTGATAAACAAATATTGTTTGGTTATTGGAAAATAAAAGTAGAGCACGAGCGTTTAGAAAAACGCTTATTAAACTAGCCTGATTAGCTAAAGAGCCATTAGGCAAACAGCTAATTCAGGTAAATTAATAAGCGCTTCATCATCAGTCTTTAACTACGTACTATCGAACCTAATAGCACGCAGAATTACTCACTTTATTTACTTAAAAGAATGACTCTATATGAGCGGTAAACGCTTTAGCGTCCATAAATCCGGTGGTACGCTGACTAGTTAACTCATTACCTTGTAAATCAAAGAATAAAATAGAAGGTAGCCCTAATATTTTATAATGCTTAACGAGCTGGGCATTATCAGGTGAGTCAAAGTCTGTCATATCAACTTGTAACCATAAGGTATTACTTAGTGCCTTTTGTACCTCTGCATCTGAAAAGGTATATTTTTCAAACTCTTTACAAGCAATACACCAATCAGCATACAAGTCTAACATCACAGTTTTTCCTTGCTGATTAGCTGACATTATTGCCGACTCAAGCTGCTCTTGGTTTTTTACTACCGTAAACTCAGGATGTAATGCCGCCTGTTGAGTACTATTGTGTGTATTTGGCATTACCAGTTGATAAGCTAAGTTAGCACCAAAGAACATCATTAAAAAGATAACTAAAGCGCGTACGCCGTACCAAAATCCTTTTTCATTTTGCGTTTGGGCATGGTTTTGATTAGTGACATAAAAATAAGTTGCGGCAGCTAAAATGAGTAATGCCCATAATGCTTGACTCGCGACTTCTGGAATAAAACGCTCTAATAAAAACACCGGTACAGCAAGTAATAACAAGCCAAAGATATTCTTAATAATATTCATCCAAGCACCGGCCTTAGGTAGTAACTTACCACCCGAGCTACCTAAAATTAATAAAGGTAAGCCCATACCTAAACTTAAGGCATATAACGCAGAAGCGCCTAATACCACATCACCTGTTTGTGAAATATAAAGTAATGCGCCGGTTAACGGTGCAGTAGTACAAGGTGAAGCGACTAACCCTGAAATCACCCCCATCATTAATACACCCGTAATAGAGCCACCTTTTTGCTTATTGCTAAGGTTGTTTAGCTTATTTTGCCAGCTTGCTGGTAGTGCAAGATTGAACACTCCAAACATAGAAAGCGCTAAAAAGATAAATAAAACACTTAAACCAATAAGTACCGCAGGGTGTTGAAATACCGCTTGAAATTTAGCACCAGCAAGGGCCACTACTACGCCAAGTAAGGTATAAGTTACCGCCATGCCCTGTACATAAAAGAAAGATAGCGTGAACGCTTTTTTAGTCGTAAGTTTTTTACCTTGGCCAACAATAATCCCGGTTAAAATAGGGTACATAGGGAAAACACATGGCGTAAACGATAAGAGTAAACCACCCACAAAAAAGGCAATGAGTGTTAGCAATAAGCTATCTTGTTTTAGCATATCAGCTAATTGGTGTTGCTCGCTTTTAGTTGAGCTTGGTGTGTTATTGGCGCTATTTGAGTTATCACTAGTGTTATTAGTTTCATTGTCTGTTGCACCAATAGCTGATAACACAGCAGAAGAGCTACTTAATTCATTAGTAGTCTTAGTAACTTGGTCTAACATCACCACTTTACTGGTAGGAGGATAACATAAGCCTTTTTCAGCGCAGCCTTGGTAAGATATTTTTATACTACCGCTGGCCATTGCCTCTGTAATATTTACGTCAAACTCAAGCTTATTGGTAAATATTTGCTGTACGCCAAAAAACTCATCTTCATGGCTTTCACCTGTAGGTAATTCTACCGTGGCTAATGTTGCATCGGTTGCTTTAAATTTAAATTGATGACGGTAGAGGTAGTAACCTTCACTAATATCAAAGCTAACTTTTAGTTGCTTACCTTGTTGATAAAAGTTAAAGATAAAGGCTTCATCGACACGTAAAAACTCGTCATCGTTACTGAGCTTTTTATTATCAAATAAGCTAGTGCCTGAAACATCAAAAATGGACTTTTGTGCAACAGCGCTCTGCGGTATTGAGCATACTAAAATAAGCATGCTAAGAAAAATAGCGGTTAAATTTTTCATTGATACTACTTTAAAGAATTAGAGATCCAGTTCAAATAATTTTCATCACCTTGCTGGATATTCAAAGCGATAATTTCTACAACCTCGTATGGATGTAGAGTGTTTATATGTTGCTTAATTTTTTCAAATTTATCGTTACTTGTTTTTATTAATAATTGTACTTCAGTGTCGCAATGTATTTCATCTTGCCAACTATAAATAGAAGTGATGTTAGGTACAATATTAACGCAAGCTGCAAGTTTTTCACTAACCAAATGCTGAGCAATACCTTTAGCTACTTGCTCATTAGGGCAGGTAGTTAATACTAATTGATACATTTTGATATCCTTGTTAATGATATGTTGGCAATAGTATACCTTGATAATAGATAAAACCTTAAGGTGAATACTATTAAGCGCACTTGCCTTGAAAAAGACCTGCTTAACCCCATATATCTTACAAATAAAAGAGGATTATTTATGTTTCGGGTATTATTTTTACTATTTATCATCATTCCCATTATTGAAATTGCAGTACTTATGCAGGTTGGTGCACTGTTAGGTTTATGGCCAACGATTGCTATTGTTATTGCCAGCGCATGGTTAGGTGCTAAGTATGTACGTCAACAAGGTTTAGCAACCATGCAATCAGTGCAAACCAAAATGGCGCAAGGCGAAATGCCTTCAAATGAAATTGTAACTGGGCTTTTATTATTAGTTGCGGGCGTTTTGTTAGTTACCCCTGGTTTTGTCACTGATATTTTTGGTTTATCGTTATTAATACCTGCTGTGCGCAATTCATTGGTAGGAGCGGTGCAAAAAAATCTCGTTAGTGCACAAGTTGGTTCTAGTCCATTCTCAGGAAGTGCACACTTTTACAGTAGCCACTCAACACACACTAGCCAAGGTAATGTTTATGAACATGAGGTTCAAACAAGTGAGACATACAACACAAATGAGCCAGTAAAACCAATATCACATCATCAAGGTGAAACCCTTGAAGGAAGTTTTGAGAGAAAAGAGTAAAAAAATAGCTAAAAAGCTTGTGAAGTTTTTTTTAATCCCCACTTAGTTCTCATAAGTAAATTACTTAACAATACCAAACCATTCACGAAATAAATGCACAAACAAAGCATTTATTTCGTAAGTTATATTTTGAACACCCTTAGGAGATAAATACATGAGCATTCGCCCATTACACGATCGCGTAATCGTAAAACGTAAAGAAGTTGAATCAAAGTCTGCAGGCGGCATTGTACTAACTGGCAGTGCAGCTGAAAAATCTACCCGTGGTGAAATTATTGCAGTAGGCAACGGTCGCCTTTTAGACAACGGTGAAGTACGTGCATTAGACGTAAAAGTAGGTGACCAAGTGATCTTCTCAGAAGGTTACGGTGTGAAAACTGAAAAAATTGACGGTGAAGAAGTATTGATTCTTTCTGAGTCAGACATTTTAGCTATTGTTGAATAGTTGCATAAATTTTAAGGTCGCTTTTTACCCCAAAGCGACCTAAGAAGTGCTTACTGACTCGTGTCAGCTCTGTGCTTCTGCTTTGCTTTTAAGCGATATAGCATAGTTAAATGCTGTTAAGTTTATCAGTTAAAGATTCATTACTTTAGAAATAAACAAAATTATAGGAATAAATAACATGGCTGCAAAAGACGTATTATTTGGAAATGACGCACGCGTAAAAATGCTTAAAGGCGTAAACATTTTAGCTGACGCGGTAAAAGTAACATTAGGTCCTAAAGGTCGTAATGTTGTTTTAGATAAATCATTTGGTGGTCCAGCGATCACTAAAGATGGCGTAACCGTTGCGAAAGAAATTGAGCTTGAAGACAAGTTTGAAAACATGGGCGCACAAATGGTTAAAGAAGTTGCGTCAAAAGCAAATGATGAAGCAGGTGACGGTACAACTACTGCCACTGTTTTAGCACAAGCAATTGTTAACGAAGGCTTAAAATCTATTGCTGCGGGTATGAACCCAATGGATCTTAAACGTGGTATCGACCAAGCGGTTATTGCTGCAGTTGCCGCATTAAAAGAAGCGTCTACGCCAGTAACTGACAACAAAGCGATTGAGCAAGTTGGTACTATTTCAGCAAACTCTGATGAAACTGTTGGTAAAATCATTGCAACAGCAATGGACCGAGTAGGTACCGAAGGTGTAATTACTGTTGAAGAAGGCCAAGCATTGACTGACGAGTTAGACGTTGTAGAAGGCATGCAGTTCGACCGTGGTTACTTATCTCCATACTTCATTAACAACCAAGAAAGTGGCACAGTAGAATTAGAAAACCCATTCATTTTATTGGTTGATAAAAAAGTAGCCAACATTCGTGAATTATTAACTACCCTAGAAGCGGTTGCTAAAGCCGGTAAACCACTCTTAATTATTGCAGAAGATGTTGAAGGCGAAGCCTTAGCAACATTGGTTGTAAACAACATGCGCGGTATTGTGAAAGTGGCAGCGGTTAAAGCACCTGGTTTTGGTGACCGTCGTAAAGCAATGCTTCAAGATGTTGCTACATTAACAGCTGGTACTGTTATTTCTGAAGAAATCGGTATGGAGCTAGAAAAAGCAACATTAGAAGACTTAGGTCAAGCTAAGCGCGTAATTATCTCTAAAGATAACACCACAATTATTGATGGCTTAGGCGAAGATGCCGACATTAAAGCACGTGTTGCTCAAATTCGTGGTCAAATTGAAGAGTCTTCTTCTGATTACGACAAAGAAAAACTACAAGAACGTTTAGCTAAATTAGCTGGCGGTGTTGCGGTAATTAAAATTGGCGCGGCTACTGAAATTGCCATGAAAGAGAAAAAAGACCGTGTTGAAGATGCATTACATGCAACGCGCGCAGCGGTTGAAGAAGGTGTTGTTGCTGGTGGTGGTGTTGCCTTAATACGCGCAGCTGACGCAATTAAAGCACTACAAGGTGCAAATGAAGATCAAACACACGGTATTAATGTTGCCATTCGTGCAATGGAAGCACCGCTTCGTCAAATCGTAACTAACTGTGGTGATGAATCTTCAGTTGTATTAAACGAAGTACGCAACGGCGGCACAGGTAACTATGGTTACAACGCTGGCAACAGTACATACGGCGATATGATTGAAATGGGTATTTTAGATCCAACTAAAGTAACTCGTTCAGCATTACAATTTGCAGCATCAGTTGCAGGGTTAATGTTAACAACTGAAGCAATGATTACTGATGCACCAGTAAAAGACGCACCAGCAATGCCTGATATGGGCGGTATGGGCGGTGGTATGGGCGGAATGGGCGGTATGATGTAGTAGATTTTAGCCTAAATCGCTTTTCTAGGAAGCCATAACATGTTGATGTTATGGCTTTTTTGTTTCTGTTTTTCAACAAGCGTTATAATTTTAGGGGGTAAAGTGGGGGCGATAATCTCTCCCATATGGTTAGCTCTATAAATAAAAGGGGATAATTCATCTATGGGCAGCATATTGTGGTTTCAGTAGCGTGATCGTATCAATTAATGATGCCAGAAAAGTAGTCAACTGACTTTTACTTTCATCACTCTCTTTTAGTCAAACTTGAATTGGGTGCATACAGTGCGCATAATATGGGTATTGAATGGTTGGAGTGTTAATTATGAATATTACGTTAGGCAAAGAGTTCGAAAGAAGGATCGCAGAAAAAGTCTCTGATGGTTTATATACCTCAGCGAGTGAAGTGATCCGTGATGGGTTGAGATTGTTGTTTGAAAAAGATGTAGCTAAAAATCAACAGCTTGAAATATTACGCGAAGAAGTAGCGAAAGGTTTTGAACAGCTAGCAGTGGGCGAATCGTCAAATCGCAGTGTTATGGATATCTTTGAACAAGCCTCTCTTTCCGTAAATAAACAGTCTGAAAGTAAGGGCGACAATGCCAACCTATAGGCTTTCTTTTTTAGCCGAAGAAGATTTATATAAAATAATCTCTACGACAATGAATTTATGGGGTAATGAGCAAGCAAAAGTGTATGCACAGAATATAGATGCCGCATTAATAAAACTTGCCCAATATCCTGATTTTGGTAGAGAAAGAAATGAAATTTATAAAGACGCTAAAAGCTTTCCCGTAGAAAAACATATAGTGTTTTATCAAGCCAGTGATAACGGTATTGATGTTGCTCGTATTCTTCATCAACGTATGGATCCCTCAAAACATTTTTAATGATTAAAAATAGAGCGGACTTTGGTGGAAATATAATTATGCTTCGGCAGGTTTTTTATGGACTTTTCAACCTGAATTGAGAGTAACATATTTATTTAAAACTGTTTCTTACGTAAACTCTTTTGAAGGAACTTACATTGGTGCCACGGGTGAAGTTATCTCTTAATACTAGATAACATGATATCAATCAATTGTGTTTTTAACTTATTCATGTGATGGTAGCAGATCTAATATGGATATTTATGTAGTAGCACTATGTCAAACGAAATACACCCACGTTTTGCTTTTATTAATAATTTAGTTGGCTGGGAAGGGCAAGTTAATACCACCCATATTGTTTCTAAATTTCAATTGTCAAGACAAGCAGCAAGCAATGTACTTAAACAATATCGCGAGCAATATCCCACTTACTTGCAATATAACACGTCAGAAAAAGCATATATTGCCACAAAGCATTTTGATAATGCTTTTACGTTAGCTGGTACAGCCAATTCATTTTCGCAATACTTAGCGGCAATAGCTTATGCAGATGATGGTGTTAGTCGTCTTCAGCCCAGTACCGTACTCGAAGTTGAAGCACCGCTACGTAATATTAACCCTATTCAAGTCAGACCAATATTAAGAGCAATAAGAGAACAACTGCAAATAGATATTGGCTATATATCCCTTTCAAGCCCTAATTACCTAGATCGTATTATCCAGCCACATGCATTGATATTTGACGGGTTACGCTGGCATGTGCGCGCGTATTGCAATAAAAATAATGACTTTAGAGACTTCACATTATCGCGCTTTAATGGTGAAGCCGCTTTTGAAGGGAAAGCAACTCATTTTGCCGCAGATGATGAAAAGTGGAACACTATAGTTGATGTGGTGATTGAAGCTGACCCAAGGTTCAATCCAGAGCAAAAGCACATTATAGAACAAGACTTTCAAATGACTCATGGGCAAAAAGTAATACCTACTAGGGCAGCACTCGTAAATTATTTATTGCGACGATTACATATAGATAGTTACAAAAACACCCCAGAAGAACAGCAAATAGTACTTACTCGTGCAAGCCGACAAGCAATAACGCCTTATTTACCGAAACCTGCCTAGTTTCTTTACATGTTAAAAAACACAGGATTGAGCTACCTAATATTTAGGGCTAACTTAGCCAGTAACAATACATAACGGTTGGACTAATAAGGGAAAACTCATGTTGGATATAGTGCTTGTTACTTCAATTATTGTACTTGCTTTGTTTCTTATAATTTTTTTAGTTTTTTTTATCAAAGCGCTGTGTTGTAACGATACATCCAAATACTTAATGGTACTGATGGGCTCAAGCGTATTACTAAATCACCAAGGTGCTGCTAGCGATGAAATTAAAGGTAACACTAAAGGTGACAGCCACGACTGTTAATAATAAACACCAGTGTTAGTAGGTAAAAAAGGACTTGGAATGAAAGATTTATCACCATCAGATTTGAAAAGCATACTGCACTCTAAACGTGCCAACATCTTCTATTTAGAATATTGCCGGGTAATGCAAAAAGATGGCCGCGTGCTTTACTTGACTGAAAGTAGTAAAGAGAATCTTTATTTTAATATTCCTATCGCCAATACTACCGTTATTCTATTAGGAAACGGCACATCAATAACCCAAGCCGCTATGCGAATGTTAGCCCAAGCAGGTGTATTAGTTGGGTTCAGCGGCGGAGGAGCAACGCCACTTTATATGGGGTGTGAAATTGAATGGATGACACCGCAAAGTGAATATCGCCCAACTGAATATTTACATGGGTGGATGCAGTTTTGGTTTGATGATGAAAAGCGTTTAGCAGCAGCTAAAGTGTTTCAGCAAGCACGTATCAACTTTTTACAAAAAGTGTGGCAAAAAGACCGAGACTTAAAAAATGAAGGCTTTGATTTTAATAATGAGCGCATACAAAACGCGTTAACTACTTTTCATAGCCGAACCGATGCGGCAAATAAACAATCTGAGTTACTGCTTACCGAAGCGCAGTTAACCAAAGCGCTTTATAAATTTGCTGCCAATAGCACCAATACTGAAAACTTTACCCGACAACACCAAAGTACCGACTTAGCTAATGATTTTTTAAATCATGGCAACTACTTAGCTTATGGCCTTGCCGCCAGTTGCTTATGGGTGTTAGGCATACCCCATGGCTTTGCCGTTATGCACGGAAAAACCAGACGTGGCGCTTTAGTGTTTGATGTTGCAGATTTAATAAAAGACGCACTAGTACTGCCTTGGGCATTTATATGTGCCAAAGAAAACGCCACCGAGCAAGAGTTTCGTCAACAAATATTACAAGCCTTTACCGACCACAAAGCGCTCGACTTCATGTTTGATGCCGTTAAGCAAGTCGCCTTACAAGAATACACAGCGGAAGAAACAGAGGCGCAACCTTAATGACTAGTTATTGCGCCCCAAACTATCAATTTTTCACTACTGCTGCACACAACATAAGCGTAAGTTGCATGTGGCTTGGTAAGCTTAAGCGCCAGAACAAATTGCACCCTCTGCAAGCCGCATTGTTGCTTCATTCTAATATTAACAATAAGCAAGCGGCAGGTGACATTTGGTTAATGGCAAACAACGCCAAAATAGCAACCAATGAAAAAGTCATCTTTACTTTGCAAGTAATTGATCCCACTTGGCTCCTAGCACCAAGTGATACTAGCTATTTGCACGCTTTTATTGGTTTAACTTTACAAGGTGAATTGAAAGAGTACGGAGCAGCAGCATTATGATGGTAACTTTTGTTTCTCAATGCGAAAAAAATGCCTTAAAGAAAACTCGCCGTGTACTCGATGCCTTCGCCAACCGCATTGGCGACAACACATGGCAAACTTTAATAACCGAAGACGGCCTATTAACCGTTAAAAAAATGCTGCGCCAAACCGCCAGTAAAAGCACCGCCGTCAGTTGCCACTGGATCAGAAGTCGTTCACGTAGCCAGTTTTTGTGGGTGGTTGGGAATAAAAGTAAATTTAATAGTGAAGGTATAGTGCCAGTTAATAGTACGAAGAAAGAATTATTAGTAGAAACATCATTTTTCAATTCTGTTGATCAAATTGCATTATTTTCTAGTATTGCTGGTTTATTCCATGATGTAGGGAAGGCAAATGCACTTTTCCAAAATAAACTTAACCCAGAGTTAACAGGTAAGTTTTATGAGCCATATCGTCATGAGTGGGTATCACTAAGAATATTTCAGGCGTTTGTTGATGATAAAACAGACAAAGAATGGTTACAGGCTTTAGTTGGTGTTGATAACAGCTCTGAAAAATATGTTTTAAAAAAGCTAACATCACTCAGAGATGGTATTGATGAAAATATTATTAATCCCTTTATGTCATTTCCTCCTATAGCTAAAGTAATTGCTTGGCTGATTGTATCGCACCATAAATTACCCCAATTTCCTAAAGATGGTGATAATCCACCGTCGTTAGAGAATATTAATAAATGGTTGAATCAAAGCTTTGAAGCTTGTTGGAATTCACCACAATGTTTAACTGATGACTGGCAAAAAAAAGACATCGAGCAAAACTGGATATTCCCACACGGTACACCATTTTCTAGTGTTCATTGGCAAACACAAGTGAGTATTTTAGCGAAGAGAGCTTTGCATTGTGAAGGTTTCTTTCAACGGAGCTGGTTAGAACAGAACTTTACAGCCCACATTGCACGTTTCTCTTTAATGTTGTCGGATCATTATTATTCTTCACAACCAGAAACTACGCCACAATGGCAAGATAGAAATTATAAAGCTTATGCAAATACAGATAAAAACTCGCACGGTAAATCTTACTTAAAGCAAAAACTTGATGAACATAATATTGCAGTGGGCTTAAATGCGTATGAACTTGCAAAGTCTTTACCTTATTTAAAAGCTGATTTACCTACCTTAAAAGTAAATAAAGCGTTAACAACGAAAGTTCCTAGTAATTTCCAAGCCGATTACGGATGGCAAGATACAGCCTATAATTTAGCGAAATCAATCAAAGATGAAGCTAAAAACTATGGTTTCTTTGGCATCTGTCAATCATCAACAGGAAAAGGAAAAACACTAGGGAATACGCGAATCATGTATGGACTTGCTGATGAAGGAAATTGTCGGTTTAGTATTGCACTTGGCCTAAGAACATTAACACTGCAAACAGCAGATGCGCTTAAAGGTAAACTAAACTTTGGCAATGATGAACTTGCTTTGCTTATTGGTTCACAGGCCGTGAAGGATTTACACCAACAATCAAAAGTCCCTGAGGTTAGTGTCCAGCAAAACCAAGGTAGTGAATCTGCAGAATCATTATTAAAAGATGAAATTGCGCTAATTGAAAATTTACCTGAGTATATAGGCGAGTGTGCTAAATGGTTTAAACATGACCCTAAAATACTAAAACTTATTCAAGCACCTGTATTAGTTAGCACGATAGATTACTTGATGCCAGCTAACGAGGGGATCCGCGGTGGACGTCAAATAGCTCCTATGCTTAGGTTACTTACATCTGACTTAGTGCTTGATGAACCTGATGATTTTGGTCTAGATGATTTACCAGCGTTATGCCGTTTAGTTAATTGGGCAGGTATGCTCGGCAGTCGAGTGCTTTTATCAACGGCGACAATATCACCATCACTAGCGAGTGCATTATTTTCTGCTTATCAAGCAGGTCGTAAACACTATACGCAAGTTAATGGTGAGCTTGGTGAAACCACAAAAGTTTGTTGTGCATGGTTTGATGAGTTTAAAAAGCCTAAATCAGCACTCATAGCTAATACCGATGCTTATGAAAAAGAGCATGCTAATTTTATTGAAAAACGCATTAGTAATTTAGGGAAAAATAATGTGGCGTTAAGGAAAGGTAAAATCATTCCTGTTGTTAAAAATAATGAACAAAGACCCAGTGAAAATATAGCGGAAGTTATTCATACATCTATCCAAACTTTACATAAGCAACACTGCATTTCTGTATTAGATAAAAAAGTATCTATCGGATTAGTACGTATGGCAAATATTGATCCATTGGTGCATATTTCTAAAATATTATTAGAAGAAAATGCGCCTGAAGATACGATTATTCATTACTGTGTTTACCATAGTCAGTTTCCATTATTACAACGCTCAAAAATTGAAAACCAGTTAGATACTGCATTATCGCGACATAACCAAGAAGAATGGTTACAACGTTCAGGTATTACAGAACAGGTAAAACAGTATAAAGAAACACACCATATTTTTGTTGTTTTAGCTACAGCAGTAGCTGAAGTGGGTCGTGATCATGATTATGATTGGGCGATAGTTGAGCCAAGCTCTATGCGTTCAATTATTCAGTTAGCTGGGCGTGTTCAGCGCCATCGTAAACAAGAACCTACCACTGAAAATATTCATGTTCTATCTAAAAACTTTAAGGGTATAAAAGGGCTTGATGTACGCTTCGAAAAGCCAGGATTTGAAACTAAAAAATTAAGTTATTTTTCTGCGGAGCTAAGTGATCTTGTTCCAATGAATGAATTTGATGAAATTAATGCTGTTTCCAGAATTAAAGCGCCAAAGTCACTCACACTAACAAGTGAAGCTTCACCGCGTTTTAAATCATTTAATGAATTAGAGCATTTATCACAGACTATTCGACTTAGAGGAAGTAAAAACGACAGAAATTATGCCGCACAATGGTGGGATAACAACGTCACATGGTGTGGAGAGTTGCAGCGTTTACAGCCATTTAGGCAGTCAGCCCCAAATGATGAATATAACCAGATGTTTAGTCGTACGGGCAAAGTTATTTGGCAAAAAAAAATAGCGAAAACATCGCCTGTTGAATATGAAAATACGTCAGACATAGCAACTGAAAGTGAAAATATTAAGTTTGGCATAGGTAATTATATATGGGGAGATTTTAACCTTAAAGAAAGCGTTGAAAGTTTAGCTACTCGAAGTGGTGAAAGTGAAGAACTGGTATTAAAGAAATTTACGAATCTATCACTTCGTCAATTTAATAAAGACTCAGCTGAACAGTGGCAATGCCATCCTTCGCTTGGTTTATACAAAATATTGAAAAAGGATGCTTATAAAAATGATTAATGAAAAAATATCGAAGGCATTATCCGATGAGATTATTAAATATATTGATAATCGTCGAGATGTTAAAGAAGAAGGTTTTTTAAAGGATAAGCCGAAAAAAAATAAACAAGGGACAATATCCAATGGTGCAATTATTGCGAGATTATTAGCTGTTATAAAAAAGGTAACTAATCATGTTGATGAAGTTAGCAGCATAGAAAAAGCAAAAAAAAATAAAACCCAAACAAATTTAGAATTTCAAAGAAGCCGATATGAGCAATTATTGTCTTTAGTAGATGCAACCAGTGTTGATAATAATTTAGTTGATATAAAAAATGAATATCATCAATTTCTAGAGACTAATCGAGAGTTTTTTAACACAGTGACTTGGCTTACTAATTATTCTGTGAAAGCTAAAGATATAAGTTTCGCAACCCATGTTGGGAAACTAACTCATTCTAGCAGTAAAAGTTCTAGTATTCTCGATGTGTCGGATGAAAAAAAAGAAGACTACCTTACAACTAATACTTTGCATAATATTGAAATTGATACAGCCTCTTCAAATGCGGCTTCATTACCTATTGCAGATATATTAAAAATAACAGTCGATGGTATTAGTGTTCTTGATTGTTTAAAAAAGAATGATAAATCATTATTCGAAAATTTAACTGACAATGAGGTTTTAATAAATGAGTGGTGTGAACAATTAAAACAAGCTTATGATAGTTCAGAAAAGCAAAGCTATTTCCTTTCTAAACAAACTTACTTTCCCGTAGAAAGTAAGCAGTATCACCTGCTATTACCCTTAACTTCATCCTCCTTGGTTCACGCATTACACCTTGAACATAAAAAATATTGGGACGAAGAACAAGAAAAGGTTAGATCGCAGAGATATAGTAAAAAATACATGCCGAAAATGTCATGTTCCTATCCAAATAAAGCTTATATTCATGTTACAGGCTCTAATCACTCCAATGCTTCCTCATTAAATGGCAAGCGTGGGGGGCGAATTTCATTATTGCCAGCTATGCCACCGCAATGGCAATCAACTATTCCTTCCTATATTAATAAAACCGATGTTTTTGATCGAACATTGAGTTTTGTTTTAAAAGTAGAAATGAACGACTTAAAAAAATATTTACTACTGATAAAAAATAAATCACTCAGTATAAGTGAGCCTAAACGCAATGCGACAGTAATAAATAAACTACGGGCAATATCGGGTAATTTCTTTAATTATATAGAACAGATTAATTTACACACAAGCATGAAAAATTGGACAGTTGAAACGCAGCTACCGATCGAGCAACAGCTTTTATTTGAATACTTCCGTGACGATGATAAGGCAATCACCGTAAAACAAAATAAGCAATGGATGGAAGTACTTAGCAAAAGTTACGGCCGGTGGTTAAATAATCAGCTTAAAGACAAAGATAAGTTGCCCTTAACCCTTATTCACGAAGCAGTATGGGCAGATGCATTTTTAATTGAGTTGAGAGAGTTTGTTGCTACACAGGAGGTAACATTATGAGCCAATACTTAGTACTCAGTCATATTCAAATACAAAATGCTAATTCAATTGCAGGGTTAACGTGGGGCTTTCCCGCTATAACTCAGTTTTTAGGTTTTACTCATGCTTTAAATAGAAAAATATCAAAACAGTATGATGGTGAGTATGACTTCGAATTAACTGGTTGTGGAGTGATATCTCATACTGTTCAAAATAAAGTATATCAACCTAAACAATTCTCTGATTTTGAGTTCATCCAAAGTAAAACCCCCCCTGTTTTGGCTAAACATAAAAATGCATCGCCTCCGATCATTGAAGAGGGAAAAATGAATTTGACTGTTAGTTTGATTATTGAAATAGATAAATCAGCAATGCTAACCATAGAAAAGATTAAAGAGTTTGAACAAAAAGTTGAAGCGCTATGTTATCGAATGCGTATTGCTGGTGGAACAATTTTAAACATTAATAAAATTAAGCTCTTAGCCGCGAGTACTGAAAAGCAGCATGCTGACATGGTTAGGAAAATAAAAAACTTAACTATGGCTGGTTTTGTTTTATTAGATCGTAGTGAATATTTGCAACAACATTACAAAACCCTAGTAAGCCGTCATAAAGTAAATACCAATGTGAACAACGAACCACAACTGTTAGATGCATGGTTAGATTTTTCTGCTCTTAAATATCAAGCAATTCCCAAAGTAACTAAAGACCAAGTTGTACCAGATGAAAATACTGATGCTGATTGGAAGTATGTTGCTAAACCTAATTCTGGTTATTTGGTTCCTATTATGACGGGGTATAAAGCGATCAGTGAACTGTATGAACCTAAGCAAGTGAAGAATACACGTGATGATTTAACCCATTCACGTTTTGTCGAAGTAGTTCATTCTGTCGGTGAATGGAAAAGTATGCACAACACTCAAAAAGTTGCTGACATTATTTGGCGTTATAGACACGACGGACAATGGTATTTATGTGAACAAAATAATAACCCCGAGTCCGTTGATTTATATACAAACGAAAGCGAATTAGAACAAGCACAAACACTTAATTTAAATGAAGCACTTAACCTCTTTTAAGGATAAATAACATGACCACTTTTACAAAAATGCCTGCAGTGATCGCTTTTGATCGAAAATTAGAACCTTCCGATGCGTTAATGTATTCAGGGAACTGGGAAAATATAGCCACTGCTAATTCATGGCGCGAAATTGAACTTTTTGATAGGCATAACCGCGCAGTTAAAAGTAACTTTAAACCTGAAGTTCTTAATGATGAGGTTGAGTTACAAAAGCAAATTGCCGAAGCAAACCTTGCTTGGGGAGATGACGCCGCATTAAGCCATGAACACGATACATTAAAATTAAGTTTTACTTTACGTGTTGTAAGCGGTTTAAGTCGTCCATCAGTATGTAACGATGTGGAATTTGAAGCTGCATATAAAGAAAAAATTCATGGCTATGTTCAATCTAATATAGGTAATTTGGCTAGTCGTTACGCATATAATATTGCAAACGGTCGTTTTTTATGGCGTAACCGTGTTGGTGCTCAAGAAATCAAAATTGTAGTGAATCACGCAAGTTTAAGCGAACCATTAGTATTTGATGCTTATGATTATTCATTAAAGAATACGACATCTGGAAATGCTGAATTAGTCAAATTAACAGAATTGATCAAATCAGGATTTGAAAGTGACACACCTGTTTTATTGTCTATTCAAGCATTTTCAAAGCTTGGTAATGGGCAACGTATTTGGCCTTCACAAGAGATGATACTGAACTCTCCGAAAGGTGAGAAAAGCCGACATTTATTTTCATTAAACGTGAATGGCAAAGATGTAGCAGCAATGCACTGTGAAAAAATAGGCAATGCATTGCGTACCATTGATGATTGGTACCCTAGCTTTGATGAAACACAAATCCCTATAGCTATCGAAGCCTATGGTTCCGTTACACAAAGAGGTATTGCTTATCGTTCAACAAAAAATGATTTTAAAACATTGTTGTTAAAATGGTTGAATTCAGTTAGTAACGATGCGCTTGAACAAAATGAACAGGACTTTGTTGTCGCCATGCTGATTCGTGGAGGTGTGTTTGGTGAAGGTGAAAGTTAAGGGAGGAATACATGAAATATTATCTCGATATTACCTTACTGCCAGAAGCTGACATTACCCTCGGTTTCCTCTGGCAAAAGGTTTACCAACAAGTGCATATTGCCTTAGTTGAAAACAAAATTGCTGAAAACCAATCAGCAATTGCGGTGAGTTTTCCTCGCTATAGTGCTGAAAAAAATAGCGAGCAGAAATTTCCGATCGGCAATCAATTAAGATTGCTGGCAAATGAAGAATCGCAACTGACTCAACTTAACATTTCAAAATGGTTAAATCGTTTAGAAGACTACGTGCATATTAAGTCAGTTAAACCAGTGCCCGATAATGCTACTCACGTTGTTTTTGTTCGCCAACAAGTTAAAGGTGAAGCGCGGATAGAAAAAGATATGCTAAGTAAAGCTCAGCGTTGGGCTGAAAAGTCAGGTCAACCGCTTGATACTTGTTTGGCAGAGCTTGAAAAAAGTAAACCTAAAGCAGATAGAAATGAAACTAAATCGCCCTTTATTTGGTTAGAAAGCCAAGAAACTAAACAACGTGATGCAGCTAACAGTAGAAAGTTTCCACTATTTATCAAAAAGGTAGAAATTGGGAAAAAACAAACAGGCATATTTAATTGTTATGGTTTAAGTGTAAACCACAGCAATAAAGAAAAACTGGCAACTATTCCTCAGTTTTAACCTTTATTTTTGCTCTTTAAAAATTAGAAACTAAAACAATAAGTTACAACAGCACTAAAAAATTAGGTAAAAATAGATAATTTTACTTAATCACCTGTTGTAACTTATTTTTTGCTTGATATTCTATTGTTCACTGCCACGCAGGCAGCTTAGAAACCTGTGAGTCAGTTATGCTTGTTTTACTTTCAGTTCACTGCCACGCAGGCAGCTTAGAAATAAAGCGTACAACATACCTTGGCTATTATTCTGTTCACTGCCACGCAGGCAGCTTAGAAAGATACGTGGCTGATATATATGAATAGTAAAGGGTTCACTGCCACGCAGGCAGCTTAGAAATCGCAACCATCGCGCAAAGTGTATTTATAACCGTTCACTGCCACGCAGGCAGCTTAGAAACTATTGATATCCAGTAATTGATTATTGATATTGTTCACTGCCACGCAGGCAGCTTAGAAAATCAAATGGCAGATTAAGGCATATAGGTGATAGTTCACTGCCACGCAGGCAGCTTAGAAATGAGCGCGAAGAGCAACCAACTCCAAGTGAAAGTTCACTGCCACGCAGGCAGCTTAGAAAGTTTGCAAGAATTACGTTAGTGCCGCCAATTAGTTCACTGCCACGCAGGCAGCTTAGAAATACTTGTGAAGCTGTGCGTAATCTGTCTTTACGTTCACTGCCACGCAGGCAGCTTAGAAAATCGACCGTTGAGCCAGTTGCATCAATGCGGAGTTCACTGCCACGCAGGCAGCTTAGAAAACGATATTATTATGCACAAGGCGCTAATGTATGTTCACTGCCACGCAGGCAGCTTAGAAAAACTGGTGACATGGTTTACTCAGTTAAACAGGGTTCACTGCCACGCAGGCAGCTTAGAAAACACAAAAACGATTCGAGCAAGTCGGGAATAAGTTCACTGCCACGCAGGCAGCTTAGAAATTTAAAATAAAAAGCCCCTATTAAGGGGCTTAGTTCACTGCCACGCAGGCAGCTTAGAAAGTCTGGTGATATGGTTTACTCAGTTAAAGAGGGTTCACTGCCACGCAGGCAGCTTAGAAATATAAAATACCGAGAACGCCGCAAAACTTTAAGTTCACTGCCACGCAGGCAGCTTAGAAAATTACTAGCGAAGCAGGCGAGCATACTGGGGAGTTCACTGCCACGCAGGCAGCTTAGAAAGCAAAAGTTTAACCTAACGATAAACAGCACGCGTTCACTGCCACGCAGGCAGCTTAGAAATATTTTAATAGACTTAGATGTGGCCGTAACAAGTTCACTGCCACGCAGGCAGCTTAGAAATTTTCGCGCAGATAGACAAAACCCTAATCAGTGTTCACTGCCACGCAGGCAGCTTAGAAATATCTCTGATATGTTTCCTATAATCTCACCTAGTTCACTGCCACGCAGGCAGCTTAGAAAGACTATTTGATTTTGGCACCGGCCACACTGGCGTTCACTGCCACGCAGGCAGCTTAGAAATATAACATGTAGGCCGGTACCACTGTGTGAAAGTTCACTGCCACGCAGGCAGCTTAGAAAGTCCCATGATGGAATGTTTTCCCATGCAACAGGTTCACTGCCACGCAGGCAGCTTAGAAATAAGGACTGAGCTATAAACGATATGCCCTGATGTTCACTGCCACGCAGGCAGCTTAGAAATATCTAGTGAGACCAATAAAATGACCAATATTGTTCACTGCCACGCAGGCAGCTTAGAAAGATAAAGCTGTCACCGAAAACACCCAGCACACGTTCACTGCCACGCAGGCAGCTTAGAAATATAGCTATTACAAGTGTTACAAACAATAACCGTTCACTGCCACGCAGGCAGCTTAGAAATGCTTGCAGATAGGGCATAATATTTTACCCTCGTTCACTGCCACGCAGGCAGCTTAGAAAGAATATAGTCCAGTTTGCGCCAATGCCCTGTGGTTCACTGCCACGCAGGCAGCTTAGAAACATAGATGCAAGGTGTCGCCAGCGCCTAAAATGTTCACTGCCACGCAGGCAGCTTAGAAATGATTTAGTCAATAGAATTTCATTATCAGAACGTTCACTGCCACGCAGGCAGCTTAGAAATCTTAAAATTGTTTCATATCAATAATAATCCAGTTCACTGCCACGCAGGCAGCTTAGAAAGCCCTGTGACGACTTAGCGCGCTTGATTTCTTGTTCACTGCCACGCAGGCAGCTTAGAAATTTTGGGTTATGGTTCTCGGGCTTGGCCTTTTGTTCACTGCCACGCAGGCAGCTTAGAAAGCGTTAGCACTCAAGAGACTGTGCAAAAAACTGTTCACTGCCACGCAGGCAGCTTAGAAAGCCAACGAATTCAGTAATGTTGGTTTGTGCAAGTTCACTGCCACGCAGGCAGCTTAGAAAAGCTCCGTCGATCGCAAACAACTTGTTTAGTTGTTCACTGCCACGCAGGCAGCTTAGAAACAGCACCGAAATTTTCTAGGTTGTAGTTAAACGTTCACTGCCACGCAGGCAGCTTAGAAAACTAGCGCTAACTGGTAACCTCTTGTTTATCTGTTCACTGCCACGCAGGCAGCTTAGAAATGACATGAATTATTATCTAAGATGGATAGAATGTTCACTGCCACGCAGGCAGCTTAGAAATCATCGCCTGAGCCTTGCGTATACTCGCCAAAGTTCACTGCCACACAGGCAGCTTAGAAACGAAGCCATTCAAGCACGGATAGCGCAACTAAGTCCACTGCCACACAGGCAGCTTAGAAATGTTGGCGTTAAAGGTTGGTTGTCGGAAGTCGGTCCACTGCCACACAGACAGCTTAGAAAAACGCTATCAATGCAAGAAACAAGATAATCAAGTTCACTGCCACACAGGCAGCTTAGAAAGCCAACACATCATTTAGATTTTGATTTAGAGGGTTCACTGCCACACAGGCAGCTTAGAAATGCTAGATTTGAGCGTGTACCGTAGGCTAGATGTGTACTGCCACACAGGCAGCTTAGAAAGTTGCAGCAAGGACAATCTTCCCATCCTATAAGTTCACTGCCACACAGGCAGCTTAGAAAATATGAGCAAGTGCATAAAATGTACTTTGAAGGTTCACTGCCACACAGGCGGCTTAGAAAAATCGAGCGTAACAGTTCGCGATGTTTACCTGGTTCACTGCCACACAGGCAGCTTAGAAATGAATTGCCGCAAGCATAAAGATGCTTAGCGTGTTCACTGCCACACAGGCAGCTTAGAAAAAAGTTACCGAACTCTAAAAGAGCCAAAAAGAGTTCACTGCCACACAGGCAGCTTAGAAAATTTAACATAAAAGTATCTGTTATTTGGCGGCGTTCACTGCCATACAGGCAGCTTAGAAAAACTGACGATGCTGCTGATGTGATTTACAATAGTTCACTGCCACACAGGCAGCTTAGAAAAACCAATCAACGGGTTTAATTGGTCCGATTAAATTCACTGCCACACAGGCAGCTTAGAAACATTCAACCACTTTTTGCAAAATGGATTTTTGGTTCACTGCCACACAGGCAGCTTAGAAAGCTAGTTAGCGGCTAAGTATTGGAGCTTTGCGACTTAACGCTTCAAATTAAAAACCTGCTTCGGCAGTTTTTTATGGAAAGGTTATACCTGGCTAGGATCTGTCAAGTTATTGGTTTTATCGAGGAACTTTTGTTCTGCGTTGTTTTTAGTCTTACTTATTATGGCGCTATTTCTAGTGTCATTGGTGGAGTTATATATTTTTGGCGCCACGGTACGAAGTGGATAAGAGCAAATGGTTTCGTTAATTTTAATATTTTCATAAATAAAGTGGCGAGTTAATGCGTTTACTTTTTTCATTAGATGTCCATATCAAGGTAATAACTTTAATGAGGCTTTATGCCTAGGTGTAGTACTGATTGCTGTATATTGTTTCTTTAAACGTTATTAAATGCATTAAGTAAAAAAGGGAGTAAATTATTACTCCCTTTTAACGAACTATTTTACGGTTTAGCCTTTTATAACAACTTTTTTAACGGTTGTTTCTATTTTGGCAACTACGCGGCGGTTAGCACTGTGATCTGCTCGGCTATTACCTGTAGAAATAAGTTGTGTTTCGCCAAAGCCTTTAGCAGTTAAACGAGTAGCATCAATCGAGAAGTCATTAATTAATGCTTCTTTAACTACATTGGCACGCTTTTGTGACAAGTTAAGGTTATACTGTGCTTCACCAATTGCAGAGCTGTGTCCTTCAATTACAACACTTGTATTTGGGTAAGCTTTCATAAAGTCAGCTAAACGTTGAATATCGTTAGTCATTTCAGCTTTTAATTGCGCACTGTTATTTTCAAAAGTTACATTTAAGTTCACTTCAACAGTTTCTTCTGCATATAAAGCACAGCCTAATGAGTCAACTTTTACATTGGCAGGTGTATTCTTACATTTGTCATTGTTGTCATTAACGCCGTCATTGTCACTATCATTATCGCCGATAATAGCCGTTGGTGTGGTTTCTTTACGAACAACTGGCGCCGCTTTTACATCGCCAAAAGCGTATTTAACGCCTAGTTTAAAACCTTGGTCGGTATAACCATTGTTGATATCACGGTAAACAACAGCTTCGCTAAATAGTGAGAAACGCTCGCTAATATCAAAGTTATAGCCTGCACCCGCATTAATAGCATTGTAGCTATTTACGTTGTTGAAACGCTTAACACCCGCTAAAAAGTAAAGCCCTGTGTCTCCAACTTTATAAATAGCATCAAGACCAAAGCGTGTACCGTAATCGGTATTATTGCCATTTTCTGTCTCGTAACGATCTCTGGCTAATTCTATACGCGCATTCCACTGATCATTAATAATTTTTTGTAAATCAATACCTAAGCCTTTACCTGCTTCAATATGATCCCATTCTGGTCTGTTTTCTTTATTAGTGCTTGATTTGACGTAGTCGCCAAAAACGCCCACTTCCCATGTTTTATCAATAGTCTCTGCCGCTAATGGTGAGCTAATTAATGCAGCTAACAGAGTAATGTTAAATTTTTTCATAGATAAATCCTTATCAATTTCGGTAATGTGATTGTACTTCTGGGGCTATAACGAACAATAAACTAAAAAGTCACAATTTATTTTCATTATTTTCAAATAAGTTATGAATTTTACTATTTCAAGGCTAAAAAATAAATGAAAGTCGATAAAATAACGTAGAATGCTGGCGGTTTACGTTGTTGAACATTGTTATAAAAAAGAATGAAATTTAGACTAATTTAATGTGACTTTTTTATGATTAAACCGTTACAGAGCTAAGCGATAAAAATCGTTGCTGAGGGAATATGAAAGATATTGAAGAAAGTTTAGTAGCAGAGCTAAAGAGTGATTCCACATTGGCCTTTAAAACGTCTGATGATGAATTATTTAAGCGTGCTGAAGTTACAGCCAACAACCAACAAGGCACTAAAGATCTGGTTGCGTTAGGTATGGCGTCAATTTGGGTAGTGTTTATTAGTCTTTTTATGAAAATACTAAAACCACTATTTAAGCGTATGGCGGGAAAGCCTAAAGCACTTAGCGACGATGCAAAAAATATTAAGTACACAACCAATAATGAGAATAAATAATGGATACAGAAAACATCACAGATAAAGCATATTCTGGCTTAATAGCTGTTTGGCATAAAGTTGTTACTTTTTTACCTGACTTAATTGTGGCAATACTCTTTTTACTTGCGGGTTGGTTTATTTCATCGCTGATCAAAAGCTTTTTAAATAAGTCGTTAATGAAAATAGGCTTTAATACCTTTTTAGATAAACTAGGCCTAGATTCCCTATTGAAAAAGATGGAAGTTCAAGTAACTGGTAGCCAAGTGGTTGCTAGCATTATTTCTACATTCTTTTTATTGATATTTTTATTAGCAGCACTAGACATTGTTGGTTTAACAGTGCTTTCAGGTTTAATTGACACCTTAGTATTGTTTTTACCTAAACTGCTCGCGTCATTGGCAGTATTAGTGTGCGGTTTCTTCGTTGCTCAAATTGTTTTTAACGGCGTTAAAATAGCGGCAAAAAATACTGGCGTTGATTACGGACGTTCGGTTGCTGAAGTATGCCGCGGTATTATTATTGTGATTACGGTGTCGTTATCAATCACTCAACTTGATATTGACGTGTCATTACTAAATAACATTATGACGGTTGTTATTGCCAGTGTTGGTTTGGCGGCGGCTATTTCGTTAGGAATAGGCACTAAGTCAATGGCGCAAGAAATTGTAGCAGGCGTTTATTTACGAGAAATGTATCAAGTTGGCGATAGTATTGAAGTGCAAGATGTTAAAGGTACTTTAGTTGTTATTGGCAGTGTTGCAAGTAAAGTTATGGGTGAAGGTGAGTCGATAACCACATTACCTAATACCTTTTTATTAGCGAATAAAGTTACTAAGCAATAACCTATTACGGTTTGACTAAGCTTAATGAAAGGCAGCTTGTTGCATTAGTGCAAGCAAGCTTGCCTTATGATACACGTCTTTTTCAGCAATTAATTACCCCTTACTTACCTGTGTTAAAAGGGTACTGTGCTAAGTTACTTAATAATCAACCTGATGCCGAAGATGTCGTTCAAGAAACCCTTATTAAGGTACTCTCTCACTTAAAGAAATTTAAGTGGTCAGTATCTTTTAAGGCGTGGTTGTTTAAAATTGCGCATAACGAGTGTATTAACAAAATAAGAGATCGCCGCTGGGACACCATAGAAAGTAATGATGAATACTTAGAAAACCTCATTGCTGAAGAAGAGCATGACGATTTATCCAATGCACTAGCCGCGTTAATGACTCATTTATCCTTTGTTGATCGTAATATTATGTTATTACGTTATCGTACAGATTTAGACTTTCAAGAAATAGCGGATATTTGTGATTTGAAGTTGTCAGCAGTAAAAATGCGCCATAAACGGGTTATTGCTTTTTTACAAGAACAGGTAAAGCATTAAGTAAGCGACCGGGCTTAATGTGTTATTCACCTGAGTATAGGATAATAAATTTACCTCAAGTCGCTATATCAACATTAACGGTACTGTGCTATTTACTTGATTTTATAGCGTTTAGCTTATTTGCTTGTGCTTGATAATGCTCAATGGCACGCTCAGCTTGAGCGCTATGATCTTGCTGAATACGTTGATAATGCTTTAGTGTTTTGACTAAGTAATTATTGATTACTGTGCGTTGCTCAACTGAATCTGAGTGCCATATTTTATCGCCTATTGGGCTGATCTTATCGCCTTGAGTTGCATTACTTGAAACGAGTAACATCTCATAAAAACGCTGGTTTTCTTCAAGTAGTACTTCATCAAGTAAACTAAAATTTAGCGTAATGAGTTTGGCTCTTAAACTAAACTGATGATGAACAGGGCACAGTAAAAAATCAATATTTAGGTTTGGGTTATTAACACAAATTCCCTCAATGAATTCAGTCATTAAATCACCGCCAACGCCAGCAATAATCACTAAGTGCTTTTCTGATTCCGCGAGTGGATATTGCATTAAAGGTAGCTTTTTTACATCAATACAATGGCTTGCCCAAGTACTTGTTGAGTGTGGAAAAAACTGCGTGAGTTTAGAGTTAAGTTGAAGCATAAGCTCAGGAACAATATCAACAAAGTGGATATTAGGCGCAGCGCTACGAGCTAGTAACGTCATGCCCAATAGGCCGTGATCACAACAGCAATCCCAAATATGTTGATAAGGCGTTGTGACCATTTGGTCGAGTTGTTGTAATCTTTTACTTAGTTTCATGAGGTACTTTGGGTGACAGCTCACTTAGCGCTTTGTGAGCATTATTTTCATATGAATAAGAAGTACTGTCCACTTAATAAACCTCAATGCTTAAAAATATGAAGCTTTTATGTTGAAGTTTTTTAATAAAATACTCTCGCTGGGGTAGATAATACTGGCCGAGCATATTTTTCTGGTATACAGCTCCTAGTTTTAGATTAAGTCAATAACCCCTTAACTTAACGTAAAAAATCTGGTGTTGTTAACACCAGATTTTTACAGGTACCTATTGCCTATTACCTACCTTCAACAGAACCTAAAAACTAATTAAGTAATGTTAGCTTAGTAACATTTTTCACACCAGCATGGTTCATATAATCATTAATCATGCCTTCAACTCTAAGCTTTTTACCAATCAAGCTTGGATTGTTTTGTGGGCTAAAGTTAGCACGCTGTGATGACTCAAGTTTGATATAAATACTCGTTGCTGAGTTACTTGGGTCCATTAATTCAAGTGCATATTGCCCATTAATCGCAGCTTTTATTTCTCCTGCTAATGTTACGAGTGTGCCATTAGCCATATTCAATGCTTCTGCCACTGATAGGTCATTGTTTGGCTCAGGAATATTGTTACCGACCACGTTAATAGTAGATACTTGGCGTATACCTGCCTGACTCATATACTGATCACGCACACCTTTAACGATGATTTGTGCGCCTAACAGCTCAGGGTTTAATTGTGGACTAAACTGATTGCGTTGGCCGCTTTCTAATTTAACATTAATGACAAAACTTGGGTTGGTTAAATCTTCAAGCACAAGAGCATAAATGCCATTTAATGCTGACTTTACTTTACCTATTAATTCAATTTCTTCGCCTTGCGCAGAAGCTAATGCCTGTTCAATAGATAAAGCGGTAGGTGCAAGTTGAATATCGGTAACATAGCGAATACCAGCAGCGCCCATATAGCTATTGCGCGTGCCCGTAACTATAATATTTTTTGTTAATATTTCAGGATTAAGTTCAGGATTAAAATCAGCTCGTTGGCTACTTTCGAGCTTGACGTAAATAGCAGTTTCAGGCGTGTTTACATCACTAAGTACTAAACCATAAATACCATTTACTGAAGCGGTAACGGTGCCAAGTACTGAGAACTGAGTACCTTGTGCAGCAGCGAGCGCTTGGGTTACTGATATTGAGTCGTTTGGTGTCGGTGTTGGATCAGGCTCAGGGGTAGTGTGACCGTCACCATAAGGTGAATTGAAGCTGTTATCTTTATAGGTATCGCTGTTCCACGCATCAAAACCTGATGCTGGGCTTCCCCAAGGATTGCCATTATTTGGGTCTGACATTTCTTGTGTAGCCATTGGCTCAGGTGTAGGTATACCTGTAACATGACCATTTTGATTATCAAAGTAGTGATAGCTCTCAGGTGTTGCTAACCAGTTGACAATGTTTACCGCTAAAACTGCTGCATTACCTGAATCAGTCCAGCCGGGATAGGTTTTTTTAGTTTGACCGCTATCTTGACGTTTATACTTAGGGGTAGCATCTTCTATTGGTGAAGAGTCACCAATAAATGCGGCTTTACCTGCGCCTGACTTGGCAATAGCTGCGTAAGGGCCTTCATTAGCGCCGCCAAAGTATAAGCCTTGATCCTTTGCGTGCTTCCATTTTACTGGCGTATCTGTTTCTGAGAAGTAAACTAAGCCTTTGGCCTTTTGCTCATTTACAATCGCTAATGTTGCTCCTGCCGCCATAAGAATAGGTTGCACATTTTGAGTTATACCCTCTGTTTTATTTGGTGTTACAACACCACTAACACCTTGTTTGTAGTCAACCCCGTTAAAACGAAAGCGAATACCAAAGTTTTCTACTAACCAGCCTGCGTTAGCCATTTTAGGATTGCGCCAGTCACCGTATTCGCCACCAAGATCGTATTTGGCTAAATCAGAGCGGTTGTAGCCATTAAACACTTCAGTTGCATCCCAAGTATTTAAATTACGGTCAGCATCATAATGATCCGCAATAAAAAATATGCCTTTACCTGCGGCGATAAACTGCTCAAGTGCAAGTTGCTCTGCTTGGGTAAATGGTCGGTTAGTTTCTGCTAATACCAACACGTCGGCATGCTGAATTGCGTTATAAGTAATAATCGCTTCATTTTGCTCATTACTGGGCGTTCTATCATCAAAAAAGTGAATAGTCCCATCGTTATTTAAATCAACACCGCGATATTCTTGTACGGTATAACCTTGCGTGACAAGTGCATCAGCAAAGTCAGAAAACGCGCCATCAATAACCCAGTCGGCATTACCTTCTACACCACCATGTGATACATCAAAGAGCACTGTTTTACCATTGCTTTGACTTGCGGTTGGTGCTTTTTCTGGGATGGTATTATTCCACTGATAAGGTTCCGCTCCATGGGATGATAATGATGCTAAACCCAAGCCGAGAGAGATAACTAATGCTGAGATTTTACTGTAATTATAAGTCATGTTTTAATTCCTATTAAATGCATTACTTCATTGCAGGTTGTGTTGGCACCTGATATTCAAGCCTTTTATAGCGACGAATATCAGGCGTTTTTACTTCGGTACTGTTAACGTGTGTTTAATTTAGATCTAAGGTGTACAGTGCAAACCCATCATTATTTGTGAGGTTGGTTGGAGTGATATGGCTAAATTTTTGGCTATAACTTTTTGCCTGGTCGCTGTTTGAGCTCGTAAACTGCACATTAACATTAGCTATCGCGGTAAAAGACCAGTTCATATCTGCGCTCGGATCTAGACCAAACTCGGTATTGATACTTGTTTGCTCTGCTAAATAATCGGCAACCACTTGGCGGTTTTCATTTGGTGAATCTATCACTATTTTATCGGCGCCAATGTTAGGGAAGTTACCGCCACCAGAGGCGCGATAGTTGTTAGTTACCACTAAAAACTCTTGCTCAGCGGTTATCGCTTTTCCTTGGTAAGTTAAGTTATTAACTCTTTCGTCATCAGAAACTTTTACCCCTTTAGCGCTGTAACGAGCGGCTTGGCTAACATCAATTTGGTAGCTGATGCCGTCAATTACATCAAAGTTATAAGAAGGGAAATCAGGGTTAATTAAGCTTTGCACAGCATTATTATTAACTTCAATTTGATTGAATTGACCTGCTGACATTTCTAACCACTCTTTAATTTGTGCGCCATTTAATTTCAGCACTTTTAAGATGTTTGGATAGATATATAAGTCAGCAACATTACGATAAGCAATATCACCAGCATCAATAGCGGTATAGTCATCGGCGCCGCCACGACCTGCTCTAAAAGGGGCTCCGGCAGATAATACTGGTAAGCCTTCAAGCTCAGTACCTTGTATTATTTTTTGAGTGTACCAAGTCTGGGCATCGGTCACTATTTGAATGGATGGGTCGTCATTAACCAAGGCAAAGTAGCTATTGATTGGTGCAGACACTTTAGCGAAAGGCTCATTAACCCAGGTGCGGGTTTCATCGTGATCATGCATTACTGCGGCTTCAACTGCGCCATCGTTATCTACCATAGCAACAGTGGTACTATTCTCATCGGTCTGGTAAATGGCTTGTAAACTTGATTGAGAGTCGATTACTTGCCAGCTATTGTTGTTATATTCTAGTGATAAGTCGATAACTCCTAAATGATTACCCCAAAAACCGGGCATAACTGCAGCGACACCATTGATGGTGCCTTTATCATTATCAATGCCGTAATCACTTAGCTCAGCATAATTGCTACCAGGAAAGTTTGCATGGGCATGACCAAATAAAATGGCGTCAATATCATCAACCATTGAGAGGTAGTAACTGGCATTTTCGGCTAATGGCGTAGCAGCTGCAACATCTAAACCAGAGTGGGGAATGGCAATAATAATATCAGCGCCTTGGGCTTTCATCAAAGGCACATATTTATTTGCCATGGCAATAATGTCTTTGGCAATAACTTTACCTTCTAAATTTGCTTTGTCCCATTGCATTATTTGTGGTGGTACAAAACCAATAAAACCAACGTTAATAATTTGCTCTTGATCATTACTATCAATAAAACGTTTTTCTTGAATGAGGTAAGGTTCAAATAAGGGGATATCGTTTTCGGCGTTGTCATCACCATCATCAACAAATACGTTAGCTGAAATATAAGGGAAGTTGGCGTCGTTTGTCGCTTCCATTAAAAACTCAAGCCCAAAATTAAATTCATGATTTCCGATATTAGCAACATCATAATCTAAGGTATTCATTGCTTTATAAACCGGGTGTATTTCATTCGCTTGGAGTTTTTTTACTTTGGCAATGTAGTCACCTAACGGACTACCTTGTAATAAATCACCGTTATCAACGAGCAGAGTATTACTGACTTCATCTCTTGCTTGCCTAATTAATGCCGCGGTTTTTACTAACCCTACTTTGTCATCTTGTTTGTCTGAGAAGTAATTATAATTCAGGAGATTAGCATGAAGATCTGTGGTTTCAAGTAAACGAATGTTTAGGGTTGTGCCTGCGACTGGACCACTGTTCTTACTTGTGTCTGTGGCATCACTATTTGAATCATTACAAGCAAAAAGTAATGCAGAAGTTGTGCAAAGTAGCGCTAAGGTTAAAGGTGTTTTTCTCATAATTATACTCGTTGATGGAAGAATTTATAACGACTATAGAGAGTGAAAAAGACAGTTTAGCGACTAAAAAATGACAAATCAGAGCCATTTTTGTGAACAATTTTTTACTTGTTTGAAGGAAAACTTTACCCTTGATAGAGCTGCTGGCGCTACTGAATTTCAGTTCAGGGTAATAACCCATGGTTATCACGCAAAGAAAGTAACAACCATTGGGTAAATAGAAGTAAGGCATTTATAGGTTAATAGCCGCACGTTAACAGGGTACTTATTAGCGTGTTGCAGCTATTAATGTTTTGTTGTCGATATTACTTGTATGTGTACGGGCTGATAATTGACTATTCAGCTTGTTTTTTATGGCGGAATTTTTACTTGTTTCATCTGTTAACGCGTTCGCTAAGCGTTGCTTTACTTCAAGTAGTTGGATAGGCATAACATTATTGGCGGTAGCGGTTTGGCTAAGATCTTTTATTGGCTCATTTTTTTCATGGCTAAGTAAACGAGATCGTAACGTTTTCACGGCTTGTTTTTTGATTGCATGTTCATTCATTGCTATTGCTAACATGTCTAGGCCATTAAGTAATGTATCTCTTACGATAACCGCTTCACTTAAACATAAGCGATTAACATGATGAGCTAGCGCATTATTATTTAATAATAAAAGTGATAGTGTTGCTTTTTCGATAGCAATACCTTCTGCAGCTACAGCTTGATCAATAAATAATTTACCGTGTTTTTTACGGTTTTCGAGTAATTCAATCACTGGGGTGCTTAAACGTTTATCTAAGGCATTAATATTATCCGTTGCTATTTTTAGCTCTTTGGCTGAAAAAGAGGTTAATAGCTGAGTGACTTGTTTTAAATCTGATAAGTAAGTAAACATGAATCATTCCCAATGACTATACGTTAAATTGTTGCTGCTTAATATTGTTCATTAAGCCGAACTCTGTGCGCTAATATAATGGTTTAATGTTGCAAAAATATTAAAGCTCTCTGTGAAAGGAGAAAATTATAAAAGCCAAACTTCAACACGCCTGTTCCGCATTCTGCCTTCTTCAGTGTCATTATTGGCAATAGGCAAAGCTTCTCCTAAAGCTTCAACCGATAGCACTGGAATGCCGCGCGAGGTTAAGGCGCGCTCGACCGATTTAGCCCGCTGTAGCGCGAGGTTTTTGTTTTTTAATTTAGCGCCGACACTGTCTGAGAAGCCCATTAATACGATACGTCGTCCTACATGTTGCTCCATAAATTCAACTAAGCGCTGTAAGTCACGTTTACCTTTGTTGTCTAAGTCTTTGGTTGCGTAATCAAAACGAAAGTTTAATGACAATCGTTTTGCTGTTTGAGTGTATTGATTATATTGTTCAGGTGCATTTTCTAACGGGTAAGCTTGCTCTAATTGAATGTTTTGTGAAACCAATCCAGTGTTAGCGACTATATTTTGCCCTTGAGCAGAAATGGCATAATGGGCAAACTCTTTTACGGTGTCAGCAGCATTTGTGGGTGTATAAAAGTATAAGCGACGCGATAAAGGATAGTCTTCAGTACTTACCGTAAAACGGGTTGGATAAATGGCGTTAGTTTTTTTGGTTGCTGATATCGCAAGCGCTTTATTATGTAAAACATAGTTAAGCCCAATAAAGCCAATAGCGCCTTCATTTTGTGATACTTGTGTTGATAACTTTGAACTTGACTCAAAACGTTGTGCGCTAGAAGCTAAGCTCAAGTCATGCTTTTTCAGTACTAAATTTTTGAACGTATCCCAAGTTCCCGAATGAGTATCTCTAGCGAATAACTTAATTACTTGATCACTACCGCCTATTTGTGACCAGTTACTTATTTCGCCTGAAAAAATTTTTGCCAATGTTTGGGTCGATAATTGTTTAACAGGATTGTTTTGGTTAACGATAATAGCCAAAGCATCTAAGCCAATAATGTGCTCATTACCAACACCATCAAGTTTGCCAGAGGTGCTTTGTAACCCTTTTAATTCAATTTCTTTGATTCTTCTTGATGACATTCCCATATCGGCACTGTGCTCAGCTAAGCCTAAAAATGCCGTTGATGAACCATGAGCTTGTAAATCAACGTAGTGCTTTTCATTATTCAGGGTAAAAGTGAGTTGGCGCTCAACAGGTTTTTCTCCTTGTTGCCAAGTGAGTTCACTAGCGCCTTGCTCAATAAGAAAACCTTCCAATAAGCGAGGCGCTAGCTTTTCTCCAATAGTATTTGAACCATGCAAGCTAAAGAGTAGCTTTGCCGGCTTTTCTATCACTTTAATGGGAGCCATGACTTGCGCTACTTCACCAGCAGAGCTTTTAGGCGGAGCTATTACACTAGTAGCCTGCGTTGCTTTTTGAGTGGACGGTAATGGGGGATTATTGCTATCGCTTGTATTAATAAATAAAAAAGCCGTTAACATTAAAAAAACACAAGCCACGACCGCAATGAGTACGCCACTGACAGATTTTTTCGGATGAGTAGTATTAGTTTTTGGATTGTTTAACCAGTTAATGATATCGGTAATTTTATGGTGTTTCAATTGAGCTAATTCGCTTAAGACTAATTGACGATAACTGATATCCGCTAACATTTTATTTATTGATATTTCAATATCAAATTCTTGTAAGGCGATATTTTGTAGTTGTGTTAATTGGTGATGTAGCGCGGTATTATCTGCCTGCCAAACGCCTGAAAATAATGTCGTCATTACTGCTTTCCAATAGTGGTTAAAATAGTTATATGAGTGTTTACTCTAAAGCGTTAGCTTAAACAGTAACTATTGCACTTTTATGAAGAAATAATGACGTAACACTTTGTTCTAGTATCTAATTGATTACATTTATATACTTAGCTTAATAGACTTAGTTCGTACATTAGGTCAGTATTAGCTTAGTAGCATATTATTCTAGGAATGAAGATGAACAACAAAATAGTGTTAACCTTTGCGTTATTAGGAAGCTTTTTATTAGCCAGCTGTGTACAAGTACCACAAGAAAACTCGCCAACAAGTAAACAGAATAATCTCGCGGTTTCGAGCGTCAGAGATATTCCGTTGAGTTTTGCACCGGGTAGCCTATTTTCATTATCACCTAAACACCTTAAGCATACCTCGCTTAAAACCGAACAAACTCAAGCGGTATACGCACAATATGCTCACGCGATTATTCAAGACCTAGAAGATAACGGCTTTGAAAATGCGAAGAATAATAGCGCACCTGTATTTCACGTCGGTTTTAGTGTGGCATTAGCGAGTGACTTGTCAGATGACACCATTAATGGAAAGTTTGGTGTAAGTCCAGGGTTACCCGAAAGTGAAGGCTTACAAAAAGGTAGTTTTCTAATTTATATTGAAGATGCATTCACTGGTAAAACAGTGTGGCGAGGCGCAGCACAAGGCTTTGTACATGAAGAGTTTTCTGAGGCAGAGCAAGAAGCGCGTAGCAGTAACGTAGTCAGCATTGTTATGGCGCAGTTTTATGCTACAAACTAGTACAAGTATTTTACATTTTACAACACGCTGCTTATAACATTTGTGTTTAAATAAGCTTGTAAGCAGTTTTAATAAGAGGGAAATAGAATGAAAAAATTAGTTTTATTGTCAGCTTTAATGGTGAGCATACTTATAGCGCCAAATACTTTTGCTGCGACCAGTGAAGTGACTTGGGGTGATTATAAAAAGTTCCGTGATATTGATGAAGGTAATGAAAACCGTAAATCATTTCGTGAACGTACCTTTAAAGAGTTTGAAAAGCACTTTGCGAAACTCGCTGAAACATTACCCGAAGATCAAGTATTAAAAATTGAAGTGACCGATGTTGACCTAGCTGGTGATACACGCTTTTCTGGCGTTAATCAGATGCGAATTATTAAAGACAATTACTTCCCACGTATTAACTTGTCATATAACTTAGTTGATCAAGATGGCAAAAGCATAAAGGCTGAAACTGTAGTAATTAAAGACATGAACTTTATGATGGGAAGTCACCTGAAATACAGAAATGAATCATTAACGTATGAAAAACAAATGCTCGATGACTGGTTTAAAGAAACCTTTGAAGCATTAATTGTTGAGTAGTAACTTCATCATTTGCATTGAAAAGTCGCTTTTGCGGCTTTTTTTATGTCTGTGTTTTATTGACTTTGCCCAGTATCAATAAGCTTAAGGATAAAACTAGTGCAATTGTAATGGAGTAAGTTATTATCTAATTAATATTTCTATTATTGTACTGTTAACGCGGACGCTTTTGATGTTATTTAAAACTCGATTTTTTCAGTGTATTAACCGTTTAAGCTACACACTGGTCATGATGTTATGCTTTTCAATGTTGTCGGTAACGGCAGTTGAAGTAAAAAAGCCAGAAGGTTTGTCCATTAAGCAAATGCTTGAACAGAAAGAAACGGTTCAAGAAGGCAATGGAAAAGGTGATAACCAGGTTAACTCAGCTACCAACCAAGCTGTGCCGTCAACGGCGCAAACTAATGACAATGTGCCTGCTGATGATTTAGACCGAGGGCAACCACGTAGCGCGATAACTAGCTACATACAAGCGATGCGAGCAGGAGACTTAGTACTCGCGAGTCAATATTTAGACTTTCGTAATCTTTCGAGCAAAACCAGTAAAATTAGTGAAGAAGAGTTAACAAGACAGTTAGGGGTAGTGTTAAATAGAACCCTATGGATTGATTTTAATAGTATTAGTGATCACCCTTTAGGCGAGCTAAATGACGGCTTACCTTCATACCGAGAGCTAATTGGTAAAGTGCCTTACAATGATATTAGTATTTCACTGTATCTACAGCGTGTTCCTCGCAAAGATGATCGCGTTAAAATTTGGAAAATATCAAATGCTACCGTTGAAAAAATTCCACTTTTATACCAACAATATTCTTATTCACCTTTAGGTGAGTGGTTAGCGAAAAAACTACCTCCAGCAGAGCTCTTTGGCGTAATGTTGTGGCAATGGTTATATTTTTCATTGATGCTCGCCATATACTATTTCGTAGCGTTATTAATTACTAAATTAGCCGCGTTGATTATTAAGCGTATTTATAGCGGCATTTCTATAGAAGCTCTAAACTTTATTACAGGCCCTGTCGCGTTATTATTAGCGATATTCTTTGCGCGAACTTTTCGTGAAGAAGCTAATGTCACCTTAGCGGTACAAGCAGTAATGGAGGGGCGCACGGTATTAACACTCGCTTGGTGTTGGGCATTTTTCCGTTTTGTTGAATTGATGAAAAGCATACTCGCCAAAAAATTTATTGCACAAGATAAACAACTTGCTGTGTACTTATTACGCCCTGCAGGAACAGTGTTAAAGTTAATTGTTGTTACTATTGCGGTTTTACATTGGTTAGAAAGTTTAGGCTTTAATGCCTCAACATTGCTTGCAGGTTTAGGTATTGGTGGTTTAGCTATTGCGCTAGCGGCACAAAAAACCGTTGAAAATATTATTGGCGCTATTACGTTATATACATCAGCCCCCGTGAAAATAGGTAACTTATGTAAGTTTGGCAACAGTATTGGTGTTGTTGAAGAAATCGGTTTACGTTCAACCCGAATTCGCACGTTAGATCGTACGGTTATTTATGTTCCTAATGCTAAGTTTATTGATATGGAACTGGAGAATTTTTCTGAACGAGAAAAAATGGCGTTTCGACCTAAGCTGCATTTAAGCCCTAATACCACTAAAGAGAACATGGAGGGTTTCTTGGAGGCGGTACGCGAACATATTAAGTCGTTAGCGTTATTAGAAGAGTCACCACAACGAGCACACTTTAAAAACTATTCAATACACGGTTTAGAGCTTGATATACTGGTATATGTTAAAACAACTACGTTTAATGTTTATTTAGACGAAATCAATCAATTGAATTTAGCTATTCTTGCCTTGCTTAATAAGCACAACTGTCAATTGCAAGTTGTCTCTGAACGTACTTAGTCGTTGTAAATTATTAACCAAGCAACGCTCCGTTAAATCACTTCAAGTTCAAGAGCATGAACTTGAAGTAATCGCTTTATGCTTATTGGCTATAGCTTTTCTCAAAATTCGCCAACACGGTAAATAGTTGCTCTATTTTTTTCACCAAGGCAATAAGTACTGTTTGATCTTTACTTTCTTGCCATTTCACAAAATCATCAGCAACTTCTTCTACATAAGGCTGAAAGGTATCTGCGCTATTATTAAAGCCTGCTTCTTTAGTAAAAATAGCCTCAAAACCCGCTTTTTTATGCTCGCGTAAGTCAGCAAGCGAGGCATCGGCAGCAAGTGATTTCTTTAAAATTACCGAGATATTTTCAATTAGTTGTTGTTCGATGGCTTTAGTCATATTTTTACAGTCTCAACATTGATGATAAGTGACGACCAACATTAAGTGGTGATGTTGGTCGCTTTTATTTTTGCGATTATGCCAGATTGATAGGCGTTTTGTTAGTTTGCCCTGCAATTTCTCGCACCAATTTGGGCATTAAAAAGCCTGGGAGTGTTGCTAGCATTTCATTAGCAATAGTTACTGCTTCTTGTTCAGTAACGTCAAAATGTGCAGCCCCTTGTACGGGATCGAACAGGTGCAAGTAATAGGGTTGAATGCCAGCATCAAAAAGCTGCTCGCTTAACTCACATAAGATAGTGCTGTTATCGTTAATATTTTTTAATAACACACTTTGATTAAAAAGCGGAATACGTGCTTGGCGTAATAACTCCAGTGCTTTTATTAAATCACCATCAATTTCATTAGGATGATTAATATGTAAAACCATAACCGCTTTAAGGCGCGTGTTACTGAGCATATTAACTAACGATGTGGTAATACGATTAGGAATAACCACAGGTAAGCGGCTATGAATACGTAATCGTGTAACGTGAGGAATTTTCTCTAGTTGGGTTACTAACCAAGTTAAATGATCATCGCTGGCCATTAGAGGATCGCCACCACTAAAAATCACCTCAGATATTTCACTGTGCTCGCTGATATACGTTAATGCTGACTGCCAGCGCTGCTTGTTAGGGCTGTTGTCTTGGTAAGGGAAGTGGCGACGAAAACAGTAACGGCAATTTATAGCGCAACCCGCTTTAACAATCATCAATACTCGGTGTTTGTATTTATGCAGTAACCCTTCGGCAACAGTATCGTGTTCAGCTAAAGGGTCAACAGTAAAACCTTCTGTTACAACAAACTCTTTAGCTAAAGGCATGACTTGTTGTAAGAGGGGATCAGAAAAGTCACCTTTTTTCATGCGCTTAATGAAAGGTAGCGGGACACGTACCGGAAATAGCTTACGGGCGGTAAAGTGTTTAAGGTACTCATCAGGTGTAATATTTAACAAGCTGAGTAGCTTTTCAGGGTCGGTGACCACATCTCGTAAATCTTTTTGCCACGAATTTTCGTCACAAGACTGCAAATTATTGTCGATTTGGGTTATTATCTGCGGCAATTCTAATTTCAACTTATCATCGATGGCTTAATTTGCGCCTATTATAATGCGTATCGGCTATCTAAAATCAAATAATTAATAAAAGAGCAACACTATGGCTAATTTCAGTACTAACCAGTTCAAAGCTGGTCTTAAAATCATGCTTGATGGCGAACCATGTAATATCCTTGAAAATGAACTGGTTAAGCCAGGTAAAGGGCAAGCATTTAGCCGTGTTAAAATTCGTAAATTAGTATCAGGTAAAGTATTAGAAAAAACCTTTAAATCAGGTGAAACGGTTGAAGGTGCAGACGTTATGGATATTGAATTAGCCTACCTTTATTCAGATGGTGAGTTTTGGCATTTTATGAATAACGAAACGTTTGAGCAAATTGCAGCAGACGATAAAGCCGTTGCAGATTCTGTGAAATGGTTAGTTGAAGGCGATATTTCTACTATCACTTTATGGAATGGCTCTCCAATTTCAGTAACACCACCTAATTTTGTTGAAATTGATATTACTGAAACAGATCCTGGCCTAAAAGGTGATACCGCAGGAACTGGTGGTAAACCAGCAACATTAGCAACGGGCGCTGTAATTCGCGTACCATTGTTTGTACAAATAGGTGAGAAAGTACGTATTGATACTCGCTCTGGTGATTATGTATCACGTGCGACTACTAAGTAACCTGAACTCGGCTTAACAAATGTTTCTCTAGCAGCTATTTTTCCTAATTTCTTCGTTAAATTTACTTGCAATAGACCAGCTATTGACGCGAAATTTTCCTTGAATTAAGAAAAACTATCAAGCTAGAGATTCAGAAAAATAATTTTTGCTGATATTTCAATTTGTTAAATATCTCTTAAACCCAGTTCAGGTTAAGTAACCTGTTTTTTAGAATTTAATAGCTACCGTCTTTCATTTTAGTTTAATCGTTATAACGACGTACAAGGAAGATTATGAGTCATAAAAATATACTATTAATCACTAGCGTTATTGGCATGTTAGCCGCAGGATTTAGTGCTAGCTCAGCAGCTAATTACACCAAACGTGATGGCAAGTGGGAAAGCTCTTTTGCGCTTTTGAGTAGTCAATCAACTTCTATAGATGGGCAAAACGGTAGTGGTGTTGAAATTGATAGCGATGTTGGTTGGGGCTTTACCTTAGGTTATAACCTCAATCCACACATTTTATTAAATTTTGAATTTTCAGCGTTGACGCCTAAGTATGATGCTACTTTCGTTGATGATGGCGGGAGCCCTTATAACGTTAATCATGAAATGGATGTGATGCAAAGTCAGTTTAATGTGGTGTATCACTTTATGACTGAGCGTTTTACACCGTTTGTTCAAGCAGGTGTTGGTTGGAGTTACCTTGATAGTAATATCGCTAAGGGGCCACCAAACTCTATTTGTTGGTGGGATCCGTGGTGGGGTTACGTCTGCGATAGCTACCAAAACACTTTTAACGATACTCGCTTTTCTTACAATGTTGCCGCAGGCGTACGTTACGAGTTAGATAACAGCATGTTCTTTCGTGCTAGTTATCAGCAAAGCTGGATTGACTTAAGTAGTTCTGATAATGCAAATTTAGGCATATTTCACCTTGAATTTGGTTCAATGTTTTAAACGATTTACTTTATCGTTTTCATCGAAAAACCTAAATAAACGTAAGTTATTTAGGTTTTTTGTTTTTTAGGTAAGGTCTTTTTATTATTGAACCGTACTATGCCTGTATTTGTTGCGTGTATTTGTTGGTTTACTAAGTTGTTAACAGCTATACATGTTAATAGCACTGAGGTATATTCTGTTGAGTTTTTGTTCTTTTAGGTGCTTGGTGTGAAAGAAAAGTCTACGTCATTTGATATTGCTTATAGAGCAGGTGTTTCTCAATCAACGGTCTCTAGGGCATTACGTAATAGCCCCTTGGTTAATGCCGCGACGCGCAGTAAAATCCAAGCGATAGCAAAAGAGTTAAATTATAAGGTTGATAAAAATGCCAGTAATTTACGCTCTCAGCAAAGTGATACCATTGCGTTATTATTGTTTGAGGATCCGACTAATGACGACTCAGCAATAAACCCATTTTTCTTATCTATGCTTGGTAGCATTACACGTGCTTGTGCAAGTAAAGGATATGATCTACTTGTTTCTTTTCAGCAAGCCAGTGAAGATTGGCACGCCGATTTTGAAGACAGTAATAAAGCTGATGGACTTATTTTACTTGGCTATGGCGACTATGTTGATTACGAAGAAAAATTGGTCAAACTGCTTGATCAAGGTACTCATTTTGTTCGTTGGGGCGCTGAAGTTAAGCATTTACCCATTATTTCTGTAGGCTGCGATAACTTCACTGGTGGCAAACAAATTACTGAGCATATAATTAAACTCGGCAGAAAAAGCTTTGCGTTTTTAGGCAGTGCTTCAAGTCATGCTCCAGAGTTTTTTGAGCGTTATAAAGGTCACTGCCAGGCATTAAAAGCACATCAGTTGACGGTAAACCCAGCGCTGCAATTTAATGCTATGTATACTGAAGAGTCTGGCTATCAAGCCGCTTGTCGATTGATTAATAGCGGTGAAAGTTTTGATGCTATTTGCGCTGCTTGTGATTTGATTGCAGTTGGTGCAATGCGTGCTTTACAGGAGCATGGTTTTAAAATTCCGGAGCAAGTTTCTGTGGTTGGCTTTGATGATATCGCGATAGCGAGTTTTACCTTTCCACCCTTAACAACGGTTAAGCAAGATACTAAGCTGGCAGGAGAGTTACTGGTAAATACATTGTTGAGTTTAATTCATGGTGAAAAGGCGAGTACGACGCTAATTCCTCCTGAGCTGGTAATGCGAAAGTCTTGTGCTAGTTAACCTGAGCTCGGCTTAATAAATGTTTCTCTTAAGCTTAAAAGCCAAGTAACTATATAAAATAGCCCTTGGCTTTATAAGCATCGATGATTGGTACTTGCCCACCTAAGTGTTTATGTTTGTTCAGCTGTTTCTTTTACAAAATAAACGGATAATGCGGCAAGTAACATCGAAACGCCTGCAAGCATCATGATATAAATGGCTTGATTATCAAAAACTGTTGTTAGTATCCAACCAGCTAAAATACCTGAGACAATTTGCGGCGCAGCAATACTAAAGTTAAATATTCCCATATAAACCCCAGTTTGCTTCACTGGCAGCGAGCCCGCTAAAATAGCATAAGGCATTGCTAATATAGCTGCCCATGCAATGCCAATACCTATCATAGGTAGTAGCAATAATACGGCACCATGAGGTACTGATATTTGGGTAATACCTAAGTTAACTAAAACGAGTTCAGGGCTTTGTAATAATATAATACTTAAATAGCCTATAGCGCCTGCTAGCAGTGATAAACTATATGTTAACTTTCTACCAATAGCATTAGCCACTTTAGCCATAAAGAGTGACGCTATTGCTGCAAATAATGAATAAGCAGCAAAAATAATACCGACCCAGTCACCAGCGGCTCCTTTCGCTTGAGCAATATTGGTTGGTATTACGCCGATACTATTTAAATAGGTAGGATCAAACCATTTTGCCTCTACTCCCCAAATATGCTGAGTTATTGCTGGCATGGTATAAACCCACATAATGAAAAGCGCAAACCAAGAGAAAAACTGCACTAAAGCTAGCTGCTTCATAGTGCTTGGCATGGTTTTCATTAATGACAAAAATCCTAATAATTTCTCAAATAGTGACAAGGGTTTTACTTGTGTTTCTATTGGCGCTAAACCATGAGTACCAGGGGCATACTCTTTGGTACGTAATACGGTCCACAATACTGAACCTAACATAACACTGGCGCCTAAATAAAACGCCCAAATTACCGAAGGGGCAACGTTGCCAGTACTAGCAGTATTTTCTAAACCAATAACATTGGTGAGTACAAAAGGTAATATTGACCCAAAGACCGCGCCTAAATTAATTAAAAATGACTGTATTGAGTAACCAATATTTCGCTGCTGAGCAGGTACCATATCAGAAACTAAAGCTCTAAATGGTTGAAAAGCTAGGTTAAAAGAAGCGTCCATCACTGCTAGCATCATAGCGCCAAACAATAAAGGTGTAATAAAGCTGGCGAGTGTTGCTGAATTTGGCATTAGAAACATACCAATAGCTGCGGCAATACCACCGGCCAAAATATAAGGGTTACGGCGACCTAGTCGGTTCCACGTTTTATCCGAAGCAGCGCCAACAATTGGTTGAATAATCAAACCCATAATTGGGGCTACTAGCCAAAATAGTGATAATGAATGTAGATCAGCCCCTAAGTCAGATAATATGCGGCTCGCATTAGCATTTTGTAATGCAAAGCCAAACTGTACACCGAGAAAGCCAAAGCTTACATTCCAAATTTGCCAAAAACTTAGGCGGGGCTTGTGTTGGTTATTAATGTTGCTCATTTAAGGCACTCTTTATTATAATTTTCGCTGAGAAATTTGAAAAAACACATTATTACTGGGAGAGTAATAATGTGTTACACCAAGAGATGTCAAATAACGTGTGTTGTGCTGTTGGTTGAGCTTTAATGTCATAAAGCTTTATGACATTAAAGCTCAACCAATCATTTTAATATACGCACTTTGTCGTTTTAGCTCTAGCGCTTACATACGTATTCAGGGTGTTAGATTTCACCTTGTAAAATTACTGCAGCGGCGCCAAGTAAGCCTGGTTGTTCTTCGGTTATCACGTAGGTTGGTGCTTGCTCGGTAATATATGATAAACGGCCTTTGGTCTCAAAGCGTTCCCTAAAGTCACTATTTTTTAAGTAGTCGATAAAGCGAGGGACAATACCTCCAGCAATATAAACACCACCTTGACTATCCATAATCAGAGCAAGGTTACCAGCAAAGCTCCCTAATACATTGCAAAACAGGGTAAGTGACTGCTCGCAAACTTCGCAGCTTTGGTCGATAGCTTTGCGGGTAATATCTTTAGCGGATAGCTTCTCTTTTACTGTGGTGATTTCTTTGCCCTGTGTTATCCATAACAGGGCTTGATAAATTTGTTCTAAGCCAAAACCTGACAGTAATTGCTCGTATGAAACACGTTTTTTTATCTGTTGAATAAAGTTAAGTACTTTTTGCTCGGTGTCATTGATAGGGGCAAAGTCAATATGTCCACCCTCACCGCTAAAGCAATGCCATTGTGTATCACCAGCAGCCTTAATCGGCACCAAGTTAGCGACTCCTAAACCTGTGCCAGGGCCGCATACTGCTATCGGTTTACCTGCAACGGTAGCACCACCGCCAATTTTAACTTTTTGTTGCTCTGACAATAACGGAATAGCCATAGCGATTGCGGTATAGTCATTAATAAAACGTAAGCTGTTTAGGTTTAGCGTTTCTTTAAGGGCTTTTTGTGAAAACTGCCAAGGTAAGTTTGTCATGCTAATTAAGTCATTATCTACTGGGCAAGCAATAGCCAAACAAGCATTAACACGAAAGGAAGCTAATTGTTTCTCTTCAATATAGTGCTTTAGTACCTCAGTGAGGCTATCAAAAGCTTCGCATTGGTAAGTTTCAATGTGAGATATTTTTACTTTCATGGCAGCGCTAGCATCTGGTGTTGCGAGTGCAAGGCGAATATTGGTACCACCAATATCGGCAATAAGATTAACCGTATTGTTATTGTTAGCTTGTTGAGTAGTTTTCATAAGTTGCTTATCGTTAAAGTATAATGATTAATTTTTTGTCATTTAAAGTAAAGTTAGCGTTGCTGGTTGATGTTGCCAGCTGAACTTTACCGTTAATGTTTTGTTTTTTTCATGCCAAACGCTGTTAGTAATGGCGGTATTGTTTAAATGAATCGCTGTTGGCGGCTTTTGCCAATTATGGATCACCATTGTGATAATGCGCTCTTGTGGCATACCTTGATAACCAAAGCCAGTATTGATTTTTTTCAGTGAGCCATTGAGGCTATTAAGCTGATTTTTACGAGAGAGCTTAATAGTAAGTTTTTGCGCTTTTTGTTCAGCCTCAAATTGCAGTAATTCAAATAAACCTTTATCCATAGCGTGTGCAGTTTTTCCGTCATCTTCATACATTTCATAGCGAGCGGAGGTTACAGATGAATCCGCATAATAGTGTAAATTTAGTTTGCTGTGCTGATAATCTTCAGTTGACTGAATTGCATCAACCATAGGAATAAAAGAACCCGCTCGCACTAACACCGGTAAGGTATTGATATCGGTGGCAAGGGTTATGGTCTGTTTTCCTTGGTATTTAGGGCTTGGTTTGTGCTCTGCTGGAAAGTATTCAAACCAAACGCCAGCAGGTAAGTTGACTTCAACATGTTTAACGTCAGGATTAACGACTGGGGTCACTAAAAAAGCATCGCCCCATAGGTAGCTGTGCGTATTGTCTATGAGGCTTATGTCTGCCTCGTCTTCAAAAAATAGCGGGCGCATTAACGGCATGCCAGTGCGACTATTTTGATACGCTAAGCTATAGTTGTAAGGTAGTAGTTGATACCTGAGTTTGATAAATTTTCGTAAAATATCTTGGGTGTTTGTATCATGAAAGACTACTTCTGCAGCAATGTTATCTTGTGCATGGGGGCGATAAATAGGCTGGAAAACACCGTATTGTAACCAACGAATGTATAATTGCTTATCAAAGCTTTCCCCACCAGCAAAGCCCCCTAAATCAGAGTGAGTATAGGCCATGCCTAATACACCCATTTGTAAACCTAACTCAACTTGTGGCTTTAATCCGCCCCAAGAACGACTAACATCACCTGTCCATGGGATCATCCCGTAGCGTTGTGAGCCCGAAAACCCTGAACGCATTAAAATAAAAGGTCGCTCGTTAGGGTTAATGGCTAATTGGTTGTTATAAACCATTTTGGCCCACTGATGGCCGTAAGCATTATGAATTGCATCACCATTAACCACACTGTTATCGCTTAAGGTATGTAAGGTGTCACTTGGATGCACTTCAGGCTCGCCTAAGTCGCCCCACCAGCCAGCAACGCCTTGTTGGTATAAATCGGTATAAATATTATTAAACCATTGTTGACCTTGGTTACTAAAAACATCGACTAAGCCGGTGTTTCCAAAATAAAAGTCGAAGCGTTTAGGTTCACCAGTAGCATCTTTTGCAAGTACTTTTTTATCGCTTGCTTCTTGCCATTTACTTGATGTAGTTAAAACAAAAGGCTCAGTAATTAAAACGGTTTTCACCCCTTGTGCTTTAATATCTTTCATCATTTTTTTGGGCGTAGGAAAAGTGTCTTTATCCCAAGCTAAGTTACCCATATGCCCTTTAATATCTTTACCAAACCAATATAAATCGAGTACGAGTGCATCAAGAGGAATGTCTAAATCAACAAACTTTTTTACCGTGTCTCTCACTTGCTGTTCGTTGCGGTAACCAAAACGAGAAGCAAAATTTCCTAATGTCCAACGGGCAGGTAGCGGCTGTTTTCCTGTGACATTCACATAGTTATTAATTAACTCAGGGTAGGTTTCTCCGGTAAAAACAAGGTATGCCATACGACCAGAAACGGCTGAAAATTGCATAATATTTTGCTCAGCATTTGCTAGGTCTAAATAGCCTTTGGCTGAATTATCAAATAAGACAATGTACTTGTTACTCGACATAACTGCGGGTAAGCTAAAATTCATTTGGCTTGATTCGGTGGTATAGCCATAGTGGGCTTTATTATACAAAGGCATAGCATGGCCACGCCTATTCATACCAAGAACGCGCTCGCCACCACCGAGTAGTTTTTCGGTATCGTCAAGGTGAAAACGAAAGCCTTGTACTGCAATATTTTGCTCATTTTCCTTAACTGAACCGCTAAAGTAACCAGACTCCTCCGCTAAGAGTAGTTTACTTGGTTGTTGATTATTTTGCTGATAGTAACGGATGGCAAAAGGTGATTTTTGAATAACGGCGGTTAACTGCTTCGTTGTAAAGGTGAGTTGCTCTTGGCTGTCTTTGGTACTAAAACTAGATTTTAGCGCTTGCTCTTTTATAGCAAAAGAGGGGAGTTGCTGTGCAGGAAATTTTGATTGTTCTATTTGATATACCACTTCTACCGCACCGCTGTAATTGCTTAAGCTGACACGACCTAGCTTAGTATTAATGACTAGAGTATTATTTTTTATTTCGTGACTAAGGTAGTGGTTATTATTAAGAGACTCGCTCGCGAGTACTTCATTGACGCTGCCTGATGTAATAATACATAAAACAGATAACAGGCATAGCGATAAATTTTTAACGAATAGTGAACGCAAAGTAATACCTTAAATGAGAGTGGTAATTGGTCAGTATTCAAGATGATAACCTTAGTATTGTCTTGCCAGCATCTTGAATACGTATGCAAGTCATATTAAGTATTAGCGAAAAAATTACATACGTATGTAATTTTTTATAAAGCCTATACATACGTATGCAGAGACTATTACCTACGTTTTTAATTGCGTATTCTTATTTGAAAGAATTATTCCGTGTTGATGGCACTTTTTACAAGCAATAGGCTTAAGTGGCTCAATTGGCGCAAATGTTGAGGTTTTCAAATGAGTGAACAAATGTGGTGGCGTGGTGCAGTTATTTATCAAATTTATCCGCGTAGCTTCTGTGATGCTAATCAAGACGGCATTGGTGATCTTCCTGGTATTATTAGCAAGTTAGATTATATTGCCAGTTTAGGGGTTGATGCTATTTGGATTTCGCCATTTTTTAAGTCGCCAATGAAAGACTTTGGTTACGATATTAGCGATTATCGTGATATCGATCCTATTTTTGGTACTTTAGCTGACTTTGATGAGTTAGTTGCCAAGGCGCATGAGCGCGGTATTAAGATTATGATTGATCAAGTACTTAGCCATACCTCAGACCAGCATCAGTGGTTTATTGACTCAAGAGAAGATCAAACTAACGATAAAGCTGACTGGTATGTATGGAGCGATGCTTCTCCAGACGGCACAGCACCTAATAACTGGCTTTCTATTTTTGGTGGTTGTGGTTGGACATGGGATCCTCGTCGCCAGCAATACTATTTACATAACTTTTTATCGAGTCAACCTGATCTTAACTTTCATAATGATGAGGTAAGAAAAGCGGTATTAGACAATATTGAATTTTGGCTAAAGCGCGGTGTTGATGGCTTTCGACTTGATGCGATTAATTTTTGCTATCACGATGCTCAATTACGAGATAACCCGGCAAAACCAAAAGAGTTGAGAACGAATATTGGTTTTGATGAGAAAAATCCTTATGCCTACCAGTATCACTATTACAACAACACCCAAGATGAAAACTTAGGCTTTATGGAAGATATTCGACGTTTACTTAATAAGTATCCGGGTAGCGTTGCCTTAGGTGAAATATCGTCAGAAGACTCACTAAAAACCATGGCTGAATATACGCAAGGTAGCGAGCGTTTACATATGGGCTATAGCTTTGACTTACTTACCGATAACTTTAGCGCAAGTTATATCAAACAAGTAGTTGAAACTCTTGAGGCGCGAGTTGCCGATGGTTGGCCTTGTTGGGCCATTTCAAACCATGATGTGCAACGTGTAGTCACTCGCTGGGGAGGCTACAAAAGTAAAACCTTTGCTAAAATGTTGTTTGCCATGATTGCTTCTTTACGCGGTAGTATTTGTAGTTACCAAGGTGAAGAGCTGGGCTTAATAGAAGCCGATATTGCGTTTGAAGATATTCAAGACCCTTACGGCATTACTTTCTGGCCACAATTTAAAGGCCGAGATGGTTGTCGTACTCCGCATCCATGGCAGCATGACTTAGCTAATGGCGGCTTTAGTGAGGCTAAACCTTGGTTGCCGGTATCGAAAGACCACGTAGCTAATGCGGTTGACTTACAAGAAGAAGATATTGATTCAGTGCTAAATAGCTATCGACACTTCAATCGCTGGCGCAAGCAACAGCCAGCGTTATGTTACGGTGATATTAGTTTTATTAACACAGCAGAGCCTTTGTTAACTTTTGTTCGCCATTATCAAGGTGAGCAGTTATTAGTTTGTTTTAACTTCAGTGAGCAAGAGCAAAAAGTCGATATTTCACAATTTAATGCTTTATGTGAACTTGACATTAATACCGAAAACTTAAATGAAGTAAAAGGTCATAAACTGGCGGTAGCCACTCTTACTAATAACATTCTGCTAATACCTGCGTTTGGTTGTTTTTATGGCAAATTAAACACTGTAAACAAAGCGAGTAGCTGATGAAAAGTAATCTGGCCAAGATAATACCTAGAGTAAATCCTGCTCTGAGTAAAGCTGGTTTAGTGTTAGCTTTTAGCTTGAGTTTTAGCGTTAGCGCTTTGACATTAGCAGCGAATCTTACTACTGATACAAGTGCTGACAGCAGCTCTAAGCACAACGAATTGTCTGTAGCTACTAACACTTTGGTCGCTAAAGCTAAAGATCTTCGCCCTTATCAAGAACGCGATTTTCAAGATGAGGTGTTTTACTTTGTGTTACCCGATCGCTTTTATAATGGCGATGCGGCTAATGATTTAGGCGCATCACTTAGCGATACTCAGCGTGCTTTATCACGTGGTGGTTTTGATCCAACGCATAAAGGCATGTATCACGGTGGTGATTTAATCGGCTTAACTGAAAAGTTACCCTACCTTGATAACATGGGTATTAGCGCTATTTGGTTAACGCCTATTTTGCGTAATCGCGCTGTTCAGGCGGGTACCTCAGGTTATCATGGCTATTGGATTTTAGACTTTACTGAAATTGACCCTCACCTAGGCAGTAATGCCGAATTAAAGCATTTTATTGACCAAGCTCACCAACGCAATATTAAAGTTTTTTTTGATATTATTACTAATCACACCGCTGACGTGATTAAGTATGAAGAGTGTCATGGTAAAGCTGGAAATGCTTGGTTAGTAAAAGGCGACGACTGTCCTTTTAAGTCAAGTGAACAACTCGCACAGGGCGAACGTTACACGCCATTAATTCCACTGGGTGAAGAAGCGATTAAATCACCTACATGGTTAAACGATCTTAAGTATTACCATAACCAAGGGGATTCTTTTTGGCAGGGTGAGAGTGCGGTTCGTGGTGATTTTGCCGGTCTTGATGATTTATATACTCAACATCCGCAGGTTGTTGCTGGCATGATTGATATTTATAAAAATATTATTGATGAATTTAAGCCAGATGGCTTTCGTATTGATACGGTAAAACACGTTAATATTGAGTTTTGGCAAGCGTTTTCACCTGCGCTAATGCAACACGCTAAAGCGCAAGGGATTAAAAACTTCTTCATGTTTGGCGAAGTGTATAGTTTTGAACCTGAGCTTTTAAGCCGTTTTACCACCGAAGCGAAAATTCCCTCGGTACTTGATTTTGCTTTTCAAGGCGCAATGGAAAAAACGCTAGTGCAGCAACAAGGTACCGATGTTTTAGCAAAATTATTTGCTCAAGATCACCTTTATCAAAGTAACATCAGTAATGCTAATCAGTTGGTTAACTTTACGGGTAATCATGACATGGGGCGTTTTGCCTATATGCTTAAAAATAGCCCGAAAAATTACAGTGAAGCCGCGCAAATAGAACGTAACTTGCTTGCCCACGCGATGATGTTTTTTAGTCGTGGTGTGCCAGTAATTTATTATGGCGACGAACAGGGCTTTGTCGGAGATGGTGGTGATCAAGCTTCTCGCCAAGATATGATGCCCTCAAAAGTAGCGAGTTATAATGATGATGATTTATTAGCAACGGATAACAGCACTGCCGATAATAACTTTGATGTTAGTCACCCTTTCTATCAGCGCTTTAGTGAGTATGCTGCGCTATACCAGCAATATCCTGCATTACGTTTTGGTCAACAAGAGGTTGTTTATGCTCAAGATAGTGCCGGTATTTTTGCGATAACCCGAGACTATCAAGTAACTGAGAATAGTGATAAAAAGTCACAAAAGTTGTTAGTTGTTTTTAATACCGCGACACAAGCTCAACCTCTGACCAAGGTTATGAAGCAAAGTGATGTTCAGCTAATTTATCGTTCAGTGAATAGTGGTAGTTCAGATGAAATTGCAGCGTTGAGCTTTGCTATTTACCAACTTTAATCATAGCCCAGCAAATCTAATCACAGCCCACCGAAAAATAGCTTGCGCGCATAATGTTACGCTCAAGCTATTTCTACTTGTTTATAAAAAACTGCTCTATCTTAGATGTTATTTGTTAATATAGTGTTGATTCTCACACAAATTAAGATCTGTTTAGCGGTCTAATCATGCCTGTAGCTTCAATAGAAGTTAGTGGCGAAAGCATAACAGTCTTAAATATAAGTATTAATAAAAAGGATAGAAGATGAAAAAGCTTATTGGCCTTTGCTGTGTTTTACTCTGTCAGTTTGCCTCTGCGCAACAAGGCTATTACCGCTCGCCAACATTACAAGGTGATAATGTTGTATTTACTGCTGAGGGTGACTTATGGCATTACTCCTTAAAAAACTCCTCGGCTAAACGTTTAACTACTCATCCTGCTGAAGAAAAACAAGCGCGTATTTCTGCCGATGGTCAATGGCTTGCCTTTACTGCCAACTATGAAGGCTCAACGGAAGTTTACGTTATTGCACTTGCTGGCGGTGTAGCGAAGCGCGTTACTTTTGAAAACAGCAATGTGCGTTTGCAAGGTTGGCACAGTGACGGCAGCATTTTATATGCAACGAATAGCCGTGTTGGACCAACAGGGAACTGGACTTTAAAAACCGTTAATCCTGAAACATTTCAAACAAGCTTTATTCCGTTAGCCGACGCCATTGAAGGCAGTATTGATGAAAAAAACAATACGCTATTTTTTACGCAATTTGGCTTACAAGTATCTTCTGATAACGCTAAAATTTATCGCGGTGGTGCTCAAGGTGAGTTATGGCGCTTTCAATTAGAGGGTAATAAAGAAGCAAAACTGTTGACCAGTAAACATCATGGCGATGTTCGTCAGCCTATGTATTTTGACAATAACGTCTATTTCATTAGTGATGCCAGCGGTGCTGATAATATTTGGCAAATGAATACCCGCGGTGAAAAATTAAAACAAGTTACTCATTTTAAAGATTGGCCAGTTCGTTCTGCTGGACTTGATGAAAACCGTATTATTTTTCAACAAGGGGCTGATTTAAAAATATTGGATTTAGCTTCTAAAGACGTTACAACTCTTGATATTCAGTTGAGCTCTGATTTACCTAACTTGAGAGAGAAGTGGGTAAATAAGCCACTAAAACACTTAACCTCGGCAACCATTTCATCATTACCTAAAGTGACCATTACCGCGCGTGGTAAAGTTGCGATAGCCAGTACTGATAAATCACGTTTAATTGAAGTCTTTACCCCACCAACGTCACGAACGCGCAATGCTATTTTAAGCCATGACGGACAATGGGTTTACGCCATCAATGATAGTAGCGGTGAGTTAGAAATCTGGCAATTTGCTGCTGATGGCTCAGACAATGCTAAACAGTTAACTAATGATGGTAATATTTTCCGCTGGAATATGCACTTATCGCCTGACGGAAAGAAAATTGCGCATGATGATAAGGCCGGTAATTTATGGTTACTTGATATAGATTCAGGTGAAAATAAAAAACTACTTGAGAACAATGACGGCTTAAGCCCTTTTCAAGATGTGGTGTGGTCAAGTGACAGTCATTATTTAGCATTAACTCGCTCAAAACAAAAAGATCAACGTAGTCGCATTGAACTTTTTAGTATTGCTGACAATAAAGGTAAGCTACTTACCACAGATAAATATAATGCTTATTCGCCGGCGTTTAGCCCAGATGGTCAGTGGTTATATTTTCTCTCAGACAGACATTTTAACGCGACACCATCATCACCTTGGGGTGACAGAGTGATGGGAGCCGTTTTTGATCGTCGCAGCCAAATTTTTGCTTACCCGTTAACGGCAAATGCACAATTTCCATTCCAGCCAAATAATGAATTGTTAGCGGCACAAGCACGCAGTGATAAAGAAGCAAAAGAGCAAGCGAAAGCAGACTCAAAAAGTAAAGATAGCTCTGTAACAACAGTGCAAGAACAGTTAAGTTGGGAGTTACTGGGTGAAACATTATGGCAAGTACCCGTACCGTCAGGTAACTTTAATAAGCTATCAGTTACGGATAAACATTTATATCTATTAGATCGGGCTACGGGGGCAGGTAATAGCCCGAGCTTACATGCAATTGAAATAAAAACTGACGCTAAACTCAAATCTTTAGTGAAGGGCATTGCCGACTACCAATTAACAGCAGACAATAAACAAGTTTTTGTTCGTAAAGCTAAAAGTAATCAAATGTTGATTGTTGACGCTAATGGTAACTTCCCCGCTAAAACCGCAGGTTTGACTGTGGATACTGCTAGCTGGCAGTTACTGATTAACCCTCAACAAGAGTGGCAGCAAATTTTCCATGATGCGTGGTTAATGCATCGTGATTTCTTATATGATGCCAATATGCGCGGCCTTGATTGGCAGGCTGTAAAAGCCAAATATGAGCCATTATTAAACCGCTTAACCGACCGTCACGAGCTTAACGATATTTTTAAGCAAATGATGGGTGAGTTAAACGCTCTTCACTCGCAAGTGCGTGGTGGCGATTATGCCAAAGACAACAGCGCCGCTAAAACCGCAACATTAGGAGCAGCCCTTAAACAAACAGCCGCTGGCGTTATAGTTGAGCATATTTATCAAACCGATTCAGAATTACCTTTGATGAACTCGCCATTAAACCAGCCTGGCGTAGATGTTAATAATAACGACCTTATTGAAAGTATTAATGGTCGTAAAGTTACCAATATTGCTCAAGTGAACGCTGCTTTACGCAATCAAACGGGTAAGCAAGTATTATTAGCGCTAATACGTGGTGATAACGTGCATAAAACCGTTGTTGTGCCTGTAAGTACCCGCAAAGATTATCAATTGCGTTACCAAGATTGGGTTAACTATAACCAAACTAAGGTCAGTGCTAATAATACTAATATAGGTTACTTACATTTACATGCTATGGGCGGTAATGATATTGCCAGTTTTGCGCGTGAGTTTTATCATCAAATTAATAAAGAGGGTTTGATTATTGATGTTCGCCGTAATCGTGGTGGTAATATTGATAGTTGGATTATTGAAAAGCTGTTACGACGTGTATGGATGTTTTGGCAGTCGCCTATTGGTGAGCCAAGCACTAACATGCAGCAAACCTTTAGAGGCCACTTAGTGGTATTAGCCGATCAAATGACCTACTCCGATGGTGAAACTTTTACTGCGGGTATTATCGCCAATAAACTTGCTCCTGTTATTGGTAAACAAACAGCGGGTGCTGGTGTTTGGTTACGTGGTGCTAATCAACAATCTGATGGCGGTATGGCAAGAGTGGCAGAGTTTCCTGTGTATGCGATGGATGGACGCTGGATTGTTGAAGGACATGGCGTTAAACCAACAATTGAGGTGGATAACTTACCTCATGAAACCTTTAACGGTAAAGATGCTCAATTAGAAGCTGCACTTAAGTATTTAAACAAAAAGCTTAACAAGCAGCCGATAAGAAAAATGCAACCTAAAGCTTTTCCACCAGTTGATCAGCCGGCAGATGATATTGTTAAATAACAGCTAAAGTTAATTCACACCAAGTGTGAATTCCATTACATAAAAAAGCCAGCTTTGCTGGCTTTTTTATGGCTGATTTTTAGCTGGTTTTTAGCTAGATATTAACTAATTATTAACTAATCACTAACTAATCACTAACTAATTATTAACGGTTTCTACTATACGGCGAATGCTTTAATGCAATTTCTTCCCTCATTTTTTGCTTGGTAAAGTGCGATATCTGCCCGTTCAATCCATGAGGCAATGTCATCATTGGCTGTTGATTGCGAGACACCAACACTAATTGTTAAGTGTATGTTTAACTCAAAGGTTGTTTCATCAACGGCTTTTACTAGGCGCTGTGCTAAAGCAATCGAGTCAACTTTGGTGGTTTTAGGTAATAATACAATAAACTCCTCGCCACCCCATCTGGCCGCGATATCCCCAGCGCGTAATACCTGAGATAGCACGGTTGAAAATTGCTGAAGCACTTTATCTCCCACATTATGACCATGCTCATCATTAATTTTCTTAAAAAAATCAAGGTCAATCATCATAATTGCAGAAATACATTGATGCCTAAGTACATTATTAAAGTGGTCTTTTACCGTCGACATAAAATAGTGTCGGTTATATAAATTGGTCAAATTGTCGTGAAATGAACGGTATTCAAGATTTTTATTGGCTTTGGTTAATTCTTCTTTTATTTTTTCAAGCTCTTGGTTTTTATCATGTAATGCTGCGAACACTTTCATGTTAACCAGACTCCGCCATAAAAAAATAAAGAAGATAATGGCGGCGCTAGCGGTAAGGTAATACAGTAATGTGTTGTCTGTTTGTTTAACTATTTTTACGTTGGTCCATTTATTTAAAATAGTGTTGTGTTGTTTACTGGTGATTTGATCGATGGCTTGGTTAAAAGCTGGGATTAAGTGGGCATTCGCTTTGGTAAAACCAATACGTAGTTGGTCTTGTAAGGAAATCCAGCCATTAATTTTTAGCGTTTCTAGCTCTAGTTGATTAATTGTTAAATTAATGGAATAGAGAGAGCCAGCATAAACATCGATTTCGCCTTGCTCTACCGCTTTTAAACCTTGGGCTTCTGAGTCCATTATTTTTAATTTCATTTTAGGGTAATTGCGCGGAATCTCTTCCAGCAATCGATAACCAGAAACTACGCCTAAAGTCATATCTCCTATTGCAGGTAACCCTTGCATAAAAGGGATGTTTGGTTTACTTACCAAAACATTAGGACCGAAAAAATAAGGCATAGAAAAAGAGAGGAATTTTTCACGCTCAGTGGTTCTGTTAAGCATTAAGGTTAAATCACAAGCGTTTGATTGAAGTTGTTCTATGGTTTGATGCCATGAGGGGCTTGGCTTTATCGTGAAAGAGTAGGGGGTTAACTGTTTGAATATTTCAAGGTAATCGCTAGCAATACCAGTATGTTGACCATTAATAACGCCTTCGAAAGGCATCCAGTCAGGGTCTACGCAAAAGGTTAACTGCTGGTTTTTTTCTTGAGCGAAAGCGCCAAAAACACAGAGCAAGGCTAATGACAATGTAAAGCCTCTTAACAACTGTATGGCAAATGTTAAGTGCTGTTTAATAATACCTGTAGCGTAATACCTATTGAACAACTTCCTGCTACCTTGTGGTTTAGTATAATTATGTCAGGGGTAGTATTTAGTATAGAGCAGATTATTATTTATACGACTTTTACGAGGGGCAATATTTAGGGGGTTGCTACTTACTCACTCAGTTAGCGTTTATTAGTGTAAAGTAGACGTAGATAACATCAGTATTTATCTACGTCATCGTTTTATTTTTTCATTCAGTTAATTTGTTAAGCTAAGTTAAGCTAATCTAAGTTAAGCTAATCTAAGTTAAGTTAAGTTAACAAATCAATTGCTTACCTTGATGCGTTCAATCAGGGGCTCTGGTTGTGTTGACGATTCATCCATCAAATAATCTAATTGCACTAATAAGTTTTTAGTTACTTTATTACTCGCTTTATAGCGCCACTGTTTTAAAGCCGTTACCGCTGTTTTATCAAAAACATAAGCAGGTTTAGCATTCACCACTTCAACATTCGTCACACTACCGTTTTCAAGCACATCAAACTTTAATACCACCGAGCCTTCAGTACCAGCTTTAGCGGCTTCAATAGGATATTTAGGTTCAATGCGATGGGTTGGCTGTACTTCAAATTGTTTGTGGTCTTGTTTTTGTGCCTCCTTTAATTGGCTACTGGCATAGGTAACCCCAGCCACTAATGATGTTGATAGTAATGTTACTAGTGCTAACATGGCGACTTTACTGATAGGCTTTTTATGGTCCATTTTTTTGATTTGTTCGATACGATTAAACATAAAAGATTGTTCTCCATTGTGTTTGAAACTCATTAATGTAAAGGCATTAGGCGGTGAGGTTTCAGCCGCTACTACTAAGGCTTTACAATATTCGATCCTGGACTGAGTCTGTTTTCGCGATAAAACAAATTGATCGCAGGCATGCTCTTGATCTTGGCGAAATGCTGCATAAGCTCGCCAAGCTAGCGGATGAAACCAAAATAACGCTAAGAGCAAAAGCGCGACTTGGTTCGCCCACATATGGTGGTGAGAAAAATGACAAACTTCATGAGCAATAATCAGCTGTTGCTGCTCTGGGGTATAAAGTTCGTTAAAATCCTCAGGAATAACTAAGATTTGCTTAAACAACCCCATTAACATTGGACTATGAACATGGCTACTTTGCGCAAGTGTCAAAGAGTTAGTGCTGCGGTTGAGTTTTTTAATTTCTTGAGTAAACGCATGATGGCTTGCTGGTTTGAGCATTAACTTTTTTTGATAATCAACATGCAAGGTTAACCAATAACCTGCGAGCATAGAAAAGCCCAGTAGCCAAATACTAAAAAGTGTTAACTCAATTGAGACATTATGGCTCAAGTGTTGGTTAATCGTTAAGGTTGGCTTAACGATGTAAGCCTGTATTGAGTTATGGGTAAAGCTATCGTTAAAGCCATAACCTCCAAAGCGAATAACCTCGTTGATAATACTTGCAGCAATAGGCGTAAGCGTAATAACTAAGCATAAAGGCAGTAATAGCCATAAGCGATAGCTGTTTTTGGCATCAGTGTTTTGCCTCAACGATTGACGAATCATTAAAATAAACATAAGAATGCATGTTAGAGGTAATAACGCGTTGACTAATAAAGCTACTAAGTCGCTAATCATTATTTTTTTCCCAGTCAGAAATCAGTGCTTTAAGTGCGGCGACATCTTCTTTGTTCAAATCATTCTGTTTCGCAAAGTTAGCCACTAAAGGCGTTATTTTTCCGCTAAACATTCGCTCGATAAAGCTCTGACTCTCTTTTAGGGTGTAAGCATCACGCTCGACTAACGGTGAATATAAATAATGGCGTTGTTGCTTTTCAAAGCTAATCGCTTGTTTTTTTACTAAGCGATTGAGTAACGTTTTTACGGTTTTTTCATGCCATTCTTTATGTTGGTTTAAGCGTGCAATAATCTCATTAGCGCTGGCAGGTGCTTGTTGCCACAGTGCATCGAGTACTTCAAATTCAGCATTACTAATTTCGGTCATAACAACTCCTATAACTTTTGATTACAAATGTAATTTATCCTTATAGATTACATCCGTAATTCTTTGTGTCAAGTTATTATTGCTGCATCATCACAATCATTCTCTATAGCAGAGTTTTAAAGAAAGTAACGCTGGGCATTAGGGGAACAATATCAATATTTGATAATTTTCCACTCTCACACATTATATGCAAACGATAATGATTGTTATTAACTTGTTTTGCTGGTAGCATCCTGCTCCTTTTTCGAAACAGATGGGTGTACATTGGAAAGATATTACACTGAGGTTTTAAGCTTTATCTCTCGCTCAGTGGGCTGTCGTAGTAAAGCAGAAAACATAGTACAAGAAGCTTATGCTCGTTTACTGAGTCGCCGTATTAAACAAGAACAGCCTGATGATAATCACCAACGGGCACTGTTTTTCACGACGGCAAAAAATATTGTGATTGATAACTACCGTCGCAATAAAAAATTTGTTGAGCCTGAAGAACGCGAACTTATAGCGCCATGCGATTATGAGCCAGAAGCAAAATTAGCGAGTCAACAACAGCTCAATTTGCTTTATACTTGCATTGAAAAGTTACCACTGAAAACCAAACAAGCCTTTGTCTTATATAAGTTTAAAAACTTAAGCTACCAAGAGGTTGCTGAACAAATGGCTATTTCAGTGAGTATGGTTGAAAAACATTTAGCGACGGCCATGCTTGCATGTCGTGATGTATTAAAAAAATAAGTACGAGAATCACAACAATGACAAGTCAGCAAACACCATTGCAATTACAACAGCAAGCTAACCAGTGGCTCGAGTTACAACGAACAGGGCTAAATGCAAAACAACAACAGGCATTTTTACGTTGGCTAAACGAAAGCTCGGATCACTACGATGCTTATCAACAAAGTCAGCAAGTTGACCAGCTACTTGCACAATTAGGCGAGGGTAAAACAGCAGCGATTAATAAAGCAGTTACACTTTCTCCTATTCGAAAAGTGTTGGCCATCGCTGCCAGTGTCACAATTTTAATGGTCAGCCTAACTAGTTACTACTTTGGGGGAAATACTGATTCAAACTTTACTGCTAACTATCAATCTGCTCGAGATGAACAAATTGACTTTAATCTTCCTGATGGTAGTAAGCTTAGTTTAGATGCACAAACACAGCTTGCCTTAGCGTTTGATGCTAAGCAGCGCGTGAGTCATTTAAGCCAAGGTAGGGCGTTATTTGATGTGGCAAAGAACCCACAGCGGCCTTTTATTATTAATACAAATAGAGCCGATATTACCGTATTAGGCACACGCTTTAGTGTTGATAGCAAAGTTGACAGTACGCGAGTTAGTGTAGAGCACGGGCGCGTAAAAGTGCAAAGCACTCGCTATGGGGAGCCTGCAGTTGAATTAGTACAGGGTCAACAAGCAGTGCTTAGTGAGCACGGTGTTGAAGTACTCAATATGAATCCACAACTTGTTGATGCTTGGCGTAGTGGTCGTTTAGTCTTTAATAACGTGCCATTGAACGAAGTATGTGCAGAGTTTAGCCGTTATCACGATGCTAATTTTAAGTTTAGCGAGTATAGCGTTAGTAATATGATGCTATCTGGTACTTTTAATGCGTCAGAGCTCGATAATTTTTTAAATTTATTGCCACATGTTTTGCCCGTAAATATTAAAAGCAATAATAATCAGGTGGTTATAAGTAAAAGTTAAGTGTACTTAAAATAACTGCAAAAAAATCAAAAAAAAATCAAAAAAACATTGAGGGATTCGCATTCTCATTCGTTTTCATATAAACACATTTGCTCTATATGGAATCATTGTAATGTTCACCTCCACGCAACACAGCTTAAAGCTAACCACTCTTCCCCTTGCTTTAGGACTGCTTTTAGCTCAGCCTTTGGCAGCTCAAACTCGGGCAAACCTAGTCAGCTTTAATATTGCTCAGCAGCCACTTAGTCAGGCGCTTAATCAACTTGCTGAGCAAGCCAATATGAGCTTAATTGCCGACGCAAGTTTGTTGGTAAACATACAAGCGCCTACGTTAGATGGCCAAAGAACGGTACGTGATGCTTTAACGAGAGTCTTACAAGGTACAGAACTAACTGCTGAAATAGTGGGTAATAATATTATTCTTAAAGCAGCTGACACCACAGCCGAGAGTGATGTTGCCATTGTTGAGTTGCCTGCTTATTCAGCCAGTCTTAATGAGCCACGACGTGATATTGAAGTTATCGTAGTTAAAGGTCAGCAAATTAACCTTAATCGCGAACAATTAGAGCGTAGCAAAGGCAGTTCAAACTCAGATATTTTCTCAACCCATACCAGTATTGAAGCAAACAATATACGTAATGAAGCGGGGGCGCTTGATATTGGTATTCGCGGTGTACAAGGCGAAGGGCGAGTACCGGTGTTTATTGATGGTAGTTTGCAATCAACTCACACTAACCGTGGTTATATGGGAACATCAGATCGCAGTTACATTGACTCAGATTTTATCAGCACAGTTTCTGTTGAAAAAGGCTCATCGGTTAAGGGCAGTTTATTCAATGCTGGTGCTATCGGGGGGACGGTTAATATTACCACCTTAAACACCAACGATATTCTTAAATCGGGTCAAAGTGTCGGTGCGTTAATAAAGCTAAAAACATACAACAATAATCACACACCAACGGTTAGCGATGATGCCAACCAACAGCAGTATTACCACGTTCGCAATAATAATAGCAGTAGTGATTTTGATAATGGCGGCATTATGGCTGCTGGCGCCTATCAAACAGACAAGCTTAAAACCGTTTTTGCTTACAGTAATAAAAAAATTGGTAACTACTTTGCGGGCAAAAATGGTTATGACCACTTTGTTGAAGAATCCCCGTGGGGGCAAATATTGCCACCAGTCAACCAGGGTGGAGAAGTGGTAAATACCAGCTTTGAAAGTGAATCTTACCTCGCCAAAGTACAATATGCTTTTAATGATGAGCATGAAATAGAGTTAAATACTCGTCATCATCAACAAGAAGCTGGTGAAATGCTGGCTTCGTACTGGCATAAGCAAAGAGAAGGTGATTTTTGGATATTGCCAAATGGTGAATATGGTGAAGTGCCTGCGGGCATTGAAACTATGCCACAATGGGAGCCAGGTACCGCTAAAGTTAATAGTGCTAGCGCTTTGTATCGTTATTTACCAGCCAACAATGCATTAGTTGATTTGAAAGTTAACGCTTGGGCAACAGAGGCCAAATTAGCGCAATATAATGCCTTAGGGAGTAACTTTGGTCCAAATGCTCTGCAGTACTTTCATGAGTACAGCAATCAACGTCAGGGTTTAGGTGTCTATAATTCATCATCTTTTAACCTCGCCACTATACCAACTACCCTAATGTATGGTGCGTCTTGGCAAGACGAAAACCTAAAGCCAAAACCAGGATCAGCAGAGAATTTTTACGGCGACCTCACGACCTCACGTGATGGTAAACAAACCGTGCGCAGTGTATTTGTTAATGCACAAATTGATTTAGAGCCAGTTGAACTGTCGCTTAACCTGAACCATCATGACTCAAAAACGACAGATAACCAGACGGGGTTAAGCCAAGAGTTTGATCCTAAAACCGATATAACGGCACAGGTTTATTATAGTGTGCTAAGCAATACCGCACTAAAATTTAAATATAGTAAAGCTTATAGAATGCCAAACCTCTATGAAACCACGGTTTCTAATGAAGTGTTTTCATACTCTCCGTATTACCCTGTAACACCTGAAAATACTAATACTTTTGAATTTGGAGTTGAGAGCAGCTTTGTTAATACGCTAACACCAGGAGATAAGTTAACGCTATCAGCTAGCTATTTTGATACACGTATTGAAAATATGCTAGCTACTGGAAATTTACCTAATAAAGACCCTAATGCAACAGAGTGGCAAACTTCTGCTTATACCTTTACTAACTACGATTCATTTGAATTACCAGGGATTGAACTTAGCATTGATTATCAAGGCGACCTATTTTATAGCACGCTTTCATATACCAATTATACAGATATAGAAATGTGCTCTAGTGAGTATGCTGAGCTTGAAGGCGTTGAAAAGTGCAATAATCAGGGGTTTTCAGGTAGCTTAACACCGCTACGCATTCCACCTAAAAGAAATCTTGTCGTCTCGCTTGGTAAGAAGTTATTAAACGATAAACTCGATACGGGCTTTATTTACAAAGGCCATTCTGCCAAAGAACACCCCGGTGGCTTTTTAAGTGGTACTGGCGCAAAAGCCGTTAAGAAAATTCCAGCCAGTTATCAGCTTGATTTCTATGTTGATTATCAATTTAACAACACTATCAGTGGTTACACCACAGTAACCAATTTGACTGACCGCTATATCGTTTCATCTGGTTCAATCGTTGCTATGCCTGAGCCCGGACGTACGATTACTCTGGGTCTTGAAATCAAAATATAAAGTGCTAGGGCAGTTAAACCGCGGCTCAAGCTTGTTTATATCAAAGAAAAAATACTTTTATACAAGTAACAGCACAGTAAAAATTATTGTTACAAACCATCAAAACACCGTTAAGGAAGTAAAACATGACAGCAGCAGTAAGCGCCTCATCTCGGGCACTAGCACTTCGACAAGGCACTGCCGATTTACATGACAATATCGACAAAAGCATTATGGAAAAAGACCCATTTGCGAATGTTGATAATTATGTGAAATTTTTATCACTACAATATTATTTTTTAAAAGATGTCTCCGCACTCTATGAGCATACACAGTTAAGTAAACACATTGACGACTTAGTTTCACGTCGCCGTCTTGGCTTATTAGAACAGGACTTTATTGACTTAGAACGCAGGCTTCCGACTAGCACGCTTGTGCCACTTATTGATAATAATACCGACCTAGCAACTGCGCTTGGTTGGCTATATGTTGTTGAAGGCTCAAAAGTTGGTGCTGCAATGTTAGGAAAACAAGCGCAAGCTCGTCTACACTATACAGGAGAGTTTGCTGCACGTTATTTAGCTGGCCCAGGAGCTGGACGTGGCAGCGCATGGCGTCACTTAGTGCAATTAATTGACACTATTGAATTAACCGCAGCACAAGAGCAAGCACTGATTAATGGTGCTCGCCAAGCGTTTACCCGTTTTCAACTTTATCAGGCACAAGTTTATTCATGAATTTAAAGGTAACTTTAGTCTCCTATAAAAATATTGGTTACCAACTACTGGGCTTAGCTCTGGTTGGATTGGGCATTATTGGTATTGTTTTGCCAGTAATGCCGACCACTATTTTTTTCATTTTGGCATTGGCGTGTTTTACACACTCATCGCCAAAACTGACGGCTTGGTTACTCAATCACCCTCGCTATGGCGCAAGTTTGCGTCATTGGCAGGCACATAAAGTAGTGCCGATAAAAGCGAAATGCTTTGCTGGAGCAGGTATGCTCGCAGGGTTAATTATTTTATCTTTAAGTAATGCACCTTGGTGGGTTGTGAGTTTAGTGGCCGCAATAGAGGTTATTGTTATGATTTACCTAGTTGCTCGGCCATCACAAGTGCCTCAAAATGAGCTTCAACATTGATACTTATCACGCTTTATTATTGGATATAGCAGGCTACATCATTAAATCGGCTTATGGCTGCGGCATCTAAAAAACTACTTCGAACAACTACCTTCAATATACAACACCACTAAAAAGGAAAAACCTATGCAAGCAAAAAATAACCTTTGTCTTGTTTTTATTCTACTTATTGCAACACTTACCTCAAGTGCTAGCTATGCTAATGGTCAACCAAGAGACTTAATAAAGGAAGAGCAAAATAGGCAACTTGTTATTGCTTTTTACGATGCTTTTTTCAATAAACATCAAGTACATCAAGCCGCGGAAGTTGTTGCTGATAACTACATACAACACAACCCGTATGTAGCTGATGGAAAAGCCCCTTTTGTTGGTTACTTTGAGGGGTACTTTAAAGATAACCCTCAATCTAAAGCAACCATTGTTAGAAGTGTTGCAGACGGTGACTTAGTCTGGTTACATGTAAACTCAACTGATGGCAAGGGAGTCAGCGAAGCTGTTGTTGATATATTTCGTGTTGAAAATGGTAAAATTGTTGAGCATTGGGATGTTATTCAACCCGTACCAAGCGACTCCGCAAACAGTAATACTATGTTTTAAAGTGTATTAGTGGTTAGTTAGACCCCGTTAGTTAGATAGAGATAGCTTTTCAGATGAAAATGCCAAGGTCACGGATGTGACTTTGGCTGTTCAGCTTAGCTACTTTGTTAAGATAGCTACTTTGTTAAGGTATTTAGTGGTCGACCTAAGTGCGCTAATATTAGTTAGAAATGATATATCAGCTAAAGGTGATGGTTCTCGCCAATTGTATAGCGAGCTATATGGCACTCCTTACGGTAAAAAATCATCATGGCTTGGTAGTTTTTCAACAGTGCGGGTAATGAGGGTTTTCAAGCTTGTCATTAAGTCGCTAAGTTGCTCTTCAGATAAGGTATCAGCTAAAGCGTGATAATCCTCAGGAATAATGCCTTGCCCTATCATCACTTGTTGCCATGCTATTTCAGTGAATAAATCATCAGGCTTACAAAATACATTCCCTGTTTTTTTAAATAACGCTATTTTATTGGCTAATGATGGCGGCACTTGCATGCGCTGACAGGTACGCCAAAACTCACTGTCGCCTCGGTTGTTGAGCTTGTAGTGCATAATAATAAAATCACGAATAGCTTCTAACTCAGATTTTGCTTGGCGATTAAACTCATCAACGGCGGCTTGTTCAATACCATTATGTGGAAAAAACTTTAACAAGCGTATCGCTGCCGTTTGAATTAAGTGAATATTAGTCGACTCAAGGGGTTCGAAAAAACCACTAGATAAGCCAATAGCAATCACGTTGTTATGCCACTGCTTACGACGACGGCCTGTTTTAAAGGAAATAACTCGAGGCTCCCCTAGCGGTTTGCCGTCAAGGTTATTGAGTAATTGCGCTTTTGCTTGTTCATCACTGAGGTGTTTACTTGAGTAAACTAAACCATTACCGGTTCGGTGTTGCAGTGGAATACGCCATTGCCAACCAGCAGCATGTGCACTAGAGCGAGTATATGGTTCAATAGGTGTTATTTTTTCGCAAGGTACGGCAATAGCGCGATCACAAGGCAACCAATGAGAGTAATCTTCAAAGCCAGTATTGAGTGTTTTTTCAATAAGCAATGCGCTAAGACCGCTACAATCAATAAATAAGTCTCCTGTAATCTGCTCACCGTTTGCTAATACTAGGCTTTTGATAAAGCCAGTGTCGTGATGTTGATTAACTTGTATCACTTTTCCTTCAATACGCTTTACGCCCATGCTCATCGCGTGCTTTTGAATAAATTTAGCGTATAAACCTGCATCAAAATGGTAAGCATGAGCAATACCGGGTAGGTTTGTGTTAGGAATATTATGAATAGGTGCAAACTTGTTTTGTTTAGCTGCCTGATAGTTAAGTGAGTAATCCCAAAAACTCTTATGAGCGTTTACTGGCATAGCGTTATTTTGTTGCTGCTCCTTTAGCCAAAAATGATGAAAATCACAGAATGCGAATTTTTTTCCTATGCTGCCAAAGGCGTGCATATAGCTATCATTGTGTTGACCCCAGTCAGTAAACTCTATACCGAGTTTAATGGTTGCTTGAGTTTCTTTAATGAAGGTTTTTTCATCAATACCTATTGCACTGTTAAAGTTAACAATAGGGGGAATACTCGCCTCGCCAACACCAATGGTGCCAATATTATCAGATTCAATTAAGGTAATATTTAACGACTTACCTAAGGTTTTTATCAACAATGCGGCTGTCATCCAACCTGCGGTGCCGCCGCCAACAATAACGATATTATTAATTTTGGGGTTAGCTGTATCGGCGATTTTGTGTTGGTTTTGATGCGGCATTACGATACTTTCCTTAATAGTTTTACTTATTATTATTGTTAATTAACAAAGTAAAAAGCCCTAGTAAGGTAATATTACAAGGGCTTTGTTAACAAGTGCGAAGGGTAACTAAAACGTTATTTACATTTTGTAGCTAAAGCCTAAAAGGTAAGTGCTACCGTAGTCTTGGTAGTCGCGTACTTGTAGGGCATTGTCACCTTGTAATGAGGTAAATGGCTCTTCAGTTAAGTTATAGCCTTGTAAGAAAATAGATAAGCCTTCTAAGCTTTCAAAGCCACCTTCACCAAAGTCATAACCAATTTGTGCATCCCAAATTGTTTCACCCATAATATCTACTTGCACAGTATCAAAACCTAAGCCGTAAACATCACCTTTAAATGCACCACGCTTACGCATGCTTGCTCGTGCTGAAAATCCATTTTTGTCGTAGTAGAATGTAGCACTGGTGATACTGTCAGATAAGCCTGGTAGCTCATAGTCGTTATCATTTTGATCTTTCATGTCTGACTCAATGCCAGTATAGCTGGCAATAATACCAAAACCATCAAGGCTTTCATGAACCATGTTAAAAGGTAACGTTGCTGATAATTCATAACCCCAAAGTGTGCCGTCACCGCCATTCACTTTACCGTTGCCTGTACCTGTGGTTGTAGCTGGCAATTCACCTGTAGCAGGGTCAGCAATGCCCGTCATATCTACTGCGTAGCTGCCGTCAAAAATCCAATTTTGTAAATCTTTATGAAAAAGAGCTACAGCAAAGTAACCTTCTGCACTGAAATAATTTTCATAAGATAAATCTATGCCAATCGCTTCTTTGGGCTCAAGTGCAGGGTTACCACCAGATACACTCCAGTAGTTACCTTCACTGTCAGGCTGTTGATTGTATGTGGCATTAAATGAGGCATTCATTTCATCTAAACGGGCACGTGAAATTGTTTTAGCTGCCCCAAAACGTAATGTTTGACTATCATCAATTTGCATTGATAAGTTTAAGCTCGGTAAGAAATGATTATAGTCATGACTAACATCGGTAGGCTCTGCGACTACTAAGCCGTCAATCGTATTAAAGGCACTACCTTGTGAAGATTGCTCGGTATAAACGTAGCGAACACCTAAGTTGCCCGTTACTGGCATACCTGCAATTTCAGTGGCTAATTCAGCTTGCGCAAAAGCAGACATTACTTTCTCATTAACGGTCCATGATTTAGTCGCATGTTTTGGATCCGTTAAACTTTCTTGCAATAAATCATAATAGCCATCGTTAATTAAGCCCATTGTGTCATAGGCAATCATATCGCCCATGCCAATAAAGTCTAGGTTAGCTGTGCCTAAACGATATTGCTCTGGTACTGATAACATGCCGGTATTATCAGGGTAGCTAAAGCTGCTTAAGGTCATGAAATAACCTTCTGATGTTTTTGATTTTTCACGTTCACGATAGGCAACACCATAGGTGATTGCTGAAATGAAGTCAGAATCAATATCTTGGCTAGCCGCAAATTTTAGCGACATAAGTTCATCATCAATAGTTGGCGTATTGATAAAACCGTCTTGTAATTGGTTTTCGTATTCTGTGCCTGTTACACCGTATTTATCATTAAGTGCGCCACTCCAGCCCCAGCTTAATGGACCACCGAGTTGAATTAGGTTGTAGTCACTGTAGTCTAAACCGTGGGTAAATTTTGCCCCAGTATTACCTGAGTCAAAGGTGTAGCCTATGTCATCAGCAACACCTCGGTTGTCGCCTCGGCCAGTACCAGCGTAGCTTTCTACACTGTAAACGTCACGCTCAACTTTTGAGTAACTAGCATCAATGTCTAAGGTCCAGTTATCGTTAACTGCCCAATTGGTATTAAAACCAAATGACATCAGCTCGGCATCACGCTCTTCGTAATCGTTACGTACTAATGCTCGTTGTCCTTGCGTTGTTGCACTCGTTATAAAGCCTGTATCAGCGTCAATGGTAACGCTATCGGGAGAGATAGAGCCTTGGCCCCAAGCAAACGGTACTTCAATGCCACGTAATATTTTGGTATCTAAAAAGTCGACATATAAGGCATCAAATGTCATTTTTAAATCATCTCTTGGCGCAGCTTCAATAACAAGCATAGCGGAGTCACGCTCTAAGATAGAAGAACGAACGAAAGGTTTCGCCCCTCCTAAAATAGAACCTTGTGAGCCGTCACTGTATTCAAACTCAGGATAACCCCAAGAATTCCAACGTTTTTCTTGGTTAGGTGAAGTCATGGTTGTATAAGCAAAGGCAACACCTAAAGTGTCATCTGCAAATTGGTCCATGTAAAAGAATGTGCCCTTTAAGCCATCGTCATCACCATTAGGGTTTAACTTCTCAAAACTGGTTTTTTCATAAGTGCCGTTAAATTGAATAACACGGTCATCTTGGCTTAATGGCTTGATAGTTTGTAAGTCAATAACACCTGCAATACCTTCACCTTCTAGGCTAGCATTAGGGGTTTTATAAACGGTAACACCGCTCATTATTTCAGATGGGTATAGGTCAAACTCAACGCCGCGGTTGTCACCAATAGAAACTTGTTCACGACCATTTAAGGTTGTGCCGCTTTCATTTTCACCAAATCCGCGAATACTTACTTTACTTGCACGACCGTCAATGCGCTGCGCAGCGAGACCCGGTAAACGAGCGATAGATTCTGCAATAGAAGAGTCAGGTAACTTACCAATATCTTCAGCAGAAATGGCTTCAACTACACTCGAGGAATATCGCTTTAAGTTAATTGATTCAACAAGGCTTTTACGAAAACCTTTTACTTGTATTACTTCAACAGCTTCTTCTGCTTTTTCCTCTTGGCTTTTGGCTTCTTCGGCAGCAAAACTTGTAGCGCTTAATGCCATTAAGCCACTTGAAAGTAGAGCTAATGACATTTTGCTTGGTTTAAAATGTAACATTGAATATTCTCCCCTAACCATCCGTGAGTTATTTATTGGCTAAGTCCTATCAGCCTAATAATTATATGCTTGTGTAATGTTTTATATTTATATTGTGATTGTTGTCATGCGCCTTTATGGGTGGCTACTATGTCAACAACTTTAATATAAGGCTGCAGCTAATGCTTAGATACCACATGCATACGTATTCATAAGGGTGGGGCGGTATTGAATACGTATGCAACCTAACGCTAAGCGTTTTTAGTTTTACTTTTTCACCGTAAATTAGTGATCATATTATTTTCAGCTAAATGAAGAACGCTATGAAAAAAATTTCTCTCTATCTACAACTCTTGTCTTTAAGCATATTGTTAGCTGCTTGTGATACCAAAGCACCAGTGGCAATTGAAGCTGTTGATACGTCAAGTAATATACAAGCCTTAGCTAAAGGGTTTTCTGCGCACTGGCTAACGCCTCAAATTATTCTCTTACCTAAACAACAAACGAATAATCGTTACCAGTTAACTAAGCTAGCCGCTAATACTGTTGATACTGTGGCGTTAACGGCAATCACACTCCCAAAAAAATTAGCAGAAAAATTTCCACACCTTACTGGCTTTCAGTCTTATAAAGTAAATATAAGCAATGAGTTAGCTAAGCAGTGGCTTAAGCATTCACTCGTTATTACTTCATTTGATGCCGACAAACAACTAATCGCAGCAACGTATATACAAACAGGGGCTGTTATTGATGCCTTATATACCAGTGTAGACAACGATGCTGATGAAGTGACTGATTTAGGGGCAAACATTAGTGAGCAAGGTGTTAGTTTTAAATTATGGGCACCAACGGCACAAGCAGTGTCTGTGTTATTGTTTGATGAAAACCTACAAGCCATGCCTAACGCTCAGCTAGCCATGATCGAAGATAGTAAAACAGGTGTTTGGCAAGTGACCACAGGTGATGAGGCAAGTTATGCCTATTATCAATATCAGGTACGTGTTTATCACCCAGCGTCTAAAAAAGTAGAGACGCTACAGGTAACAGACCCATACTCGCTAAGTTTATCGGTTAATAGTGAGTACTCGCAGGTTGTTAATTTAAATGATGCTACAACTCAGCCAAGTCATTGGGCTGAACACAGCATACCCAGAGTAAAAAATATTGAAGATAATATTTTTTATGAAACCCATATTCGTGACTTTAGTGCTAATGACCCAAGTTTAACTAACCCTAAATTTAAAGGTAAATACAAGGCTTTTAGCGAAGCAAACTCTGATGGTATGCAGCATTTGAAGGCGCTACAGGCCTCGGGGTTAAATAATATTCATTTATTACCCACATACGATATAGCAACGGTGAATGAAGAGGCGAGTCAGCATATTGATATGGCTGACAGTCTAGCGAAAGTGTGTACTATTGCCGCTAAAGCGAGTATTTGCCAACAAGAGTATAATGAGCAGCAAACGCTTAAATCGCTATTAAGTAGCTATGCAACTGACGGTAAAAAAGCGCAACAGTTAGTGAGCGAATTACGAGCAGTTGATAACTATAACTGGGGCTATGATCCTTTGCATTACACCGTGCCAGAGGGCAGTTATGCCGTTAATGCTCAAGGGGTTACACGCTTAGTAGAATTTAGAGAAATGGTACAAAATCTACATGAGCTAGGTTTTAGAGTGATCATGGATGTTGTTTATAATCATACCTATGCTTCAGGGTTAGCTCCTAAATCGGTATTGGATAAAATAGTACCTAACTATTATCACCGTTTAGACCCACTAACAGGTGCTATTGAGCAGTCAACTTGTTGCGACAACACCGCGACAGAGCGTGTGATGATGGAAAAGCTGATGATAGACTCTTTAGTGATTTGGGCACGTGATTATAAAATTGATGGTTTTCGTTTTGATTTAATGGGACATCAGCCTAAATCGGCAATGCTTAAGGCACGAGAAGCAGTGCGCAGTGTTGATAGTGATACCTATTTTTATGGTGAAGGTTGGAATTTTGGCGAAGTGGCTAATAACAACCAGTTTGTGCAAGCGAGCCAATTAGAGTTAGGCGGCAGCGAAATAGGCACTTTTTCAGACCGATTACGTGATGCCGTGCGCGGTGGTGGCAATAATACCCGTGCTACACAGGGCATTGGTAACGGACTGCTAATGCAAGCTAATGAACTACAAACAACAGCGCAAAGCCAAGCAAGTTATGAGTTATTAATGAACCAATTACGTATTGGTTTAGCTGGAAATTTAGCGGATTTTCCGCTCACGGATAAACAAGGTAAGCCATTATTAGGGAAAGATGTTCCTTATGGCGACCAACCAACAGGCTATGCTAAGGATCCTGCTGATACGATTAATTATGTTTCTAAACACGATAATCAAACACTGTGGGACAATAGCCAATATCGACTAGCCTTTGATGTGTCAACGCAAGATAGAGTAAGAATGCACTTACAAAGTTTGTCATTTGCTTTATTTGCTCAAGGCATACCCTTTGTTCATATGGGCTCAGAGTTTATGCGTTCAAAATCATTTTTACGTGATAGCTACGATTACGGTGACTGGTTTAATCGCGTGGATTTTTCAGCACAAGAAAATTACTATGACGTTGGCTTACCACCAGCAGAAAAAGATCAAGCTAACTGGCCGCTTATTCAGCAAGTGCTTTTAGGGCATGAAGGGCGAGATAAGGTTGACGCTGAAGATATTGCCTTTAGTAATCAAGTATTTCAGCAAATGTTAGCGATACGAATGAGTACGCCATTATTTAGACTAACCACAGCGCAAGAGATTATTGAACAAGTAAGCTTTTTAAATATTGCTGGTGCCAGCCAAGATGGCTTGTTGGTAATGCAAATAAAAAGCGGTGCGACACAGGAAAACAGCACTCTTGATGACAAACATAACTACCAAAGCGTTATAGTAATATTTAATACTAGCCCTAAAAAACAGCGCTTTAGCTATAGTGGCGCAAGTACTTATATTTTACACCCACTACAGCAAGCAGGAATAGACGAGCAAGTTAAAGCCAGTAAAATCAGCGCCGATGAGTTTGAGGTACCTGCTTTATCTAGCGCGGTATTTGTTAGTTTAAAAGCATTGCATTAATACCTTACGCGTTAATACCTTAGCGCGTTAATACCTTACGAGAATACCTTGGCACGTTAGCACCTAGGCACGTTAATACCAATAGATTAGTGTGCTAGGTAACTCGAGTTCCGGTTATTAAGTTTTCATTATTATTTTTTTGAAATGATGCTAGGCTTTATTTTCAAGTAAACCTAAAATCAGGCTCAGTTATTTATTAAGGAGAATATTATGTCTTACATTGACGGCTTCATTGCAGCAGTTCCGACGATCAATAAAGATAAATACATTGAACATGCAAAACTTTCTGCCGTTGTTTTTAAGGAGCATGGCGCATTAAAAATAATGGAAACGTGGGGAGATGACGTACCTGATGGCGAGGTAACTTCGTTCCCGCTGGCGGTGCAAAAAAAAGATGACGAAACAGTAGTTTTCTCTTGGGTAACTTGGCCATCGAAAGAAGCGCGTAATGTTGGCTGGCAGGCGATTATGGAAGACCCAAGAATGCACCCTGACAATAATCCCATGCCATTTGACGGCAAGCGATTAATTTATGGCGGTTTTGAGACACTTATTAGCGAATAAAGCTAACGGTTGCTTACAAGCTATAGTATTGACCTAAAATGGTTAAATTGTTGTTGAAGTAGCAATGAAAAGGGGACTGTTCTTATCAAACAGTCCCTTTTTTAATTAAGCTAAATTAGCTTGCTTTAACCTAACCTAACCTAATCTCACTTAACTTAACTTAACTTAACTTAACTTAACTAGAACTAGCTAAGCTGGTTCTAGTGAGTGGCTAACTATCTATTACTTTAGTGCTGCTTCAGCGCTAAGTTACGCAATAACTTTTTCTCTTCTTTTCGCTAGCAGTAAATAAAAGCTTGGCAGAATAAATAAAGTGAAAATAGTACCAATAAACATACCCGCCACTAAAATTATACCAATACTATTACGTGCTTCAGCACCAGCACCAGTCACTAATACTAACGGGAAATGCCCCAGTATGGTCGCTGCTGTTGTCATTAATATAGGACGTAAACGCGTCGTTGCTGCTTCGGTTACCGCGGCTAATTTTGTTGCGCCACTTTCTTGTGCATGATTAGCAAACTCAACAATTAAAATACCGTTCTTAGCAATTAAGCCAATTAAGGTAATTAGCCCTATTTGTGAGTAAATATTCATGGTGGTGAATTCAAGGTAAGAAATCAACAACGCACCTGATAACGCCAAAGGTACACAACCTAGCAATACCACTAGAGGGTCTCTAAAGCTATTGAACTGTATGGTTAACACTAAAAATACAATCAGTGATGAAATAGCCAATACCATTAACAAGGTATTACCTTCTTTGCGTAACTGACGTGATTCACCAGCATAATCAATACTGTAGCCAACCGGTAACAACTCGCTTGCGGCATTTTCAAGTGCAGATAGCGCCGCCTCTTTATTTGAGCCTGGTGCAACACCACCAAATATTCTAAAAGAGTTTTGCTGAGCAAAGGTACCTAATTGACGAGGTACCGTTTTCCAGTTTAAATCAGCGACAGCTGAAACTGGCAGTAATTCACCTGTTGGCATTTTAATGTTGAGTGATAATAACGACTCAGTTTTACTGCGGATAGTATCATCTACAATTGGAATAACGCGATATGCTTTACCCTTAGCGTCGAAACGGTTAACAAAATTACTCGACAATAAAATGCCAAGCTGCTCACTGACATCTGCCAAATTCATGCCCAAATCAGCAATGCGTTGACGATTAAGTTTAAGTTCAACTTGCGGTAAATCAATTTTCAAATCAGTATCGGCAAAAAGAAATTGACCACTACCAAAAGCGGCACCCACCAGTTGGTCAGCATACTGCTTCATCTCTGAATAAGGCTCAGATGACTTGACCACCATTTCTATTTCATACTGACCAGATGTTGGCAGTGAACTTGGTAATAGCGGGAATAAGTTTAGCCCTGGGATTTGTGACAATTCACCGTACAAGCGCGGAATAAGTGCTTGGGCACTGTAGTCTCGCTCGCTTGGGTCAACTAACTCTAAACCACCAAAACCACCACTAGTGAAAACAACTTGCCATACTTGCTTGCCACCTTCTATTGTTTGTAGTTTTTCAACAACTGGACCCATTTGTCCGACATTGTAGCTAAGTGATGAGTCAGGTGGTGATTGAACAGCAAAAAATATTCCAGACTGATCTTCAATGGGGGCTAATTCTTTTTTTGATTGCATATAAAAAGGCACGGCTAACATAGATACCACAAAAGCAATCAAAAATACTTGTCCCTGCCACTTAAAAATATGCCCTAAAAGACGCGCATACTGATGCTGAACCTTTTCAAAAACATGGTTCACTTTTCGGGTTAACCAGCCTTCTTGACCACCTTTAGGTGAAACATAAGCACTCATAATAGGCGACAGCGTTATGGCGACAATACCTGAAATAATAACGGCAATTGCTAGCGTAAAAGCAAACTCTTTAAATAGTACACCTGTTAAGCCGGATAAAAAGCCAATTGGTGCGTAAACTGCCGCGAGCGTTAAGGTCATTGAAATAATAGGCACGAGCAGTTGTCGAGAGCTAGTTAATGCAGCATCAAACTTAGACATACCTTGGCGCATTAAGCGGGCAACGTTTTCAACCACAACAATGGCGTCATCAACCACTAAGCCGACAGAAAGTACAATAGCAAGTACCGTTAATAAGTTTAGCGAAAAGCCCATTAAGGCCATAGCGCCAATGGCACCTAAAATAGAAATAGGAATAGTGATTAATGGCACCATCGCACTTCTAAATGAACCCATTAGCATTAATACTACAATGCCCACTAAAATAACGGTTTCGATTAAGGTAGTGAAAATTTCTTCTAAAGCACTGCGCATGTAAAGCGTGCCGTCGTAGGCATAGTCAATAGAAATACCGTGCGGTAGAGTTTTATTTAACTCATCAACCTTTTCATAGAGGCGATCACCAATGGCTATTTCGTTGGCACCAGGTAGAGGCCAAATAGAAATATAAACCGCGTCATTGTGGTTTAACCTAGCAGTAACGCTAGCGTCTTCTGCTGCGAGTTCAACACGGGCAATATCTTTAAGATAAACGGTGGCACTGTCTATTTCAGCTACCACTAAGTCCTGAAATTCGCTAACTGTGCTTAACTGAGTGTTTGCAACAATATCAATGCGTTGATTATTGTTTTCAGCATAACCCATGGTGGCAATAGTATTGTTGGTTGCCAGCGCTTGATAAACCTCTTTTGCGCTTAAATTAAACACATTTAGTGAGTCTGCATCTAACCAAATACGCATTGCTGGCGTTCTTGCGCCTTCAATGCCAACCCGTTGTACACCTTCAATAGCATTTAAAATGGGGTTAACTTGACGGGTTAAATAGTCGGTAATTTTTGACAAATCATTACCGTTAGAATGCACATTTAAATAAAACACGGCAAAAGGTCTGTCGGCACGACTCACCGATACTACAGGGTCTTGCGAGCCTGCTGGTAATTCAAAGCGTATTTGACTTAAACGTGAGCTTAGCTCAGCAAGTGCACGAGTACTATCTTGATTGAGGTTAAGCCACGCGGTAACGGTACTGCTACCCGAGGTACTAACCGAGTCAACATACTCAACCCCAGGAACGGTGGCAGCTACGCGCTCAATAGGCTCAGTCACAAAACCTTGCACTACATCGGCAGAAGCACCAATGTAGTAGGTATTTATTACTAAAGAAGCGCTCTCAATTTTTGGAAACTGTAAAACTGGAATTTTATTGACAGCCCATAAACCCGCAATACAAATAATAAGCGAGAGTACAATAGCAACAACGGGGCGGCGAACAAAAATGTCCATAACAGAAGCTTTACTTTGCGTCATGATATTCCCTTATTTGTCTGCAATAATAAGTGCTTCTTCAGAAGCTGCAACGTAGGTTTTCATACCCGGAAATAACTTGAATGACCCTTTACTCGCAATAAGCTGACCTTGTTTAAGCCCTGAGGTGATCATAACTTGATCGCCTTGACGAGCGCCTACTTCAACCTTCACTTGCTGTGCGCGATAAGACTCACCATTTTCTTCAAGCTCTAACACAAAAACATAAGTGCCTAAAGGATCACGTTTAATCGCTAAATCAGGAACACTATTCACTAAAGCGCTAGCCGTTGTTGGTGCTTTGACCGTAACTAGTGTATTCGGCTTTAACGACAATGTTGCTGATGGTAGTTGTGCACGATATTTTAAATTACGTGATGCGTGAGAAAGTTGTGGGTCAATAGCAATAATTTCAGCTTCAAAAACATTGCTGTCATTGGTTGGGTTAATTAAGTGTATTTGTACGGTAGAGCCGAGAGTTAGCTCTTGGTAAAACTGCGGCAAATAAAAGTCTATCCACGTAAACTCGTTAACTCCCACTAACTGCAATACTTGGCTGTTATTCTCTAAATATTGACCGACTTCTAAATTATGAATTCCTACGGTGGCATCAAACGGCGCAGTAAGCTCTTTTTTAGCAATAGCGGTTTTCAGTACGGCAATGGTTGATTTAGCAATTTGCACATTAGCTTGTGCTTGATCGACAAGATCTTCACTAATTTCTTTATTTTTTTGTAGCCTAATATAACGATTTAATGTTTGTTGGTTTAGCGTTAATGTTGCTTGTGCAGCCAGCAATTTTGCATCTTCATCGCGGTGATCGAGTTCAAGTAAAATTTGCCCCTTTTTAACACGACTACCCGACGGAGCATTCAATTTAGTAATTTGCCCTGCAAGCTCATTATTAAGGGTTAATGTTCTAAATGCTTGCACTTCACCATTTACTTGTACTCTGTCTTGGTAGGTTATGGTGTCAACGGTAACAGCGGTTACAACGGCTGCTGGCTCAGGCATACTTGCACCTTGGGCCGCGGTTGCTGCTTGTAATGACGATTTATAGCTATACAAACCAAAGACGACAGCGGCGAGTACTACTGCCACAATTATCCATCTTAATATATTCATCAATGTTCCTTTATAGTGTTTGAACGTATGTTATACGCGTGTCATAAGTGTTGTTAATTGGTCTTCAATGATTGTAAGTATTATCGTAGTCCATGTTTGACTAAGCACTCACAAGTTTTGGTTATATCTTCTTTACTGACTTTAACTTGCCAGTCAAAGGTGTTTATTAAGCGCTGTAAACTGCGGATATGAACATTGTCAGGCTCTAACGCTGGTAAGCACTCTTCGTCGATAACTTCTTGCTCTTTGCTGCGGTTGTGATGCAAGCGTACGGTATAAAAATAGCCAACCGCTAACGCCCAAGATGATAAGTTAATTTCTTCAATATCACGCTCGCCTGAGATTAATTCACCTGAATCTGCCGCTGCTTGTAAAAAGCTTTTAAAGGTACCATCGCAGGTTTGGCATCCCTCAATCATGCTATTAAGCCAGCGTGTTGAGCTGCGTTTCATGATTGCACGGGTATTTACAATGCTTTCTAATTGGTCATCAAAGCTATACATTCTTACTTTTGAAAAATCTAATAAGCTGATAGCAATAATGCGCTCAGGTGTTGTCAGTGGCAATGAAAGTACTTGCTTAAATACACGTCGCCGCTCTTGATACATTTTGGTAGCGAGTGCAATTAATACATCTTCTTTACATTGGACAAATTTATAGACAGACCCCATTGAGAGTGAGGCTAACTTGGCAATAGCCGACATTGAAAAGTCTAATAAACTACTTTCTTCAATAGCGGTGACTGCAGCAAGTAAAATTAATCTTTCTTGCTCTTCAGGGCTAAAACGTGGAGCTGGCGCCATAATAAACCTGTTATTTTATGTTGTGAAATTGTATTCGAATGATATTCAAACGCTATTTTAATCTTTAAATGAATAAGATCAAGCGCTATTTTCATCATTAATCGCGTTGGGCTCATTTGCAATAGGCTTGCTATTAGCGCATAAATCCGCCTTGCTAGTGTTGAAGGTAGCGAAGTCTGCATTATTTTTTAAGAGGAGTAGGTTATTGAAATATTTCAGTGACTTTTACGTTAAGAACTCAAAACAAAAAAGATAATTTTTAATGGTATGACGCACTTATCGCTTATTAATGACCTTATTTGTGAATGATTTAATTTACTTCATCGAGCTTATTAAACCGCTTATCCTCTTTTTTGTCCGTTAATCATATAGTTGGGCAGTGTCGTAGTTGAATTCTTTATAGTTTATTGCAAGCCAAGCGGAGAAAGCGCTTGCGTAACCGAATAAACTTTTTAAGGAGGCTTATGATGCCAAGTGCCCTAATGACAACCAATAAATCAGTTAATAATACTTTTAATAAAGCAGCTAAAAAGCGAGCTACTATAATGTTGGCTGTTTTGCTAAGCACAGGACTGCCAACTGTTTGTGCCGCTGAAACACTGAAAGGCTCTGTTGCAAGTGCTGCAACTGGGCTTAGTTTATACGAGGGCGTTTCAATTGATTTTCAACGCGCAGGAATTAAAGGGGTATTTGATAGCTCTGGGGTTGTTTCAGGCATAGGTATAAATTATCAAACTAAGTTGATGCAATTAACTCGAGATACCGAGCAGGTTAATTTATACGGGCGTATTAATTATCAGCTTAATCAAGGGGAGCAAAATAAAAGCTTAACCCAAAATGAAATTACGATGGGCGTTAATTGGGCGTATTCAGGCCGCGTACATTACTACGTTGAAAGCTCGCTAATGAAGCAGCAAGTTGACTCAGCTGAAGATAATTATTCCGAGCTTTTTGAATTGGCCCGTATAGGGACTCGGTATAATTTTTATCAAGATAACGCCATTAATATTGCGCTAGAATATCGAGATGGCGTAGATAAGGAATTGGGATACCGTATCGCCTTAGAAGCGATTAATGGGCAATACGTATCGTCGAGTATTGGTTATCAAAGTGTTGGTGACAACCAAGTATTATTTCTTTCGCTGCAATCTGCATTTTAGTTTCATGCTTGAAATAAGGCAAAATGCACGCTTTCTACAGAATATTATGGTTGTTAGCTAATATAGGTATAACTCATTGATTCAATGTGATTGCTCGTATAGAGTTGTTAACAATTAATTTTACGGGGAAAGAGTGCAGCTAGAAAAGAGCGCATTTTTCCTCCTAATAAACTGTTATGTTGCAATGGAAGCATTATCATGAATTCGATAAAACCTAAATTAATTTATGCCTTAATAGGCTTTTGTATGGTTTTTGGTTTCTCGATATCTGTTCATAATTATTTCTTGTATAAGAGCCATGAAAATGCTCTTGATGGCTTTATGCCTATAGCTTTAAGTTCTGATGAAATAAAAAGAACTTCTAAAGTTACTATGGCTAAAATAGAAACTGATGAGTTAGTCATTAGAAGTGTAATAGAGCTGCATGAAAGTTTAAGGGAAAGAGCTCTTTTTCACAGTAAGCTATTTGGCGTTATATTTATTTTTCTTACCGTATTGTTTTATCTATTAGAAAAATATGTATTACCGTACTCACAACATAACAAGTCGTTAAAGCAGGACAAATAACAGTTGGCTTTTGCTCCTGCGTCGCTTATTTTAGCCAACATATTATTTGCCTCTTAACGAGGCGTTAGGTTTTACACAAAGTGTGGTGGCACGCTTGGCAATAAAAACATAATACACAAGGATGAAATTATGACTGATTCTTCTGAAGTACAGGCAATAGCCGAAAAGTACCTAAAAGAAATGCTTGAAGCAGATGACACTGAGAACTTTGATTTGTATACGAAGCGTTACGAAGATAAGTACCTTGGAAACTTTTCGAGAGAGAGGTTTTCAGAGGACATCAAAGGGATGCATGAAAGAAACGGCATGAATACTGGTTATGAGTTTTTATGCACGTTGAGAAACTTTAATTTCGATGGTTTAGATATATTCAGGTTCGTTTGGAAAGGTATCTACGAAAAGCGGGATGCTGTGATAGAAATTGACGTGTATAAGAAAAATGGAGACTGGTACATTATTCAGTCGGCAGTTCATTAATTTATCCAGTAAAACCTAACAAGGCAATTAAGCAGGACTAAAAACAGTTGGCTCGCGCTCGTGCCTCGCTAATTTTAGCCAACAATTTTTAGCCTCTTATTGGGGCGTTATGCGTCAGATGCGAATTCGATTAAATTTATTTGCTAAGTTTAGCGTTTTACTAAAAATTCTGTATTTGTTGCCTTTTCTTTACCTTGGTAACTTACGCGTAATAATTCTGTTTCAGCTTTTTGCTAAGCAGTTTTTCGCCAACGTAGTTTGTTGGTAAAAGTCACTGTAATTCAGTGGCTCAAAATTCACGGTTTTGTGGGGTGCACTGAGGTGTTTTTTGCTTCGGCTTTTGCTGCCACGAAATCTTATATAAGTTGTGCGGTTTGTGGTAATTGCTAGCAGTCGCATAACAAGGTGCTTAAAAGGACTAAAACAGTTTGCTCGTTTTTTGCAAAGCAACGCAAAAAAGCTAGCCAACTATTTTAGCCTCTTAGCAAAACGTTATGCGTCAGATGCGAATTCGACTAAATTTATTTGCTAAGTTTGGCGCTTTACCAATAGTTTTGTCGTTGTTGCCTTTTCTTTATCTTGGTAACTTACGCGTAATAACACTGTTTCAGCTCTTGGTTAAACAGTTTTTCGCCATCGTAGTTTGTTGGTAAAAGCCACTGCAATTCAGTGGCTCAAAATTCACGGTTTTGTGGGTTGCACTGAGGTGTTTTTTACTTCTGTCTTTGCTGCCACGAAACCTTATATGCGTTGTGCGGTTTGTGGTTATTGCTAGCAGTCGCATAACAAGGTGCTTAAAAGGACTAAAACAGTTTGCTCGTTTTTTGCAAAGTAACGCAAAAAAGCTAGCCAACCATTTTAGCCTCTTAGCAAAACGTTAGCTTTCTTTCAAGGATGAGTGTATGTTTCCAAAAGTTTTTTTAACCATAAGCCTTTCCATTATTTGCACTTTCGCTTCGGCTAAATCACTCTTAGTCAATCAAGCGGAATTAGAATACGAAATTAAAGGTGATGGAGAAAATATCGTACTTTTTGAAGCTGGAGCAATTTCTGGAATGTCTGGTTGGGATTCTATTTGGAAGGATCTTCCAAAAAATACTACAGCGATTAGATATTCAAGAAGAGGTGAAGGAAAATCTTCCTCTTGTGTTGGTGACTTAACATCAAGTGATTATGTAAAGGATGCAGAAAAGTTAATTCAACAACTCAAAATAAACAAACCTATCATTTATGTTTCTCACTCTTATGGTGGAAAAATAGCGAGGGAGTTTTCAGCTAGAAACCCAAATAAAGTTTTAGCCATGTTGTTTGTTGACCCTATCAACCCTAGAGATATCGAAATTATTGAAAAATTAGATCCTATAGGTGGAAAAGATTCTAATGAGAAACTAAAACAAACTGATATAAAAATGGGTAAAGAAAATAGTTGGTGTTTAATAAATGATATTTGGGACAAACAGCCTTCATTAGGCTACGGTGATATCAAAAACATTCCTATCACATTGATTGCAGGTGTTAAAAAGTTTAAAACTCCTAAGCGCCTTTTTGACACCGATGAAGCTCGCGATTTATGGGGGAAGTATCAATCGGAATGGGTAAATCTCTTTCCAAAAGGCAAGGCTGTAATGGCTACAAAAAGTGGTCATTTTGTTCAAGATGATGAGCCTGAGTTAGTCATTTCCGAGTTAAAGAAGTTAATATTGAGAGTAAGCGAAAGCTAACAAGAATTTAAAGCGGGACTGCTAACAGTTTGCTCGGTTTCGCTTCGCTACACATTTTAGCAAACTATTATCAGCCCCTTAAATGGGCGTTATGCAGATAAGTTAAACTCAAACTATGGCATGTACATTTACCTATGCGACATTAAGGATTTTCTCTTCTGAACTGTCGCCTGAAAAAATCACGGACTTAATTGGTTTTAATCCTACAAAGGTTAAAGCTATTAATCATGATTCCAAATATAAGCATGAGCGAGAATTTAATTATTGGGCTTTTTCTACTAAGAATTTATCTGATTCAACTGATAATGTAGAGCACCTTGAGATAATCCTAAATAACCTGCAAGATAAACTCGAAGTTATGTGTAATTTGCACAAGTTAAATTGTTCAACTGACATATTTTGTTTTTGGGACTCTAATGGTCAAGGTGGTCCATCAATGACTGTGGATTTAATGAATAGGCTTGTTTCATTAAACCTTAATATATCTTGGGACATTTACTTTGACGATGAATCTGCATAACAAGAAATTAAACAAGGACAAAAAACAGTTGGCTTTTTGTTCACTACGTTCACTTATTTTAGCCAACAATTTTTTGCCTGTTAATTAGGCGTTAGCTAACTTGCCAAATCGTTGAGCATTACATTTCAAATAAAGGGATTTAACTTGAAAAGAATAATACTGTTTTGTTTACTTGCTTCTAGTTCGGCCTACTCTTCAGAGCATGATCATGAACAATTTCTTTTAGAAGCAATAAAAATTGGAAATAAGGTTCAAGAACAAACGAAAGGAAAAAGCTTAGTTGAAAAACTTCCAATCATTGAAAGTTTTGCAAAAGAGTATACTGATAGTCCAGTGGCTTTAGATATTATTATGCAAGATCTTGGTGTTAAATATTCGTTTGCTGGCTTACATAAAAAAGCGCTTGTTGCTAAAGATAGTACTGCTGAAAGTGAAACTTTAGCTCTTGAAGATTTAACTGATTACAAAGCAAAAGGCGCGGAAAGTGAAATATTAAAACGCTCGCAATTACATCAAATTGTAATGTTCAATGAAGCTCACGATATTGCACAACATAGGGTGCTAACGTACCGTATGCTTTCGGGACTATGGAAGCAAGGATATCGTTATTTTGCGGCTGAATCTTTAAATAGTTCAGCTTCATCACAAATTAATAAAGGATATGTTACTAACAATATTGGGTATTACACCCGTGAAAGTATCTATGCAAATTTAGTACTTAAAGCCAAGGAAATCGGCTTTGAAATAATTTCTTATGATCTGCATAAAGCAAGTAAACTCAATACTATCGATGAACGGGAAACTAACTCTGCACTGACTATCAAAGAAAAAGTATTTGATAAAGACCCTAATGCAAAAATCATCATCCATGTTGGTTATTCCCATATTAATGAAGAGGAATGGTTAGCGAGTAAACTTAAAAGCATTACCAACTTAGAAACACTGACTATTGACCAAACAACACGAATAGAACGAAGTAATACAGAATTTGAGCACCCAACATACACAAAAGCAGTTAATGAAGTGGGATTACAAGAACCTTTTATCTTTGTAAAAGGTAATAAAACTTGGAGTTCTGATTTAAAAAAATGGGACATATCTGTTTTTTGGCCAAGAACACGATATTTAAATGGGCGCCCTAAATGGGCATCTTTAAATAGAAAATCTTACGAATTAGCCTCTATCGATTGTAATAATTTATACCCTTGTATGGTTGATGTCTTTAAATTTAATCATAGAGATGAAGTGCCCTTTGATAGAGTTATAATTTCGTCTAAAGATGAGCCGAAATCAGTATTCTTGTCTAAAGGGAATAATATTGTTGTAACTAGCGATAGCAATGGAAAACAAATAAAAAAAATCACCGTACAGAATTAAAGTTAGCTAACAAGTCAATAAAGCGGGACTAGAAACAGTTTGCTCGGTTTCGCTTCGCTACACATTTTAGCAAACAATTTTTAGCCCCTTATTGGGGCGTTATGTGTTTTAAGGAAGCTAGTGTGAATTGTTGCTCAAATCATAAATCAGATTACCAAGGGCTAGCAGTCAAAGAAATATCAGAGCTATCAGGTAAACTTGTGGAATTAAATACGGACTTTAAAAACTGGATCACAACGTTTAAATGTTCTCAATGTGATCAGATTTGGGTGGAAAAATATAACAGTAATGGTCATGGTGATGTTGCCAGTGTTTTCAAAAGTGATAAAGGCGAAGTCAACACATAACAAGTTACTCAAAAGGACAAAAAACAGTTGGTTTTTGCTCCTGCGTCGCTTATTTTAACCAACTATTTTTTGCCTCTTAGTAAGGCGTTAGCAATACCTTAAGGACTGAGTGTGAAATTACCTAAATTCCCATGGAAAATGTCTAGCTTTCTTCTAGTTTTATTTTTATTACTAGAGCCAGAGTTTATAGCTATTGCTGTGCTATTGGATGGTATTGGTTTAGAGTTTTTTGTATTGCTTCTGGAAGTTCAGGCAATGGCTGTATTTGGCTATTATTTTCAAACTTATCTTAAACCGATAGTTAAACCAATTTATAAGTTAATTCAAAAGTTAGACCCGTATTTTTTTATTCCAACTAAATCCGCTATAGTTCAATATCCAATTGTATTTGTTCATGCAATTCCAGGGTTTATTATGTTTTCAATCGGGATGCTATTTGTTAAATTCGATTCTCTATCGGTGTAGGGTATTGCTAACAAGTTGCTTAAACGGACAAAAAACAGTTGGCTTTTTGCTCGTTCCTCGCTTATTTTAGCCAACAATTTTATTGCCGCTTAGCAAAGCGTTAGTGGCCAAGAGTATCTCGTTATCTTTTCACTATTAAACTTAGATTTACAAATAATTTATTTAATTAAAATTTTTTACTGAACGTTGGTGGTTTATGGAAGCAACTAGTTTTATTTCTACAAAAGTGGCTACTAAGCTATTAAAAGTACTAACGAAGGTGCTAAAGAGCAATATTGACCAACGGAACCAAGAGTTAGTTAAGATTAATGACATTTTTGGGAATTGCGAGGAACTTGCTAAATTTTATATACAACCTAACTGTCAGCAAGTTAATCCAGCTGATGAACTTGAAGATGAAACAATCTCATCAATAAGAGCAGGGGTATTTGAAACAATAAATAAGTTTTTTAATCGGGATATTCTTACTAGAGATGGAGCTAGTCAGATGTTTATTCTAGCTGATGCCGGTATGGGAAAGACTTCCTTGATGATGATGCTTAAACTCAGTCATTTGATGTCTTTCTGGCCGAAAAATTACGAATGCAAACTGCTGAAATTAGGAGCTACGACCTTAAGTGATATTGGTAAAATAGAAAATAAAACTCAAACAATCCTCTTGCTTGATTCATTGGATGAAGACAACCAATGTAAGGAAGGCGGCACTAATAATAGATTGACTAAAATACTTGAGGCAACTAGCTGCTTTTATCGAGTAATAATTACCTGCCGTACACAGTTTTTTCCTGAAACCGCAGAGTCTGCTTTTAATACAATGGGTAAAATATCTTTTAATAATTATGACTGCCCTCTAGTTTATCTATCTTTATTTACTAATGAGCAAGTCGATGCTTATCTGGAAAAACGTTACCCTAAAGGTTTAAAATTTATATTGAACCGATTTGAAGATCCTAAGCAGTATGATGCAAAAAAAGCGGTTAAAAATATAAGTTCACTTCAGTTTCGCCCATTTTTGTTATCTCATGTAGAAACCTTATTAGAAAGTCACCGTAAAGGCGCAACTGAGTACGATTTATATAAAGGTTTAGTAGAAACCTGGTTAAATCGTGAAGTAATAAAACTTCGAAAACAACATGATAAAGATATAAATAAAGAAGATTTACTCAAAGCTTGTGTATGGTTAGCTGAAACTATGCAGCGACAAAGTACTCATACAGTTGCTCTGAAACACATTAAACAATTGTGTCATCGAGAATCCAGTATTGTGTTGTTAAAGGATTCTGCGGATCGAGTCATTGAAGGAATAGATCATATTGATATTGGGACAAGTTCACTACTTAATCGCAATTCATATGGCGAATTCCGTTTTTCTCATTTAAGCATTAGGGAGTTTTTAATAGTTTATGGAGTTGAGCTCGATATAATTAGAGATAAAGATGATCCTTTTAACAAAACGGATAATATGCTGAAGTTTATTAAGACAGTTAATCAATCCAAAGTAGGTTTGTTTTTTAATAATAAGGCTGGATATTTACTAACAGGGTTCAAGCTTGTTGATAGTCATCAATTAGCGAATATCAATTTAAAGTATGCCTCCTTGGAGGATAGTGACTTAAAGAAAGCCTCTCTTGATAAAGTAAACTTTGAAAGTGCAAACCTGAAGGGAGCAAATTTGCAAGAGGCAAGCTTGCAAGGGGCAAACCTGAAGGGAGCAAACCTGCAAGGGGCAAATTTGCAAGGGGCAAACCTGAAGGGAGCAAATCTGCAAGGGGCAAATCTGCAAGGAGCTCTTTTAAATGGTGCAAACCTTGATAATGTGAATTTAAATAATGCAAAATTAATTGATGCGCAACTCACCTTCTTTTTTAAAGTAGAAAACAAGGTGAATATAACTAGCTTGAAAAATGCAACGCTAGAAGGGGCTGATTTAAGTAAAGCAAATTTGGAAAACGCTGATTTAACTAAATCGTGCCTAACGAGAGCTAAGTTATATGGTTCATTCCTTTCTGGAGCAAACCTAAGTATGGCTCTACTTAATGAAACTGATTTTAAAAGTTCAGATCTAAGCAAAGCCAGACTAGAAAAGGTAGACCTTTCTTATGCAGATCTTGGCGGGGCAAACCTTACAAATGCGAACTTAACAGAAGCTATACTAACAGGGTGCGATTTGACTCAAGCTCACTTAACTGATTCCAATATAACGGATAGCCAACGAGATACTGCAATTTTTAGACACTATGAAAATGAGAAACAAAATAAAATTGCATAGCAAACTGATGAATATGTCGCTTTCTAAAAGATTAAATTATAAATGCTCTGGTATATTATAGCTAAAAGGCCACTAACAAGGTGCTTAAAAGGACTAAAACAGTTTGCTCGTTTTTTGCAAAGTACCGCAAAAAAGCCAGCCAACCATTTTAGCCTCTTAGCAAAGCGTTATATACCTACGAGGTTTGAATGAAAGCAAATATCCATACGTTAAAACTTGTCTATAAGCCCATGTCTAATTTTGAAGCTGAGCAAGTAAAAAATGATGAATGGGTTGCTGAACGACTTAAGCAAAGTCATTTATATATGATATGCCAACGTGAAAACCCTAGATTTACAAGTAAGCCAAGTATTGAGACAGGCCAATTTTTGAAATTACATTTTAAAGATTCTAAATCATCTTCAAGTTGTGAAATAGATTTATTAGCCTTAATAGACATCCTGAACATAACTGTTGATAACCTTCATTTAAAATCGACAGATAATATGATAATCATTAGAACGGTTATAGATGATGTTGTAGGGGATGTTATAGACTGGTTTGATATTAAAAAGATTACTTACCTTAAAAGTATGAGGTGTGAATATATAAAAGGATTTGATAACTATAAAGATTTTTGTGATTATCAGTTGCATTATGTAGGCATATCAAAACAAGATAATAGTTTAAAACGTTTATTAGTTAAGCCCCATGATAAGAGGTTACGAGTTCTATCCAATCAATATCCTGTATGTTCGAAAACAAGAGTTACAGACGAGATAACACTTTTGTTTTTTAGAATTGAACCACTCGCAATAACAACAATACAAAGTGACTCGGATCTTGATGATTACGATCCAGAGGCTGATGTCGATTATATACGCGTAATTGCTGATGCCGAAAAAGCATTTGTAAAAATGCTCCAATCCTCATACAACACAGTTAAATTCGCTAATTACCCACAGGGAACTGATGGACTATACGATACTGGATTAGATCGTTATGGATACCTTCTAGGTGAAGATATTAAATTAGTTACAGACACTGATTATTTCATGGGTGAGTATTCAGATTTAATACCTGATAGTGATATGATTTTTATTGAAGGGGACGTTGTTGAAATTAAGCATTACAACGGTATATAACAAGTTGCTTAAACGGAAAAATAACAGTTGGCCATCGCTTCGCGATTATATCCAACTATTCTTTTCCGCTTAGCAAGGCGTTATGTACAAGGAAAGTTGATGCGTAAATTTCTATTTTTTTTGATCAATATTATTGTTTTATTATCAACCACTGGTTGTGTTTCAATTGGTACGTTAGGTGAAAAGGAACATAATAATAAAGTATTTTCCGGTACTATTAGGCATATGGAATTGGCTTGTGCTCATGGAATATGCGTAGACTTCCCTTTCTCTCTAGTCACAGATACTGTTTTGTTACCTGTTACAATTCCTTGGTCTATTTATAATGTTTCCACTGACAGTGCAGAAAAGTACATGAAATCTCAAGAGCTTTCAGATGGTAATGTACCAGAACTTATAAAGCGAAAAAGTTCGGAGTAGCTTGTACATAACAAGCCATTCAAGCAGGACTTTTAACAGTTGGTTAGGTTCCGCTTCGCTTCACATTTTAACCAACTATTAAAAGCCTTTTAATGGGGCGTTAGGGATATATGAATAATAAACTCAGCACTTCGGAAAAAGGACTTTATCGCCGAGTTGATGAAATCTTATTTTATCTTTGGGATCCTATTGGCGTTTGTGACATACCAATGGCTCGCGATGAATATCATTCCTATCTGCCACAAGTGTTTAAACTCTTACTAAACGATTCTAAAGATCATGAGATATCAGCTTACTTAGTAAAAGTAGAGTCAGGTTCAATGGGATTATCTGCTAATAGTAAAAAAACACTTGAAGTAGCTCAGTTGCTTATTGAAACTAAAGAGGCTTTGTTGGAGTAATATCCCTAACAAGTCATTTCAGCAGGACAAAAAACAGTTGGTTTTGCTCCTGCGTCGCTAATTTTAACCAACTATTTTGTTGCCTCTGAATGAGGCGTTATGTGTTTCGAGGCTAGCTTGCTGGAGCAGGTGAAAAATCAATCACAAACTAATCAATTGAAAATTATAATTCTATAAGGAAAGTATGAATACATATTGCAATATTTTATTACCATGTGCATTAGTTGTTTCATCATTTGCATATGCGCAACATGTTGTCCTCAACGAAGTAAACGATGAAAAAATATGTACAAGTGTTTATAAGAACCTTCTTAGTATAAAGGACGCCAATTTCTATTCAGCTATTAAGGCTTCAGGTGGAGATTATAACTACACCGAGTGGAACAAAGTAAAAGGTCCATATCATATTACCAATAACTCTTTGAGATATTCAAAATTTGACATTGATAATAATGGAAATTCCGAAGTAGTCCTTGAAGGAACTATCGGCTGCAGTGGTTATAAATCATTTTATCGAGTTATCGAGGATAGTGAAATTAATAGTGATGGCACTCTGAATATTGATAACGTGTCAAAAATATGGTCTAAGGAAGGAGTTGGTTGGTGTCATAACTCCTCTTACCGACATTACGGTATTCAGTCAGCTTTTCATTTAAATTCTTTTAAATTAAACAACACAACTTATTTAACTCTAAAGTCTTGGGTTTTTGGACAAAAAGAACATTTGAGTGAGAGTTTTATTATTGCTAAGTATACTGGCGAAATGATAGTTCCTTCAAAGACAAAGGAGTTTCAGTCACCTACCGATAAACTTCAATTGGTTTGTAAATTTTCATACGCTGATAAGAGTTAATAAACCAATCTAAATAGATTATCCTATTTACTTATTTCACACATAACAAGTTACTCAAACGGACGCTAAACAGTTGGCTAGCTTCAATGGTATGGACTCCTCACCTTTGGCCTAAATAGGTTAAGGTGAAGACGCCAATCAACAGGAGCCCAAACCATGAAAAATTCTACCACTATAAGTATCGATTTAGCTAAAACTGTTTTCCAAGTCGCCTTATTTAATAAATACGGCGTTCTAAAATCTAACAATAAAATGAGCCAAGCCAAAATGGTTCAGTTCATTGCCCAACACCCAGAAGCTACAATTTGTATGGAAGCTTGCGGCACAGCTCATTATTGGGGGCGTCGCTTTCAACAAAACGGTCATAAAGTATTGCTTGTTCCTGCACACATTGCCGCTAAGTATCGTACTGGTAATAAAAATGATGCTAACGATGCGCTCGCTATTTATGAATCAATCAAACGACCTAAAACGTATTTTGTTCAAGTTAAAAATCTTGACCAGCAAGACTTAGCGAGTTTACTTAAACTACGTCAAGGTTATGTAAAGCAGCGCACTCAAACCGCAAATAGAATAAGAGGTTTGGGTTTAGAGTATGGCGTTAAAATCCCTCAAGGCATTGCTAAGATACGTAAAAATTTACCTCGCTTTCTTGAAGATGCCGAGAATGAATTAACAACATCTAGCCGATTTATCCTAAGGAATTTACTAGACCAGCTTTTGTTGTTGGATAGTCAGGTTGAAGAGGCGACGAATAAGTTAGTTGCTCGAGCTAAGAAGGTTCCAGTTTGTAGTCGATTGATAGCGTTACCTGGTGTTGCTTGGATTATTGCCAGTGCACTCGTTAAAATCCCTCAAGGCATTGCTAAGATACGTAAAAATTTACCTCGCTTTCTTGAAGATGCCGAGAATGAATTAACAACATCTAGCCGATTTATCCTAAGGAATTTACTAGACCAGCTTTTGTTGTTGGATAGTCAGGTTGAAGAGGCGACGAATAAGTTAGTTGCTCGAGCTAAGAAGGTTCCAGTTTGTAGTCGATTGATAGCGTTACCTGGTGTTGCTTGGATTATTGCCAGTGCACTTTACGCAAGATTAGGCGATGGCTCAGCCTATAAGTGTGGGCGTGATGCCAGCGCAAGTGTTGGTGTGGTTCCTGCACATTCAGGAACAGGTGGAAACAATAAGTTGTTAGGGATAACGAAACGAGGTGATAGGTGTTTACGCTCATTACTTGTTCATGGAGCACGTTCAGTTGTAAGTCGAATTAAAGATAAGCAAGATGGGTTGAGTTGTTGGATAAGAGAGCAATTATCGAAGAATCATTTAAACAAAACTGCGGTTGCTTACGCCAATAAGCTAGTCAGAATGGCATGGGCTATTTTGAAAAGTGGCGAAGATTATCGAACACCTTTAGCTCAGTAGTGTTTGATAAAACTTGAAAAAGTAACCAAGTTAACTGGGTATAAGCAATCGTAAAATAATAATGTAAAGTGTATCAACGCACGCAAAGCAAAACCTGTGAGGAACGACGGTATTTTAATACCTTGTACTCGTTAAGGAGCTTTGTCAGTGGATTAAGCCATTAAGGTTCGGGGTAGCTCCCCATCAGAAACCGAATATACGTGAACTTGCTTCATACATTTGATATTTATTATAAACGGCTTGCTATGCAAGAGGAGTCCATATACGTTCCTCAACATTTTAGCCCATTATTAGGGCGTTATGCGCCATAATTAATCTAAAAGGAAGAGTTTTGAAACCTGTAATTAGACACTTGGAATCGTTAGATAATCCCGATATTTTTGATATTTATAGTTATGCATCGGTAATGGAGCATACATCTCAGCTTCAATATCTAAGTACAGATGCTGTTGCATCTCTTTTCAACAGCCCTCAAAATTATACGTTAGTCGCTGAACATGATTCTAAAGTAGTGGGGCATGTCACTGTTTTTCAATCTATTAAGGTTAGGACTAAACACTGTGCAAGTTTAGCTATCGCGGTTCACCCTGAGATTCATGGAAAAGGTATAGGTAAAGCTTTAATGAATGCTGTTATTGACCAGTCAGACAATTGGCTAAATATTACACGCTTAGAGCTAGAGGTACATGAAGATAATTTAGGTGCTATTTCATTATATAAACGCATGGGCTTTGAAATCGAAGGTACAAAAAGGTTAAGTACTTTCAAATCTGGTAAATATATTGATACAGTCATCATGTCTAGAATCAATCCATCATATCAATTAGGCGCATAACAAGGCATTTAAACGGAACTAAAACAGTTGCCTAAGTTTCGCTTCGCTACACATTATAGGCAACAATTTTAGTCCGCTTAATGCGGCGTTATATACATATGGAGTCGTCACAAATAATGGATTATAAACCAAACTTCAGTGAATTTACATATGATGAATTGCTAGATGCAGAGAAACATATTGATAAAGATGCATACCCTGAAAGGTATGCAGAAGTCATCGAGCTCTTAAATGATCCCAATCACACATCTCAAGGTAAAAATGAATTTTTTGAAGAAATAGAAGTTAGTAAATATTCTACATTCTGGCCTCGGTTTTGGGCTGCTTTCATTGATGGAATACTGTTTGCGATTATCCTCTATGTGGAAAGTTTAATATTTGGCTTTGATTACACCCAACAAGATAACTTTTTTCAAACTTTTAATGCTATTCAATTAGGGGTTTATGCTGTGTTAATGCACGGCCTTTGTGGTGGGCAAACATTTGGCAAAATGGCTCTAGGCGTTAAAGTGTTGAATCACTTAGACGAATCAGAAATAGGAGTAAAACAAGCTCTAAGAAGAGAATCTGTTAATTTAGTTTTAAATACCTTATCTTTGATTTTAATTGTCGTTGTTGCTTCATCTATCGAAACTACAGGAACATTATCAACATTTGTAACTTTAAGTGCAGCTGTATTGGGTGTCGTCGCAATAACCTGGGTAATATCTGAATTTGTTACAATGTTGTTTAATGAAAAACGGAGAGCATTGCATGACTTTATTGGCAGAACAGTGGTAATACGTACATAACAAGCCATTACAGCAACGGGACTGCTTACAGCTTGCTCGGTTCCGCTTCGCTTCACATTTTAGCAAGCTATTATCAGCCCCTGAATGGGGCGTTATGTGCCGTAATGGTATCGTAGTTGTGCAATTAGAATCGTGTCATCGTGATGTTTATAAACGATCCTATGTTCATCATTTATTCGACGCGACCAATATCCAAATAATCCATGCTTTAAAGGCTCTGGTTTACCAATACCTTCTTGAGGAGTTCTTTGAATGTCCTTAATGAGTAGATTAATACGTTTAAGTATTTTTTTATCGGTGGTTTGCCAGTAAAGGTATTGTTCCCAAGCTTTTGTTGAAAATGTTAACTTCATTCAATAAGCTCTCTTTCAGTACCATTTCCAGCTTCAAGCTCGGCAATTGATTCTAAAAGGTCTCTAGCATTTGCAGGGGATCTTAGTAAGTATGTAGTTTCCTGCATGGCGTTATAGTCTTCTAAAGACATCATAACAACAGGAGCTTCACTTTTACGTGTAATAATAATTGGTGCGTGATCATTACAGACATGCGCCATTGTATTTGCTAAATTTGCTCTAGCAGCTGTGTAACTTATAGCATCCATGTGTATCTCCAAAGTGTTCATGTACGTTATTTGGTACAGTATAGCGTATTGGCACATAACAAGTCACTTAAAAGGACAAAAAACAGTTGGCTTTTTGCTCCTTCGTCGCTAATTTTAACCAACAATTTTTTGCCTCTTAGTGCGGCGTTAGTTGCCCGCACTAATTCGAGTTAAATTATTTGTCGTTGAGCGCACAATATTAGCTTTTGCGCTTGGTTCAATTCTTTGGTGTGGCAATGGAAGTGCCTTTTAATCTTTACTTCCTTTTTGCCAATCAGTTTCGCCTTGCGTAGTTTAGTGATTAAATTGCTTTAGTTGCTAAGGCTCAAAGTTCACGTTTAGGTGTTTATTGCGGCGGCGTTTATTGGCTCTTTCTACCATTCCATAAACGTGGTAACTTGTTGTAAATTTGTTGCTTTTAACTACCAGCAACTAACAAGTCGCTCAAAGTGGGCGCAAAAAGTTGGCTTTCGCTCATTCTTCGCTAATTTTAGCCAACAATTTTGCGCCCGTTAGCGAGGCGTTAGGTGTTTTAGCTTTAGCTTTATGTTTTTTCGGTTTGGTGAAAATAGCTTTTACACAGCGTGTTAATCTTTTTTACGGTGTTTATATTTCGCCAAGGCTAGGTTAGGATTACTCATTAATAAGAGTTTTCAAAAAGCAGGCTTCGGCTATGAAAAGCTATTAATGTCGGTTCTACCTTTTGCGTATGGCTCAATAAATCGGTTAAGCGCACAGGCAACGGTGAACAGAATTAACAGTTGGCTAGGCTAAACACTAACAAGGAATTTAAGTCGGACAAAATACAGTTGGTCTTTTGCTCGTGCCTCACTTATTTTAGCCAACATATTATTTGCCTCTTAATGAGGCGTTAGAGCTATAAGGAGTTAGCGATGAGAAATGTTGTTTCAATTACAATAATAAGTTTATTTTTAGGTGCATGTGCATCTAATGATACTGTGCAGATTGCCGATAAATCCCCAATTGAATATAAGGATTTATCTTTAAAAGAACAAAAACAATTAGTTAAAGAGTATTGGGTCGTTGAAAAGAGGCAAGAACCTAAATACCCAATATCAGCAGCAAGAAAAGGACTGTCTGGTTGTGTAGATCTTATTGTTGGCATCAACAAAAATGGTAAAACCAGTGGCTACAAAGTTAAGGAGTCTTATCCTGAAGGTGTATTTGATGATCATGCTGCGGCTTCTCTTAAAAACTGGAAATGGTCAGCAACAGAAGTAAATGTTGATAAAACACCTGTTTTGACATCTATACAATTGGACTTCGTGGTTAGTGGGGCAAAGAATGCCAAAGAAGCTAAAACCAAGTGCGGATGGAATTATAAAGTATAGCTCTAACAAGCTGTTCAAGCGGGACTTTTTTACAGTTTGCTCGGTTTCGCTTCACTTCACAATTATAGCAAACTAATAGAAAGCCCCTTAACAGGGGGTTATGAAACTAAATGAATTTTTATAAATCCCATACAGTAGCAATTTATTCTGGTGTAATAGCCACAATTATAGGGCTTATCACATTTACATTAAATTGGAACCTTTGGGAGTTTTTTAGTGGCTCATTACCCGGTTATCAAATTCTTTTGTTTCCAGGGAATTTGTCTCTTATTTATTTTTGACACCCAGTATTTACTGAGGAAGTTAATTTTTGGCCAAAGTTATTTATGTTGTTGTGTGGGCAGTTTGTTGTAGTTACCTGTACCGTTGTTGTGTTAGTTAAGCTAAAAAACATTTTTGTATCAATCGTTTCATAACAAGTATTTAAAGCGGGACTGCTAACAGTTTGCTCGGTTTCGCTTTGCTACACATTTTAGCAAACAATTTTTAGCGTATTATTAGGGTGTTATATTTAATTCAGTGTTCAGGTGGTGTTCAGCTTAATAATATATATTACATTGAAATAAGGTAGTAACATTCAACTCGAAGAAAAATAGTATTTAAAATTGGAATATAATAATTTAAAGGATTTAAAATGAACAACACATTATGCTTAGCCCCCCTTGCTTTATCTTTAATCTTTACCCTGACAGCTCAGGCCGCAAATGAAAGTGATTTCTATGTCGGTGTACAATATAGTAATCAAAACATTGAATCTTCATCTGATTTAGGCACAGCAGGAGTTATTTTAGGTTATCAATTCAACCAGTATTTTTCTCTTGAAACTCGGTTAAATATGGGGGTATCAGAGTATTCTGCTTTATGCCCATGTGGAGAAGAGGATGGGTACTATGTTTATAAACAAAAAATTGACAACCAAGGTTCGTTGCTTATAAAAGGGACCTATCCCATACTAAATGATTTTAGTATCTATGCTTTAGCTGGTGTTATTAAAACTTCATACAGTTTAGAAACCCAAAGCCAATATAAAACTGTCGAAGAAAACACTACAGTTAGTGAAATTAGATTCCAAGATACAAGGGATCACTCTGAAAGTGGCTTCACTTATGGAGTAGGTATAAATTATCAAATATCAAAAAAATTCTCAGCATTCTTAGACTATCAAGTTTTACCTGATTTAGCTGTAAGTACTTTGGATTCATCTAATTGGAACAGTGCAAGTATCGGTGTTAATTACACATTTTAACGTTTATTAAATATAACAAGTTGCTCAAACGGAAAAATAATGGTTGGCCATCACTTCGTGATTATAGCCAACGATTATTTTCCGCTTAGCAAGGCGTTATGTTTACAAGAGTAATTTCGTGAGTCTTGAACAAAAAATTCCCCCTGTAATTGTTACAACAACTTTTGCGGCATTGATGTATTTAATAGGTTTATTCTTCAATGTTTTTAACTTTACTTTGCCTTTCAGTACACAATTGTTATTTTTCTTTTTTGTCTTGGGTGTCGTTTTTACACTTTCGGGCGTAGCTTCATTTCAACAGCATAAAACAACAGTTAATCCCATGAATACTGAAAATGTGTCAACTCTCGTAACGTCAGGCGTATATAAGTACACTCGTAACCCAATGTATGTAGGCATGCTTATGACTTTATTGGGTTACTTCTTTTATTTAGCTAATCCTATTAACATGCTATTTATCGCGCTGTTTATTTGGTATATGAATAAATATCAAATAAAACCGGAAGAGGTGTTTTTAAGTTCTATATTCGGTGACGAGTATGCAGTGTATAAAGAAAGCGTTAGGCGGTGGCTGTAGTTGTAAGCATAACAAGGTGCTTAAAAGGACTAAAAAAACAGTTGGTTTTTGCTCGTGCTTCGCTTATTTTAACCAACTATTTTAGCCTCTTAATAGGCGTTATGTTACTTAGGAAATCAAATGAATATAGGTGTTAAAAGTTTAGAAAAGAGAGAGTCAGAGTTTACACGTAAATTGGTATTCTTTGGAATTGTTGCCTTGTGTATTTTAATTGGTATTGGCTTTAGTCTTATTTTAACGAATCAACCAGCAGGCTCTTCCTCAGGTGCATTAATTAAAGTGCTAAGTTTTCTAATTCTACCTTTTGTGTTTTCTTTTTATATTCTAATTAAATATTACACAAAACTGTCGTGTAAAAAGTAACATAACAAACCAATCAAGCGGGACTAAAAACAGTTTGCTCGGTTTCGCTTCGCTACACATTTTAGTAAAGTATTATCAGCCCTTAAATGAGCGCCGTACGCACAAGGAAAGTCATGATAAAATCTATTTTAATAATATCTGCGGTCGTTTTAGCCAATTTTGTTACTGCCGAAGAAATTACTGATGTGTCTGAGCTCATAAAGCGCTTGGACGATGGCATACCGAAGATTTTAGATAAATACAAAGCTCCCGGTGTCGCACTTGCTTTCGTCAATGGAAATAGAATCGTTAAATTTCGCTCCTATGGTTTCGCTGACGTAGTAACCGAAGCGAAAATTACCCAAAGCACAATGTTTAACGTAGGATCTATTTCTAAGCTGGTTACTGCTTGGGGAGCAATGCAACTTGTAGCCCAAGGTAAAGTCGGTTTAGATGCGCCAATTAATCAATATCTCAAACGCTGGCAAATTCCTAATTCTGAGTTTAACGTAAAAAAAGTAACGTTAAGAAATATCCTATCTCACACTTCAGGCTTGTCGCTGGGACCATATGTAGGATGGGACTCTCCCGAAAAATTATCATCTATTGTTGATTCACTAAATGGTGATAACAATGGTGCTGGACCCGTTGAGCTTATCCATACTCCCGATACAAAGTGGTCTTATTCTGGTGGTGGATATTCAGTGGTGCAACTTTTAATTGAAGATGTATCCGGCATGGCATTTGAAGACTATATGCAGCAAAACGTGTTCGAACCTCTAAATATGAAGGATTCTACTTTCAATATTACTGAAAAAATAATTAATAAGTCGGCAACACCTTATGACGATACCGGCAAAGTAACTGGTATGGTGTACTTCAATGAAAAAGCAGCAGCAGGTTTACAAACAACGCCTATAGATTTAGCTCGCTTTAATATGGCAGTGTTGCGCAACAACGATGGGCATTATAATGGTTTAACGTTGTTGCCAGAAAAACTTATTAGTCTGATGATAGAGCCAGCTCCGAATACTAACGGGCGCTGGAGTATGAGTTATGTAATTGACGCAGAAAACAATAGCCTCGGCTTTGCGGGATTTAATCGAGGCTGGGTCTCGTTATCACGTTCTGTTACTGACCTGAACTTTGGTTATGTGATATTAAATAACAGTAGTATTGGCGCAGTTAATAACGAAATTGATAGCTTTATCCTTTCTACTGTTAAACAAAGGCACAATTAAGTGCGTACAACAAAGCATTCAGCGGGTAAACCGCTGAATGCGGGCGTTAGACTTTCAGGAGAGTTATGAGTTACCTAAAAGGAATCGTAATCATAGTTACGTGTTGGTTGAATACAGTAAATGCAGAAAACATTTATGATGAAGCCAGAGATAGAATCATTCCAGTAGAAATTACTTTTCCTGTTGATATCAAGCTATGCTCTACTAACTTAAAGTGTCCAGTTGCTTTTTTAAGTGCTGGATATGGAGTGCCGCATACAAAATATACTTTTCTATCTAAGCAATTTAACCAACTTGGTTACCTCGTTATTGCAATAGGTCATGAGCTGCCAAGTGATCCAGCTTTATCCGTTTCAGGTAATTTATATGAAACGCGAAGTGAAAACTGGATACGTGGAGCAAAAACATTAGATTTCTTAAAGGGCTCTTTAAGTAAACGTTTTATTGAGTACAATTTTGAGCAGTTAACATTAATTGGTCACTCTAATGGCGGTGATATTTCAGCGTGGTTAGGTAATGAAGGCAAGAGTTATATTCAAAAAATTATAACGCTCGATCATAGGCGTGTGCCTTTACCTCGTAATAGTAATTTCCAAATATTATCTATTCGGGCTAGTGATTTTCCAGCTGATAAAGGTGTATTGCCAACAGAAGCAGAACAAGAAAAGTATGGAAGTTGCGTAGTGAATATTCCTAAGGCAAAACATAATGATATTGCTGACTTTGGTCCCGTGTGGTTAAAAGAAAATATTAACGTCTTAATAAGTAATTACTTAAACAGGTTGCCTTGTTCAAAGCTAATAAAAGCCTAACAAGTTAAATAAGGGCAAAAAGCAGTTTGTTTTTAATGAGGCGTTATGCGCCATGGAGGGCTGATGTCAAATAGTGGTACGTTGATTTATTTTTGTGGGAAAATGGGGGCAGGAAAGTCAACTGAGTCTAAAAAGATTTCGGTAGTTCGTAATGCTGTTCTTATTTCTGAAGATGAGTGGTTGTCTAAACTTTATCCGGATCAAATTACATCTTTTGAAGACTATATTAAGTTTTCTGGTCAGCTAAGGCCTCTGATAAAAGCTCATGTTCAAAGTATATTAAGGGCTGGTTCAAGTGTCGTTATGGATTTCCCCGCGAATACAAAAAAGCAAAGAGAGTGGTTTAAACTGTTATCATTGGAAGCAAAGTCGGAGTCTGAGCTTATTTATTTAAAAGTAAGCAATGAATTGTGCCTACAACAAATAGCACAAAGGAGAGTTGAGCAACCATCAAGAGCAGCGTTCGATACCGAGGAAATGTTTAATCAGGTAACCAAGTTTTTTGAAGAGCCTATTGAAAGTGAAGTAAAAAAACTAGTGGTAGTCGTAAAAAACGTATAATAAGTCGTTAAAGAAGGGCTGGTAACATTGGGTATTATCGTTCCTTATGAGTATAGCCGACTGCAATTTTACGCTTAAAACAGCGTTAACTATTTCATAAATCTAACATGGAAGTATCATGATTAAAGCATTATCACTCTCAATTTCATTGTTATCTTTTGCTTTATTAGCGCAGAACAAGATTCTAATTGAAAATGTCACTATCATTTCTCCTCATTTGCAAGCACCCAAAATACAGATGAATGTATTAATAAGTGATGGACGAATTACCGAAATAACGGATAAAGATGTTATATCCTACGATCTTAAAATAAATGGTTCGGGAAAATTCTTAACGCCTGGCCTTATGGATAGCCATGCGCATGTTTCGTCAATTCCTGGTATGGGGTTTGGTGTTGAACCTGTGGCTATTAAAAAACCAAAACTCGTAAAGGCTTATTTTGAACAACAACCAAGAAGCTTTTTATATTATGGAGTCACTCAAATACTTGATCCTAATCCGGGAGTAAGTTTCGACTATTTTACTTCGGCGCCTCATCACCCTGATTATTTTCGCTGTGAGGTATTAACATCAAAGAATACCTTTCCGTATGTAGAAAAAACAGATGCTCTCTCAAGATCAATGTTCACTTATTTAATTGATGAAAGTGCAGAGGCAACCGCAGTAAATTCTGTCGAAAGTTTAGTTGGTAAAGTTGCCAATTCAGGTGCTTCATGCATAAAAATTTATTTTGAAGACGGTTATGGTAACGCTAGTCAATGGCAAACATTTTCAACCAATACGCTAAAGCGAATTAAAATAGCGGCTGAAAAATTTAATTTACTTATAGTCGCCCATGCTAATGCCTTAGATATGCAACAATTAGCACTTGCCGCAGATGTTGATGTGATCGCTCATGGTATGTGGAATTGGGGGCAATATAATCGCGAGAAAGATATACCTAAGGAGATATCTAACACTCTGGATATAATGATTAATAACAAAGTAGGCTATATGCCTACACAAAGAGTGATTGCTGGCTTAGGTGAAGTAATGCTACCTGCTATTGTTAATTCTCCTGAGTTTTTATCTATTACGCCGAAGTCACTTATTGATTGGTATAAAACCACTGAAGCGCAATGGTTCAAGGAGGAACTTCGAATTGGTTTTGATGGAATGCCAGATCAATCAATTTCAGCTGCATTCTTATATGGGCGAATAGGAAAAGGTAATAAAGTTATTCAATACCTAAGAAGCTCTAACCTTCCTATTTTATTGGCTTCAGACTTTCCTGGCAGCCCTAGTTTTGCTAACCAACCTGGGCTAACAACCTATCAAGAAATGAAAGCTATGGTTACCGCAGGGCTATCGCTTGAAGAAGTATTGGCGGCAGCAACGATTAATAATGCTAAACAATTCAGAATTGATAAAGATTATGGCACTGTAGAAGTTGGCAAAATTGCTAACCTTCTATTGCTCGAAAGTAATCCTTTAGACGCTATAGAGTCGTGGGATAGTATAGAAACGATTATTCTGCATGGCAGCCCTATAGCGAGAGAGAATTTGGTGGTCAATAAATAGCTAACAACCTGTTAAAAATATAAAAGTTAGCCTGTGATCCAGAGGTTGAAATAGAAAATATTACTCAATCATAAAATGATGATTCGTGGGTGTGAGGAACAATAATCGTAATATACAAGTTGCTCGAGAGGAAGATAATCGTTGGCTTTGTTTTTGTTATCAAAGCGCTCTAGAGGTAAAGGCGGAAAATAAGCTGGTAATGTACGTAGGTAATTATCAGCTTAACCTGAAGTGAACATAAAGCTCTAAAACTACACTCTAAAGCCATGCAAGCTAGTTATAAATACTTATTAGGTGTTATTCAGTACTAGCTTTTTGTTAAAAAATGCTAGCGATCTTGACCACGCTAACTCGGCATTTTCTTTATCATATCGCCCTGTTGAGTCGTTATGGAAACCGTGTTTGGCATTGGTGTACATATGCATTACATACTCAACATTATTTGCTTTTAAGTCAGCTTCATATTCAGCCCAAGAAGCATTTACTCGTTCATCTAGCTCACCTAATTGAATCATTAACGGTGCTTTAATGTTTTTTCTTAAGGCTTTTGTTGCTGGTGTGCCATAAAAAGGAACGCCAGCATCAATGAGGTTACTGTCAATGGCTGCTAAATAGTTAACAATGTATCCGCCAAAACAAAAGCCAATGGCACCTAACTTACCATTTGAACGTGGGTGAGACTTTAAAAAATTGGCCGCAGCAACAAAGTCGTTTTGAATTTTGTCTTTATCTAATGTTTTTTGCATTGCTCGACCTTCGTCGTCATTGCCTGGGTATCCGCCTAACGGAAATAAGGCGTCAGGCGCAAAAGCAATAAAGCCAGCTTTAGCTAATCGACGAGCCACATCTTTAACATAAGGGTTTAAGCCTCGGTTTTCATGAATAACTAAGACTACAGGCATATTATTAGTACTATTGTTAGGTGTAACTAAATAGCCTCTACCTTCGCCGTGCCCTTGTGGAGACGGAAAATTTTCGTAGCTCGCCTTGATATCAGAGTCGTTAAATGAAACTTGCTCTGCTAAGGCATAATTAGGGAGCAATGCAGAGGTTAACACCGACATAGAATAACCAAGAGCAACTAAACCCGTTAGCTTTTTCATAAAGGTTCGTCGGTCCATGCCGTCATGTGCGTATTCATCGTACCAATCGAACGCTTTTTCTGGAATATTTGTATTATTTGGCATGTTTTATCCTATGTTGAGTTGCTATGGTCATTTAAAGGTTTAGTGACAGACCCTAGTCAATAAATATGCGGTAACATTGAAAGTATTGCAAAAAAACTTCAATTACTGCGCTATTAGCTGCGGTAAAGATACTAACTTTATCAGTAAATATACTCGCTAGCGCCAAGTCATATTGCTTACCGTGAGCAGGGAGGGCATAGTGGTTAAATATTATTACTGTTGTAGGTTAACAGTTAAATCAAACTGGTAAGTGTTATATTTTTTATGAAGCATTCTTTTTATTTATTTAGTCGCCGTCAGAAAATAATGTTTTATCTCAAGCTAGTAAGCTTGTTTATATTGATTAATGTTTTTATTGGAACTTTATTGTTATTCTGTGGTTTGTCAGGATTTAGTCTGCTTTTTTTGGCTATTTCCTTAACGGTTTTTGCTCCCTTTGTGGATGTTCCTAGCGGAGTGAAAAATGGTAGTTTTCTTTATTACTCGCCTTTACTGATTGCTGAGAAGATGAAAAATAATCAATTAGTATTACACAGCGGTAGTTTATTTGATTATTATTTTGCTCTGATTTTACAAGTACAGCACAAGAGCGTAAAAGGCAGGTTTTTACTGCGAATATCGAGGGATTATTAGCGCTTATTGCACAGTATGAACAGCAAAATAGCACCAATATTAGAATTAAAGTGACGAGTTATATAATAAACCCACGCACTGCTAATAAGCTTGGTTTACAGCGCCAAAAGACAGATTTTATCCAGTTGTTCATCTTATATTTTAACTTTGTTAATTTAACGTGCGCTATGTCTTTATTAAAAGGGAAATTTACACTACCTAATTTGAAACAAGTTTACACTTTTGAAGGTGAGCTCGATGCATTAATCGCGAATAAAGCTTATTTACAAGGCTTGCAAAAACGATTATTAAAAATTGCTTGAAGGTATACCTTTGCAACTGTTATGCATAAAAATCTCATAGCTTAATCGTAACTTGAGCATTAAGGTGAGGATAAAACACGCTCAGTAAAATAGCTACTAGAGAAACATTTGTTAAGCCGAGCTCAGGTTATGTAGCTAAAAACAGAGTTTATACACTTATATCGTCGCTTTGCTCACTTAATGGGTTGATTCATTTATCGTCATCCAAAAAAGGGTAACTCGTTAAACACGGGTTACCCTTTTATTTGTATATCTTTATTGCTACTAGCGTAAACTCAAGCCAATAATATTAGCCAATTACTCAGTTAATAAATTATCTTTAAAAAATTGAGTTTTCATCGTTTTGTAATGCAATGTTGTCCCTTTACCTTCACGAATACTGTGGCTACGATTTGGGTATGACATAAACTCAAATTGCTTGTTATGTTTTACTAACTCGTTAATTAAACGCTCGCTACCTTGGTAGTGTACGTTGTCATCGCCTGTGCCATGAATTAGTAATAGTTGCCCTTGTAAGTTTTTTGCGTGGGTAATTGGTGAGCCTTGTTTGTAGCCTTCAGCGTAGTCAGGTAATAAGCCAGAATATCGCTCTTGGTAGATGGTATCGTACAGCAGTTGGTCAGCAACGGGTGCAGACGAAATACCTACATGGTATTGCTCTGGGTATCTAAATAACATGTTTAGTGTCATGGAGCCGCCACCTGAATGCCCCCAAATACCCACGTGGTTGGTATCAATATATGGCCAACGCTTTGCCATGGCTTTTAAGGCATCGCTTTGATCGCGTGATGATAAAATTCCCACTGCGCCATAAATTGATTTACGCCATGCTTGCCCTTTAGGTGCGCGGGTACCACGGTTATCAACTGAGGCGACAATAAAGCCTTGCTCGGTTAAGTATTGGTCCCACATAAAGGCATTACCGCGCCATTTGTCTTGTACGGTTTGTCCCCAAGCTTCACCGTAGACATAAAAAATGATGGGGTATTTTTTGCTTGGATCAAAATTAGCAGGGCGGGTAATGTAACCATCAAGTACGATACCGTCTTGTGCTTCAACTTGAAAAAACTCCGTTGCTGCTAAGTTCATTGTCGCTAACTTAGTATTAAGCACTTCATTAGTCATTAAAATATGCTTTTGCTGATGCTGGCTTTTATTTTCAGCCGAAATTTGCACTAAGTATTTACTGGTAGGTTTGCTAAAGCTTGAGTGTGAATGAATTGCCCAACTACCATTACTTGCCATTTGGTATTGGTTGTAACCGTCAAAGCCTTCAGGAGTTATTAACTGATTGCTAATGCTACCATCAAGCTTACTACGGTATAAGTAGCGCTGACTGACATTTTCAGGTGAGGCAATAAAGTAAATCCAACCATTGGCCTCATCAAGAGCTTTAATTTCAGTGATGTCAAAGTCGCCATTAGTTAGGTTGATAGCATGTTTGCCGCTACGTGAAATACGATATAGATGACGCCACCCGCTACGTTCACTTGTCCAAATAAAGCTATTACCGTTTTCTAACCAACGAGCGTCATCAAAAAAGTCTAAAAAATTTTCTTCTTGCTCTGTCATTAACAACGAGACTTTACCGCTATTAGCATTAGCCAGATAAAGTTTGTTGGTGTCTTGTTTGCGATTGACATGTTGAACTAAAATTTCTTCACTATTACCCGACCAGTTCATGCGAGGTATGTACATGTTGCGTGAGTTGTTTGGCAGTTTAGTCCAAACGGTTTTTTGGCTGTTTACGTCAACAATACCTATGTTAGCTAAGGCGTTTTCTTCTCCTACTTTAGGGTAGGGGAATTTAGTTAGCGTGGGGTATAGGCTGTCAGTATTGTTGATCATAATAAAGTCTTTACTACCGCTAGTATCTAGCTGCCAGTACGCGATTTTTTTACCATCAGGGCTCCAACGAAAACCATCACGAATTAAAAACTCTTCTTCATATACCCAGTCAAACAGGCCATTGATAATACCATTGCCGGCGCTATTGGTTAGTTGTGTAATGTGAAGTGTTTTTAGGTTTTGTAGGTAAATATTGTTGTTATAAACGTAAGCAACTTGAGTAGCGTCAGGTGAGAATTTAGCAAACATTAATTGGCTGCTTTCAGTGCTATCGCCTAGCTTAGTTAAGGTTTTAGTTTTAACGTTGTATAACCAGTAATCACCACGGCTATTTGAGCGCCACACCTTTTTACTGTTAGTGTAAATCAGTAGCTTAGTTTTATCGTCTGAGTAGTGGTAGTTATCAATCACTAAGGCTTGCTCAAAACCTTGTGGTGTTAGTTGTTTGGCGCTAACTAATACCTCACGCGCTAGCGTTGTTGGGTCGTAGCTAACGATTTCATTACCTAAGTTTTTTTCTTCGTCATTAGCAGCTTGTTCAATGGCAAGGTAGGCACTACCATCAGCTAACCAGCGAATTTGACCGATGCGCTCCGACTTAAATTGTTTTTCTTGATAAATGTTGGCGATAGTTAATGACGAACTATCTACCGTATTAGTGGTGTTTGCTGTGCTGTTATCAGTGGTTTGGCATGCAATTAACGGTAGCGTTAATAAAGCACCTAAAATAAGTTGTGCTAACTTATTTACCTTGCGCTTTTTAAATGAATAATTGGCTAACATGAGTTGTCCTGAAGGTAATATTGAACAATCATTGTAGATATAGCCTTATGCCGACACAAGAAAAAGTCGGTAGATAACCCTTTTTCATGGTTCAATGAAAAATACTGTGTTGATTAGTTGTTGAAAAAAAGATTAGTGCCACCATATCTATTAGTTCAGTTTTATTACCCATCAAGTGGATTGGAAACCCTATGACATATGCATTAGAGATTAGCGGGCTCGCAAAAACCTATAAAGGGGGCTTTGAGGCGTTAAAAGGCATTGAGTTAACCGTAAAACAAGGTGATTTTTTTGCTTTGTTAGGCCCAAATGGTGCTGGTAAGTCGACCACTATTGGTGTGATCACTTCACTTGTTAATAAAACCGCAGGTACAGTAAAGGTATTTGGTTATGATATTGATAGCGATTTAGAAAAAGCAAAAAGCTTTATTGGTTTAGTACCGCAAGAATTTAACTTTAACCAGTTTGAACCCTTGATGCAGATTTTGGTGAATCAAGCCGGTTATTATGGCGTACCCAGAAAAACGGCAATGGAGCGTGCAGAAAAATACCTGAAGCAACTTGAGCTTTGGGATAAGCGTAATGTGCAAGCTAAGTCATTATCGGGTGGTATGAAGCGTCGTTTAATGATTGTTCGTGCGTTAATGCATGAGCCGAAAATGTTGATTTTAGATGAACCAACCGCTGGTGTTGATATTGAAATTCGCCGCGGTATGTGGGACTTCTTGAAGGTATTAAATGAGCAAGGTATTACCATTATTTTAACAACTCACTATTTAGAAGAAGCGGAAAATCTGTGCCGTAATATCGCGATTATTGATGGCGGAAAAATAGTTGAAAACACCAGTATGAAAGGTTTGCTCGCGCAACTTGATAGTGAAACCTTTGTCCTTGATTTATCTCCGACCAATCAACAAATCACACTTAGTGATGTTGGTTATAGTGTTATTGACGAGCACACCTTAGAAGTTGAACTTCATAAGGCTCAAACCTTAAACAGTGTCTTTGAGCAGTTATCAAACCAAGGGGTGCAAGTGCTAAGTATGCGTAATAAAAGTAATCGTTTAGAAGCGCTATTTGTTAACTTAATTGAAAAGAATGCAGGCCAATAATTATGAATAACTCTATTGCCTTAAAAAGTATCTTAACCAAAGAAGTTCAGCGCTTTATGCGTATTTGGGTGCAAACATTAGTGCCTCCCGCCATTACTATTAGCTTATATTTCGTTATTTTTGGTTCGCTAATTGGTTCACGTATTGGTGAAATGGGTGGCTTTGACTATATGTCTTTCATTGTCCCAGGCCTTATTATGATGAGTGTTATTACGAACTCTTACTCTAATGTGTCGTCATCATTTTTCAGTGCTAAATGGCAGCGTAATGTTGAAGAAATGCTCGTTGCCCCCGTACCTAACTGGGTGATTGTTGCTGGTTATGTGGGTGGCGGTATGTGCCGTGGCTTATTGGTTGGCTTGATTGTTACCTTAGTATCATTATTCTTTGTTGATGTGCAAATTCATAATGTTTGGGTAATTATTGCAACCGTTTTATTAACTTCGGCGACCTTTGCATTGGGCGGCTTGATTAATGCCATTTTTGCTGGCAGCTTTGATGATATTTCGATTATTCCTACGTTTGTATTAACGCCATTAACTTACCTTGGCGGTGTTTTCTATTCAATAACCTTATTGCCTGAGTTTTGGCAAGGGGTATCGCAAGCTAACCCAATAGTTTACATGGTTAATGCCTTTCGTTACGGTTTTTTAGGGGTATCCGATGTCAGTTTGGTGACTGCATTTAGCGTAATTGGAATATTTATTATCGTGTTATTTACCGTGGCTATGACTTTAATTAATAAAGGTATTGGCCTGAGAAGTTAAGCTTGTAGATGCAAACATATAACGGGCTACTTACCTAGAAAAGATCATTGCGTTATTGATTTAAAAATAATGAAGGAAATAAAATGAACAACATGCCTACGGGTGATTCAAAAGCGATTATTACTAATCAACCCGGCATTCATGAAAAGCTTAATGAGGTTGTTGAAAAGCATTTATCACACCCATTTAAAAAACCTTATCAAATGCATACTGAACAGGCGTTTAATGAGGTTAATCAGGCGGTACAAGCTTTTCTTAGTGAAAACCCTCAAGGTGAAATTATTTTAGATGCTTGCTGTGGCGTTGGCCAAAGTACGCGTATTTTGGCAAAGAAAAATCCACAGGCGTTAGTGATTGGTGTTGATAAGTCGGCGCATCGCATTAATCGTAATGTCGAAGGTTTTGAAGAGTTAGAAGAGCAGGGTAACTTTCATTTGGTTCGTGCCGATTTAAATGACTTTTATCGCTTAGTCAAAGCCGCTAATTGGCCCGTGACTAAGCACTATATTTTATACCCAAATCCGTGGCCAAAAGCTAAACACTTACAGCGTCGCTGGCACGGTAGTGCGGTGTTTCCACAAATGACCAGTATTGGTCAGCAACTTATTTTGCGCAGTAATTGGCGTTTGTATTTAGAAGAGTTTCAACAAGCGGCTGGCCTAGTGAATTTGCGCGGCAATATAGAGGCGCTACCGGTTGATGTAAAAAATGCCTTAACCCCGTTTGAAGCTAAATACCAAGCAAGTCAGCAAGTGTGTTATCAGCTTTCATTAGTACGCTAATATACTCGCTAATGGTAAGTAAGAGTCTTTAATAATACTTTAACGACTCTTTACTGAAATTGAGAGAGTTAACTCCATTATTAGCGATTTTATTTGCATCTAGATGAAGTTGATGCGTTATTATCACCACTATTTAGTGAAATTTACTATACACTCGTAGTTTTCATTTTATACTTCATTGTCTTTATTGACCGCTACTCCTCCACCAAGATAAAGGTTAAATTTCCTTAAATGCCTCGCTGCCACTGATGTTATTGGTAACTCAGGTAATCTAATTATTGCAAGCAGACTGTTTTTTACTTTTGGTATAGCCCTTGCTACTTATCGTTAAATAACTTGAACTTGGTTTAAGAGATATTTAAGAAATTGAAATATCCGCACCAATTATTTTTCTGAATCGTTAGCTTGATAGTTTTTCTTCTTTTCATATGATCAGCAAGGAAAATTTCGCGTCAATAGGGAGCTATTGCAAGTGAACTTAGCTAAGAGGCTAAGAAGAATAGTTGCTAGAGAAACATTTGTTAAGCCGAGATCAGGTTAAATACTTATTAAAGTGAACTTAATAGGTAATTAAACTGATTAGTAGTATTAAGGATGCACCATGATAAAAATTAAACGTAAAGTACTCGCTTTAGCATTGTCATTATTGGCGTTATTTCAAGCAGGCCTAATTTATGCGGCTTCGCTGCTCTAAGTAATCTGAGCTTAAAATAATAAATTTATCTCAAGCTGATATTACTTATCAATAATCGCGTTGGAGTCATTTGCAATAGACTCGCTATTGGCGCATAAAACGGTCTTGCTTATACTAGAAAATTTCTAGTTAGAGAAGGAAGCTTGAATTATTGTCTTTTAATATTAATATGTTATTAAAATAATAAGGGCCTTACTCTATAAAAGCCCGTTTAAAAAAGCGTAACAGGTTAATATTGAACTCTTCAGGTTTGATGCAGCAGTCAATTTGATCTTGATGTTTGTCATGGATTAAATCAATTTCTTCCATGGCGATAGCTTGGTTTAATCTAGTATTATAAAAAACCCGTACGAAAGGTTGTAGTGGTTTGCTTTTATTTAACTTGCTTATCAAACCTAGTTTACCGCTTGTCAATTTTACCAAAGTGCCAATAGGGTATATACCTAAACAATTTACAAATTGCTCAACCAATTCGTTATCATAACTGGTTGGAGATTCCTTCATTAATATTTTAAACGCTTTGATAGGGTGCATACCTGCTTTATAGACACGCTCGGCTGTCATAGCATCATAACTGTCAACAATTGCTATCATACGACCAAACTGGCTTATTTGTGGCTCAGTTAACTGCTGAGGGTAACCTGTACCATCTAAGCGTTCATGATGTTGTTTGACAACACTTAAGACTAGCTCAGGTAAGTCAGGACAATCTTGTAGGACTTGCATACCTAATGTTACATGGCTTTTTATTATTTCATACTCAGGGGGAGTCAGTTTGCCGGGTTTATGTAACACTTCTGGTGGAATTAAGACTTTACCAACATCATGCAAGAAAGCGCCTAAGGCGAGTTGTTCTATTAATTCGCGGTCAAGCTTTAAATATTTAGCAAAGATACTCATTAAAATAGAAACATTAAGCGAATGCTCTACTAAGTATTCATCTTTAATACGTAAGCGAGACATACAGGCGAGCGCATCTTGGTTTCTAAAGATGGAGTCTACAATAGCGTCGGTTGCTTCTTTTGCTTCACTAATATTTATGCTTCTGCTTTCAGTGAGATTGTTAAGAATTTTATGTTGCAACGTTTTGGCATTGTCATAGAGCGTACTAGCACTTTTCATTTCTTGATCTAATGAAACCGATGTAGGCTTTTCTTGTGCCGATGGCTCTGGTTCATTATCAATATCAGGTAATATTTTATCTATTTTTTCGGCTTGCTTTTGTTTATTAGGGTCAATGGTTAGGTGGGTAATACCGGCTTGAACCATTTTCTGAATACCTTCTTGGCTTCTTATATAGCCTTCAGTTTTAACATTAACGCTTTTATTTTTACTGGTGATAGATAAAACATACATGCCTGGTTTAAGGTCAGTAATGGCTATTTTTTGGGTTGAAGGTACAGCATCATTGGTCATAAGGTCTACCGTATTAGAATAAAAATGAAATCGTCGGAGTATGCAAGTGGTTGATAAAAAGTAAAGCTTATAAGCAGTATAGACTACGAAAATTATTGAGTGAAAATTAATGTTTAAAATGGAAAATTGTACTTAGAAAAACAAAAAAGCGACCTTGAAGGTCGCTTTTAATATATGAGTAGTATTAATTTTAATCGCTAGTCATCTTAATAATACTCTGTTATTTCTATGTTGCTATTTCTATTCAGATACTTCTATATTGATACGCACACTCGTTTCATTGTTATCATAAGCTGCTGAAATAACGACAGTACCAGTAGTGATTTTGTTGGCTGTTATTTTATAATTAGCAGTATCGGTTCCTGTTTCTACTAGCTCAACATTAATGAGGTCGCTTTCGGTGCCACCATCTATTAGCCATTGAGCAAATTCGGTAACATTTAATGTACTCGGTGTATTTGTGTAATTAGCACTCAGGGTTAACGTAATTGAGTCATCTAGCCCTACGGTTAACTCATCTTCACCATCATTAATCTGCAAGTCTTCTATATCTGCTTCGCCTTTAATCTCAATAATTGCTTTTGCTTCTTCACCGCCACAATTTGCCATAACTTGGACCACGCCAGGCTTTAATGCCAGTAGTGTTCCTTTGTTGTCACCTTTTTTGGTAAGCCCAATCTGAGTATTATTAGGTGTTGTCCTCCAACTAACACTGTTGTCGATATCAAAGGTGTCCTCAGATACTTCAGCTAATAATGTTGCTTGTGCATTCAGTTGTAAACGCTTACCAACGTTCATTGTGATGCGATCCGTTACTTCTTCATCGTCAGAGATAATAATCAACTCAGATAAGTTACTAGGATCTGCTGTAACAGCTAATAAACCTATAACTTTATTTGTCATACTAGCACTAATTATGGTGTCTTCTGGGCTTGCAGCTGAGGTAAAAAGATCACCTTCATCATTAATAACAGCGGTACTATTATCATCAACACTAAAACTGACGCCGCGGGTAGTATTTAACGATTGGTAGCCATCTTTATATGTTACATCGGCATTAATTTTTGCAGCAATACAAGTGTTAATATTTCCTTGTTCAGGGGATATTTGCTTTAAGACAATACTCTCAGGAGCCTCATTACTTACTGATAAGCTTACATCTCTAGTAATGTCATTATCGGTTTTTGCCGTTATAACAACAATGCCTTGATTTTCTTCGGTGTTTTTAATTGCCGTTACCAAACCCGTTTTTTCATTAACAGTAGCAATACTTTCATCACCTGAGCTCCAAGTTAACTCTTTAGTAACGTCACGGGTTTTTCCTTTATTGTCTGTGCCCATCGCCGTTAATTGATGTGTATCATCTTTTGTTAGACGAGTTTGCCCACCAGAAATAACAAAGCTCTCAATAATAGTACCATTTTGGCGTTGAGCTTCTAATTTGACCGCTTTGGCTAGGTTTTCAGAGTCGCCATCAGAGCCACAACCCGATAATAACGTAACACTGATAAGTAATGAACTGATATAGGCGTAAGAAACGCTTGTTAAGTTTTTAATGTTTTGCATAGTAAATAAAAGGCCTTCATTGGCTAAGAAGTTGGTTTGACATGCTAGAGGTATATGTTAAAACTGGTAGGTTAAGCCTAAAGCAATACCGGTAATTTCAAGGTCGCTGTCTTTGTATAATGATTGATACCCTAACCTAACCTGAGCATTTTCTATGTAAGGTAATTGTTGTATAAGGGATACGCCCCATGAAAAGCCACTGTATTCTTCAGTGCCATTATAAGTTTCTGCAGGGCCGGTAACCGCTAGGTCATTCATAGCATAGCCTAGCGAGACATCAAAACGAAAGCCTTGCATAGTATCTGACTGCAGCACAACATATAATGCTTTGCTTTCTTCTAAATCAAACTTTATTCGATTGGAGTTATCTGTTTTTGAAGATAGTAAATACTGCGCTTCAAAGGCGATATTATTATTACTTACTCCAGCCCTTAAACCCATTATGGCTGGTTGAATATTCTCCCCCCCAACATCAATATCGGTTAGCATGTAATCAATACCAATATAAGGAGAATCAGCCAATGCTTTATTGGTTATGGCAAGTAATGAAATGCTGAGGAAAGTTACTAAAAGAGGGGATCTATTCATATAATGACAATATTGCTCGTACTTTAATGGAACTTGATGATATACAGTGTCTTTATGATCGTCAAGTAAGTACGTAACAGTGGTGAGTATCTTGCTGTATTCATCATAGTCACTAAAAAAAGAAGACTTTTAACTGATTTTTTATTAAAGTGCGATGCTTTGTACACTCAATTAAACAATGATAGCTTACCCACGATTAAGCTAGCCTAGCTAGCGCGGTATAATTAGGTAAGTAAAAGTGAACCATTATGAAAGCCACTAAACGTATTGCAGATGCCACACAAGAGTCTTTACATCGGATTTTTACCGTAGCTGAAGCACCTGATTCAACCTTAGGGTTAATTGAGCAGGAAATGTCGCAAAACTTGGTTGGCTTTTTAAATAATCATATTGTTGCCAGTGAGAATGCTTTAACTGATATTGAACAAGACTTTATTGATGCACAAATTCCTGAGCAACCGGCGTTTGTATCAGACCATATGAGTCACTTACTTGATAAGTTAGTTTCTCAATCAGTTCATACCTCTAGCCCTAGCTTTGTTGGTCATATGACCTCAGCTTTACCCTCTTTTATTTTACCATTATCTAAGTTAATGGTTGGATTAAATCAAAATCTCGTTAAAGTAGAAACGTCTAAAGCATTTACACCGTTAGAACGCCAAGTATTAGGCATGATGCATAACTTGGTTTATCAAGAAACAAGTGACTTTTACCAAAACTGGATGCATAGCGCTCAACACTCACTTGGTGCTTTTTGTTCAGGCGGCACAGTAGCTAATATTACTGCGTTGTGGGTTGCTCGTAACAAATTATTAAAAGCGGATGGTGACTTTAAGGGAGTTGCTCGTAGTGGCTTATTTGCAGCTTTGCAGCATTATGGTTATCAAGGTTTGGCTATTTTGGTCTCAGAGCGTGGTCATTATTCACTGAAAAAGTCAGCCGATATTTTAGGTCTTGGTCAAGACAGTGTTATTGCCATTCCTACGGATGAAAATAATAAAATAGATTGTATTAAGTTGGCGCAAAAGTGTGATGAATTAGCGGCAAAAAATATTAAAGTGCTTTCTATTGTTGGTGTAGCGGGTACTACTGAAACGGGTAATATTGACCCGCTTAATGCAATGGCTGATATTGCCGAGCAGCATCAATGTCATTTTCACGTTGATGCCGCATGGGGTGGAGCTACCTTATTATCAAACAAATACCGTCCATTACTTGCTGGCGTTGAACGTGCCGACTCAGTAACCATAGATGCTCATAAACAAATGTATGTTCCTATGGGCGCTGGGGTAGTTATTTTTAAAGACCCTTCATCGGTTGCGGCTATTGAACATCATGCTGAATATATTCTTCGTAAAGGCTCAAAAGATTTAGGTAGCCATACCCTTGAAGGATCACGCCCTGGTATGGCGATGTTAGTTTACTCTAGCTTACATATTATTAGTCGCCCCGGTTATGAAATGTTAATTAACCAAGCGATAGAAAAAGCAGAATACTTTGCGGATATTATTAACCAGCACCCAGATTTTGAATTAATAACCAAGCCTGAGTTATGTTTATTAACCTATCGTTATGCGCCTAAATCAGTACAAGAGTTATTGGCAAACCAGGGCAAAAATAATGATGTGGCAGGTCAGCAACATATCAATTTATTACTTGGAAAACTAACCAAGTTTATTCAAAAACGTCAGCGTGAAGACGGAAAGTCTTTTGTTTCGCGAACGCGTATTGAAGTAGGGCATTATAACGGTGAAAAAGTTATTGTTTTTAGAGTGGTTTTAGCTAACCCGCTCACGACCAAAGAAATTTTACAAGACATTCTCGTCGAGCAAAGTAAACTTGCTTTAGAGAGTGAGCAGTTTTTACCTGAATTACTTGCTGCGGCTAACACTAAATAGCTCCAGTTAGGCTATAAAAAAAGCGACATAATGTTGAACACTAATGTCGCTTTTTTATGGCTTATAACTCTGCGCTTAAATCAGCTTTAAGCTAAGTTAAATTAGGCCTCAGGTTATTTAACTTTACTGCTGTTACGCTCAACAATACCCATCATTTTATAAGTCAGTAATGAAGCGGCAAAGTCATAAGCATGAAAGTCTTTGATTGGCGCAAACTCCATAATATCAAAACCGATAATAGTGCGCTGCTTAGCAACAGACTCAAACAAATTTAAGGTTTGATACCAGCCTAAGCCTCCCGGCACTGGTGTTCCTGTTGAAGGGAACACTGAAGGGTCCATACCATCAATATCTAAGGTGAAAAATATTTTTTCAGGGAAGTCGTCAGGTAACGTAATACTTTGAATATTATTAGGGACTAACTCTTCACCGTCTTGAAAATGCACACCATGTTGTTCACGAATTTGCATTTCTTCTTCACAAAAAGCGCGAATACCTAATTGATATAATGGAATACCTAAATCAACAACGCGTTTCATTACAGAGGCATGGCTAAGCTTGTCACCTTCGTAGGCTTCACGTAAATCAGCGTGAGCATCAATTTGCACAACACCAAAGTCGTCATAACCCGCATCACGAAAGCCTTTAATAACGCCGTAAGTGACGGTATGTTCGCCACCAAAAACAATTGGCATACCACCATTATCAAGAATTAACTTGGTTGCTTTGGCAATATTATCTATGACTTGCTCTGCAGATACATTGCAATCTATTGCAGGGTGAGTATAAATTCCATGCTGGCATGGCTTGCTTTTACCGTCCCACTCTTCGAGTTGCCAAGACGCTTGTAAAATAGCTGAAGGCCCTTGTGCAGTGCCACCACCATAAGAAACACTTTTTTCAAATGGTACAGGCAAGACATGAAAAAAGGCATTATTCATTTCAGGTTGTTCTATTTCAGAGCCTAAAAATATTGGGTAATCGTCATGAGGTTCGGTCATGGTATATCTCTATGTGGTATTTTAACAATAGTGTTTAAACTATAGTTGAGTAGTTAAATGGCCATTAAGACAAACGTTGTTTAAAGTCGTCATACGTAAATTGCTTCACTAGGGTTAATTCATCTGTTTGTGAATTCCAAAGCGCAATCGCTGGTAATTTAGTGCCATTAAAGGTACTTGTTTTTACCATAGTGTAATGCGCCATATCTTCAAAAACGATACGTTGGCCTATTGTTAATGGCTCTGCAAAGCTGTAATCATTAACAATGTCGCCGGCCAAGCACGTTAAACCGCCAAAGCGATAGTTATGGAGAAACTCGTTTACCTCGCCTGAGTTAGTAATATCAGGGCGATACGGCATTTCTAAGGTATCAGGCATATGACAAGTGGCTGACGTATCTAAAATAGCGTGATAGTCATGCTCGCTTTGAGCTTTTTTCTCAAATATATCGAGTACTTCAGCGCACAATACGCCACTACCAATAGCAATAGCTTCACCAGGCTCTAAGTAAACTTGTACTTGATGTTGCGCTGAAAAGCTCTTAATACGCTCAATTAATGCGTCTACTTGGTAGTCTGGTGCGGTAATGTGATGTCCACCACCAAAATTAACCCATTGCATTTGTGTCAGCAGATGAGAGAATTTGTTTTCAACAGCATTTAAGGTTCTATTAAGTTCAGCAAAACCTTGCTCGCATAAGGTATGAAAGTGCAAACCACTAATACCAGTTAAGTCGATATCAGCTAATTGGTAAAGTTTAATACCTAAACGAGAGCCTTCGGCGCAAGGGTCGTATAGTGGTACGCTTCCCTCTGAATGCTCAGGGTTTATCCGTAAGCCAAAATGCAGCGATGGTCGTTCAATTTGAGCTTGTAAACATAGCGGTTTAAAACGTTGCCATTGACTAACACTGTTAAAAACAATGTGATCAGCAAAGGTTAATAATTCTTTTACATCGGCTTCGCTAAACGCAGCGCTGTAGACATGTACTTCTGATTTTTTATCACCGTAGCGATATTCATCAAAACCAAGCTTAGCTTCATGTAAACCACTGGCACAAATACCGTCTAAATAACTTGCGGTTAACGGGCCTAATTGCCACATAGAAAATGCTTTAAGCGCGGCAAGCACTTTAGCACCACTGGCGCTAGCAACATGATTAAGTATGGTTAAGTTACGTTCAATAGCGACTTGGTCAACCACAAAACATGGTGACGGTAAACGTTGTAGGTCAAGCTTAGTAAAATCGGTAAATTGCATGAAGTGATTACCCTTGCAAATGCCCAAGCCGAATGGCTTGTTTGAGCTGTCTGTACCCATAGTTATGAGTCAGATAATAAATGCGGTTTATTATCAGCTAAGCTGTTAATAAACCGCGTTAGTGGGGCTGTTGAGCATTAACTATGTGATGCTAATGCGTTTCAATCCCGTTACTTTTTATAATGAAAAATCATCTAATTCGATAACTTTCCACGGTAAACCGTGTTCATTCATATCAGCCATAAATGAGTCAGGATCAAATTGTTCTATGTTCCATACGCCAGGTTTTAGCCATTTACCTTCAAGCATTTGCTTAGCGCCAATCATCGCTGGTACACCTGTGGTGTATGAAATTGCTTGTGAGTTAACCTCTTTATAACAAGCTTGGTGATCACAAATATTATAAAGATAAACGACTTTTTCTTTACCGTCTTTAATACCGCGTACTACAACACCAATACAAGTTTTGCCAACAGTACGAGGACCTAATGATGATGGATCAGGCAATAACTTGGCTAATAATTGAATTGGCACAATTTGTTGACCGTTATAGTCAATTGGCTCAATGCCTGTCATGCCAACATTACCGAGTACTTCTAAATGCTTTAAGTAATTGTCAGAGAAACTCATCCAAAACTGTGCGCGTTTTAGGCTTGGGAAGTGCTTTGTTAATGACTCAAGCTCTTCGTGGTACATACGGTAAATATTGTAAGTACCAACTGACTCAGGACAAGTGAAGCTTGCTTTTTTCGACATAGCATCGGTTGTAACAAACTCACCGTTTTCCCAATGACGACATTCAGCGGTTACTTCACGAATGTTAATTTCAGGGTTGAAATTAGTCGCAAACGGGTAGCCATGATCACCACCGTTAACATCAATAATGTCTAACTCATGAATTTCATCAAAGTAGTGTTTTGCTACGTAAGCGGTGAAAACATTGGTTGCGCCGGGATCGAAACCACTACCAAGTAGTGCGGTAAGACCTGCTTGCTCAAATTTTTCTTGGTAAGCCCACTGCCATTTGTATTCAAACTTAGCGGTGTCTAATGGCTCATAGTTAGCTGTATCCATGTAGTGAACACCAGCTTCTAAACAGGCATCCATAATGGTTAAGTCTTGGTACGGCAGGGCAACGTTAATGACTAACTGTGGTTGTTCTTTTTTGAGTAAAGCAACAAGCTCAGGTACGTTGTCTGCATCAACTTGTGCGGTGCGAATCACTTGACCTGTTTTTTCTTTGACTTGCTCAGCAATGGCAATACATTTTGCTTCAGTACGGCTTGCTAATAATATGTCGCTAAAAAGTTCAGCTACCTGCGCACACTTTTGTGCAACAACACCACCAACGCCACCGGCACCGATAATGATCACTTTTGAAGGGGTTAATTGAGACATGGTTTTTCCTGTATTTTACATTGTTCGTTGTTTATTAATGGTTGCAATGAGCCATTGTTTTTTAACGGCTCATTACGATTTTTACGCTTAATTAGTTAACTTGCTCACGCTCAAAATAGGTGTAACCTTGTAAACTTTCTTTAAACGCTTTTAGTATTTCTTGACGTTGCGCTACGGTTATTTTTTGTTCTTTAACCGCTTGTTCCGCTTTGCGTCTAAATTGCTCTAACATTTGTTTTGGCTCGTATTCAACGTAGCTTAGTACATCTGAAATACTGTCGCCATGAAACTCACGAACAAAATCAAAGCTACCATCGCCATTGAGTCTGACACTTACTACATTGGTATCTCCAAATAGATTATGTAAATCGCCTAAGGTTTCTTGATAAGCGCCAACTAAAAAAACACCTACGTAATATTCTTCGTTTTTATTAAGCTTATGTAACGGCAATGTATTACGAATTCCATCAGGTGAAATAAAACGGTCAATTTTTCCGTCACAATCACAGGTAATGTCAGCAATAATTGCTTCACGGTCAGGTTGCTCATTAAGGCGATGAATAGGCATTACAGGAAAAACCTGATCTATCGCCCAAATATCGGGTAATGATTGAAACAAGCTAAAGTTACCGTAATAAATATCTGACAATAACTCTGGTAGTTTCTCCAACTCTGGCGGTATACGTTCAATTGTTTTCAGTATATGGCTTATTTTTTCTAATATAGCCAAGGTAATATTATCGCCTAGAGCTCTTTCATGTAAGTTCACTTGACCACGTCTAAACAACTCGCGAATTTCATCACGATAATAGATAGCGTCGTTATAGCACTCTTGAAAGTTTTTATTAGTGGTATTACCTAACACCGCAAATAAATTATGCAATAGTTCGTGAGCGTCATCAGCTAAAGTCGCTGGTAATGCTTGCGGCTCATGATTACGAACATCCAAAATATTGAATAGCAATAAAGATGAATAAGCGACCGTTGCACGACCCGACTCTGTGACAATCGTTGGGTGAGCAATATCTAACGGATCCAAACTTTCAATAATAGTTTCAACAATATTGGCACAGTATTCATCAAGCTTGTAGTTCATGCTATGCGTGCTATTTGAGCTAGCCCCTTCATAGTCAACGGCTAAACCGCCACCTAAATCGAGGTAGCCCATAGGCGCACCTTCGTTTATTAATTCGCTATAAAAACGACAAGCTTCGAGCACGCCATTACGAATGTTGCGAATGTTAGGAATTTGCGAACCTAAGTGGCAGTGTAATAATTGCAGGCAATCTAACATGTTAGCCGTTTTTAATTGTTCGACGACCTCCAGCAAACTATTGGTAGATAAACCAAAAATAGAGCGATCACCGCTATCTTCATTCCAATGCCCATCTACAACAACCGATGACTTTATTCGTACACCAATTAACGGCTTAATATTTAACGCTCGGCTGCGCTCAAGAATAATCGGTAACTCTGCTGGCGTTTCAAGAACAAAAAAGCACGAGATGCCCATTTGATTAGCATATAAGCCTAAGTCAATAAACTCAGAGTCTTTATAACCATTACACACAATTAAGCTGTCTTGATTAGGGCTTTCGTGATTACGTAATTGTGATAAGGCAATAATCAATTCCGCTTTAGAGCCTGCTTCTAAACCATGGTTAAAGCGACGACCAAAGTCGGCTATTTCTTCAATAACATGGCATTGTTGGTTTACTTTAATAGGGAAAACACCACGGTAATTACCTTGGTATTCAGCCGCTGTGATGGCGCGCAAAAAAGCTTCGTTAAGCTCTTTAATACGTTGATCCAACAGGTTTTCAATGCGCAAAATTGCAGGCATTTCTAAGCCACGCTCTTTCATGCCTTGAACGATATCAACTAACGATACACTGGTGTTGTTTAGCGTTGTCGTGTCAGTACTTCTATTGGCGCTAGTCGGGTTATTAACATGCACTTCACCATTGTCAGCAATACTAAAATAGCCAACACCCCATTGATCAATACTATAAAGATCAGCGCTATCTTGTACGCTCCAATCTTCATTGTTCGTTGCAACGGTTGATGTGTCAGGGGTATTATTTACCATAGTGTTTGAACCATTGCTTGACGCACTCTCTTGCTTTTCCGCATTTATTAGAGGGTTTTGTGCCGCAGTAGTTAAAGGACGTTTACTCATAGGATTTATCTAGGCTGAAGTGATATTAACTAGAGGAGACTAGTTATGTGTATCGTTTAAAAGTTTGGCGATTATAGCAATAAAATTTTGCGTGGCAATCTTTTAATAAAAAATATTTTATCAACCTAATCGCGGCAAATTTGCCGATGTTTACCGCAATTAACTTGTTGTTTTATGAACTTTATTTTTAGAGCTTCGTACGAGGTGAAGTAGTCACAGAGTAAGCGATAACTCCATTAATCTAAATTTAATGGTAAATTATCAATTAATCGCGCTTTACCACAGTGAGCAGCAGCAAGAATTACCAGCTGTTTATCATCTTCACTGGCGGGCTGTAATGTTTGTGCATGGCAAACATGAATATAGTCGGTGTGCATACCTGTGCTATTAATTGCGTTGGCGGCTTTTTTTGTTAGACCAATAAAATCAATACTGTCACTATTAGCATGGCTGGCTTTTATTGCTTGCGCTAGCCATTGTAAGTTTTGTTGTAATGCGGGGGCGATTGCTTTTTCGTCAGGAGTTAAATAACCATTACGTGAGCTTAAAGCGAGGCCGCTTTCTTCGCGGATAGTATCAACAGGTATGATGGTGATAGGCATTGATAAGTCTTCAACCATAGTGGTGATCACTTGTACTTGCTGATAATCTTTTAAACCAAAACAGGCAACATCAGGCTGTACTAAGTTAAATAACTTACAAACAATCGTTGCTACACCACGAAAATGACCTGGGCGGCTCTCTCCGCAATAACCGTCAGATACATTAGGTACTTCAACGTAGCTTTGTTTGGCTAACCCTTTAGGGTAAATCATGTCGGGGGTTGGCGTAAATAATAAGTCGGTGCCTGCAACAACCAACTTAGCTTTATCTTCTTCCATGGTTCTTGGGTAGCTATCAATATCTTCATTAGCGCCAAATTGCATCGGATTAACAAAAATACTGGCAACAATTTTATCGGCATGTTGATGAGCATGCGTTATCAAAGAAATATGACCCGCGTGTAAGTTACCCATTGTTGGTACAAAGGCAATGGTTAGCCCTTGTTGTCGCCATTGGCTAATTTGGTTACGTAGTTCATTAATATGAGTAACTGTTTTCATAGGTATTTCTTCGGACTCGGTTAGTTCAATGCTGTTGGTTAATGGTTACTCAGTAGTTTTGAGTATACAACTTAACCTGATATCGGTTTAACAAATGTTGCTCTAGTAGCTATTTTTCCTAACTTCTTCGTTAAATTTACTTGCAATAGGCCAGCTATTGACGCGAAATTTTTCTTGCTTGTCATATGAAAAAAAGAAAAACTATCAAACTAACGATTCAGAAAGTGATTTATTTTGATATTTCAATGTGTTAAATATCTCTTAAATCTAAACCGATCTCAGGTTAACTTACTGCTAGTTAAAAATATGCTCATCGCCAGGGAAGTTACCTGCGCTTACTTCACTAATATATAACTCTACTGCGGCTTTAATATCGCCGGTATCTTTTAAAAAGTTACGTGAGAATTTAGGCATGTAGTTACAAGCAATACCTAAAGCGTCATGCATAACTAAAATTTGACCGTCGGTATCCTTACCTGCGCCAATACCAATAACAGGGATAGTAAGCGCTTGTGAAATTGCTTTACCTAGAGCACTTGGAATACATTCTAATACCAATAATTGTGCACCAGCGGTTTCGAGGGCTTTGGCATCTTCAATCATTTGTTGCGCTTTGTCGTTTTCACGACCTTGTACTTTAAAACCACCAAATACATTAACCGATTGCGGTGTTAGTCCTAAATGCGCACAAACAGGAATACCACGCTCTACCAAAGCGCTAATGGTGTCATTTAACCAAGCACCACCTTCCATTTTTATCATGCTAGCACCGGCTTGCATTAATTGAGCAGCACTCGTGAAAGCTTGCTCTTTAGTGGCGTAACTCATAAATGGCATGTCGGCGATAATCAAGGTGTCTTCAACCCCGCGTTTTACGCACTGGGTATGATAGGCCATATCGTCAACAGTCACAGGCAAAGTGCTATCTTGTCCTTGCAATACCATACCCAGTGAATCGCCAATTAAAATAGCATGAATACCTGCTTGGTCGAAAAGCTTAGCAAAGCTTGCATCGTACGCGGTAATCGTTGATATTTTTTTGCCTTGCTGCTTCATTTTAAGCAAAGTCGCGGTGGTTATTTTAGCCATAAGTGTTCCGGTTTTTGTGTACTGTTACAAAGTGTTAGTGTTGCTATTCGAGTCGGTGAAAAAATGTCTTTTTAAGTAAGCTTTTGAATGCCATTAGTATTAACTTTATTTGCCAAGCTTGCTACGGCTTCATTACAAGGTAAGCATAATTTTGGCGCAATTTCAGCTAAAGGCAGTAAAACAAATTCGCGTACTTTCATACCATAATGAGGGACAGTTAAACGATCATTATTAATAACTAGGTCACCATATAATAGAATATCTAAATCAAGAATGCGTGCGCCCCAACGATTATCTTTACGAACACGACCCGCAGCATTTTCTATCGCTTGTAGCGCATCTAATAAATCAAGAGGTGCTAATGTCGTTTCAAGAGCAAGTACGGCATTAATATAATCGTCTTGATCTTGAGGTCCCATTGGGCGGCTTAAATAAATACTCGATGTCGCTAAAACACTGCTGTGAGGTATTTTAGCAACTTCAACTATTGCTTGTTTAACTTGTTCTGCTGGGTCTGATAAATTACTACCTAGCCCAATATATACTATAGTCATTAGCGTTACTTAGTCGTGGTTAGCGCTATTGTTGGCAGCCGCTGATTTAGTTGGCTTACGACGCTTTCTTGGTGAGCGCCGTTTTGAGCCTGGTACCATTTTAATGCCTTTGATCATTTGAACACGAGCGTCATTTGAGACTTCTTGAAAGTCAGTCCACCACTGAGCAAGCTCTTTAAGTTCGGCACTTTGTTCTATTTCAGCTCTCAATAATAAGAAATCGTAGCCCGCTCTAAATTTAGGGTGCTCAAAGGTTTTAAAAGCACGCTTGCCTTCACGACGAGCAAGTTTGTCTTGTAATATCCAAATATCTTTCATTACGCCCTGAAAGCGCTTAGGAATAGCAATACTACGTTGCTGCTCTGGCATCACTTCACTTAACGCAGCAAAAAAAGCATCTTGTGGCGCTAATTGCTGTGCGGCATTAATTTGTTTGATGTGCTTTTGCAGTGGATACCACAATAATGCGGCAAACAAGAACGCAGGTGTTACTCGTTGATCGTTATTAATACGTTGGTCGGTATTACCCATTGCTAAGACAATTAATGCCAGCAATTGCTGTTGCTCTACTTTTGCTTGCTCGTTTTCGGGCTGAGCATTGAGTGCTTGCTCAACGGCTGGGAAAAAGTAACCAAAGAGGTTGTAGTGACGTAATTGTTCAAAGTTTGCAATGGCTTTGCCTGAAATAAACATTTTCAAGAACTCTTCAAACATACGAGCAGCAGGAATGCTCGCCATTAACGTTGCTAGCTCTTGAATTGGCGCACTGGTTTCAGGGCTAATTTGCATATCAAGTTTAGTGGCAAATCGAATTGCTCTTAACATGCGTACAGGGTCTTCACGGTAACGCGTTTCAGGATCGCCGATTAAGCGAATCACTTTATCTTCAATGTCTTTTACGCCATTAGCAAAGTCAAATACTTTGAAGTCTTTGGTTGAGTAATATAGCGCGTTGATAGTGAAATCACGACGTTCAGCATCTTCTTCAATAGTGCCGTAAATATTGTCACGTAATAACATACCTTCATCATTTTGTTTTGATGTTTTAGTATGTTCTTTAGTTGGCTTTTTGCTTTTTTCAGCAGTACTGTCGTGATGACCTCGAAAGGTGGCAACTTCAATAATTTCACGGCCAAAAACAATGTGTGCTAAGCGAAAACGACGACCAATCAAGCGACAGTTTCTAAATAAGCCTTTAATTTCTTCTGGCGTTGCGTTGGTTGCAATATCAAAATCTTTTGGTTTTAACCCTAAAAGAATATCGCGAACACCACCACCAACTAAGTAGGCATCAAAGCCTCCTTTGTTTAGGCGATATAATACTTTAAGTGCATTTGGACTTAATAATTGGCGTGATACTGGGTGTTGATCTCGAGTTAAGACTAAGGGCGCATCAAATGAGGCGCTAACATTATGTTGTTTCGTACTCGCATGCGCTTTTTTCTTGGGTGGAGCACTCGTCTTATGAGTTGTTACTTTTGAGGTAATAGTTTGCGCATTATTACTGGGTCGAGTAAAAATTTTTTTACATAAATCGATAACACTTTTGATAATCACAGGCCTTTAAAGAACACAGATAAATAGTGGCGCAATGATATAACAGCGTTGAAAAAAATAACAGCGTAAAAGCAATTAACAAAAACTTAATTTGTGTGAAAAGTCGGCAGATGTCGTCACATTTTTGTCATAGTTTTTGATTAAGCTTAACTAAATTAAGCTATTTCGAATTCACATGCAGTTAAAAAGTACGCTCGTTAATATTATTCAACGCCAACAGCTCACCGCCTTCTTTCAACCCATTTATGCAACTAACGCTAATGATGTTTATGGCTATGAGGCACTAATACGTGGACCATCAGATAGTCCACTGCATAACCCACAAGCTTTGTTTGATGCAGCATTTGAATTTGGGCTGTTGTCAGAGTTGGAGTTAGTTTGCCGTCGAATCTCCATTGCTCGCTTTGTTGCATTAGCATTAAAAGGCAAACTATTTTTAAATGTTAGCCCGATGGTGTTTCTACAAGAGGATCATCCACAAGGATCAACGCTATCCTATTTGGCTGAGCATGACTTGCAGCCAGAACAAGTGGTGATTGAATTAAGCGAAAAATACCCAATAGAGTCGCCTGAGTTACTACAACGTGCGTTAATGCATTATCGTGATTTAGGCTTTCAAATAGCTGTGGATGATTTAGGGGCAGGTTACGCAGGTTTGAAGTTATGGTCAGAAGTAAACCCAAACTTTGTGAAAATAGACCGATATTTTATTAACCAGTGCCATCAAGACCCAATTAAACGCGAGTTTATTAAGAGTATTATTAGTCTAGGGCGTAGTATTAATGCACAAGTGATTGCTGAAGGTATTGAAACAGTAGAAGAGTTTGAGCAATTACAAGAATTTGGTATGAATTTATATCAAGGTTTTCTTTTTGCTCGTCCAGAGCCATTTCCAGCTGTTGATTTGCCCGCTATATTAAGAAGCTATGCGAGAGCGCAGAACTTTCCAGTACATTTTGAGCAGATGGCTTCATCACTATTGCAGTTTATGCAACCGCGTCATGGTAATGAACTGACAAAAGAGGTGGTAGAGTTTCTTTATAAGCACCCGAAAGTACATTCGATTCCTGTTATTGATAATGATAAGCCTATCGGGATGATTTTACGTGATAACTTATTGGAACTTTTTTCAACCCCTTTTGGTAGAGCACTGAATGAGCGTAAACCGATTAGTGAAACCATGACTAAAACCCCCGTTATTGTTGAGGCAAATACCCAACTTGATGAAGTGGCACAATTGGTAACTTCAGAGCATGATGAAAAGCTATTATGGCATTTTATTATTACCGATAAGGGGCGCTATATTGGTATTGGCTCGGTTCGAGATTTACTTCGGCAAGTCACTCAGCAGCAGCTGCAACATGCTCGCTATGCTAACCCTTTGAGCATGTTGCCCGGTAATGTGCCTATTTATCGAGAAGTAGACTCATTAATATTCCAGCAAAAGAACTTCCATTTTGCCTATTTTGATTTAAATAACTTTAAACCTTTTAATGATATTTATGGTTATGCTAAAGGCGATCAAATTATTCAGCTCGTTGCAGGGCTTATTAAAAAGTATGTTCCCAGCCAGGATTTTGTTGGCCATATTGGCGGCGATGATTTTGTGGTTATTTTTAAAGAAGATTATCAGAAAGAAAATTGGAAAAAGAGTTGCGAACAAATTATTAGTGAATTTGATCAACACATTGAGCATTTTTATGATGACGCACACTTGAAAGCTGGGGGGATTGAAGCTAAATCGAGAACGGGTGAGTGGCAGTTTTTTTCGCTACTGAGTTTAGCTATTGGCGTTGTATCACCAGATCTTCACTTATGCCATTCACATCATGATATTGCTGAGCTTGCCAGTGATGCTAAAAAACAAGCCAAAAAGTTGCAGGGTTCAGCTATTTTCGTTTGCCGCCGTGGTAGTCCGTCATGCTGCAAGGTAACAGAAGAAGTGGCATAAAAGCATCATGCAATAAGCGCTATTACTTGATGCCTTGTGCAATGACTAATGGAAGACGATCTTGCTTTGAGTGGTATTAACTAACCTGATCTCGGCTTAACAAATGTTTATCTAGCAGCTACTTTTCCTAACTTCTTCGTTAAATTTACTTGCAATAGGCCAGCTATTGACGCGAAATTTGCCTTGAATTAAGGAAAACTATCAAGCTAGAGGTTCATAAAAGTAATTTTTACTGATATTTCAATTTGTTAAATATCTCTTAAGCCGAGTTCAGGTTAACTACCAAGGAAGAGTTTCTCCATTAGAGTGCTTAAATACGCCTGTTTCAGATAATGATAAGTTGTCCATTAAGGCAATTAAACGTTCGGCTGCAAGGTCACTGCTAATATCACCGCTATGATTTACCATATCAGTTTGTACGTAACCTGGGTGGTAAATTCCTACGGCAATGTTATCGGCTTTTAAGTCTTGTGCCAGTGACATTGCAGCAATATTTAAAGCAGCTTTAGACATACGATAGCCATAACGCCCACCCGAAGTGTTATCAGTAATTGAACCCATGCGAGAGGTAATTAAAGCAATTTTACTACCGTTAGTTAAGTTAGGTAATAATGCATGACTTACTTGTAATGGCGCTAAAGCATTAACATGAAATTGCTCGGTAATGGTTTCAGCGTTTAAGTCGTTTAGTGATTCATTACGTAAAATACCGGCATTATTAATTAATAAATCAATGGTAATACCTTTTAGGGCAACAACTGCGTTGTTAATGCCAAACTCTGTTGATACGTCGATATTTTCGATGATAGTTAACTTAAATGTCGCTTGAAGCTGGTTCAAATCGGCTGAGCTTTTACGGCATAAGGCATATACGGTGTCGCCACGCGCTAAACATAGTTTTGTCATGGCGTACCCTATACCGCGGTTTGCGCCAGTGATCACAATTGTTTTTGACATGTTAATTTCCTTTAGTTGTCGCTCTACTTAGAGAGCTGGTAGGGTAATAAATCTTTAACTAATTTTCATTAATGCTAATTTTGGTTTTTTGAGGGACAGCGCTGCGCTGCCAGTTGTTTATGGCCCAATTGATAATGTTTTCTACTGATTCGAAAACCAATGCCTTGGGGGGATTTTGTCCAAGAAAGCTCAGTGCTTTGACTAATGCAGGTTGTGGCTTATCAGTGTCAATGGCGAGCGCTTTATTTTGCTTACTGAGCTTATAACCTTGGCTCGTGACTGCCAGTGGTATATGACCAAATTGTGGCGCAGTGCTGTTTAGTGTTTTAAATAACGTTAATTGTCTTGCCGTGGGCTCTAGTAGATCACAACCGCGTACTATATGGGTGATACCTTGTTCAATATCATCTGCTACTACTGCTAACTGATATGCGAATAAGCCATCTTTGCGATGAATAATAAAGTCTTCATTGGCTAGTGCTTGCTCACAGCTAACTTTTCCTTGAAAGGTATCACTAAATTGATAGAGCCCATATTGATTAATTAAACGTATAGCACTGTGTTTAGAATCAATATTTAGCGACTTGCAGTGACTTTGATAAATGCCACCTATGGCTTTAATATCTGCACGCGTGCATTGACAGTAATAACTTAATTGTTGCTGGTGTAGGTGCTCTAATAAGGCGTTATAGCGAGAGCTTTGCTGGCTTTGGTAAAGTACTTCTTCGTCCCAATGCAGACCAAATGCTTCTAATGTGGCGAGAATTTTTTGACTTGCGCCCGCTTGCTCTCGTGGAGGGTCAATATCTTCAATACGTACTAGCCATTTTCCTTGAGTACCACAAGCGCTTACAGCTGACTTGGCATCGAGAAAGCTCGCTAAAGCGGTAATTAATGAACCAAAATGGAGTAATCCAGAAGGAGAGGGAGCAAAGCGACCGCGATAATGGCTAGCAGAGCTAGTATTTTCGGGTCGCTGAATAGACGTTATGTGCATAGGTAAAGTTTAACTCACAATAAAATTGAAGTTAATTCTTAGCCAGCCATTTGACGCTCTTTTATTTCAGATAAGGTTTTACACTCAATACAAAGATCGGCAGTTGGACGTGCTTCTAAACGGCGAATACCAATTTCAATACCGCAAGAGTTACAGAAGCCAAAATCATCATCTTCAATTAATTGTAACGTCTTTTCTATTTTTTTGATGAGTTTACGTTCACGATCACGAGTACGTAATTCTAAACTAAACTCTTCTTCTTGAGCTGCTCGGTCAACAGGATCTGGAAAGTTAGCTGCTTCGTCTTGCATGTGTGTTACGGTACGATCAACCTCTTCACGTAACTGTATACGCCAAGCATCTAAAATTTTCTTAAAATGCGCTAATTGAGGCTCACCCATGTATTCTTCGCCAGCTTTTTCTTGGTATGGCCCAACGCCAGCTAACGCAAGAATCCCTAATGGTTTGTTTGTACTTGTTGGCATGCTTAATCTCCTAGTGCTACATAGACCAAGTCAGCGACTGTATTCATCATTTAATTGTATGATGAGCTAACTTAGTTGTAAGCGCCAATAATATATATGGCCCGATGAATTAGGACTATATTGTGTCGCTCTTGATAAAAATCAACTGTTTAATAGTAAAAATTTTTAAATCTAATTAAATCAATTGATTAGGTGTTTTAAATGCGAGTTTTAAATTTACTAAACATTTTTAGCAAGCTCTTTTAGCAAGTTTTACTAGGCTAAGTCAATCTTTATTGGTTCTTTCTCAATAATAAGTGGTACCTTGTTTTGCAAAATTACCGTAAATTTTGCATCGTTTTCGGTGAATTTCGCCTTATAAGCTATCACCTCGACACCCGCTGCCATTGCTTGTTTTAGCAGTGCTGTGTATTTTTCATCAATATGCTCTGCAGGACTAACACTATTAATGCCGCTATGAAGTACCGCGAATAATAAGATGGCTCTATGTCCTTGCTCTGTCATTTCTATTAACTCTCGTAGATGCTTTTGCCCACGGCTGGTTACTGCATCAGGAAAGTAGCCTTGTTGGTCTGTGAGTAAGGTGACAGACTTAACCTCGATATAGACCTTAGGCTTGTTATCGGCTGTTAGTAAAAAATCAATACGACTATTTTCGCTACCATATTTTACTTCTCTTTGTAGTTGGCCGTAATCAGCAACTTCAGTAATGACTTTGTTGTTAATTGCTTCTTCAACTAATTGGTTGGCGCGTAAAGTATTAATACATATATAGTGGTTATTTTTATTCTGTGTTATTTCCCAACTAAAAGGGTATTTACGCTTAGGGTTATCAGACGTGCTATACCATATAGTATCGTTGGGGGTTGCACAGCCGGTCATTGCTCCTGTATTGGCACAATGTATAGTTGTTTGTGTGTTATCGGGTAAGGTTATGTCGGCCAGAAAGCGTTTGTAACGTTTGATTAAAGTGGCACTTTTGAGAGGTTTTTTAAATTTCATTTAGCTATACATTTGTTAGTATTATTTATTAAGATAATTATTATTTCCATAGTTTTCATCATAAAGAGATTCTCCATGAATACCAATACAACTCCATTACTAATAAACAAAAATAAAATTATTGAAAAGCTCAATAGAATTGATTTTGCAGATAGTAGTGTTTATGACGAAAAGTGGTTACAAACAATTATTTTTGAAAATACTGATTTGTTACCTATTCATGAGATTAATCCAGATTATACTGACTTGGTGCCTATATGTATGGAGCTACAATCATCATCAGGAAGAATTGATTGTCTTTATGTAACAACCGCAGGAAGGATTATTATCGTTGAGGTGAAGCTATACAGGAACCCTCAATCACGTCGTGAAGTTGTAGGTCAGACACTTGATTATGCAAAAGATCTCAATAAGTGGAGTTATACAGAGCTTGATAACCAAGTTAAAAGGCGTACAGGTGATGTTTCACTTTATGAGTGTGTTAAAGCGCATTGTAATGATTTACCGGAAGCTTATTTTATTGATGCTGTTCAAAAAAGCTTATCGGGAGGTAAGTTTCTTTTAATGGTCGTAGGAGATGGTATTCGTGAAGGCGCTAATGAAATAAATGATTTTCTGACGCGTAATGCATCACTGGAGTTTAGTTTTGCCATGGTTGAAATGATGATATTTAAAATGGAGAATGATTCATTACTCGTTCAACCAAGATTGTTGCAAAAAACAGAGATAGTTGAAAGACATGTAATATCTATTGAAAATGCAAATATTAGTGTTGCTGCAAATCTTTCGGAAGACGTTGCAATAGATCGACTAGAGTCGAATTCAAATAATCAACCAACAGAAGATCAAATCCTTAATCAAGAGTATTGGAGTCAGTTTCTATCTGAATTGAAGTTAGATGATTCGGCACAACCAATCTGTAATACCAGCAAACAAAGTTCGATCAGCATGTCGTTGCCGCCTTCTGGGATGATCGCATGGGTAACACTTTATAAAGATAAGAAGTCTGATTCCATTGGTGTTTTTATAAGGTTTGTTAATAATGATAAGGGGCGATACTTTTATCATGAATTGGCGAGACTGAAAAATAAATTAGATGTAAGAGTTAACGATAAACTTTCATGGAATGATGATGAACGAAGAATCTCTATTACACCTCTAAATATTAATTATATGGAGCAATATAATAGGCATAAAGTCTTTGAATATTATTCATCCAATTTAAACCTATTAATTAATACTTTTAGACCATTGTTATTGCGCTTATCTAAAGAGTAATCATCCAGTACCCCACGTAAACTTAAAGCCTCTTTAACTAATGACTAATCACAACCAGTATTGGAGTGATTTATAAATTTTTGTGTGTTACCAGGTAAGGTTATGTCGGCCAAAAAGCGTTTGTAACGTTTGATGAGTGTTGCGGGGTATAAAGTAAATTGCATAGATAATGTTAAAAGTAATGTAAAATAAAATCGAGATTATGCTTACTCTACGCTAAAAACTTTATTAACGCTGTGCTTTCTTACCCTTTATCTTGACGACGAGTTATAAACTGATTGAGCCAAGACTTGGCACGGCTCACCTCGCTAAAAACATGAAAATCTATACGGCATTGACGATAAATTCGTTGTAATTGCATTTGTTGAATATCAGCATAGGCACTATTAGTGATTACTACAGCAATCGCTATCATACCGCGCTCTTGTCGATAACGTGTCGTTTCAATTAATTGTTGCTCAGCGTCAGGGGTAAAAATACTGTTACCATGGAAAGTGACTAATGAGCCCCACGCCTCGCCAGATAATTCATTAATTAATTGTGTTATATCTTGGTGATAATGCTTTGCTGTTTCGTCATTAAAAGGGCCAGCGGCATCAACAATCAAAATGTTGTCTTGGTGTTCTATGGTGTACTGTCCATGTTGTGAAAATTGCATAATAGTTCCTTATAAGTAAGCCAAGAGATACAGGTATACCAGTTTGAAGTAAACTTGCAAGTAAGCATGGATTTTTATATTTTCAAGATTATTTTTGATAAAAATTAATGATAACTTAGCTGTTGGTTTGTAAAATTTAATCCATGAAAGTAACGAGTATTTGATATTTATAGGGATATTAACGGTAAATTTTTGGAGTTTGTTTTACTTATCTTGGGTGTCAGTGAAATAATTGCTATTATGCTGTTATTATTTACAGTGATATGATTTTATGTCGTCTTTGCCTGCATTACCTATTACCGCTATTAAAGCTGAATTTGGGCAGCTTTTAACTCAGCATAATACTGTGGTTCTATCTGCCCCCCCTGGAGCAGGTAAGTCTACAGGGTTGCCTTTATGGTTATTAACCTTACCAGCCCTAACAAACCAAAAAATTTATTTATTGCAACCACGACGCTTAGCGGTAAAAAATATTGCTAATTTTTTAGCAAGCCAGTTAGGTGAACGTGTTGGTGATACTATTGGTTATCGGTTACGACATGAAAAATCAGTATCAGCACATACACGTATTGAAGTGATCACTGAAGGTATTTTAACGCAAATTATTCAACAAGACGCCGAGCTTGTTGGTACAGCCTTAATTGTTTTTGATGAATTTCATGAGCGTAGCCTACAAGGGGACTTAGCATTCGCTTTAGCTAGAGAAGTGCAAACTGAGTTACGCGACGATTTAAAAATACTCCTGATGTCGGCAACTATTGATAGTGATAATTTATTGGGTGCATTACCTGATGCTGTTTCAATTACGAGTGAAGGGCGCAGTTTTCCCGTCGACATAGAATATCAAGCACCAACTAATGCACAGTATTGGCGAGAACATGCCGTTAATGTGATTAAGCAACAAGCGCAACAACATGATGGTGCTATTTTAGTCTTTTTACCTGGGGTTGGCGATATTCGCTTTGTGGCTGAACGATTAGCATCATCACTACCTGATAACACACTTATATGCCCTTTATATGGTGAATTATCGTTACGTGAACAACAGCTGGCAATAGCGCCATCTGAGCTAGGTGTTAACAAAGTCGTACTAGCCACCAATATTGCAGAGACTTCATTAACTATTGAGGGGGTTAATTTAGTTATTGATAGCGGTTTAGAAAAAGTGGCTATTTATGATAGCGCCAGCTTGCTTAACAAATTAGTGCAAAAACAAATAGCAAAAGCGTCTGCCATTCAACGCGCTGGACGAGCAGGGCGATTAATGCCGGGCAAATGTATTCGGTTATTTGCAAAAGACAGTTTTGATAGGCGTCCGCAATATCCAGAGAATGCTATTCAGCAGGCTGATTTATTACCAACATTAATTGAAGCCGCCCGTTGGGGTGTTAGTGCATTAGCAGAGCTGCCAATGTTAGAGTTACCAAGTGCTAGTAAAGAGCAACAAGGCTGGCAAGAGCTTGAAAGCCTATTAATAGTTGATAGGCAAAAACGTTTAACTGCACATGGTGGTTTAGTTGCCGCTTTACCTTGCCACCCTCGCTTTGCACATATGATTTTTGCCATTAAAAACTATAGCAAAGCCAATAACCAAGTGCTCAATAGTGATCCGTCGTTAGCTTGTTTAATGGCGGCGCTGTTAGAAGAACGTGATATATTTCGTGCAGAGCAAGCACAGCATAATATTAATTTAGTGCATCGTTTACAGTTATTTACTGAAAACTCTTTTACGAATAATGGCTTGATGAAACGTATTGTCAAGCAAGCACAAATAGTCGCTAAACGTGCTGATATTAGTTTCAACATTAACAATATATCACTTGAAAATACGGGGCTTATTTTAGCACTAGCCTACCCTGAGCGTGTTGCTAAAGTTCGTGGTCGTGCAAATGTAAACTCAGGTGTTAGTGCTTGTAGTTTTTTATGTGCTAACGGCAAAGGGGCACAGGTGAATAGTGATGATGCCTTAGCAAATGAAGAGTTTCTAGTCCTTGCACAGCTAATGCAATTTAATCACCAGTTGAGTGCTAAATTAGCCGCAAGCATTGATTTATCGGCGATAGAACTGCTTTTTAGTGAACAGGTTATCGCGCAAGACAATGCTACCTTCGATACAACTACAGGTAAAATTATTGCCCGTCATCAAAGCAAACTTGGCGCTTTAGTGCTCAATGAACAAAAAGTCTCTACAGGGCTTAATGAGCAAAATATTAGTACCATGTGGTGTGATTTAGTCAGACAAAAAGGTTTGTCTTTTCTTAATTGGCAAGCGAAAGACATTGCTCTTAAGGCACGCTGGCAGTGGCTTAATCACTATGTGTCTGAGTTGAAACTTCCAATGATAGATGAGGATTATTTACTTAATCACTTACCGATATGGTTCGCGCCTTTTGTTGGCGCTATTAAAAGTAAAGCACAGTTAGATAAAATTGATTTAAGTGCAATGTTATTGTCACTACTTGATTATCAGCAGCAGCAACAACTTAAGCATGCTGCACCTACTGTATTCATTGGGCCAACAGGACGACACTGCCCCATAACGTATAACCAAGAAAAATCACCGAAAGTGTCATTGCCCATGCAAGAGCTCTATGGTTTAACGCAAACTCCTTGTGTGGGTATTATTACAGGCAATACCGCTATTGCAGGTATTCCATTATTATTAGAGTTGCTATCACCCGCGCAGCGGCCCATTCAGGTAACGCAAGATTTAGTACAATTTTGGCAAGGAAGTTATCAAGCGGTGCAAAAAGACATGAAAAGTCGTTATCCAAAACATTATTGGCCAGATGATCCCGCTAATGCGGTTGCCACTAATAAAACTAAACGACATATTAAAACCACATAATTATGGTACCAGCTAAATAAAGTAATTTGCGATTTAAGAAATTATTACCCGAAAATAGCCTAATGTGGCTGAGAAGATAAATTAAGTTATATGACAGACAATAAAAAAACACGCGCTAAAAAAAGTAAAAATACTAGCGAAAAAAAATCAGCGATTAAAACAAATGATGGGCAAGCGAAAGGTTGGTTATCGTGGTGCCTACGTACTTTTTTTAAAGTATGCATTGCCGCTTTTTTTACCTTGATTATTGTGCTTATTTATCTTGATGCAAAGGTGAAAAAAACCTTTGAAGGTGAACGTTGGCAAGTACCTGTGCAAGTTTACGGTAAGGTAGATACGTTACATGTTGGTGATGAAGCTAACCTTAGCCATATTGCGCAAGAATTAAAATTAAAAGGCTATAAAAAAGTTGCCAAAGTTAGTGCACCGGGGCAGTTTGCGCAGTCGAGCCATCGGTTGATTATCTTTCAGCGAGCATTTACGTTTGCGCAAGGTTTTATGGGGGCTGAGCCGTTAACTATCGAAGTGGAAAATAACCACATTACAGCCTTATATGTGCAACATAATGTTGTGCCGAGTATTCAGCTGGAGCCGCAGTTAATCGCTAGATTAGTACCAGACAATAAAGAAGATCGTGAATTAATTGTTTTACAACAGGTGCCAGCACAGCTCATTGATACATTGTTATTAATTGAAGATAGAGATTTTTATCACCACAGCGGTGTATCACCATTAGGTATTCTTCGAGCCTTGTATGCAAATATGCGTGCAGGCAGAACAGTGCAAGGGGGAAGTACGCTAACACAGCAGTTAGTTAAAAATATGTTTTTAACGCGAGACCGTACTTTAACCAGAAAAGCGCAAGAAGCCTTAATGGCGCTTATTTTAGAGTTTCGCTACAGCAAAGATCAGCTACTTGAAGCCTATTTAAATGAAGTTTATTTAGGACAAAACTTTGCTCATGGTGTTTATGGTTTTGGCTTGGCATCAAACTTCTATTTTGGAAAAAATATTGCGCAGTTAACAAACCATGAAATAGCATTACTCATCGCACAAGTGAAAGGCCCGAGCTACTATGATCCTCGGCGCCACCCTAAACGCGCTAAACAACGCAGAGATTTAATTTTACGTTTAATGCTTGAGCAAGACATGTTATCGCTTGCTGAGTTTAAATATGCGGTAAATGCACCGTTAAGCGTGACAAATAAGCGACAAAGTAGAAAGAAAAAATACCCAGCGTATTTACAATTAGTTAACCAAGAATTAAACGAGTTGGTTTCTGAAGATCTTCGCAAATCAGGCATTAAAGTTTTTACTGGTTTCTCTCATCGTAGTCAGCAATTAGTTGAGCAAACTATTAATACGCAGTTGCCGTTGTTAGAAAAAAAATACCAACAAAAATCTTTACAGGCCGCTATGGTGGTTAGTGATATTTCAACGGGAGAAGTAAGAGCTTTAGCGGGAGATCGTGTTAGCGGTTTTGCTGGCTTTAATCGCGCGTTAGATGCAAAACGTCAAATTGGTTCATTAATTAAACCTGCTATTTACTTAGCTGCGTTAGAGCGTTTTGAACAATATAATTTAGCAACATTACTTGACGATAAAGCTATTACATTAAGCCGTGAAACCGGCCAAAATAAAAAGAGTGATACACAAGTAAGCCACTTGTGGCGACCGAAAAACTATGATGGTAAATACCGTGGTCAAGTGCCACTTATTACCGGCTTAGTGAATTCATTAAATATACCAACGGTGAATTTAGGTATGGCGCTAGGACTTGATAATGTCGCAGATGCTATACATTTATTAGGCTATCAGCAAGATATTACGATGCGCCCAGCAATGCTGCTAGGCTCGATGACTATGTCGCCAGTAGAAATTAATCAGCTTTATTTACCGATTGCAGCGAATGGTCAATATAAGAAAAGTCATGCAATTACTCATATTATGTCGAGCCAAGGTGAAACCTTGTGGACGTATAATGACTTGCAAGAGCAGCGTCTATCTAATCATGGTGCTTATTTATTAAATTATGCGTTAGGGCAAGTTACTCAAATTGGCTCGGCAAAATCACTTAGCTGGCGCTTACCTAATAACAGTGTTGCAGGTAAAACCGGTACCAGTAATGACTTACGTGACAGTTGGTTTGTTGGTTATGACGCCAAACATCTAGTGACCACATGGCTAGGCAACGATGATAACAAGCCGACAGGGCTAACAGGCAGTAGTGGCGCATTACCTTTATTTGCTGATTTTATGAAAGCGCAAGGTATTAGCGATAGAAAAGAGCATATGCCCGATGGGGTTATTATGCTGCCATTTGAACAAAAAACAGGGCTAGCGGTAAACGAGCAGTGTGAAGGTACTACACTTTATCCTGCCGTTGCTGCGGGGGTTCGTATTTCTAAAAACTGCTTACAACCTAAAGTAGATAAACGATCATGGTTTGAAAAGCTCTTTAGCACAAGCTAATTTCAGCGTCGCGAGCTAAGAAAGCGATTTTTAATTAATAGTAAAATAAGCAGGTTAATAGCATGAGTTACTCTAAGCATGCTATTAACGATAACTTATTCAAGAGCCTATTAACTTTCATTTAATCTTATTGTATTTTCACGTTCTAGAAAGTTACATTTAACTTTTGTACAGAAGCAACATCAGTAATACTAACTCGTCCGATACTTTTTTGCAGCGTAGCTGCAGTTTTGTTTGCGCCATAGCTTTCAGCAAAAGTAATGACATCATCGCCGTTACAAACCAAACCCAAAGCAACGGTTTTCGTTTTTAAGCGGTAATATTTGGTAGTGCTTTTAAGTTTAAGTACGCTATTACTTTTCGCTGCTTTACAAACATTAATTAGCGCTTTCTCCATGTAAGAGTCCATAACAGCATGGCTAGGTAGTGATAAAGCCACTAGAGGTAGAATTGCTGCAGCGGCTAATAAGGTTTTTTTAAAAGTAGTCATTATATTCTCCAATAATAAGTCAGTTAAATTATATTTTTAGCTAGTTAATTGCGTTAACTAACAACCGTGCAGTTATTAATGCAATGCCCTCTGCACACTTATAATAGTGACTGGTTTTTATAGAAAAGTTGTAAGCATTTCGGTTACGGATGTAAGTAAAAAATGTCAAAGAGAATGATTAATATTTATTAAGTAGTTGATTGTTTTGTTGCTTATTAAATAAACAGATGTTATCTCTGTTACGAACATTTACATTTAGACGTATTTCAACATACGAAATTCTTAGTATATGCAGTTGGTCATCAGTTGAATGTCAGTTCGTTTAAATTAATTATTGTTAAATTTGGGGAGTGCGTTATAAATGTAACTGTTTTTATATACAGTTTTTGTTGAGTCTGTGGTATTGTGTGAAATTAGGTAGCGTGACGCTTTGTTTACTTTAGAGGAATAGGAAAACGCATGGCAGTTGAAAGTCGATTTGTAGTGATTAGACATGGGGCAGAGGTAAAAACGTTTATGGATAAGAAATCAGCAGATGAATATGATCGCATGTTGGATATGGCTGATAACTTAGCAGAAGTGTTTGCCGAATCACCTGTTGAGCTAAGCGATGGATTAGCAGAGGAGTTGAGCATTTATTTAGCACAAAAACGTGAAGAAGTGCTTGTTGCTTTACTCGCCAAAAAGCCTGCTAAAAAGGCAACGAAAAAAGTACCAACACCAGCGAGTGAGCCAGTAGCTGAACAAGCTGCAGTGGATAAGGTAACGTCTGATGTTGAGAAAAAAGCGCCAAAAGCTAAAGTAAAGCCTAATTAAGAGCGCTATTTTTTGATTGATTTTAGACTATCACACCGTTTTTGTTGATGCTTGAATATCAATTAATTCGTAGTGAGCGGCGTAAAACCCTAGGACTACAGGTAAAGCAAGGACGTATTATTGTTCGCGCACCTTCTTTTGTTGATGAAGCTTTTATTAAGGGCTTCATCAACAAAAAATCAGCTTGGCTACAAGAGAAGTTGCTAGCTCAGCGTGAAAATTTGAGCCATCAATGTCATTTTGTTGAAGGGGCAAAGCTGTATATTTTAGGCGAACAATATACGCTAACTATTGCGCAGGCTAAGCGTAGTGATGTGAGTGTTGTTTATAACCACGCAGTCATTAATCAGGAAAGCACTAGTCACAAAAGTACTCATCACAAAAATACTGAGCTGAATTATTTACAGGTTAATATTAGCCATCGTATTTATAACAGACTCAGTAATGAAGCAGCTTTAGCTCGTTCAGTAAAAAAACATATCGAAAGCTATTTAAGTGAGCAAGCTAAAGAATTGATGCCAGCGCGAGTTAAGCAGCTCAGCGAGCAAACTAAACTTGTTCCTGCGCAACTTAATATTCGTCAATATAAAGCTCGATGGGGAAGTTGTAATAGTCGTAAAGAAATCAGTCTTAACTATTTATTAATGATGGCGCCGTGGTGGGTTATTGATTATGTGATTATTCATGAGCTTTGTCATTTGGTGCATTTGAACCATTCAAATAACTTTTGGCGTTTGGTTGCTAAACACTGCCCAGAATATCTAAAAGCTAAGCAATGGCTTAGTGAACATCAACAGGCACTTCATTGGCCGACGTTAAAATAATCATTAACAAATAATTGTTTTATATGTCAATTTCGAACTATACACGGACCTACATCTAAATGAGACTTTAGCCTTTTTCGTTATCTTGTATTAGTGTTAATTTTACAACCCTACTACATATCACCCTAATGTTACTTTCGCGTTGATAGTTAAGTTATCGATTTTTAACCCTAACTCAGGCAGGTCTTCTCATGGTGTTGGTTGATGTTAGTTATGCTGAGTATTTATAGTAGGGCTGTCAGTAAAAACGTCAATACTGCTCTTAATAAATGTGAAAAAAAAGCAATTGTTGATTAACAAATGAGGCTTTTTAGGGTAAGTTATCAGCAATATAATAATAATGGCGCAAGGATCCCCCCTCTTATGAGCCCAGCTGTACTTATTTGTGATGACTCAAATATGGCTCGAAAGCAAGTGCTTCGAAGCTTGCCTGAATCATGGCATGATAACCTTCAAACTGCGACTAACGGCGTTGAAGCCTTAACAATACTGCGTGCCAGCAATATTGACATACTCTTTCTTGATTTAACGATGCCAGGTATTGATGGTGTTGGTGTGCTTCAAGGCATACAAAAACTGAATATTGAATGTAGTGTTTTTGTTATTTCGGCAGATATTCAACCTGAGATGCAGAGTAAAGTTCTGGCATTAGGAGCAAAAGCTTTTTTACAAAAGCCAATTAAAGCTGAACGTTTAACCCAAGAGCTACAACAGCACGGCCTACTATGAACGCATTTCATTTAACAGAAGATCAACAGGACTGTTTGCAAGAGCTTATCAATGTGGCGATGGGTCAAGCGAGTGATCAACTTGCTCGTTACCTTGACACCTTTGTTTATTTAAAGGTCCCTAGTATTGAAAGTATTAGCACCAGCAGCTTAACGCAAACATTAGATGATAAAGAAAGTGCTGTTGCCATTGTTAGCCAAGGATTTTTTGGCTATGAAGGTATTCGTGGTGAAGCCTTATTGGTTTATCAAGATGAAGACTCGGGTCGTATTGCTGATTTGTTAGGTTATGAGCCAGATGAGCTTTCGCATGATGAACAGCTAATCGATATTAGCTCAATCCTTACGACCACTTTTTTAAATGTTTTTGCGAGTCAAATTGACAACCAAATGTCGTATAACGCACCGAAACTATTACCAAGTGCACAAAATAGCTTGTCTGAACATTTACAGCAAATGACTTTTAGTTGGGATTTTGCTTTAAAAGTAAATATTAATTACCAGGTAACAGATTACTCTTTTAACTGTAATATGATTCTGTTAATTCCAGAAACGGCAATTATGAATATCAAAAAAGTCATTGATAGAATATTGGAAGACTTCTAATGTCTAATACCAATGAAAGTGCTCCTTCAACCACCTCACTGCCCAGTGATGTGGTTTCTTCTATTACTAATCAAGTTTCAGATCAGCTTAATACTGGGGTACTTGTTGTTGATAGAGACTTTAAGGTAGTAATGTGGAATCGCTTTATTCAAGTCCATGCTAATAAAAGCTCTGAAGAGGTGGTAGGGCGCTTAATTTTTGATGTCTTTCCTGAGCTACCTCAACGTTGGTTCGAGCGTAAACTTTCAGGGGTATTACAGCTTAACACTCCCAGCTTTTCTTCATGGGAACAACGACACCATTTATTTGAGTTACCTCATACTAGACCCATTACCACCGATAGTGAGTTTATGGCGCAAAACTGTACTTTTCTACCGCTAGATGTCGCCGGTGAGCACAGTTATATTTGTATTCTTATTGAAGATGTTACTGACGTATGCCATTACCAAGGTCAACTGCAAAAAACCTTAAAAGAATTAGCACTAATTAGTCGTATCGATGGTTTAACACAAATATTTAACCGTAGGCATTGGCAAGAGTCATTAGAGCAAGAGTACGCAAAAGCGCGTCGTCACAATAAAAAATTAGCGCTGATAATGTTGGATTTAGATCACTTCAAAAAGCTTAATGATAATTATGGCCATCAAGGTGGTGATAAAGCTCTGATTGATGTTACTCAAATAGTAAAGTCGGTATTACGAATTGAAGATGTTTTTGGTCGTTATGGCGGTGAAGAGTTTGCTATTATTTTACCTGAAACAGATATTCAGGGGGCGCTTGATTTAGCTCAACGTGTTTGTAACACCGTTGCTAAAACGCCTGTGCTTTTCCAAGAGCATATTATTCAATTATCAGTCAGTATTGGTGTTTCTCAGTTATCAGACAATGATACCAGCTATGAAAAGCTTATTGCTAATGCTGATGCCGCTTTATATCAAGCAAAAGCCAATGGTCGAAATCAAGTCTTTAATGCCCTAGACCTCTCTGATGAATCTCTTTCTGCTTAACTTCATATAACAATACTATTTACGGTTGAAGTAAGACATACATCTACCGTAAATAGTACCTCTATGAATTTTTATGCATAAAATATAATTTTTTATACGGTGTTTGTGTCGATTAGTGCTTGACAGTTCTACTCTGTTAAGGCATTTTAACTGCATGAAATTCAAAAAAAGCCACATTATCATTATTACCACCACCACCCTTATTAGGATGGCGGTCGCTGGCTAACGTGTAAAAAATACTATTTTTATCGAAGCCCGTGACCTATAAAGGTTACGGGCTTTTTCTTTATCAGAAAGGAAGAAAAACAATGCGTGTACTTAAATTTGGTGGCTCATCATTAGCTTCAGCAGAGCGTTTTCGCCAAGTTGCTGAGATCATTAAAGACAAAAGCCAAGAATCTAAAGTAGCAGTAGTCGTTTCTGCTCCACAAGGTGTTACCAACCATTTAGTTGCTATGGCTGAAAATATTAGCGATGAAGCAAAACTTGTGACAGATTTAGGGCACTTTAAACGCGCAATTATCACCATTATCGATGATCTTTCTGCCAGCATTAGTAACTTCAATCATCAACACTGTGAACAAGCATTAGTTAATTACGAACATCAGTTAAGTCGCTATATGCAAGGTGCGACAATGCTATCTTATTGTCCAGACCATATTCGCGCACGCATTATCAGTACAGGCGAACGCTTAAGTGTTGCTATTTTAGATGCCGTATTACAAGCGTCTGGCTTACAGGTGTCACTATTAGCACCAGAAAAATTTTTATTTACTAATGATTCATCATTAAATGCGGTGGCAGATTTAGTACTATCAAAAGAAAAATTCTCACAAGAGTATAGTCAGCTTTCTCAAGTTGCTTTAATGCCAGGTTTTATTGGGGTTAGTGTTGAGAGTAATGATGAACTGCCACAAGTTACTACTTTAGGGCGTAATGGCTCTGATTATTCAGCGGCGGTATTAGCGGTATGTGCGCAAGCAGAGTGTTGTGAAATTTGGACTGATGTAGACGGTATTTACAATGCTGATCCTCGTATGATCAAAGAAGCAAAATTATTAGATTATTTGTCGTACCAAGAAGCAATGGAACTCTCTTATTTTGGCGCCAGTGTTTTACACCCTAAAACCATTGGCCCTATTGCCCAGTATCATATTGATTGCTTAATTAAAAACACTAGCAATCCAAGTGCACCAGGGACATTAATCTCTAACGAGAACGATCAACAGAAATGCGTAAAAGCAATTTCTAACCTTGACGACTTAACTATGGTTAATGTTTCAGGTCCGGGTATGAAAGGTATGGTTGGCATGGCAAGCCGCGTTTTTGCAGCAATGAGCCGTGAAAATATCTCGTTAGTATTAATTAGTCAGTCATCAAGCGAATACTGTATCAGCTTCTGTATATACTCTAGTGATGCTGCGCTGGCTCAACAAAGCTTACAAGACGAATTTGAATTAGAGTTACTAAATGGCTTACTTGAGCCAGTGTCATTAACAGGTGACTTATCTATTGTTTCATTAGTGGGTGACGGCATGCACCAGCAACGTGGTGTAGCAGCTAAGTTCTTTAGCTCGCTAGCACAGGCACGCGTTAATGTTATTGCTATTGCGCAAGACTCATCAGAGCGCAGTATCTCTGTGGTAATAGAACAACGTAAATGTACTGATGCGATGAAAGTGAGTCATCAAAACTTTTTCTCTCATAAACCGACGATTGATGTATTTCTTGTTGGTTGTGGCGTGGTGGGCAGTGAACTTATTGCGCAAATCTCTCGTCAGCAAGAAAGCTTACACGAGCAAAATATTGATTTAAAAGTATATGGTATTGCTAACTCTCAAGGCATGGTTTTTGAAAAAGAAGGTATTGATTTAGATAACTGGAAAGATGTTATTGCGCAAGGTGTTAGTAACGGCAAAGCACAGCCTGTAAATATTGATAACCTAAAACGATTTGTTCGTGAAAACCACTTGATTAATCCTGTGTTTGTTGACTCAACATCAAATGAGCAATTAGCGATGAGCTATGTTGATTATTTAGCTGAAGGGTTCCATGTGGTAACACCGAACAAAAAAGCGAATACCGATTCGTGGGAATACTATCAAGCATTGCGTCAAACAGCACAACAAACTAACCGTCGATTTTTATATGAAACAACAGTAGGTGCTGGCTTACCAGTTATTGATACCCTACAAAGCTTAATTAAAGCGGGCGATAAATTACAGCGTTTTGAAGGTATTCTGTCGGGCTCGTTATCTTATATGTTTGGCAAGTTAGACGAAGGTATGGCACTTTCAGAAGCGACTGCAATCGCGAAAGAAAATGGTTTTACAGAGCCAGATCCTCGTGACGATTTAAGCGGAATGGATGTTGCGCGTAAGCTATTAATTATGGCCCGTGAAGCAGGAATGAAGCTTGAGCTATCAGATATTACGATTGAGCCGGTACTACCCGCTAACTTTGACGCGAGTGGCGATGTAGATACTTTTATGGCTAACTTAAAAGCTATTGATGGTGAGTTTAGTGAACGTGTTGCTAAAGCAAAAGCTGAAGGTAAAGTGTTACGTTATATTGGTAATATTGTTGACGGAAAGTGCCAAGTTTCTATTGAAGCGGTAGATGCTTCGCACCCTTTATACAGCATTAAAGATGGTGAAAATGCTTTAGCTATTCATAGTCGTTATTATCAACCATTACCGTTTGTATTACGTGGCTACGGTGCTGGTGCATCAGTTACTGCCGCAGGTGTTTTTGGTGACTTATTAAGAACTTTAGCTTGGGAGCAACACTAATGCCTGCACCTTCAAATAGTGTTTCAGTTTTTGCGCCTGCTTCTATTGGTAATGTAAGTGTTGGTTTTGATGTTTTAGGCTTAGCTGTTAAACCAATCGATGGTACTTTATTAGGCGATGTAGTCACAGTAAGTGCAACGGATGGCGAGAGTAACTTAACCGTTGTTGGTCAATTTGCTAATAAGTTGCCAGCCAATAAAGAAGATAATATTGTTTGGTCTTGTTTACAGTTATTTAACCAAGCATTACAAGCTAGTAATCAAGCTGTTGCTAACGTTGCGCTAACACTAGATAAAAAAATGCCTGTCGGTAGTGGTTTAGGGTCAAGTGCTTGCTCAGTTGTTGCAGCGCTGGCAGCGCTGAATGATTTTTATGCAAAGTATCATGATTTTAGTTTTGATAAAAAAACAATATTGAAAATGACTGGCGAAATGGAAGCACAAATTAGTGGTAGCTTGCATTACGATAATGTAGCCCCATGTTATTTAGGTGGTTTACAATTAATGGTCCCCGATGAAGATATTATTTCACGTGCTTTACCTCTGTTTGATGACTGTTATTATGTTATGGCATACCCAGGTATTGAAGTGTCCACTAAAGCGGCACGTGAAGTATTACCAACCAGTTATAGTCGCGCTGACTTAATTGCTTATGGTCAAAACCTAGCAACCTTTGTTGATGCTTGTCATCGTCAAGATAAAGCACAAGCATTTTCGGTATTACATGATGTTGTTGCTGAACCATACCGCAAAGGTTTGTTACCTAAATTCCAACAAGCGCACGATTACTTAATCGCTCAAGGTGCACTTGGTGTAGGCATTTCAGGCTCAGGACCGACACTTTTTTGTATTAGTGATAGTGAGCAACATGCCAAGCAGTTTGCTTTATGGTTACAAGACAATTATTTACAAACAGAGCAAGGCTTTGTTCATGTGTGTAAAGCCAGTGATGATGGTGTAGCACAATTATAATAGAACGCGATAGAAAGAGGCTTCTCTATCACATCGCTTCGACCAGATAACCGTGGTATTAACCGCGAAAACTTATTAAGCTCTATTAATGAGTTTATTGATTAGGAATAAACAGTGAAATTTTATAACTTAAAAGAAAATGATGAACAAGTCAGCTTTGCTGGCGCAGTAAAGCAAGGTTTAGGTAAAAACCAAGGATTATTTTTTCCAACTTCAATGCCTGTTTTAGACAATATTGAAGAATTATTAGCACTACCTATGGTTGAGCGTAGCGTTAAAGTATTATTACCATTTGTTGAAGAAGACTTATCTGAAGCTGAGTTAACTGAAATCATCACTGATGCGTTTAACTTCCCTGCGCAATTACAACCTATCAACCCAGAACGTGCTATTTTAGAGCTATTTCACGGTCCTACCTTAGCATTTAAAGATTTCGGTGCGCGCTTTATGGCGAAGTGTTTACAAGCTTTTTGTGCTAAAGATGCTAAAGCCAGTGGCGAAGATAAAAAGCTAACTATTTTAACCGCAACATCAGGCGATACCGGTGCCGCGGTTGCTCATGCTTTTCATGGTATTGATAATATCCGCGTTGTTATTATGTACCCGAAAGGTAAAATCAGTTTATTACAAGAAAAAATGTTTACCACTTTAGGTGATAACATTGAAACCTTAGCAATTGATGGCGACTTTGACGATTGCCAAGCTTTAGTAAAACAGTCTTTTGATGACAAAGAGCTAGCAAATACTATTGGATTAAACTCAGCAAACTCTATTAATATTAGTCGCCTACTGGCACAGGTTTGCTATTACTTTGAAGCGGTAGCGCAATTGTCTCGTGTTAAAAGTGACTTAAGCAGTTTAGTGTTTTCAATTCCTAGTGGTAACTTTGGTAACTTAACAGCAGGTTTGTTTGCTAAAGCAATGGGCTTACCGATCAAGCGCTTTATTGCGGCAACGAATGCGAACGACACTGTACCTCGTTATTTAGAAACAGGTGAGTGGACACCACACGAAACCGTTGCCACCATTTCTAATGCCATGGATGTTAGTAACCCTAACAACTGGCCTCGCGTAGAGCACATGCTTAAAACGGGTATTGTACCGCAAGACTGTGTTAGCTCGGTTTCTATTGATGAAGAACAAACACAATCAACCATGATTGGCTTAAATAAGTTAGGCTACGTTAGTGAGCCTCACGCTGCCGTTGCTTATAAAGCCTTACAATATAGCGCTCAAGAAGGTGAGTTTGGTGTTTTCTTAGGCACAGCACACCCAGCTAAATTTAAAGAAGTTGTTGAAAGTATTTTAGGTAGTCCGTTAGGGTTACCAAAAGAATTAGCTGACTGTGCAGGTGAAGTAATATTATCTACGGATATGCCAGCAGACTTTACTGAGCTACGTGCTTATTTATTAAAGCAATAGTATAATTAGATGCTATTAATCTCTTCGGGTTAATAGCAATACTAAGCTTGAATAGTTATTGACAAGCATTATTAAAAACGCGACATGGTTCGCGTTTTTTTACGTTTCAATATTGGTATTAACTTAGGCATTAACTTAGGTATTAATTTAGGGATTAACTTTATGATTAAACCACAATGGCAACAACTCATTAATAGCGAGCAGCGTAAACCTTACTTTAAAGCCTTATTAGCTGAAATAAAGCAACAGCGCTCAGCGGGTATTACTATTTTCCCCAAAGATGATGATATTTTTAATGCCTTTAAAGCGGTAGATTTAAAAGACATTAACGTGGTTGTTTTAGGGCAAGACCCTTATCACGGTGAGCAATTGGGTGTTGCACAAGCCCATGGTTTAGCTTTTTCGGTGCAACCGACCATTAAAATCCCACCTTCTTTAGTTAATATTTATAAAGAGTTAACAAATGATATTGATGGCTTTATCGCGCCAGAACACGGCTGTTTAACTACTTGGGCTGAGCAAGGAGTCTTATTATTAAATACGGTGCTTACCGTGCAACAAGCTAATGCGCACTCACATGCTAAGCTTGGTTGGGAAACCTTTACCGATGCAGTGATTGACAAGATTAGTGAAGAAAATCCCCATTGTGTTTTTATTTTATGGGGCGCGCATGCGAAGAAAAAAGGTCGTAATATTGATGAAAGTAAGCATTTAGTGTTAACGGGGCCGCACCCGTCTCCACTTTCTTCTTATCGCGGTTTTTTTGGATGTCAGCACTTCTCTAAAGCCAATAATTGGCTGCAAGCACAAGGACAAGTCACTATTGATTGGCGACTTCCAGTAATAGCAGGGTAAGTGCCTTTGAGTTTATATAACTCAGGTTTATGTAACAGAAAAAACGTGAATTTATTGAATGAATTCACGTTTTTAATATTAGGTTTATAATTTACGTCCTAAGCGCTTCTCTACTTGTTTCTTTTCCCATTCAGGGCTAAAAAATGAGAACACTTCAAAAACTTGTATACCATGGCTTACTATACCTATGCCCCAACCGAAAATAACCCAAAGTACCCATAAATAGCCGGGGGTAAGAAATAAGTTTATTAAGGTCAACACAATAATAGAGCTTACAAAAGAAAATAAATGCCCATAAAAGCCTTTAATACCTTCTACATACTCCATTGCCTTTCTTTCATCATCAGACAGTTGAGTTGTTTGATGGTTAAGAGGGGACGAAACATTATCGTTAATGGTGTTGCTTGTATTCATGTCGTGCTCCGGCTGTAAATCGTTAAGGTCTATTTGAAATACAGCAGCTAAAGCTTTTAAGCTTTCAATACTTGCTTGATGGCCACGTTCAATTCTTTGAATAGTTCGTACACTCAACCCGCTAAACTGTGATAGTTGCTCTTGTGACCAACTTTTTTGTAATCGTAATTTTTTTACTATCATATTTTGTTCCAATATATGCTATCTAAGTTCAGCTCGCAGTATTAGTTTTTGCCTTAGTGCTACGGTATTCGCTAAGTAAAACTCAAGTTAAACCAGCTAAACACCCCAAGCGCTGCTGTCGAGCTAACTATGCAGACTTTTAGCCATAACCACCACGACAGTTAGGTGACAACCAAGTGATAATGTTTGTTTTTCAATGGCTTACAGTGTTTTTTCTAGCTTGATTAGCTTGTATGTTTTGGGTGTTACGTAGATTTTGAGTATTACTATTGACCTAACTGTTAACGTTAATCGAAATAAATGATCATTTCGGCGGCTTCACAATGGCAGTTATAACCACATAAAACACAATCATAACCTTGCTTAGAGTCTTCGTGCCATTTATCAGGATGAGAAGCTACATGCTCACCTCCACAATGCGTAAAGTAAGCAACGGCGCTATTATTTGGGCTTTGCTTCCATAAATGGCTTACCCCAGCAACAGCGCCTTGTTGTTGAGCCGATGTGATAGCCAAATTAAGTAATTTTTTGCCAATACCTAAACCGCGAAAATCTTCATCAACGGTATTACATTTAAAATAGCAACATTGTTGTTTAGGTACTTGCCACTTTTCAGGGCTACACCATTGATCTATATGCCAGTTATCGGCTGAAAAAGTAATACGAAAGCCAACGACTTTTCTATTATGTAATGCAACAAAACTGGTATTGATATTGTCGGTGATACCAGTGTTGACCCAGCTTATTAACGTTTCATTATTGAGGTAACCATCACCATGCACTTTATTCGCGAGTTGTATAACCTCTGCAAAATATTGCGAGGTAAGTACTTGGTAATTTATTTGATAATCTATTACCTTTTTTGCTTTATTAGCCATAAATAGCCTTTTATATTTGTTAGCATCAAGCGTGATTTATTACATGAAAATAGTGCGTGTAAGGCTAGTTACAAATCCTTTAGGGCTAGTGATAGTAATGATTAATACCGCTGAAGTAGAGCTATCTTCTACGGGGTTGGTAATTGAAAAACTCATATTGCTAAAACCTGCTCGGTTACTATTACCAACAAGGTAGCTTGTTTGCCCTGATAAGGTACCTGCGCTTAATTCAATAGCTACGGTAGTGCCCGCTGGCATAATTTGATTAGGTGTACCTGTATCAGCAAAATCAAAATTAAACGCTTGTGTGCTGCCATCGGCAATAGCAGGAATGTCAGCGACATCGTTTGTTATGCTGTCATTATAAATAGTACTGTAGTCAGAATTACTTAAACGGTATTCTGCTGCAGAGCTTGCCATAACTAAACGAATGGCTTTTCTCGTATGAATCGTTTTTGCCTGAGTATTAGCGCATTTTGTGCCTGTGCATTGCGGACCATTAAATAAACCATCGGCGCTGTTAAACTGGTTATCGTTATTAAAGTCGATAAATATTTCGCCACTATCATAAATACTGTTTTCATTATCGTCACGCCATGCCTCAGACATATCAATAAAACCGCTGCTTTGAGCTGGATAGTTATCTAAACCTGAGTCAATAGTGAAGTCATTAATACCGGCAACGTCAATAATTGCGCTACCGTCGTTATCATCAAAGGTGTTGTTACCATTAGTATCAAAAAAACTTTCATGACCTAAAGCCGTTGCCAAAATAGTAATGCGATGATCTGCAACACGAGGCTCTGCACTTTGCCATGCAACAGAGCAACTGCCATTAACGGTTGAACAGGTAGGGGCTATTTGGCCACCCTCAGCAGTGAAGTTTACGGTGGTACCGTCTGGGGCAGGGTTATTAAAGTTATCAGAGAGCCACACCGTAATAATTGATTCTTCACCAAAAACATTATGTGCTTCAGGGTTTAATACACTGGCGGCAATGCTCATAGAGCGCTGCTCTGGCAGTCCAGTATTAATAGAGAGTAAGTCTGATTGGCTTTGGACTGTAATTGTTTCGCCGTTAAGGTCCATTGCAGCGCTGGCGGTAACTCTGACCGCTGTTGGCACTGTACCAGCGCTAACTTGAGTAGTAATAAGCCCTTGACTATTGGTAACACCAGAGTGACGACTTAGTGTAATACCACCAACCGTTGTGCTTAGTGTAAAATTAACTTCTTGTTGGGCAAGCACATTATTAAGCTGGCTTTTAACGCGATAGGTGAGTGTTGAGGTTTCTTGCTGATTTTGTCCACCTGTGCCTTTTAATACAATAGATGTTGGCTCCGCAGAAATAAACTCGATAGAGCCAATTTGCTCTCCTTGGATGCTAATCACTTTGCTTGCTGTTGTGGTAACACCATTAATAGTGATACTCGCTATTAATACATCGTCAGTACCATTTTTACCGGCACAGCTTGTATCTTCAAAAGTTGCAGTTGCGCTCCCGTTAATGCTTAAGATTGACTCATCTATGATGGCGTTTTCATTTTGTACACAATTTGAGGAAAACGAAACAGGAATTGGGGTACTAATTAAGGCGTTATTGTCGTCAACTAAGTCAACACGTAAGCCCAAAGTACCACCCGCACTAATACTATTATTAGCTACTGATAGGGCAATTTCACCTTCAACAAAGCTACCCGCATCGTTAAAATGACCAATGCGAACATTGCTATTAATAATAGCGCCGGCAGATAATATTTGATAATTCACTGTGCTTGAAATAGTGCTATTTTCATCTTCGTTATTGGTAAGGTCATAAGCGCTAGTCATAACCCCTGCGCCAATGATGTCAGTGTCACTTTTCAGATAAACTGAAGCGATACCTTGAGCATTAGTGAGTGCGCTTTGTGCACTTAATTGCCCAATATCTGCGGTAAAATTAATTAATTTATTTTCAATGCCTTGGCCATTACTATCTAATAATGTGCTGAGTACTTGTACTTCTTGGTCAGTTTTAAATTGGTTAGCTAGCTCACCATTTAATAATATTTTTGTGGCAATTGTTGGTAGTTCGACAGGGGAGCTATTATCTATAAACTCAAAATCGAAACTGTCACTACTTATTTCCCCAATAGTAGCTGTAGCGCTACCTGCGCCAAGCGTTAATTCATCATTGGTTAAGGTTACTAAGGCGATACCTTCACTATTTGTTAACTTAGAATCAACGGTTAAGGTTCCTAGCGAGCTTGAAAAAGCTACTGCTTTGTTAGCAATGCTTTGCTGTTTATCATCTAGCACTGTTGCTATTAATGTTACGGTTTCATTTTTATCAAAGCTAACCTTGGTATTACCTTCACTGTCAGTGATCGACAAACTAATAGTTGCCACTGTTTGTGGTGTTTGGGAGTCGCCATTATCAGTATGACCATTACAGCCAATGAGTAATGACAGGTACAATGAAATAAATATAAAACCAAGCTTTCTCATGCATTATTTCCTAAAAATAAGTAGAACTACACTTGCAAGAATAGAGGGCTAGTGAATGAAAGTCCATGAATAACCTTGTAAAAAAATGACTAATGGTAGTTAGTCGAGACGATTGAGTCTTTCATCGGTTTTAAACGATAAAATGTTTTGCGCGACCAACTCAAGTAAGCGTTGTTGCGCTTCAGAACTGGCCCAAGCAATGTGTGCAGTAATTTTAAGGTTAGCTAATTCAGTATTTAATAAAGGATGGCTCGCTGGGGGCGGCTCTTGAGATAGCACATCAAGAATAGCATAAGCAATTTTTTTATTTTTCAGAGCATCTAGCAGTGCTAATTCATCGACTAATGCACCACGCGCGGTGTTGATTAATACCGCATTGTTTTTCATTCTTTCCAGTACATTGCGATTAATTAGGTTTTCAGTGTCTGCGGTTTGCGGACAATGTAGGGTGAGTATGTCGGCTTGTTGAATGACCTCGTCAAAACTCAAGCGACCTTCTCTAATAATATTGCTATTAGGGCGCTCACTAATAATAACCTTCATTGAAAAGGCGCGTGCAATAGTTGCTACAGCTTGCCCTAAACTGCCATAACCAATAACGCCTATCGTTTTACCTGCTAGTTCAGTAATGCTGTTGCCGTGGTAGCAGAAAGTATTGCTACTCGCCCATAAACCTTGTTCTGTATTAGCATTATGGTGTGTGGTTTGTTGGTAATACTCAAGTAATTGAGCAAATACATATTGCGCCACAGAATTGCCAGCGTAACCGCTAACATTGGTAACAGCAATGTTATGTTTTTTGGCTGCGATAATATCAACATTATTAAAACCCGTTGCGGTAATGCAAATGAGTTTTATGTTAGCAAGGGAGGCAAGCAATTCAGCATTGAGTACGACTTTATTGGTAATAATAATATCGGCGTTGTGCGCGCGTGATAGCACCTCATCAGGAGCTGTTACCTCATAACAAGTAAGCGTTTCTACTTGCTCACTTATACTTGAAAGTGATGTTGAAGTGCTGAACGTTTGAGTGTCTAAAAATACTGCATGCATAAAGAAGCGCCTAAAAATAGCTGAATTTATCATTCTGGTTTTAGACTATTTTAACGAGTTTTTAGGTAAAACTCGTTAAATATTTTTGACGGCTTATTGTTTACACGTAAAGCACTATTAAAGCTAGCCAGGTCTACCATCTTTACGGGCAGTCATTAACATTGGACCATAGAACACGATAAAAATAATAAACGCTAGCATCCACAAGGTTGCGCTAATATCGATAAACATCATGGTTTTTTCAGGCATAAACCACGGACCAAAAGCTCGAACTACTGCGGCGAGAGATATAGCAATATAAGCAATAGTCATCGTTTTAGGGGGAACTAAGTTACGTCCAGTATGACCTAGTGATACTCGTGAAATCATCGCTAAAATTAAGCCACCCATGCCACCCACGGTAAGTAGGTGCCAAATATGGTTAGTGGGTACCGTTGGTATTAAATAAGCAACGCCTAGTAGGATTAAACCAACACTAATAAACTTCATTGAAGCATGCAAAGACCATAGCAGTGGCACTTGTAATGTTATCCAAGGACGCCATCTCAGCCAACGTAAAGTTTGAAAACAACCTGCAATAATTAAGAGGGCACCAAAAAATGTTGCAGAGAAACCAACAACAGGCTCAAGCAATAAGCTAATCATTAAAACGGCTAAACTGCCATTAGCGGCAATATCTAACCAAGCGATTGGCGTTACTTTGGTGGTTTTAGTGCCGTTAGCGGTAAACATAGGGGCGACCCGACCCGCCATAACAGACATTAAAAAGGTCATTAGCATTAGCCCCGCGTAAGCTGAATAAATAATGCTAAAACTATTGTTATAGACTGAAAGATGCATTTCTAAGTTGGCTAAGGTAAATAGGGTTAATAGGGGAACAAAAAACAAATTTCGGTACTGTTTTATCGCTAAAATAGGCTTGGCGAGTACATAAGCTACAGCAGGTAAAAAGCTTAAATCAAGGATCGTTACTAATACATTACCAAAAATTTCAGGTGTTAATAACGCGATACGGCCAGCTAGCCATAATAAAAAAAGTAATAATAGCGTTGTTCCTTGTACGCCACGCATGCCTGTCCAATTTTGCACGGCTGTGAGCAAAAAACCTGCAACAATAGCGCAGCCAAAACCAAAAATCATTTCATGTATATGCCACCAGTACGCACCACCTAAGGGCGATAAGCTAATTACACCACGGTACATTAATACCCAAAGCAGTATCGCGAAAACACCGAAAATAGCACCACTAAGAAAAAAAGGTCTGAAACCTAAGCGTAAGAGGGGGGGAGTTTTTTGTTCTTCTTTTAAGTCAGTTATTTGCATCATAGTTATGCCTTCTTTAGCACTTTGTCGCTATTGTATTACAGCGATTAATATAATCCTTAGTACAGATCAATAAAAGTGCTAATGAAGGGGAGCCTAATATCCGTTTATTAATGCAAACCGATAAACTTTTTGACTTGTGTAACAGATGCCGCGCCAACATTGGTTGAAAGCAGTTGCCCTTATTCCAGCACTGCTTTTTTGTTGAGCCCTTATGACTTAATTAGTTCGCACAAGATTCATACACTAATTCTGCTTGAGACATTATATTGTAATCAAACATTAGTCCTTCACCACTGTATGGGTAATCATTGCAAGTTAGATAACCACTTATTTTTATCGGCTCTATGCTATCGATAATAAATGTTAACGGTAAATCTGTTACACCATAAGAGCGTAATAGTTCATAATCAATAAGCTCATCATTCAGTACAATCTTACCGTTTTTTATATTTGCAGTGATATGTGTTCTAGCCATTTGATAAAGGGCAATATGGGAATGAGTATCCACCCATATATTTTGTTTGATAAGGTAAGCTAAAAAATCTTCGAGGTCTGATGATTTAATTGGCTGCCACCCTTCGCCATCAACACTATGTCCTGCAATTTTCAACCATCCGTTATTTTTATTAGCTAAATCAATGAAAAACTCTAAGCCGTGGCTGCTGATGATGTTTGCTTGATAATTTTCTTCCGTATCATAAAGATTATGAATTCTTGAAAATAGATAATATTCATCGTATAAAATATTATTTAAATCGATGCTATTCCAAGGGTGGATGAATAGGGTAGGTTTAATTAATTTTTCTTGTGTTAAAAACTTTAACGAGGCTTCTAATTCGTTTCTTTTTTCATCATTAGTGACGTCATAAAAACCAAAGTTTACTTTGTGTGACTTCGAGTGAGATGCTATTTCATGTCCGTTGGATGAAAGAGTTTGGTAACATTCTAACCATGTATCTGTAATAACTCCAAATGTTGCTTTTAAGTCATACTTATCAAATAGCGGAGCAATTACACTACAGTGAGTTAGATTGCTGTCATCCCAATCAAAAGAAATGGCAGAGTCCATATTATCATGCCATTTTGCTACAGTTACTGTAGGTGGGTTAGTTATATCTACATAGATAAAATCTTTGCTACTTGCAAGGCCACCATCGCTCACTGTGAGTCTAAAAGAGTATTCACCGATTAAATCGGGTATGAAGGTAGAAATTGCTGAGTTTGCATTCTTTAAACTGAAAGAACTTCCTTGAGGGGTTGAGATCAACGACCAATTGTAAGTTAAGTTAGCTTCACCTGTGCTCAGACTTCCATCTAGAGTTATTTCATCACCAATGAAGCCAACAAAGTCTTCTCCCGCATTTGCGATAGGTGGATTGTTCATGGTTTTAGTATTATCGTGAATATTGCAGCCAGGTAGGATTAAAAATAATAATACAATAAGAGATATTTTCATTGATTTTGCCTTGTAGACTCTTGGCCTATAAACGGGAGCTTTGTCGAGGGGCCTATAAAAAAAATATTATATAACAGATTCTCTGGTTAATGAATTATAAATAGACCTGAAAACTTTTGTGAACGAATGATTTAGTGAATTTACAGAGCGCTCCACGTTGATGATTTTGAGCTTTTAATTTAATTGCTGGGGGCACTCACCCCACAAATTTGGGCTGATATTTAACCTAAAGCTCAATCCACAGTTAATGTCAGAAATGCGTACAAAGAACTCGTAATTTGTGCCATGCATACTCTGTTTATTATGATGTAGCTACTTCAATCGAAAGGAGTATATTTTTCTAAAATACCCTTACTGAAAAAATATGGCTAAAAGCTCAGTTGAGTGAATGAAGTGATTGGGTTAACGAATATTGCCTGATAAGATGTGGCAAATTTAAAAAAGTAAGGTTTATTATGTCAATTTCTCCTTTAGAGCGCGTAACCATAGAGCCGAAAAGCCCTGCGACAGCTTGTGTTATTTGGTTACATGGTTTGGGTGACTCGGGTGATGGTTTTGCTCCTGTGGTCCCTGTTTTAGGTTTGCCACAAAATCACAGTATTCGTTTTATTTTTCCTCATGCACCTGAGCAAGCGGTAACCATTAACCAAGGCTATGTGATGCGTTCTTGGTACGATATTAAGAGTATGGATTTACATAATCGTGCAGATATGGCTGGCGTACTTGAGTCTGAAAAACTAGTGCAGGCGTTAATTCAAGAACAAATCGATTCAGGTATTGCAGCCAGTAATATTGTACTCGCTGGTTTTAGTCAAGGCGGGGTTTTAAGTTTGTTTACTGGCTTACGTTACCCTGAAAAACTCGCGGGTATTTTAGCGCTGTCTTGCTATTTACCTACCGCAGATAAACTTCCTGAAAACTGCCATGAAGCTAACAAAAATACGGTTATATTGCAGCAGCATGGCGAGCAAGATGATGTTGTGCCAATGAGCGCTGGGCATATGGCGCATCAATTATTAAAAGCCGATGGTTATAATGTGAGTTGGCAAACGTATCGCATGCCACATAGCGTTATACCTGAGCAGTTGGCTGATATTTCGGCATGGTTACAAGCGCGTTTAACCTAAGTTAACTACGCATTTTTTGGTATTTTATGCGCTGTTCACTCTTCTCGATATGATTCAGGTATTAAGTGATGGCGATTAAGTAACTTGTAAAACTCTGTGCGGTTACGCTGCGCAATACGGGCGGCTTGCGAAACATTACCAGCGGTAATTTTTAAAAGTCGCGCCAAATAATCACGTTCAAAATGCTCTCGCGCTTGTTGAAATGACGGTAATTGCGTTGTTTTATCACGCAGAGCATTTTTTATTACTACCTCACTAATAACATTTTCACTACACAGGGCAATACTTTGCTCTACCACATTTTGTAATTGTCTGATGTTACCTGGCCATGGCGCAGCAATTAATAACTCCATTGCTTCCACATTTAAGCTTTTTATCGGTGAGTTTGAACGTTGTACCGCTTGATTGAGGAAATATTGCACCAATAATGGAATATCTTCTCGGCGCTCAGCCAGTGGTGGCAGCTCTAATTCAACAACATTGAGTCGGTAATATAAATCTTCGCGAAAGCTATTGTTGATAATGGCTTGCTGTAAGTTTTTATGGGTGGCAGAAATAATTCTAACATCAACTTTGATTGATTGCGTGCTACCAACAGGGCGTATCTCTTTTTCTTGTAAAACCCGTAATAGTTTTACCTGAAAATTTAACGGCATATCGCCGATTTCATCTAAAAACAACGTGCCACCATCGGTTGCTTGGAATAAACCGACATGATCTTTAGCGGCACCCGTAAAAGCGCCTCGGGTGTGACCAAAAAGCTCAGACTCTAATAGCTGTTCAGGAATTGCAGCACAGTTTATTGCGGTAAAAGGTTTGTCCTTACGACTACTGGCTAAGTGTATTGCTTTTGCTAACAGCTCTTTACCTGTGCCACTTTGACTGTGGATTAATAAACTAAAATCACTACTTGCTACTTGTTTAGCTTGTTGTAATAACGAGGCCATAACAGTGCTGCGACTGATGATGTTAGCGCGCCAATGATCTTTGTCAGCATTATCTTCGTTAGTTGACGGTTGCAATAAAATAGCTTGTTGTACTGTGTCTAATAGCTGCTGACTTTCAAACGGTTTAGTCAAAAAACTAAAAACACCTTGCTTAGTGGCGCTAATTGCATCGGGGATGGTGCCGTGCGCGGTCATAATAATAACGGGCATATTAGGGTGCTGTTGCCTAATTTGCTGAAAGAGCGCCATTCCGTCCATACCTTCCATGCGTAAATCACTGATAACCACTTCAGGTAAAAAGCTTTGTAAGGTACCTAAAGCAACTTTGGCATTAGCAGCCGACTCTACATCATAGCCCGCGGCTTTTAAACGAATACTGAGCAACCTTAGTAAGCTTGGGTCGTCATCAACAATTAATACTTTTGTTGCTGCATTAGGTAAGTCTTGTTGGCTCATGGTTACTCTCTCATTTAAGCTGTAAGTATATAATCTACACGGTGTACTTTAAGTAAATGTCACCACTGTAATAATTTCTTTAGTGGTGCTTTTACGAACGTATTTATTGATGCTTTGTTAAGTTTTCTTCTATTTTTTTCAATTGATGTAACTGCTTTTCAAGTTGTTCTATTGCTGCATCTTTTCGAGCATATTCTTGTTTGGCTTTTGTTTTTAATGCCGCTTGCGCGGTCAGTAATTTTAATTGTGCATTTAATTGGTCTTTCAGTAACAACATAAAAGCTAAGTTATGCAGAGAGTCACTATTATCGCTTGGAGAAGAGTAATCATCGTCAGAAAAATTGGCATTGTTAAGTAGTGTTTTTGCTGCATAAGGTTGATAAATAGGTGAGCTAGGTAAGCTGTAAATAAGCATCATCTTAGCGTGGTGCTGAGTAAATTTGTGACTTGTTCCTTGCTCAGTAATGGTATCTGATTGTAGGGAAAGTGCTTTTTTTTGACTGTCTATTTCAGCAACTAACTCTTGTGGTGATAACGTTTTTAACCATAAATAGTAATGACTATAATGCAACGTTTTATGGGTATTTTTGGCTACCTTTGGCTCCGCTTTGGGCGTTAACTGACAAGCGCTTAGCATTGTTATGAGTATAAGTGCGATGACAGTGGGCAATAACACTGAATTAAATGCTTGTGATGTATTGCTGTTGTCGTGTTTAGTGCTGAACATATCTATTTACCTGTAACCTGTTGTGCTAATTATTTTGGCTTGTTTTAAGGGGCTGTTGATTTAGCTTTATTTTCTTGTGGTAGTGTTATCGTAACGCAGCTGCCTTTACCACGTTGCTTTAATGATGATTTATCGTGGCTCGATGTGTGGTTGTCACTTAAATCGACAAAGCCATTAAGGCGCATTAATAACTCTTTCACTATAGTTAACCCTAAACCACTACCCTTTATTTGGTTATCTTGCGGTGGAGGACCTTGGTAAAAGGCGTCAAACACTTTGTCTTTTAAATTATTGCTCATTCCAGGGCCTTGGTCGGTGATTTCAATAATTAAGTTGTTTTTATTATTATGAGTACTGTGATATTTAATGGTGATAATGCCGCCCAGTGGTGAAAATTTTATCGCGTTAGATAATACGTTATCTAAAATTACGCTTATTTGTTTTGTATTACTGTAAAAGTCACAGTCAGTACCGCTGCTATCTATAACTAAATTTTTACGTTTTATATCTAATTTTCGTAATGCTAAGGCGCTGTCAATTAGCGTAGGTAAGTGAATTTTTTCAGCATCTTGTAAACTTGTTGAATCAAGAACAATATTAAAATCGAGTAAGTCTTCAATCAAACGCTGTAAGCGAGTAACGCTACCGCGAATAATGTCGCAAATCTCTTGCTGGTCGTCATTTAAAGGGCCAACGCTATTATCATAAATTAACTCAGTGCCTTCTCTAATCGCGGCTAGCGGTGTTTTTAGCTCGTGAGAAATATGACGAATAAAACTTGATTTTTGAAGCTCTAACGCATGCAACCTTTTACGCATCATCTCAAGGGCTTGAGCTATTTCTTCTACTTCACTAGTTCCTTGAACATCAATTTTCTCACTAAAGTTGCCTTGCTCTAAAGTGTTAATTTTTCGGATCAGTGCCTTTAATGGTCTGGTTATCAATAATAAAAATATTAAGGCAATTAATAATGTTATTGGAATGGTATAGAGACTATTTAAAATATTTTGGTTAACTTGCTTAGCGGTAAAGTCAATGTTGGTGGCTTGTTCGTTGATAATGGTATTGCTTCGATCTTTAATTTTATTTTTTAAGTTAACCAGTATTTGAAACTTTCGCTGTACTATATCTAAGGTTAAATTACCTGAGTTTTCATCACTATCTTTTTGTATTTCACCCTTTATTAGCTGGCTCTCAACACTGAGCTCTTTGAGTAACGCAACTAATGTTAAATCCTGCTGTTGTAGTAAAAAATGCTCAATAATATTAAGAAAGCTTCGTTGTTGTTCGGTGAATGTTGTGAGTAAAGCAGTATCTTTCAATACAACATACTGACTAGCAAAACGCTCTATAGAGACCAGTCTATCGCTGAGTTGATTATTTAATTGAGTTAACTGAGCAACATGGTAAACCGAAACAGTGCTTTGCTTAGCGAGGTCACTTAATTTACTGACGCTAAAAAGTAATGCTGCGGTTAATGGCAGCGCAACTAATAAAAAACCTAATAAGGTTAATTTACTGATAGATACTTTTTTCAATAGTGACTGGCAAAGTTGCTTAGCGGTTAACTTACTTGGCACGTCATGTTTCCTTTCTTGATTACTAGCGGAGAAATTTAATAGAGTGCCTTTTTATGCTAAAAGCGTGCGAAAAACAATGGTGTCACCTTTTGGCGACATTGGTGGTGGGGTGTTTTGTGTCATTTAAGTTATTGTAATTTATTGTTATTTTTGTTGGGTGAGATGTTGTCACTCGGCAAAAAATTTATAATTTTCATTGCCTGTCTCTAATTAACTACAGTTATGGGGTTTGAAAAGCTTGCTTTTTAATTAAATTTCTTTTAAATCAATGGCTTAAAAAGTTGGTACACACTGTGCTATATCCTGTTTGAGTAACGGTGATTATTAAACGACTTTCCCGCGTTTAGTGTTGTTACCGTTATATATTTTAATTAACTGTTTATACCTAGCAGTTTAAATAATCAATATGAAATTAGATTTAATCAGACATAGCTAATTACATATTGTGGTGTCATAACTTTTACAGTGAATAAATAATAAGGAAGAACAATGAAAAATATTAGCTTAAGCCAAATTTCCGTAGTGGTTGTAACTATGTTAGCAGCATCATTTTTTGTGAGTGCTAATGAAATGACAGCACCGCTAGGAAGTGATACTCCTCAAATTGCTAGTTCAGAGCCAGTTCAACCAGTAAAAGCAAGTATCAATGAAGTGGTATTTAATAACTTAGATCTTGATAAAGATGGCTCACTAAGTAAAGCAGAAATCACTTCAAGCAAAAACGAAGTATTAGTAAGCTCATTTGAAAAAATTGATAGCAATGCCGACTTACTTGTTAGTAAACAAGAGCTTGCTGAGTTTGTTGAGCTGGTTAAAGGGGCTTAGTTAACTATAGTAAACGACTTTTATTTTTTATTCTGGACGGACAAAAAATAATCGACCCTAGCACAAACGTTTTCGCATTATGTGTTTATGGGGAGGCTCCCAACTTATACTCCCCTTTACCGACTGTAATTCTTTTACAGTCGGTTTTTTCTGTTTATAAAATACTCTCTTCAGTTTATGAAAATATCGCTTTTAAGCTCAGTGGTAGGCTACAAACGACAAACGGTAATAGCAAGACGGTTATCGTGACTAAATATTGATAGAATAAAAGTAACTTATTCGAGTACTACTGATTATGCGTTGTGACTATTTATATAGCTTCAGCATCAACTCAGACATGAATAATTAACTTACCTGAACCCAGATTATGTTATTTGGTTCTCAATCGTAGAGAGTACACATGAAAAAAATATTTTTTAAAGCGTTGTTAACATCAAGTATTTTGATGGGTTGTACAGCCGCCGATAATACTCAGTCAAATGTTACTGAAGCTGCAACTGCTGTTGTTAATGCGACAGTTGTCGAACAATCTAAAGAGCAGTTATTAGCGCCGTGGCAAGGCCCGTTTCAAGGTGTTCCTGCCTTTGATAAAGTAACCTTAGCCGGCCTTGTTCCTGCAATGGAACAAGCAATGGCAAGTGAATTAGCTGAAATCGACATGATTGCCAATAACCCTGCAACGCCTACGTTTGAAAATACTATTGTGGCGATGGAAAAAACAGGAGCTGATTTAGACCGACTATTTACTTATTACGGTATTTGGCGTTCAAATAAATCAAGCAGTGAATTTCGTCAATTACAAAGCGAGTTAGCACCTAAGCTTTCTGCTTTTTCTTCAACTATTCGTCAAAATGCCAAGTTATTTGCACGTGTTAAAGCTGTTTATAATAGCGATGAAGTAAAATCGTTAAGCCCTGAAAAACAGCGCTTAGTACAGTTAAAGTATAATAGCTTCGCTCGTAATGGCGCTACGCTAAATACTGAAGATCAAAAACGTTATGCAGAAATTAACTTACGTTTAGCGCAGCTACATACGCAATTTGGTAATAACGTGTTAGCTGATGAAGAAAACTATGTTTTATATTTAACAAAAGATCAGTTAGGTGGTTTACCTGAGTCAATTATTACCGTTGCAGCCGCTGCGGCTACTGAGCGTGATCATGATGGTCAATATGCCATTACTAATACACGTTCATCAATGGACCCATTTTTAACTTATTCAACTGAACGCGAATTAAGAAAAAAAGTATGGCAAACATACTACAGCCGTGGTGATAACGGTGATGAATTTGATAATAACGCGATTATTGCAGAAATTTTAAAACTTCGTCATGAACGTGTTGGTTTATTAGGTTATAAAAACTATGCCTCTTGGCGTTTAGAAGATCGCATGGCTAAATCGCCTGAAAATGCGATCGCGTTAATGGAGTCAGTATGGCCTGCGGCTATTGCTCGTGTGGATGAAGAAGTTGCTGATATGTTAGCAATTGGTAAGCGACAAGACGGCATTGAAAAAATTGAAGCGTGGGATTACCGTTTTTATGCTGAAAAAGTACGTCAAGATAAATACGATTTAGACTCTGATGAAGTAAAACAATACTTACAGCTAAATAAGCTACGTGAAGCAATGTTCTATGTTGCCGGTCGTTTATTTAACTTTAACTTCACGGAAATTACTGACGGCTCAGTACCTGTTTTTCATGAAGATGTACGCGTTTGGGAAGTAAAAGATAAAACCTCAGGCGAACATATTGGTTTATGGTATTTAGACCCGTTTGCACGTAAAGGTAAGCGTTCAGGTGCGTGGGCAACTACCTATAGAAGCCACACAACCTTTGACGGCAAAAAGAATGTACTTTCGTCAAACAACTCAAACTTCAGTAAAGGGGTGGCAGGGCAACCAACACTTATTTCTTGGTCAGATGCTGAGACGTACTTCCATGAGTTTGGTCATGCACTGCATTTCTTAGCGTCAAAAGTAGAATACCCAACACTTAACGGTGGCGTACGTGATTATACTGAGTTTCAGTCTCAACTGTTAGAGCGTTGGTTATCAACGGATGAAGTGATTAATAACTACCTTGTGCACTACAAAACAGGTAAGCCAATGCCAAAAGCATTAATTGCTAAAATTAAGCAAGCGGCCACCTTTAATCAAGGCTTTAAAACTACAGAGTATTTAGCCTCAGCATTAGTTGATATGAAGTTTCACACGGTTGACCCTACAGGTATCGACCCTGATAAGTTTGAGCGCGATACGTTAGCAGCCTTAAATATGCCAGAACAAGTGGTTATGCGTCATCGTAGTCCACAATTTGGTCATATTTTTAGCAGTGAAGGCTATGCCTCAAGCTATTACGGTTACATGTGGGCAGAAGTACTAACCTCGGATGCAGCAGAAGCTTTTGCACAAGCGCCAGGCGGCTTTTACGATAAAGAAGTGGCAGCTAAATTAGTTGAGCACTTATTTAGCGTACGTAATGCGGTCGACCCATCTGAAGCTTATCGCGCCTTTAGAGGTCGTGATGCGCAAGTTGAAGCGCTGATGCGTGACAGAGGCTTTCCCGTAAAGTCTGCTACAAAAAAATAAATGCCAAAAAGTACCCTTACTGTTGAATCAAGGGTACTCTTGTTTGCACAATTTAGTGTTGATTTGAAAACTCGCTGCGGCGAGTTTTTTTATTTGTATTTTATGGGGATACGAAGTGTGGTTAATTTGTAATAAAATGTGATTTTTTCCCGATTTTTTAATGTGTTAAATTTTTATTTAGGTATGATGCACGGCATTGTTCGCTTTACCTTTTTAGGCTTTATTTGTCAGAGGAAAGCGATTTTTATATTATTAATCAATTAACGTTTACAAGGACGTATTTATGAAATTATCAGCCTTAGCGGTACTTATCCCAAGCTTACTTTTAGGCCATTCATTACAAGCTTCAGCGCAAGATTATCAGTCATTTTCAGGAGCTGGTTATAGCTTAACTGATGAGGGCGATACAGACACTTCAATGTTTAACCTTAATAGTCGTTATTACTTTGATGGTCGAGCAGTTCTAGGGCCACTAAATCAATTTAAATTTATTGAGAAAATTAGTAATATTTCAGTTGGTTATCAATATAATGACAGCGATATTGGTTTAGATTACGGGAACGGACAATCATCTTACTTTGGCAGTAGTAACACCCATAATCTTAGTGCCAGCGGCGAGTGGTTTACTGGCGACTTTCTTATAGGTGGTGGTTATTCTTATGCTGATAGCGAAGTTAAAGTACGCTCAAATGATACTTATAATACTAGTTATAGTAGAAATTCAGATGCTTACTTTTTGACAGCAGGTTACTTATTTTCTGATGATTTATTAGTTAAAGTTAACGTGAACAAATACGAAGGGGAAAGCGCTTATGTCACCATGAGTGCGAGTTACAATTGGCAATTAGGCGACGTTGACTATGTTGGTTTTACTTATTCAACCGATGAAGACTTAGACTTTCATAATTTATCAGCTAAATACTTTATGGGTTTAGCTAACGAGAGTTATTTAGTAATGGGCGCTGATTATATTTATGATAACAGTGGTGATTACGAAGACGATTCTTGGAATGCTAATGTAAACTATTACTTCAATACTAAAACCTCGGTATCAGCAAGCTATGGAAATGATGAAAGTTATAGCGTAGGTGCAAATCATTACTTCAATAAAAGCTATGCGTTAGGTGCTTATTACGCTTCGAGTAATGATACAAATGATTATGATACTTATGGTGTAAACTTCACTGCGCAATTTTAATCATTACAGAATGATATTTATCTAAATTATAAAGCTCACTTCGGTGAGCTTTTTGTTGTGATAACTAGTAAACCAAGAGTAGACTAAATGCTGATAACGCTTAGGGAGTATGTATGAACAGTGTAATTATTGTATTAGGTTCACCTAATGATGAGCAAGGTAATTTATCGGCATTAGGTATTGCTCGCTGTGAGCAAGCTTGGCAGGAATACACTAAAAACCCTGATACGAAAGTACTGTGCACAGGTGGTTTTGGTGCCAGCTTTAATGTTACTAATCAACCTCATAGCTTTTATACGCGAGAGTACTTAATTAACAAAGGTGTTCCTAAAACACAGTTTTTACCTTTGGTGCTAAGTCGTTTTACCTTAGAAGATGCAACACTTGCAAAAACAGTTATTGAAGCAGCACAAATAACGGATGCTGTTTTAGTCACTTCTGATTTTCATATGACGCGTGCTAAATTTATTTTTAGCTATGTCTTTCCTACCATTCAATTTAGCTACGCGCCTGCTTTAACGATATTAGCAGCGGACGAACTAGCAGCTTTGCATGAACATGAAAATAAAGCGATGTTACGTGAATATAAAAATAAAACGTTATTTCTTGAAGCGTTAGCAGTAAGCAATACCAACAAATGATCTCAATATGTGATACCAATATATAAAAAACAGGAACATAGCGTTTAAAATGTCGCTGAGTTCCTGTTTCTAGTTGTTAACTTGCGCTTTGGCTCGTAACTGTGTTTAACGATAAAACGCTTCTACTTTGCCTTTTATCGTCATTAACAATGGTTGTCCACGACGGTCTAGTGCTTTATGAGCTGGTACTTTTACCCAGCCTTCACTAATGCAGTATTCTTCTACGTCAAAGCGTTCTTTACCGTTAAGAATAATACCAATTTCGTTTTCGAAAACTTCTTCAATATAATGCGGGCTGCGGGGATTTCCTGAAAGGCGATCGGGTAAATCGGGTAATGATTTAGTGTCATTCATGTTGTTGACCTATAGTAAAATAAAATTGCGCTATTGTAGGCAATATAATGCAGCTGCTCAATAGGCAGTTTGATAAAGCTAACGACAAAAGTGCTCATGATCTTCGCCATTTACATCGCAAATTTATACGAAGGTTAGCATGAATACTTTCTTACCATGAAAAAAAGGCTTGACCGTATCTGTCTATGCTAACTTTCTGCTAATAATTTATAGTTATAAGCTCACTCTGATGCCAGCATAATAGCGACGGCCATTTTTATAAATACCGATAGGAGCAAATTCATTTCTTTCATAGGTGTAATTAACTTCGTCGGTTAAATTAATTCCCTCAAAAACAAGTGATAATGACTCCGTTATCATGAAAGACACGTTAATGTCCCACTGGCCATAATCATCAGTGATTTCTTCGCCTACGCCAGTCGCAAATTCAGTTCTAAAGTTATAAGCTAGGCGAGTACTCAGCCAGTCATTTTCGAAATAGGTGGTAAAATTACTACTATGCTTTGAATTACCTGGAATAGGAATGTTTTTGCCTGTTATTAGCTCCTTACGCTCGCCATCAACAAAGGTATAATTGGCAATAATACCAACACCATAAAAAAGCTCTTTTTGAAAGTTTAGTTCAAGCCCATAAATGCTACCACCGCTGCCGTTAACTGGGCGGTTGATAATCATATTAATATTTTCATATTCTTCTTGAGAACGTTTAATATCAATAAATGATTGAATATCTTTATGAAAAGCGGCAGCTGACAGCAAAGAGGTATGGTCAAAATACCACTCTATACCTAAATCAAAGTTAGTCGATCTAAAGGGATCTAAGTCAGGATTTCCACCAGCACCTTGTGCTTGCGTTACGTTATAGTTAGTTGAAGGCATTAAATGATTATATTCAGGGCGAGACATTACCTTTGACGCTGCAAGCCTTAATAAAACATTATCGCTTAAGTCGATGGCAATATTAATGCTAGGAAGAAAATCGGTATAGCTTTTACTGGTTTGAGTCCAAAGGTACTCTCTATAAATGCTCTCAACTTCAGACACCTTTTCATAGGCGTCAGCATCTTGTTGGGTGTGAACCAGCCTAACACCTAGATTGCCGCGATAAAAATCCCCTGAAAAGTTCATTTTACCGTAGGCGGCTAAGCTGGTTTCGGTAATATCAAAAGTACTCGGTTTTTCTTCTCCTTGTACAAAATCAAGGGTTTGGTATGCGTTATTAAGCGAGTTAATATCTGCGAAGGCATAATCCTTCAAAGTTTTATTGGAGCCAACGCCTGATAAATAATGCGATGGAAATGCGGCTGGAAAATCAGCTAAAGTCCAATCTAATTCTCTGGCCATCCCCGTATAGTCACTGTTTTTAGAGCGCAAACGAATAAAGTCTCGTTGGTGCTGTTTAAATTTAGCACCAAACTTTACTGATTGAATAAAAGGGCGATCTAATTGATATTCAAAATCTCCTTGTAAAAAAAACTCACTATCATCAGAGTGTTGAGCATCTTCTCTAACCTCAGATATTTGCCAGTCTTTTGCAGATAATGGATCAACTTGATATTGAGCGACAATATCTTTAGGAGTGCGTAAATTAACCGAAAAATCAGTGTTTGCAGACCATTGTGAAGTAAAGTCTTTACTGGTTCCTCCGCTCGCTTTAGTGAAACCTATTTGGTATTGCATTTTCCAGTAATCTACCGTGTGCTCAGCAAGTAAGTGCACTAAGCTGGTTTCTATACTCGACTCTCGCCAAATCGCTTCCATCGCTGTACTAAAAGGCACACCTTTACTGTTAGTACTTGGTACTTTCGTGTAGTTAGCCTGTGTTAAGGTGTTATCGATAAGTTGATAAGCACTTATTTCACCGCCACGGTCATAAACAGTGCTGGGCTGCCAAAGAAAATTTTGATTAGTATTATCAGCATTTAATACCGAGTAAAGGGTGTTTAGTTCAATATTCCAGTCATTGTTAGGTTGATATTGTATAGCAACCATGGCACTTGATAACTCTCGATTTTGTTCAAATACTGCTGAGCCACCGCCACCGGGCGACCAAACATTAGTTAAATCGGCTTCTTCATTTTGTGTTAAGCGTAAGCCGCCTTGGTCGGTTTTATTATAATTACGTTCAGCCCAACCCCAAGACTCTAAACCGTCGCGGCGCAAACTGCGCTCGTGCTGAGTTAATGACACCATTACGCCAAAGTCTTTAGCGTCGTTAATGTAGTTGTAGAATAATGACAGTTGCGGATCGGTTTTTTGTGAAATATCACTGTATTGTAATTGCACTGTGCCAACAAACATATTGTCTTGAGTTTCAAGTGGAGCATGCGTTTTAATATTAATTGAGCCACCAAGTGAACCCTCGTCATGATCGGCTTCTGGAGATTTATATATTTCTAGCGAACTGACAATTTCTGCGGGTAATAAAGTGTAATTAAAGCCACGGTTAGGCTGTGAAGAAATCCACCAGTCGGCAGAGGCAATATTTTGTCCGTTAATATAAGTACGGTTTTGACTTGGCGCTGTACCTCTAACACCAATACGTTCACCTTCGCCTTGTACACGAGTTAACGACACGCCGGTAATACGTTGTAATGACTCGGCAACATTTTTATCGGGAAACTTTCCAATATCTTCAGCGGTTATCGCATCGACAATTGCATTGTTATAACGTTTGGTTTCAATTGACTTGACTAAGCTACCACGAATACCACGAATTTGAATTTTTTCTAAAGAATCAATCGTTGATGCTGTTTTCTGTGTCGGCTGTTCCTCAGCGAAAACGGTTAATGCGCAGGTGCTTAATAGCACTGATAGATTAACGCAAAACCTTATTGAAATTTTCATATTACTCATGTTGTAAATTACTCATTTGTGTTGTTTTTAGTTATAAGCAAATAAGTTACATTGTGCCGTTATTGCTAAAATTGTAATAGTAGAACCACTACCGATAATATAATATTTTTCAACGGTATATCTTCATTGTAAAACTTAGGCTGTTAGCGGTTTTATCAATTGATATAGCGGCTTGTGCAGCATAGAATAGAGTCAGTTAATTATTTGCTCTTTCGTCTGTAATTTAATGAGATTTTAATACTAATAATTAACCTCGTTTGTAACTAACCATAATACCCTTTGTTAGGTCTATTGACCATAATTAACACTACTACTTGTAATGATTTAATGCCGCAGCAGCCAATTGAAAAAGTAAAAGTTAATGAAGTAGAAGTCGACTTTGTCGGTTTAAAGCTTTTAATTAACAATGAGTGGCTAGCCGTTGAGGCTAGGCAGCTTAAACTATTGCATTTATTTGTTAAAAATCATGGTAAAGCGCTGTCTCGAAATCAAATAATGAATGCTCTGTGGAGTGACACTATTGTTAGTGATAACTCGGTTTCGCAGGCGGTAACCCAGTTACGAAAATCACTACATGACGATAAAGATACCCCGCGTTTTATTAAGACCGTTCCCCGAGTGGGTTATCAACTTATTGCCGAGCTTACTTTTCCTGAGCAAGTTGCAAAAACCGTACAAAGTAGTCGAAATAAGCGCCTTACCTATTTGGTGATTGGTGGCGGCAGTGCATTATTGGGGATAGGGCTTACGATGGGGATCATCGAACTAGCAAAACCCAGTTTGCAAATCCCCCACTATAGTTACGAGTCGCGATTAACCTCAACACCAGGCCCTGAAAGTTATTTGCGCTACTCTCCGCAAGGGCGTTATTTAGCGTTTAGCCAAAGCGATAGCCGTCGTAGTCAAATGGACTTGGCGGTTTATGACGCGCAAAGTCAATCAGTACATGTTTTTAAAAGTACAGGATATAGTGAAGAGGCTGCAGAGTGGTCGCCCGATGGTAATTGGTTAATTTATTATCGTCATGACCCTATTAGTTGTGAAATTAGAGTAATGTCTGTTAGCAACCCAGTGGAAACCTGGCGATTAAGTCCTGACTTTCATTTAGCTTATTGTGAAGTCGGCTTTAGCCGTCAAAAAATGCATTGGTATAACGATAACACCTTGTATGTACAGCAATGGCAAAATAATCAGCCAATTTTAACGCAATTTACTTTGTCTTTAGAGGGCTATCCAAGTGTCATCAAGCAAGAACAAGTTGATAACATTGCTCCCATTTTGATGGACTTAGATAAAACCTCACAACAATTGTTATTTGTAGAGAAAAAGCCTCAAGGGTATGTATTACAACATTTGAACTTGCAGACCTCGATTCGCAGAGCTATCGAACAACGCGAGCAAGAATACTGGGGGCTTAAATGGAACGAAAGCGAGCAGAGTTTTTGGCTGGGTAATGAGAATTTACGTTTAGTGTCACTTAATGGCGAGAGTGAAGTGGTGCACTTACCTATAGGTTTCATCCCTGATATTGACTTGAACCCCATTAATCAACAACTTGCACATGCTGAAGGCTTGATTAATGTCAATTTATATACTCTGCAAGTTAAGTCATTGGCGATGCAACAATCGGTCGACATTCAACAACTCTCTTCATCAGCACGAACTGATATTTTACCAACACTATCAAGCAATGGTCGTCAAACCGCTTTTGTTTCTTATCAGCGCCGCTCGATGGATGGTTTAAAACATGTAGAAATTTGGTTAAAAAACAAAGACAAAAAAGCCGCTAATTTATTAGTTAATTTGCCAGAAAGTATCTTGCCACGTTTTTTATTATGGTCAGCTAACTCTGAGAATTTATTACTAGGCGATAGTCAGCATAACTTGTACTTAATTAATATTTATAGCCGTCATATGGTGCCGATTATTTCAGACTATAAAAATGTTGAAAAAGTTAACTGGTCTTCAGACGGCAAACAAATTAATTTCACTACACGTAGCGCTAAACTAGTACAGAATTGGCGCTATGATATGCAACTTTCTACTACAGAATTAATTAGCGAAGCGGTTGTTGATATTGAAACAGAGCAGCAACTATTGTCGGTTGATGAAATAAGAAAAATTAACCCATCGTATAAGTATTATCGTGAAATAATTAATGTTTTTTTAACACACCAGTTAGCAGAACTATTACCAGTTGAAAATTTAGCACCATCATTTATGTTATATCGTCCGTATATCTTCGATTTAGGCATTTATTATGTGGTAAAACAAGGCAATGTATTAACGTTATATTTGTATCATTTTGAGTCACAAGAAAATATTAAAATTGCTAATATTGGTAACCATGAGCAGGATACCCATTTAATGCTTAATATTAGTGCTTCATCAGACGGTAAACAGTTAGCTTTCTCAAAAGTAGAGGGCTTTGAAACCGATATTTTATTACAGAAAAAAGAGCAAAACCTGTAACTATAAAGGGAGAGTGCAGTTAAATGCGAGTAAACTTAGCTAATTGTAGTTAAGTACTCTTCTATTTCTTTAAAGTACCACTGTCTGGCTTTCGCTTCTTTAATCGCTAAGGTTAATATGACTTTTGCTTTAGCACTTTGTTGAGTATTGGCTAGTACCTTCGCTTGTGCGAATAACAAGTCGGGATGTTCATCATCTAACTTTAATGCTTGAATAATGTATGAATTAGCCCGTTGATAATTTTTCTCGGCTAACTCTAGGTTGATTAAATCACGTAGCGCGCGAAAATGATTTTGCTTGGCGGCACTTTCTAACCAGCGCTTCGCTTTTTGCTTGTCGTATTCAATATGACGTTGGTCGAGTAGTTCTCGTGCTAAGCGATATTGCGCATAAACAAAGCCTGATTGCGCTGCATTTAATATCCAGTTAATGCCTTTTTTACGATCGGTTTTGGTGTACTCGCCTCTAAGTAAATTAGTCCCTAAGCGATATTGTGAGTTAGGGTAGCCGTTAATGGCAGACTCAAGTAATAAGTCTGAGCTAGCTGTTTCTTGCTGCCAATGAAATCGCAATAAACGGGTGGCATTATATTCGTCGGCTACCAGCCAGTTGGCAATATAATACTGAATTAGCGCGTTTCCTTGCTCTGCACCTTCAATGAGTAAGTTAATTTTTTTCTGATAATCTTTCTTTTGATGGGCAAAGCTTGCTTGATAACGTTTACCTTTAAAAGTGGTAAAGTGATACAACAATGAGCGACTGCCATAGTTTGCAAGCTCTCCGTCAACTCTAAAAGGCTCATAACGCCAACGACGTACAGCATTGTATATGGAACGGTTAAAGGTTTTATCGGGAAAAGCATCAATAATGTCGACATCTTTAACCGCACCGGACTTATCTACGTCAAATTCTAACCATACCCAGCCTTCAATGCCTTTTTCGTAAGCTTCTTTTGGGTAAATAGCATCAACAGTATGCACTCTTAAGGGCGGTTGGTTATTATGATTAGTATATTTTTTTTCGTTAAAAACGGGCTGTAATGTTTGAGTGTATAGTTCAAAACTGAGTGACTGATTGAGCGCTTTTAGGCTAGAGGTTAACGCGATTTGTTGGGCTTTATCTCCTTTAAGTTCTTGCTCTATTAAGCGAGCAGCGGAGCGAGCTTCTTCTAAACCGTAATCGGCGGCGAGTGAAAACCAAGAATGGGCTGAGATGAGATCTTTTTCAACACCTTGGCCATAAAGGTACATGACACCGATATTATAAATGGCGTCTTTATGACCTAATTTAGCTAAGCGTTGAAACTCATAATGAGCCTGTTGATAGTTACCATTATTGTAAGCTAGGGTGGCAGAAAGTAAGTCAGCTTTGGTGCTAAAGCTAAAAGTGATGCACAGAGAAATAATCATATAATATACATAGGTATTGATAAGATGATATCTCATGAAAAATTCAGTTATCCACAGCAGTTTAACAATTTAAAAGGTTTTTTAATTCTACTGTGTTTATAGTGCGATTGCTCGTTTATTTTACCTGTTTGAATAAAAGTTTAACTAAAATTAGCTTAAAAAAAAGCGAGCTTTAACACATGGTTAAAACTCGCAAAAAACCAAGGGTGTGTGTAAGGGAAAGACCTTGCCTTGGAATAAGTGTCGTTAATAACCTTATAAGATTATTAACGACGAACATGCTTAAGGGGAGTGAGTCAATTCACTCTTAAAAATTAAAGCGTACCCCCGCAACTAAACGGCGACCATCTGCGTAGTAGCCGGTTAATGCTTGCTCTACACCTTTGCTTTGATAGGTAAAGGTTTTCTCATCTGTTAAGTTAATCCCTTCTAAAATAAAGGTGATATTTTCATTAAGATCATAAGAGAGGTTTGCATCAACTTGGCCGTAGTCTGATACATAGCCAGGCCAACCTTCACCAGTGTCATATCCTGTACGGTAGTTGTAAGAAACACGACCGCTGAAGTTATCACCCTCGTAGTAGGCACTTAAATTAACGGTATGATCTGAGTTACCCGGGATTGTAATACTGTTACCGTCACTGTCTTTAGCTTGGCCGTCTACGTAGGTGTAGTTAGCAGATAAACCAGCACCGTCATAAACTTCATGTTGATAACCTAATTCAAGACCTTGAATGGTTCCGCCTTTACCATTAACAGGTCTGTTAATAAGTATTGGAGTGTTTTCAAAGGTTTCTAAAGATTGCTGTGTATCAATAAATGATTGAATATCTTTTAAGAAAACGACAGCAGAAACAAGGCCAGCATCGCTAAAGTACCATTCTAAACCTAAGTCAAACTGTGTAGCGCGGTATGGATCAATATTAGGGTTACCGCCAGTGCCAGTTTGAGTTTCTTTGTTATAAGATGTTGAAGAGGTCATTTTGGCGTAGTCTGGACGAGACATAACACGAGCAGCACTCATACGTAACAATAAGTCATCTTGTAAATCTACCGCTAAGTTTAAGCTTGGTAAAATATCAAAGTAGCTAGTGTCTTGCGTGGTCCACTGCTCAGCCCCTTCTTCACCAGCGTAAGCACTTGATGATTGATCGGTATAAACTAAACGCACACCGACATTACCGCGTAAACCATCAGTATCAATATCAGCTTTTAAGTAACCCGCTGTGATTTTTTCTGTTACTTCAAAAGTACTGGCTTTTAATAAGCGCCAATCCCAATTTAAGGCATCGCCTTCAGCACGAATTTTACTAGAGTCAGTTATCGCATAGTTCTTTAAAGTACCCGCAGAGCCTTGACCGGATAAATAATCAGAAGGCATAGCAAGAGAGTAATCAGCTAAGCTCCAGTTTAAATCAGTTCTATTATCTGTGGTGTGCTTAGTATTAAAGCGGCTATGATCACGGTATTTAGCGCCAAACTTAATCGCACTTAAAATACCTAAGTCGATTGAACGTTCAAAATCTACTTGTACATAACTTTCATCGTCTTTTGCGTCATTACTATCATAACGTAAAAAGTCTAAATCCCACTTACTGCCATCCGCTGGATCGGCGGCATAATTTGTTCTAACATCACGTGTACTTGACGCATCAAAACTGTGCTCGTAGTTACCACCCCAACCAACACTACGGTCGGCTTGTGATCCGCCGCTACCTTCGGTGTAGCCTAAGTGCATGCTTGAGGTCCAAACATCACCCGTGTGGTCAATTTTTAAATCATAAGACTCGGTTTTTAATTTAGAGTTACGTACTTTGGTTTCATCAAGAATATTATTGTCGTTAGGTGATAAAGCTAACACGCCGCCAACAGCCATTTGACCTTCTTGAGCATGGTTAATAATGTTCAGTGAGTTGTAATCTCTGTGGTAAGTAACCTCTTCTCCATCTACCATTTCTACTAATGGCTCGGGGGCATTGTAGCCTGGAAGCCATAAGAAGTTTTGATTTTCATTATCCATTTGCATGGTGCTACTTAAGGCATTGAAGGTTATTTCAGTATCATCATTAGGGCGATATTGTAGGGTTAAATTACCGCCAGTACGAATACGCTCTTGTAAAAACATCGCTGAGCCACCGCCCCCAGGGCTATATATGTCTTCGTATTTAGTCCCATCTGGAGTTACAAAGTTACGCTCAGTCCAGCTCCATGCTTCAATACCATCGCGGCGTAAGTTACGCTCTTGTCTAACTAATGAAATTAAGGCACCGAAGGTTTCATTTTCGTTTTTCCAACTGTATAAGCCAGAAAGTTGCGGGTCGGTTTCTCCTGAAATTTCAGAGTATTGTGCTAGTGCAGAACCAGCAAATTTATTAGCTTCTAAATCAAGTGGTTTACGTGTTCTAACTATGACAGTACCACCAATAGAGCCTTCATCAATATCGGCTTCAGGGGTTTTATAAACTTCTAAGCCAGAGACTATTTCTGATGGCAACATAGTGTAGTTAAAACCACGACTTGCTGCAGAGTTTGTCCACCAATCGGCTGAGCCAACCGCTTGACCATTTAATAACGTTCGGTTTTGACTTTCTGTCGTGCCTCGAATACTAACGCGCTCTCCTTCACCAAAGTTACGCGTGATCGATACGCCCGTGATACGTTGTAATGATTCTGCCACGTTTTGGTCTGGAAATTTACCAATATCTTCCGCGGTTACCGCATCTACAATTGAGTTGGCATAGCGCTTAGTGTTTAAAGACTTAACGACACTGCCACGAATTCCTCGTACTTGAATAACTTCAACTTCTTCAGTTTTTGCACTGTTATTATTGTCACTTTCTGCATATGCATAGCTCAATGAAGGTGTAGCTAATGCACCAACCATTAATGCAGATTTAACGGCATTATTTACTCTACTTAATTTATGACTTTTCATTTTGTTATTCCGCTGTTGTTTTATTTTGAATCGTTTTAATTGACGGTTTTAATAATAAGTAAGGAGTCGACTAAGCTCCTTGGCGTTGTGCTAACCATGCGTTCAAGTGTTATTAAATAGCGTTAATAAAGACACCGTTAATAGGCGTAATTAATAGGCGTAATTAAGAGCGGTTGTGACGCAATAAATCATTATTTTATTTATCTGTGCGGCAAAACTATTCGAAAACACTTTTAAACAATTAACTCAACGGCAATTATCTAAAAACAAGCCTCTTGAATAGTCTTGAATTGGTGTGAAAAGTTGTGAAATATAGGATTTAAATTTCAAGTTGTTGAATTTATAGTTTTTATTTTTAATCTTTTAATGATGTAAAATAGATGTAATTTGCTTTATATAAAAATAAATATCCGTTTTTTGGGTGGCGTTATGATATTTTTAGCAGGTGTTTTGTTATTAAAATTGGTAATTTTCTAAAGGGGAGTGAGGTGCGTAATAGTTTACGGAGTAAAATAATTGAAGTGTGCAATAAAAAAATAGCGCAAAAAGGAAATAATGTTGGGTTGTCATTTTATGCTTTTTTTGCCAATAAAAATGATGACCCTGAATTATTAATGGAAGCTGCACAGTGGTGGATAATGCAGCATCAATTAGATCATTTTGAAAAAGCGATTAAAATTAAAACTATGATTGAAAATGATCGATAAATAACCTGAACTCAGCTTAAGAGATATGTGTTAAGCCGAGTTCAGGTTAAATAGGCTTTTCTATCTCAGTAATAGCCTCGTTGACGGTTTCAGCAACATTGTCTAACTTACTTGATATTACCACTTGCGCATCAAACAAACCGCGGTTGTAATAATAGCAGCCAACCTCTTTAGAGAAAAAGTCGAGTAAGAATTCAGCATCAAATTGACCAATGTCTTGATCTAATTCAAGGTTGAAGTAGCGCTGTATTTTATGAACTAATTGGTTTTTCTCTTCTTCTGAAAATTGAATAGGTGTCATTTTCTCTCCAATTGGTGGTTATTTTATATAATCAATCGGTAATGCGGTGGTGTATTTTATTTCTTCCATTGAAAAGCTTGAACTAATATCTGAAAAGTCAGCTTGGGTGATTAATTGCTTATAAAAGCTATCATAAGCCTGCATGTCTGGTACCACAACACGTAGTAAATAGTCTACTTCACCACTCATGCGATACGCTTCAACAATTTCAGGGAACTGCGCAACAATATTGGCAAAGTTATCTAACCACACAGGGTTATGCTGATTGGTTTTAATCATCACAAAAATAGATAAACCGACGTTGAGTTTATTCGGGTCTGCTAAAGCGACACGTTTTCTAATAACTCCTGACTTTTCTAATGCTTGTATACGCCGCCAACAAGGCGTAGTTGATAAGCCTATTTGCTCGGCAATTTCACTATTTGAGAGCGTACAATCTTTTTGTAAAATAGTAAGTATATGTTTATCGAAAGCGTCCATAGCTACCAAATATTGTTGATCTATTTAATTGTATGAAATATTAAACCATATTTAGCACTAAAGTTAGTATACAATTTTATGGTGCAACGTGACGTTGTGTAATTATTAACATTGACAATAAACGCCAGTGCGAATTATTGCATAAGTATAACGGGGAAATAACTAGGGCTTGAGTTAGCTAATGAAAAAAGAAGATGCTAAATGGTGGCATACAGACTGCCCCTTTTGTAAAAAACTAAGGTTGCTATTGGTTTGGCTTGTACTAATGTTAGTGGTTGATTATTTGTTTTTTCAGTTACTTTTTTAAAGTGATATTTATGTTTATTTCGCGCTTTGTAAGGAATAGCTATGACAGCTTCAGCAGGTTTAAAGTGGACAGATTCATTAGAAATTGCATTGGACTTAATGGAAATACACAGTGAGGTTGACCCACTGACATTGCATTTTACCGAATTACGGGAATGGGTGTTAGCGCTAGAGCGCTTTGACGATGATCCTAAACATTGCGGTGAACGTGTCTTAGAAGCTATTCAGCTAGCATGGATTGCTGAGATGGACTAACTTGTATTATTTTGTCAATACAGCAGCTTGTCTGCTTTGTTGCTGGTAAATAATGCACTATACTTGTGCGTTATCAATATTGTCTATTTTCATCATTCATAAATTATATAAGCAGCAAGTAATAATGACCCAAACAAAGCGCCCACTTTATATCCCTTACGCAGGACCTTCTCTTTTAGAAACCCCTTTATTGAACAAAGGCAGTGCCTTTAGCAAAGAAGAGCGAGTTAGTTTTAACCTTACCGGCTTAGTACCACCGCGTTTTGAAAGTATTGATGAACAAGCCGACCGTGCTTATCGTCAATATAATAGCTTTAGAACCAATATTAATAAGCACATTTATCTACGTGCCATTCACGATAACAATGAAACCTTGTTTTTTAAGTTAGTGCAAAATCACCTCGCTGAAATGATGCCAATTATTTATACGCCAACGGTAGGGGATGCTTGTGAGCAGTTTTCTGATATATACCGTAGTTCGCGTGGTTTATTTATTTCTTATGAAGATAGATACAACATTGATGATATTTTACGTAATGCCACTAAAAATAAAGTAAAAGTTATAGTGGTAACCGATGGTGAGCGTATTTTAGGTTTAGGTGACCAAGGTATTGGTGGCATGGGTATTCCTATTGGTAAATTATCTTTATATACCGCTTGTGGTGGTATTAGCCCTGCTTATACTTTGCCGGTAATGCTTGATGTTGGTACTAATAATCAAAAATTACTTGATGATCCTATGTATATGGGGGCGCGTCATAAGCGTATTGATCAAGACTCTTACGACGAGTTTTTAGAATTATTTATTAGCGCCGTTAAGCGTCGTTGGCCACATGTTTTATTACAGTTTGAAGATTTTGCACAGCCTAATGCAATGCCGTTATTACAGCGTTACCGTGATCGAATTTGTTGTTTCAATGATGATATTCAAGGTACAGCTTCAGTTACCGTAGGCACTTTACTTGCTGCATGTCGCAGTCGTGGCGTGCAACTATCAACCTTAAAAGTTGCTTTTGTTGGTGCAGGCTCAGCAGGTTGCGGTATTGCAGAGCAAATTATTAGCCAAATGGTTAGTGAAGGTATTAATGAAGAACAAGCTCGTAGCCAAGTATTTATGGTTGATCGCTTTGGTTTATTAACCGATGGCATGAGTGATTTACGCGACTTTCAACAGAAGTTAGTACAAGATAAAAGCTTGTTAAAAGATTGGGATATTAACGAGGAGTATGCTTCATTACTTGAAGTAATGCATGGCGCAAAACCAGATATTTTAATTGGTGTTTCAGGTCAAGCGGGCCTATTTACCGAAGAAGTGATTAAAGCGATGAAGTCTCATTGTGAATTACCGATTATTTTCCCGTTAAGTAACCCTTCTCGCCAAGTTGAAGCAACACCAACACAAGTCATTAACTGGACCGAAGGTAAGGTTATTATTGCTACTGGTAGTCCGTTTGAAGCGGTTGAGTATCAAGGTCAGTCTTATCCTGTTGCGCAGTGTAACAATAGTTATATTTTCCCTGGTATTGGTTTGGGCGTAGTATCAGCTAACATTAGCCGTGTGACTGATGAAATGTTATTAGTTGCTAGCGAAACCTTAGCAGCAGCATCACCATTAGCCAATGGCACCTCTAATGAATTGTTACCGCCATTAACTGAAATCGCTCAGTTGAGTAAAGATATTGCCTTTGCAATTGCACAAGTGGCTTATCAGCAAAACTTAGCATTAGAGCTAAGCGAAGAAGAATTACGAGCGAAAATAAATCGCAATTTTTGGAAGCCTGCATATCGCCAATATCGTCGTATTAGCGTGTAACTTTATTAACAGTCAAGTTAGTTAGGCAATAGCTAGCTAAGCTATAATATGAAGAATTAAAAGCCGACATCATGTCGGCTTTTTTTGGTTTAGTGTTAAGAACTCACATCCGATAATTAATTAGCAGTAGCGAATTTGAATATCATTAGGATATTTTGTCTACTTCGTCTATAATGCGCCCCAAAATTTATGCGGAAGTTTTTCGCTAAATTATTCAATTTACTTAATCTACAAAATGAGGGCTTATCATGGCTATCGAACGTACTTTTTCTATCGTAAAACCTGATGCAGTTGCTAAAAACTTTATCGGTCAAATCTACAACCGTTTTGAAACTGCTGGTTTAAAAATTGTTGCATCAAAAATGATCCACTTAAGCCAAGAAAAAGCTGAAGGTTTCTACGCTGAACACAGCGAACGTCCTTTCTTTGGTGCTTTAGTTGAGTTTATGACTTCAGGCCCAGTAATGGTTCAAGTTTTAGAAGGCGAAAACGCTGTTCTTAAAAACCGTGAAATCATGGGTGCTACTAACCCAGCTGAAGCACTTGCTGGTACTATTCGTGCTGACCTTGCTGATAGCATTGACGAAAATGCTGCTCACGGCTCTGACGCTTTAGAGTCTGCAGCACGTGAAATTGCTTACTTCTTCTCTGATGACGAAATTTGCCCACGCACTCGTTAATTAGTACCTCAGGCATATTGGCCTGAGCTTTAAGCTACCAAAGGATTTTACTGAGTAATTAGTAAAATCCTTTTGTTATTTTAGGCTAAGGTTCTTTCTTAGCTAATATTGCGATTTTAGCCTGAAAAGTGTACAATTCGTGCCCTTTGTTTAAGGCTTAAGCAATTAATCGCCTTTTTATAGTTATTGAGATTTTGTTGTATGAGTAATGTTACCGGTAAAGTGAACCTACTAAATTTTGATCACAAAAGTATGCGTGAATACTTTGACTCAATTGGTGAGAAGCCATTTCGAGCAGATCAAATTATGAAGTGGATTTATCACTTTGGGTATAGTGATTTCGAACAAATGACTAATATCAATAAAAAATTACGCGAAAAACTACAACGTAATTGTATTATTAGTGCGCCAGAAATCTCAAAAAAGCAAGTATCTGAAGATGGTACTATTAAATATGCTTTATTACTTGAGGGCGGGCAAGAAGTTGAAACAGTTTGGATCCCTGAAAATGATCGCGCGACGTTATGTGTATCATCTCAAGTTGGCTGTGCTTTAGAATGTACTTTTTGTGCTACTGCCCAGCAGGGCTTTAACCGCAATTTATCAATGTCTGAAATTATTGGTCAAGTTTGGCGTGTTGCCAATGATATTGGCGCAACACGTATTGCGGGCACACGACCTATCACTAATATTGTGATGATGGGGATGGGTGAGCCATTACTTAATATGAAAAACCTGATCCCAGCGCTTGATACTATGCTTAATGATTTAGGTTATGGATTATCTAAGCGTCGAGTCACGGTTAGTACTTCAGGTGTAGTACCTGCATTAGATATGCTGAAAGAAAAAATTGACTGTGCGTTAGCTATTTCTATTCACGCCCCTAATAACGCTTTACGCGATGAGTTAGTACCAATTAATAAAAAGTACCCATTAGAAGATTTTATTGCGGCATCAGCGCGCTATATTGATGGCTCGAAAGCGAACAAACAAGCTACTATTGAATATGTGATGTTAGATCATGTGAATGACAGTACCGACCAAGCACATGAGCTAGCTCATGCCTTAAAAGGTTTACCGAGCAAAGTTAACCTGATCCCTTTTAATCCTTACCCTGGTTCTCCGTATAAGCGTTCAAGTAATTCACGTATTGATCGTTTCGATAAAGTACTGCAAAGTTATGGTTTAACGGTTATTACCCGAAGAACTCGCGGTGATGATATTGATGCAGCTTGTGGACAATTAGCCGGTGATGTTTTAGATAGAACCAAACGTACTGGCTTTGCAACACAAGCAAATGCCAACACAAGTTCATTGAAAAATACTAGTAAAGCTGACACTATCTCAGTCAAAGCACTTTAGTGGTTAAGCTAAGGGCATAATTTATAAAAATAAGAGGCGGTTACTACAGTGCGCATGTTAAATAGCAGTATGTCAAAAATAGGAATTCTGACAAAAAACATTTGGCCTAAATGCGTGCCGCTACTATCGGCTTTTATCTTGTCTGCTTGTGTTACTCAAAGCTACGAAAATAATACCCCTGTTGTTGAAAATAGTGCCAGTAAAAATGAGATGGCAGCAACCCGTATTTCCTTGGGGCTAGGTTATTTAAATATGGGCAATATGACCCAAGCTAAAATGAACTTAGAAAAAGCTAAACGTTTTGCGCCTGATTTAGTACAGGTTTATACCGCTTTTGCACATTATTATGAAACCGTAGGCGAAAACGAATTAACGGTGCAGTCTTACGAAAAAGCGCTTTCATTAGCCCCCAATGATGCCGATACGTTAAATAACTATGGTGTTTTTCTTTGTCGTCAAGATAAAGTTCATGAAGCTGAAACTCAACTCTTAAAAGCTATTGCTGTTCCTTCGTATTTATTGGTTGCACAAAGCTATGAAAATTTAGCCTCGTGTTACCTGCAAATTGATGACTTTACTAAAGCGGAGCAATATTTAAATAAAGCTATTGCTCATAGCCCCAATAGAACAGCGACATTATTACAGATGGTGCGCTTGCAATATGCAATGAATAATTATGAACAAGCTAAAGTTTATCAACAAAAGTTTGAGCGTAATACCCATCGTTTTTCTCCCGATTCATTAGCATTAGCGTATAAAGTTTACTGGCAATTAGGTCAACGAAAAACAGCGCAAAATTATGCTAATATGTTGGTGAGAATGTATCCGCAATCGTGGGAAAGTAAACAATACTTACTTAATGAGTTGCAACAAATTGAAGCTGATCTTCTCGCGCAAAGGTATCAACTAACTCAGCGTAATAATGAGCAAGAGCTGCCTGTTAGTGATGGTAAAAAACGTATTGTTAAATTATCACCGAAAAAGCCAAGGAGCCAAACACTCATTACTAATAAGCAAGCAACGTCAGCAGCATTAACAGCCTCGGTGGTTTCGCCAAGTAGTAATGAAGAACAATACTTAGCGGACAATAAAGTTGAAAAAGGTTTAGACGAGCAAGCTGAATCTACAGAAAGTGACACAATAGCAAGCGTTAATGAAACACCTATTGAAAAAAACGCTGCTGAAAAAATAGTAACAACACCTGCTGATACTACTAGCGATAAAGGCGTAAATAATGCTGCCAGTAGTGCAAATAAGCTCGTAGTGGCTGACCCCATTGACGATGAAAAAGCAGGTGTGGAACCTATTGTTGAAACTCAAGTTGCAGAAAAGACAGTGCTTGAAGAGGCCAATAACGATTCTACATTAATGGTAAGTGCTGATATTGATAGTATGAAGGCGGAAAACAGTGCTACTTTTACTAAGCCAGTGCCGGCAAAGCGTGATACTCCATTGCCGGTAGTTACTGACTATGTCGAAGAGAGTAATACTAGTACGGCAGATACTACCTCACAAATCACTTCGGCTATTCCTAAAGGTGATAACCCTACAAAGGAAGTCACAGAAAGTGTTATTAGTGAGCCCGTTGTAGAGCAAGCAGTTATTGACACGCCTAAGACTAATAAAGCAACAAGGCATACTGTTAAAAAAGGTGAAACCCTTTATGCTATTTCAGTAAAATACAATGTCAAACTCCAAGCTTTAAGAGCGTGGAATAATATGTCAGAAAAACAAAACCTGCATGTTGGTAAAAACCTTTATGTCGTTAATCCGGAAACAGTGAATATTAATGAATAACAATAAACGTGGTGACTTCTCTAGTGAGCATGTCGCCGAAGAATTAAGTGATGATATGATTATGGTAAGCCCTGGCACAATGTTACGTGAGGCTAGGGAAAAAATGTCGTTAACACAGGCTGATATTGCCACACGACTTAACTTTAGAATACCTCTCGTTGAAAGTATTGAACAAGATAACTTAGATCCATCACTTCCGGTGACTTTTAATCGTGGTTATTTGAGCAGCTATGCGAAAGTTGTTGGTGTTGATATTAATGATGTTTTAGCCAGTTATGACGCATTAGGTGCGGCACAAGCACAGCGTAGTGAAATGCAAAGCTTTTCAAAACTAACGGTAAAAGAAGCAGAGCATAGTCGTGTTATGTGGTTTAGCTATTTAATTATCGCTATTTTAGTCGGTTTGACTGTTTTGTGGTGGTTACAAGAATCACGTGAACCAACCCAAACAACAGAAACGCCAACAACCGTGAGTCTCACTTCTAATTCAGAAAGCCTTTCAAGTGAACCTGAAGTAGTTGTGTCTAATGAGCAAACATCAAACGCGATAGAAGAGCTTAACGAAAATGAAAGCGTGAAACAAAAATTAGCTGAAAATAGCCGCGATGAAACGAGCACTGAAGGCGAACAGGTAAATACTGATATTGTAAATAATCCGAGCGAGATAGAGCTACCGAGTGACGATAATAAGGCTCCCGAAGTCACTAGTGTTACTCAGCCAACTAGCACAGAAAATAATATTGAAGTTGACGTTGAAGTTGCTTTAGCGCATGCCGTTTTTACTTTTTCAGGTGATTGCTGGGTCAATATTTATGATGCTAGTGGTGAGCGTGTTGCTTGGGGCGTTAAAAAATCAGGTTATATTATGACTGTTGAAGGTAAAGCGCCTTTACAGGTTACTTTAGGAAAGCCTGAGTTAGCAACCATAGTATACAACAATGAGCCTATTGATATGTCGGCGTTTAATGCGGGTAATATTGCAAAATTTACCTTGCCGTTATCAGAATAGTTCACGTATAAAACTTAACGAATTTGTCATTAATATTTATAGGACGGGATAACTTCCCCGATATATTAAAATGTTTAAAGAATCTCCAATTATTCGCCGCGTATCTCGTCAAATTATGGTAGGTAATGTACCCGTTGGCGGTAATGCCCCTATTAGTGTTCAGTCAATGACTAATACATCAACCACCGATGTTGCCGCAACTGTCGCACAAATTAAATCTTTGGAAGCGGTTGGCGCTGATATTGTTCGTGTTAGTGTGCCAACTATGGATGCCGCTGAAGCATTTCGTGAAATTAAAAAGCAAGTGAATGTACCACTGGTTACTGATATTCATTTTGATTACCGTATTGCCCTGAAAGTTGCTGAATACGGCGCTGACTGTTTGCGTATTAACCCAGGAAATATAGGGCGTGAAGACCGAGTTCGCAGTGTAGTTGAGTGCGCTCGTGATAATAATATTCCTATTCGTATTGGCGTTAACGGCGGCTCGTTAGAAAAAGATATTCAAGAGCGTTATAGTGAACCGACACCTGAAGCATTACTTGAATCGGCTATGCGTCATGTTGATATTCTCGACCGACTTAATTTTCATGAATTTAAAGTAAGCGTCAAAGCATCTGATGTGTTTTTAGCTGTTGGTGCTTATCGCTTATTGGCAAAGCAAATAGATAATCCATTGCACTTAGGGATTACCGAAGCAGGTGGTTTACGTTCAGGCTCAATAAAATCATCGGTTGGGCTCGGTTTATTATTAGCCGAAGGTATTGGTGATACATTACGCGTATCTCTTGCTGCCGACCCCGTTGAAGAGATTAAAGTCGGCTTTGATATTTTAAAATCATTAAAACTGCGTAGCCGAGGCATCAATTTAATTGCCTGCCCAAGTTGCTCTCGCCAAGAGTTTGATGTGGTTTCTACCGTTAACGCATTAGAGCAACGTATTGAAGATATTATGACGCCAATGGATGTGTCTATTATTGGCTGTATTGTTAATGGCCCAGGAGAAGCAATGGTTTCTGATTTAGGCTTAACGGGCAGCAGTAAAAAAAGTGGCTATTATCTTGATGGTATTCGTCAAAAGGAACGTTTCGACAATAACAACTTAGTTGATCAGTTAGAGCAGCGTATTCGCGCTAAAGCGCATGCCATGACTGAGCGACTTGATGAAAAAAATAAAATCGACTTTAAAGAAGTTGAATAACTACACAAAATCAGCCGCTTTATAATCATTTAAGTATCTTTTTATAAGGTATATAATGCGCGCGGCATGAAGTTTACGCTGACTTATGCACTATAAGTCAGACGATAGATAATCGATAACACAAGAAGTATAAGAGAGACTGCTCAGTGGCTAAACAGAAGGCTCTACAAGCAATACGTGGTATGAACGATTGCTTACCGCACGAAACAAATATTTGGCAAATGGTTGAAGGTGTTTTACGCCGTGTGGCAAGTAACTATGGTTTTGCCGAAATTCGCATGCCGATAGTTGAGTCAACCGCTTTATTTAAACGCGGTATTGGTGAAGTAACCGATATCGTTGAAAAAGAAATGTACACGTTTGATGATCTTAATGGTGATAGTTTAACTTTACGCCCTGAGGGTACTGCAAGTTGTGTTCGTGCCGGTAATCAACATGGTTTATTGTACAACCAAGAGCAGCGCCTTTGGTATATGGGGCCGATGTTTCGTCATGAAAGACCACAAAAAGGTCGTTATCGTCAGTTTCACCAATTTGGCCTAGAAGCCTTTGGTATAGCGACTTCTGATATAGACGCTGAAATTATTTTACTAACCGCACGTTTATGGCGGGAACTTGGCATCAATGAATTTGTCACACTAGAGTTGAATTCATTAGGTTCAAATGATGAGCGAGCAAATTACCGTGAAGCATTAATTGCTTATTTAGTTGAACATGAGGAGTTACTTGATGATGACTCGAAGCGTCGTATGCATACGAACCCGTTACGAGTATTAGATAGTAAAAACCCACAAGTTCAAGCAGCATTGGTAAATGCACCTAAATTATCTGATCACTTTGGTGAGGAAACTCAAGAGCATTTTGATACATTATGCCAGCGTTTAGATGCCGCCGGTATAAAATATGTATTAAATGAGCGTTTAGTACGTGGTTTAGATTATTACAATCGCACTGTATTTGAATGGGTTACTGAAAGCCTTGGCGCACAAGGTACAATTTGTGCTGGTGGTCGTTACGATGGCTTAGTTGAGCAGTTAGGTGGTAAAGCAACACCTGCTTTTGGTTTTGCCTTAGGTATTGAGCGCTTAGTTTTAATGCTAACCGAGTTGGATAAGGTCACTAATATTCGACCACAGGTTGATGCTTATATCGTTATTTTAGGCGACGATGCGCAAATCGAGTCAAATAAACTGGCTGAACAGTGGCGTGATGAAGTGCCAAATATTCGCTTACAATGTCACTGCGGTGGCGGTAATATGAAAAAACAATTAAAACGCGCGGATAAATCAGGTGCACAAATCGCTTTGATTTTAGGTGATAACGAAATTGCTGAACAAACAGTAATGGTTAAATACCTACGCGGTCAACAAGAACAGCAAAACGTAGCATTTTCAGAAATTCCGCGTTTATTAACAGAATTAATTTAAGGGTGTAGTGTGGAAGTTTATCAAACGGAAGAACAACAAGTAGAAGCAATTAAAGGTTACTGGGAGAAAAATGGTAATACGATAATTGCGGGTGTGATTTTGGGTTTTGCTGGTTTTATTGGTTTTAACTTATATCAAGATAACAAACTTGAGCAAGAACTTGCTATATCTGATAGTTACCAAGCACTTATTGAAGAAAGCGAAGCAGAGGATGCTGACTTTTCAGCTAATGCTGCTGAATTTATTAAAAATAACAGTGAGAGCAGTTATGCAGCATTAACCGCCTTATCATTAGCGAAAGAAGCTGCTACACATCAAGATTGGTCGAAAGTAAAAGAGCAACTAGCAATCGCTATCGAAAAAGCACCAAGTGAAGGTATTAAAGCCATTGCCAGCTTACGTTTAGCGCGAGTACAGGTTCAGTTAGAGCAATATACAGAAGCATTAGCTACATTATCTGCTCCATTACCTGTAGCATTTACTGCCGCTATTGAAGAAATAAAAGGTGACACATATTTACTGCAAGGTAAAAAAGATTTAGCTCGAAACGCTTATCAAGTTGCAATTGCTGCTGACGGTTTAGCGAACAACACTAATTTACAAATGAAACTCGATGACTTAGCACAAGTATCTACTTTACCTGAGCCAATGATTATTGAAACTAGTTCGACTGAAAAGTCAGCTAACTAATTAAGGCTGGCTATGCACCTATTCAAAAATGAAATTGATGGCTGTTTTGTTAAGCGCTTTTGTAATCGCAATACATTAGTAGCATTATTACTTTCTTCTACATTATTGGCTTGTTCATCAACCGATGATGAAGACCCAGACACGTTAGTTGCCGAGTTAACAGAAATTAACGAAACTTTTACTCCACAAGTTTTGTGGGACCGTAGTGTTGGAGACGGTGTTGATGATTACTTTTCTCGCCTAAAACCAGCGGTTGCTTATGACAAAGTTTATAGCGCTAGCCGTGAAGGTGATGTTATTGCTTTTGATATCAAAACGGGCAAAGAAGTGTGGCAAAATGATTTAAGCGATATTAACAATGAACGCAGCTTTTGGGATGCTCGTGTTTCGGCACTCGTTGCTGGTGGTCCAACAGTTGGTTCGGATAAAATTTTTATTGGTACTGAAAGTGGTAAAGTCTTTGCGTTATCAGCACAAACAGGCGAGTTAGTTTGGCAGGCAGATATTAAAGGTGAAGTAATTACTAAGCCAGCCTTAGGTGAAAACATTCTTGTCGTTAACACTGCCTCTGGCATTATGAAAGCGTTTGATGCCAACACTGGTGAAGAGCTTTGGAAAGTAGAGCAAGACGTACCGGCTTTAACTTTACGTGGTATTAGTGCTCCTGTTATTGCGTCAGGTGGCGTTATTCTTGGAACAGGCAAGGGCGAAGTAAGTGTTTATATTTTAGAGAAAGGCCAACAAGGCTGGACTACTGAAATAGGTGAAGCATCAGGTACTACAGAGTTAGAGCGCGTGATAGATGTAGACTCAGCACCGGTAATTTTTGGTGATAAAGTGTATGCCATTTCTTCTCGTGGTAATTTAGTCTCAATTGAGTTGCAGTCTGGCCGTATTATTTGGAAGCGTCAGTACTCTTCATATAGACAAATAGCGGTATACCGTAATGACATTTATATAACCACAACGAAAGGTCACGTTTACTCGTTAAACCGTAATAATGGTATTGAGCGCTGGAGTAACTTAAGTTTAACTAATCGAGGTGTAACTGGTCCTGCAGTCGTTGATAATTATATTGTGGTTGGTGATTTTGAAGGATACTTGCACTGGTTAAATCAAGAAACCGGTGAGATAGTGGCACGTCATGAAGTTGATGGTAGCGGTATTCACTCAACACCAACAGTTAGCGATGATGTTATTTATTCGCAATCAAGGGATGGTGATTTACAAGCAATAGCCACACCTAAAATAGTCACAGCAGAGAAGTAATCCTGCTTATCGTTCCTTTTATATAAAAGGGACTAAAATTATAAACGGCTCCAATGCAAAGCATGTGGAGCCGTTACTTGTTTTTAGCAATATCAATTTTGCGTTATAATGTAATGCATTGATATTTCAAATTTAGAGGTTTCCATGCTTCCTGTTGTCGCCTTAGTTGGCCGTCCTAATGTTGGAAAATCAACACTATTTAACCGCTTAACACGTAGTCGTGATGCGCTAGTTGCTGATTATCCTGGTTTAACTCGCGATCGCCAATATGGCCAAGCTGAAGTTGAAGAGCACCCTTTCATTGTTATTGATACTGGTGGTATTAATGGTGATGAGCAAGGTATTGATTTATTGATGGCAGAACAGTCATTGATGGCCATTGAAGAAGCTGATGCTGTGCTCTTTTTGGTAGATGCACGTGATGGTTTAACTTCGGCTGATCACGGTATTGCCGAGTATTTACGTAAGCAAGATAAAAAAGTATTTTTGGTTGCTAATAAAATTGATGGTATTCATGGTGATTCAGCTGTTGCTGAGTTTTATTCACTTGGTTTAGGTGAGCATGTTCATCAAATTGCCGCGGCACATGGTCGCGGTGTAACACAATTATTAACGATTGCGTTAACGCCACATATTGAAGCGCTTGGTCAGCCTAAAGTAGAAAAAGCTGAAGGTGATGAGTTTGAAGAAGAGTTTGAGGTTGAGCTAACTGAAGAGCAATTAGCTAAAAAACTTGCAGCTGAGCCACAAGAAAATGATAAAATCAAGCTTGCCATTATTGGTCGACCTAATGTCGGGAAATCTACGTTAACCAACCGTATTTTAGGTGAGGAACGTGTGGTTGTCTATGATATGCCAGGTACAACTCGTGACAGTGTTTATATTCCGATGGAGCGTAACGGTCGTGAATATACATTGATTGATACGGCAGGTATTCGTCGTCGTAAAAATGTCACCGATGTTGTTGAAAAGTATTCTGTCATTAAAACACTACGTGCAATTGAAGATGCTAACGTTTGTTTACTGATTATTGATGCGCAAGAGGGGATTAGCGATCAAGATTTAAGCTTACTCGGCTTCATTCTTGAGGCTGGGCGCTCGTTAGTATTAGCGGTTAATAAATGGGACGGTTTGGAAGAGCATGAAAAAGATCGTATTAAAACAGAGTTAGATCGTCGCTTAGGTTTTATTGACTTTGCGCGTATTCACTTTATTTCAGCATTACATGGTACCGGTGTTGGTCATTTATATGAGTCAGTTGAAGAAGCTTTTGTTTCTGCAACAAAACGTATTTCAACAGCAATGGTAACTAAAATACTTGATATGGCAGCGTTTGATCATCAGCCGCCTATGCATAATGGCCGCCGCATTAAGCTTAAATACGCCCATGCTGGTGGTTATAATCCACCAATTATTATCATTCATGGTAACTTAGCTAAAAAGCTGCCGATGTCTTATAAACGCTATTTAATGAATTATTACCGCAAGTCATTAAAAATGATGGGAACACCTATTCGTATCCAATTTAAAGATACCGTAAACCCATTTGCAGGTAAGAAGAAGCTTACTTTTACTGAGCAAAAGAAACTTGCGCGTGCTACGCAAGGTTATAAGAAAGATTAATCCCCATTCTGCCTATGAATGATTAAAGCGACCTTTTGGTCGCTTTTTGCATAAAGCTTTGCGAGTAAGCTGTATAGAGCCTAAGTTAATTAATTGTTTATCAACATTTAATAGCAATATTGCAATTAGCTAAAGCTTTGGCTAAGGTAAGTTATACTGACCTTTTTTATATCATTAACTTATGGCTGAAGCCGCAACTCAAATAGACACCGCTAAAAGGTTAAGCCAAAACTTAGCTTTATTACATGCTGGCTCAACCGTGACGATTGATATCACTACGCCGGCGGGGCAGAAGGGTAAGTTCAGAACAACCTTTATTGGCTACTTGCCTAAGCAATATATTTTAATACAGTTTCCGGAACTCACTAAATTAGGCCGTTTCTCGCAATACCTTAACCAAGGTGCAGGTATTACTGTTAGAGGCTTAATTGAAGGTCATGAAGGTGTAGTTGTTGCTTTTGTCAGTACTATTAAGCAAACACTGCAAATGCCATCTCGTATTATGGTATTAGACTTTCCACGTTCAGTTATGGTGCAAAACTTGCGTTCTTCTGTTCGTATCGACACTCAGATCACCGCTAAAGTCAAAATAGATCAGGCTTATTGGCAAACCACTATTCTTAATTTGTCTGTGGCTGGTGGGCAGTTAAGTATTGTGAATGGCGATAAACTAATGCTAACTGAAAATAAAGCCATTGAGATTATTATTGAGGGAGAAGATGGTGTTAGTAATATTAAGTTACAAGCTATTATTTGTAATGTTAAACAGCAAGTGGAAGGTTTGTCTTTTGGTGTTAAATTTGCTGAAGAGAGTGCTTCACAAGTTTCCGATTTGTTATTACAAGTCATAACGGTTGAAAGCTAACTGCGTTAAATTCGCCTTATTACCATAAAAAATTCAGGTTGAGGGAACATTGAGTTTGTGTTTATAAGTCAGTGCTTTAGTTAGACCGAAAGCCAAGGTCAAGATTAACTACCTTCATCTATATTGTTATTAAATTACCTATTCTGACTCTACCGCAATACAGTTTTTACCGTTATTTTTGGCGGTATAAAGCGCATTATCGATTCGTTTAAATAAAGACTCAACAGTATCATTTTCATTTGCTGTTGTTACCCCGATGCTGATAGTGACGCCTTTATTCGTTATTTCCTTTAAAGCTACGTTTTTTTCTACTGCTGAACGTAGTTGCTCCGCTATTAGATTTGCATGCGCTAAGTCGGTATCTTCGAGTAAAATAATAAACTCTTCGCCGCCCCAGCGGGCAACTGTATCACTTTTTCGTATACTTGATGTGAGTATGCCAGCTAAACTCTTGAGGGTTTTATCACCAATATCATGGCCTAAGGTGTCGTTAATAGTTTTGAAGTTATCAATATCAATAAATAAGGTTGAAAGCGGTGTGTTATTTCTTAATGTTAATAACAAGCTATGTTCTAGTATATTATAAAAAGTGCGTCTGTTGGCGAGCTCGGTCAACGGATCTGTATTGGCGAGAGTATTGAGTTTGTTATGTATGCTACGCACGTAAAAGATAATAATCACAGCAATTAATAGCGTGATTATTAATGATATACATACATTTAAATAGAAGGTTTCTTTTACGCTTGCAGTAAAGTTATCTACTTTCGCTTCAACGATAAGGTATAAATCTAATTCAGGAATGTATTTGGCATTTAATAAATAGTCATTATTGTTTTGGTTATATTCTAGTAGCAGGTTATTTTTATTTATGATGTTTGATAACTGTGATTTTAATGCTGAGATATCACTTATGTTAGCTAAATTATTAACGGACCTTTCAGAAACTACAACTTCTCCTTGTTCATCGATTAAATAAACATTGAAGTTATATTGCAGCCTGAAATATTTTAACATCTCGTTAATATATGAGGTTTTTAACCCAATACCTGTGGCGCCTATCATGTGATATTCATCATCAAAAATCTTGTAATTAATAAACATGATCAACGAATCACCTATATTCTCGTTGTAATCAATATTAATTTCATGGCTTTTACTGCTGTTCTTAAACTTGAAATACCATTGATTATGCGCTTTATCAGCGGATAGTTTATCTAAAACGCCACTTGCGGTGTAATAATGCTGACTTTTTTCGGATACTAAAAAGGTGGTATACATTTTATATTTGTTTTGAATGGTATCGAGGAAGCGAGTGACCTGTTCAATATCGTCTTCTTCATGGGTTAGCCAGTCTTTCATGAAGGTATCACTAGACATCATTGATGCGATAAGGCTTGGTTCAATAATGTTCTTTTGTATTTCAGTGTAAATGTTGTCAACGGTTAGTGGTAAAGCACTTTCTTTAAGGTGCTTGGTCGTTGAGTTTATTGAAGCGAAGTAGTTAATTAACGTTAAACTTGAAGAGAGTACGAAAAGCAGCGCGGTGATTATAACAATTATTTGGTAATTAAATCGCATGAAATACTAATACAATAAAGCGTTATAAGACTGTTCTTATCTTAGCAAATTGTTGAGTTATTGCGAGTGCTAACTTTTTTAATTAGAGGAAAAAGAATCGGAACTTTTACTTTTAGGTGGTTAACAGGGGCTTATTCAAAATAAGTCTAGCATTAACCTTGAGGTATTATTCATTCTTTTATGTTTAAACGAGTCGCTTTTGCGGCAATAACACCATCACTTAATTGAATGCTAAGTTCATCGCCAACTGTAACTTGTGTCACCCTACTAACAACACTATTTTTATTGTCACGAGTAACACTATAACCCCTGGCAATGGTCGCTAGAGGGCTCACTAATTGTAATTGCTCAATGAGATGCACAAAGGTTTCGCTTTTATGTTGCAGGTGAAGTTGCTGGCTATGAATTAATCGTTGGGTACTTTGCTGTATAATGTCTTGGTGGCGTTCAATTGTTTTTAAAGGTGAGCTTTGTAACAAACGTTGCTGTAATTGAGTCGGTTTATGTTTATTTTCAAGCAGCGTACGTTTTATTACCTGCTTCAAGCGTATGGCTAACTCATCGGCTTTTTGCTGCTGTAATTGTAATTGCTGTTCTGGGTGAACTTGATTAAGGCGGTGTTGTAAATAATTACTGCGGTCGTAGCGCTTTGTTAATTGCGCTTGATGAGCTCTTATTAGGCGCTGTTTTAATAGGCTAATGTTATTTAACTGTGCTGAATTATCACTTGATACTAGCTCTGCCGCCGCCGAGGGAGTTGGCGCTCGCAAATCAGCAACGTAATCACTCAAGGTGGTATCTATTTCATGTCCAACGGCACTAATAATAGGAAGCTTACTGTTATAAATACTGCGAACAACGCTTTCTTCATTAAATGGCCATAAATCTTCTAATGAACCACCGCCACGACCCACAATAAGTACATCACATTCATTACGCATATTGGCCATAGCAATTGCATGACAAATATCACCTTGAGCATATTCACCTTGTACTAAAGCGGGGTAAATAATGATGTTAATGGTTGGGTTCCTGCGTTTTAAAACACTAATGATATCTTTAACCGCAGCACCTGTTGGGGAGGTCACAAGGCCTAAAGTGGTAATGTGCTCAGGAATAGGTTTTTTATGAAAGGCATCAAATAGCCCTTGTGCATTTAATTGGTTTTTTAATTGCTCAAATTGCTGACGTAATAAACCTGCGCCAGCATCTTCCATGTGTTCAATAATTAATTGAAAGTCACCGCGAGGCTCGTAAAGTGATACTTTTGCGCGTACTAATACTTGCTGACCATTACTTGGTTTGCCGGTGTTTAATCGAACGCGACTATTGCTGCCTTTAAACATGGCGCACTTTACTTGCGACTTACTATCTTTTAATGACAAGTACCAGTGACCTGAGCTGGCTGCGATGAAGTTAGATATTTCACCCGTGAGCCAAACGGTATTAAGCTCGCTTTCAAGAATAAAGCGAACTTTTTTAGTTAATTCGCTGACTTTTAATATGTGCTGTTGGCTCATGAAAAATTGGCTTAATATCGTTTGAGGAAAAGGTTAGTAGACATCGGAAAACGCCATTATTTATTGATTAGGCGTGACTTTCAATTTATTTTCATTATTTGTTGGTTTTTATCACCTGTTTTTGCAAAAAGAGGTTTACCTAAAACAAGAAAACGGTTAAAATTCTGCCGCAATATTCCCTCCCTAACCAACCTTTTTAGAGAGACGTTGCGATGCTAAGAATTGCCCAAGAAGCACTAACTTTTGATGATGTACTACTGGTACCTGCCCACTCAAAAGTACTTCCACATACCGCTGATTTAAAAACAAAATTAACGCGTAAAATTAATTTAAATGTACCTATGGTTTCTGCGTCTATGGACACAGTAACCGAAGCACGCTTGGCTATTACTTTAGCGCAAGAAGGCGGTTTAGGCTTTATCCACAAAAACATGACTATTGCCGAGCAAGCGCAAAATGTTGCTAAAGTTAAAAAATATGAGAGCGGTGTGGTTTCACATCCGGTTACCGTAAACCTTAATTTTACGCTTGAGCAAGTGATGCATAAAGCCGATGATTTAGGTTTTTCTGGTTTCCCTGTCGTTGATGATAACAACAACCTAGTCGGTATTATTACTAGTCGTGATTTGCGCTTTGAAACAGATTTAAGTAAAACTGTTTCAGCATTAATGACGCCTAAAGAAAACCTAGTCACGGTAAAATCAGGTGCTCCACGTGAAGAGATTTTAGGTTTAATGCATGAAAACCGTATTGAAAAAATCTTAGTGGTTAATGACGCTTTTCAATTAGTGGGTTTAATTACCGCGAAAGACTATCAAAAAGCAGAAAGCAAACCAAATGCATGTAAAGATGAGTTAGGTCGTTTACGTGTTGGTGCTGCTGTTGGCGTTGGTGCTGGTACCGATGAGCGTATTGATGCCTTAGTTGCTGCTGGCGTTGATGTCTTATTAATTGATACTTCTCATGGTCATTCACAAGGTGTTATTGATCGTGTTAAAGAAACACGTGATAAATATCCAGATTTACAAATTGTTGCGGGCAACGTTGCTACTGGTGCTGGCGCTAAAGCATTGGCTGATGTTGGTGTAGATGCGGTAAAAGTAGGTATCGGCCCTGGCTCTATTTGTACCACTCGTATTGTGACGGGCGTAGGTGTACCACAATTAACGGCTATTTCTAATGCTGTTGAAGCACTTAAAGGTACAGGTATTCCTGTTATCGCTGATGGCGGTATTCGTTTTTCTGGCGATATTGCTAAAGCACTCGTTGCTGGCGCACACTGCGTTATGGTTGGTAGCATGTTAGCGGGTACTGAAGAGTCTCCTGGTGAGGTTGAGCTTTACCAAGGTCGTTACTACAAATCCTATCGTGGCATGGGCTCTTTAGGTGCAATGGCACAAAAAGATGGCTCTAGCGATCGTTACTTCCAAAAGACTGATGGTGAAGCCGATAAATTAGTCCCTGAAGGCATTGAAGGTCGCGTAGCATATAAAGGTCCAGTTGCTGCTATTATTCATCAGCAAATGGGCGGATTACGCTCATCAATGGGCTTGACTGGTAGTGAAAACATTGAAGTGATGCGAACTAAACCTGAGTTTATGAAAATTACTTCTGCGGGTATGGGCGAGTCGCATGTACATGATGTCGCTATTACGAAAGAAGCACCTAACTACCGTTTAGGTTAATCGAATAATTTTTTTCCACGCTATTTAGCACAATAGCGGCATAGGATGTACTCATTGACTAAGGTCAACTCCGAGCACCTTCTTTGCGCTAATGTTAACTAGCTTGGAGCTAAATTATTCTTAACATTGAATAAGTTTAGCAAAAAAACTTCAAACAGGCTGAGCACTATCTATAAATAGAGATGCTCAGCCTGTTCATTTTAGAAAATTAGTAAATACTTCATTTTGAAGAAACTTTGAAGATAATAGGAACAAAACTCATGACGACAAGTACCACGAAAGACATTCATGATCACCGCATACTGATATTAGATTTTGGTTCACAGTACACCCAGCTTATTGCACGCCGTGTACGTGAAATTGGCGTATATTGTGAACTTTGGTCTTGGGATGTAACTGAAGAGCAAATTAAAGCGTTTAACCCAACAGGTATTATTCTTGCTGGTGGTCCAGAGTCAGTGACTGAAGCTAACTCTCCACGCGCTCCAGAGTATGTTTATAACGCTGGTGTACCTGTTTTAGGTATTTGTTACGGCATGCAAACCATGGCTGAGCAGCTTGGCGGTGGTGTACAAAGCTCTGAGCATAAAGAGTTTGGCTACGCTGCGGTTGAATTAATTGCACAATCAGCATTATTTCATAATGTTGAAGACAGTATTGGCGTCAATGGCAATGCATTACTAGATGTTTGGATGAGCCATGGCGATAAAGTATCGGCTATTCCTGAAGGTTTTGTAACTGTTGCACAAACACCTAGCTGTGCTTATGCGGCTATGGCTAATGAAGACAAGCAATTTTACGGTGTGCAATTCCACCCTGAAGTAACACACACTAAACAAGGTTTACGTATTTTAGAAAACTTTGTTGTAGAAATTTGTCAGTGTGAAAAGTTATGGACACCTGCCTCAATTATTGATGACGCCATTGCCAAAATGAAAGAGCAAGTAGGCGATGATGAGGTTATTCTAGGGCTTTCTGGTGGTGTTGACTCATCTGTTGTTGCGATGCTTTTACATCGCGCAATTGGCGATAAATTAACCTGTGTATTTGTTGATAACGGTTTACTTCGTTTAAACGAAGGTCAACAAGTTATGGATATGTTTGGTAATCATTTTGGTTTAAACATCATTAAGATTGATGCCGAAGAGCGCTTTCTTGATCGTTTAGCTGGCGAGAATGAACCAGAAGCTAAACGTAAAATTATTGGTAACGTGTTTGTTGACGTATTTGAAGAAGAGTCTAACAAATTAGAAAACGCAAAATGGTTAGCACAAGGCACTATTTACCCAGATGTGATCGAATCTGCTGCTTCTGCTACCGGTAAAGCACACGTAATTAAGTCTCACCATAACGTTGGTGGTTTACCTGATTACATGAAGTTAGGTTTAGTTGAGCCATTACGTGAGTTATTTAAAGATGAAGTACGTAAAATTGGTTTAGAGCTAGGTTTACCATACGACATGCTTTACCGTCACCCGTTCCCAGGTCCTGGTTTAGGTGTACGTATTTTAGGTGAAGTGAAAAAAGAATACGCTGACTTATTACGTCGCGCCGATGCTATTTTCATTGAAGAGCTACACAAGCATGACTTATATAATAAAGTAAGCCAAGCCTTTACCGTATTTTTACCGGTTCGCTCTGTTGGCGTAATGGGCGATGCACGTAAATATGATTGGGTTGTTAGCTTACGTGCTGTTGAAACCATTGACTTCATGACGGCGCATTGGGCACACTTACCATATGATTTCTTAGGGTTAGTCTCTAACCGTATTATTAATGAAATTGATGGTATTTCGCGTGTTGTGTATGACATTTCAGGCAAGCCACCAGCAACAATTGAGTGGGAATAATTTAGCACGCTTTAATCGTTAAATATTATGCCTAGTTATAAAACCTCATTACTGTAAAGTGGTGAGGTTTTTTATTATACGTTTATAGCTTATTTTTTAATTGATTAGTTTGTTATGAACTCATACAATCAGCTTCTTATTGATAATTAAAAGGAAAAAATTATGATTTACGGGATTGCTTTAATCTTACTGAGCCTATTAGCGGTGCCTTCTTTAATTCTGTCGAAAAGACCAGACGCAAAAGATGTGCTAGCAAAAATAGCGCCTTATCAAGGTTGGATTGGCGTTGTATTTTGTTTTTGGGGTTTATGGGGAATTATTGCTGCCGTAGTTAACTTCGGTTTATTAACGAGTGCTCCTATTTGGTGGATTACTTGGTTAGCAAGTAGTGTCGTTCAAGCTATTTTAGGCTTTATGCTAGGCTACAATCTTATCAATAAGTACGTATTATCTAATTCAGAAGAAGGCGCTAAAAAAGGCGAAGAGTTACTTGCTAAACTTGCACCAATGCAAGGTAAAGTAGGTTTGGTTGGTTTATGTCTTGGTGTTTGGACAATCATCGCTAGTCTTTTGTTTAAGGGCTAATTGCTCCGTATTAACATGGCAGTAATCGATAGCGGCATTGCTATAAGGTTACTTACTTGAAAGCCCAGTATTTAAATCATAAATACTGGGCTTTTTTATGGGCGGTTATAAATATATTAGTGAATATTTTATCGAGCATAATAATACTTGGGCATAACTACTCAATGCTCAAGCATAGCAATATTAAGTAACCTGAGCTTGATGTATGAGCGCAGGTTAAGTAGACGAATATAACTTATAAAATATCAATGGTTGACAAAATAAACTATTTGCATGATTATATAGCCATCTAAACGTCTAAAGAAAATTAAAGAAGAGCATTTTGACTACACAATCAGAGCTTAAAGCTAGATATAACGATATTAACCGAGGTGTTTACTTTATTGGCACTACACCGCCTAAAAGTGATACGCCACTTGATAAAGTCGCTGACATTGCGGATAAATTACTTGAGCGTGTAAGCGATATCGACTTTGATGGTTTGATTGTTTATGACATTCAAGATGAAAATTCACGTATTAGTAAGCCTCGACCTTTTCCGTTTAAGTCTACTCACGATGCGCGCCTTTACTCTTCTTTACTCAATAAAAAGTCTCATCGACCAGTAATCACGTATAAAAGCGTAGTGCAATCGAACAGCGAAGACTTTAATAACTGGGCCAATGAAGCTTGGGATGAATATGGCGTAAAAGATGTTGTATTAGTTGGCAGCCCGTCAAAAAAGAATGAAATTTCATTATCGTTAGCTGGCGCTTATAAAACCTTAGTTAACAATCCTAATGAATTTTTTATTGGTGGAGTAACCATTGCTGAGCGTCATGCTAGTAAAAAAGATGAGCATGAGCGTTTAATTGCTAAGCATAAACAAGGGTGTAGTTTTTTCATTTCACAAGCCATTTATGATCCTCAGGCGACAATAGACTTACTAACGCGCTACGCCATTGAATGCCAAAAGCAAGGGCTTAAACCACAACGATTAATTTTAACTTTTTCACCTTGTGGTAGCGAAAAAACCTTAGAGTTTATCGATTGGTTAGGGGTGAACGTACCTGAAGCAACTAGCTTACGCATTTTAAATGCAGAGAAACCCTTGTATGAATCTATTCGTATTTGTGTGAATAGTTTACAGCAAATTTTAGATGCAGTATTACCTTACGATTTACCATTAGGGCTTAATATTGAAAGTTTAACTAACCGTAAAGAAGAAATTGACGGCTCTATTTTATTGTACAAGTTATTACGCTCAAAAATGGATAACTTCTTAGCTAAAAAAGAACTCGCTGCTTTAAATAAAAAATAGCGAGTAAGTTAACTATGCTAAAAAGCTCACTATTTAGTGATCTTTTTAGCTTTTACACGTTGATAGAGTCAGCTTAAAGCTCACAGTAATTACCTATACTAACCGCTCATCATTTTTCTTAGCCGTTAAGCACATTACCTAACAAACCTACCATTTGAATGTTTATAGTCGTTTCACTTAAACAAGTTACATCTAAACAAATTACATAAGTAACAAATGGAGATAGTTATGAATACATTCTTTTCAACATGGGTTAACGAAAGAACTGCACAAGAGCAAGCTAATATAGATTCATCTTTAGCACTTATTCTGGACGCAATAGCATTTTGCGCCCCTTTGTTGTTATTGACGTCTTTGGCTATGTGATTATATTTACGGTTAACTTAAGTAACATTGATATTCATCCATAATGGTTAGATATAATTTAACCAATACTTTGAATGGTGGCGAGTATATACGTATTATACAGAAGTGTTACCTATCTATTAGTAACACTGTATATTATCAGTATCAGGTTTTATGGTATTCGAGGGAGTAAATTATGAAAAAATTGAGTCAAACATTGTGCATTATGTTTACCGTTTTATCACTGGCGGGTTGCTCTAGCGCTTATTATTCTGCAATGGAGAAAGTTGGAATTCACAAGCGTGATATTATGGTTGACCGTGTTGAAGCAGCTAAAGAGTCACAAGAAGAGGCTCAGGCACAGTTTAAATCAGCGTTAGAAGAAATGACTGCGTTGATAAACTTTGATGGCGGCCAACTGGAAGAGCAATACAGTATCACTCAGGAGCAATATGAAAAGTCGGCGGAAGCAGCAGAGCGTGTTAGCTCACGCATAGAAAAAATAGAAGATGTTTCACACGCTCTATTTGATGAATGGCAAGAAGAAATAGATCAAATATCGAGTAGTAGCTTAAAACGTCAAAGTGCCTCAAAACTGAAAGAAACCGAACGCCGCTACAATACTTTAATTAAATCGATGCGAAAAGCAGAAAGCAAAATGGCGCCAGTATTGTCAGCGTTAAAAGATAATAGCTTGTTTCTAAAGCACAACCTTAATGCTAAAGCTGTAGGTGCACTGCAAGGCGAAATGGTATCAATTGAAAAAAATGTTAGTGTGCTAATTAAAGATATGAACGTTGCTATAGAGCAATCGCAAAAATTTATTGATTTATTGGAGAAGTAATTAATGTCTATCGAAAGACAAGAAACTAAACAGCGTATGAGCCGTATCGTGAAACATAATGGGACTATTTATTTATGTGGTCAAGTGGCAGCAGATGCAACTAAAGGTATTACTGAGCAAACCCAAACCATGCTTGATAAAGTTGATGATTTATTAATACAAGCAGGGAGTGATAGAGAACATATCTTATCAGCCACTATTTATGTTAAAGATATGAGCTACTTTGCTGATATGAATGCTGTTTGGGATGCATGGATACCTGAAGGGCATGCGCCAGCACGTGCTTGTGTTGCCGCTAAAATGGCGCGTGATGCACTATTGGTTGAAATTTCAGTCGTTGCTGCTGAGAAATAATTCTTCTGCATTTAGCCTAGGGTAACATCTATTTATCAGCTAAATTATTATGTAGTCAGATTAAGTTAGGTTTATTCAATGTTTGCTGTTCAATGTTGGCTAAACTTAACTCTATTTTTCCTCTCTCAATCATTCTATATTGAGTAAACCTTATGAAATACTGGTTATTCAAATCAGAGCCCGATGCTTTTAGCATTGATGATCTAGCCGCAAAACCAAACCAACAGGAACATTGGGACGGTATTCGTAATTATCAGGCGCGTAATTTCCTCCGTGATGAGGTTAAGCTTGGTGAACAAGTGTTTTTTTACCACTCGAGCTGTAAGCAGCTTGGTATAGCTGGCATTGCCGAAGTTGTTAAAGAAAGCTACCCGGATCATAGCCAATTCGATCCTGAGTCTAAATACTTTGATCCTAAATCAAGTCCAGACAATCCACGTTGGGTTATGGTTGATATTCAGCTAAAAGAAAAGTTTAGCGAAATATTGTCATTACAAAAAATAAAATCTCTCGCTGGTATTAATGATATTGGTTTAGTGAAAAAAGGTCATCGCCTTTCTATTATGCCCGTTAGTGAAGTTGAGTGGCATATACTGTACGATAATAGTCAGCATTAGTGTGGCGTCGTATTGTATTAATTGCGTATTCAGCAAATAAGTTATCAACAAACAACAAACAATAAACAATAAACAATAAACAAGAGCAACTTGGTAAATATTTCTACCTACCAAACATCCATTTTATAGTGAGTATTTCATGCCATTAAAACTCTCCAATACGTATTTATCTCTAGGTCGTGCTTTTTCCCAGCAGAGTTTACCAACCCCTGTACGAAAGCCTGAATTGTTATTATGGAATGAGCCGTTAGCAAAACAACTTGCTATTGAAGTGGACGCCCAGCAAGAGAATGAGCAGCTTGCATTGTATTTTTCAGGTAATGAACTCGTTGAGGGAAGTCAGCCAGTAGCACAGGCTTACTCAGGACATCAGTTTGGACAGTTTAACCCACAATTAGGAGACGGTAGGGCACACTTATTAGGTGATATTACTGATACCAAGGGTAAGCAATGGGATATTCAATTGAAAGGCTCTGGTGTGAGCGCTTTCTCAAGACAAGGTGATGGGCGTTGTGCTTTAGGCCCAGCATTGCGTGAATTTATCATGAGCGAAGCTATGCATGCGCTTGGCGTACCAACAACACGTTGTTTGGCAGTAGTTGCAACAGGTGAAGCTGTTTATCGAGAGCAACCATTACCAGGTGCGGTAGTTACTCGGGTTGCTGCAAGCCATATTCGGGTCGGCACTTTTCAGTATTTTTCTGCCCGCAGAGATACAGCTTCACTCATTCAGTTAACCCGTTACGCCATTGAACGTCATTTTCCTGATATTTTACCCGAAAAACCAGCACAAAATATTACGCAGGATAATAAGCCTGATGAACGAGAGCTAAGTGCAAAACAGGTGGTTGACTTTGTATCTGCGGTACTTAATAAACAGTTAACACTGGTACTCTCTTGGTTACGGGTTGGTTTCATTCATGGGGTTATGAATACTGATAATACTGCCATTTCAGGAGAGACAATAGATTACGGCCCGTGCGCTATGATGAATCACTATCATGGTGATACAGTTTTTAGCTCAATTGATAGACGAGGCCGTTATGCATTTGGTAAACAAGCTGGCATTATGCAATGGAATATGGCGCGCTTTGCTGAGTGTTTAATTCCTGTTATTGAAAAGTGCTTGGTTGACGAAGGGGCTGAACTTACAGACAGTGATGATGAGCATAGTGAAGCTATTGCACTTTTAGAGCCATTATTAGTGCAATTTTCTGAGCAGTTTAAAGTAGGCTATTTAGCCATGATGGCCAAAAAAATAGGTATTGCCATACCTCAAGAGAGTGATGTTACGCTCATTAATGACTTACTTGAATTGATGCAGCGTGATGGAAGAGATTATACGGGCACTTTTACCTCCTTAAATAATAATTTAACTGCTCAAAATGTTAATGAGTTACTCCACAAAAAAGATACCGCTGATGAAAGTGCCGACACCGATGATTGGCTCAGTTGGACTGCTCGCTGGTACGCACGTATTGGCGATGATATTGCTGGTGCCAAAGTCTTGATGGGAAAAAGTAACCCTCTAGTTATTCCTAGAAACCATCATGTTGAGCGGGTATTAAAAACAACGCAAGAAAGTGGCAACTTGACAGCGTTACAGCAGTTTTTAGCCGTATTACGTCAGCCTTATGTGAATTTAGTCGAAACAGTCAACTATCAAGATGCCCCTGCTGATGGAGATATTAATTATCATACTTTTTGTGGTACTTAAGAGAACCTCAAAACTTCTGTAAGTGTCTATTATTTTTACATATATTTATTTTATCGCATACGTTGTTTCTTAACCCTTTGTTTTTATTTGTTTATTTTAATTGGCTTGTTTTTTGCTTTTTATTTTTTACCGTAATTCAACGGTTTAGACACAACTTATTAATGGATTTAATACAATGAAAAAAATATTATTAGTTGCCCTAATGTTCTTTATGGCGACACAAGCAAACGCAACCTTGATGAGTGCGCACTCTTTTACCGGTAATTTTGATAACGATGAAAGCCGTTTTTACATTCAATTTGACGTAACTGATACCGCAACTATTAGCTTTTTAAGTCATAGTTATGCTGGTGGTGTTAATGCTGCTGGTACTACTGTTGCGGACGGCGGTTTTGATCCGCAGTTATTCATTTTTGATGCGGCGAGTACTTTATTGCAAAGTGATGATGATAGCTCAACTGTTGTTTCTGCATCAAGTGGTAATGCATGGGATTCTTATATTTCATTAGTACTAAATGCAGGCTCTTATACTGCGGTACTTACTCAGTTTAATAGTGATTTTTTATCAGGTGATTTGGTTACGGGTGAGTGGACTATGTCGAACCAAAACAACTTTAATGGTAGAACGTCATTCTATTCATTTGATATCTCAGGTGAAAATTTAGCAAATGTGGGTGGTATTGGTGTCGGTACTACACCTACCCCTGTTTCTGAGCCAACTACTTTAGCTATTTTAGCGCTAGGTTTATTAGGCTTTGCTGGACGCCGTTTTAGCAAATAAGTAGATAGCTATTTAAGCATAATAATTAATAAAATTAACGAATATGCTAGATAAAAAAGTTGAAGCCTTGTGATTTTTCACAAGGTTTTTTTATGGCTTTTTTAAGCATAAGGCTAGCGAAAGTTATCAGATGAACAGAGCTGAGAATTTTTAACGTAAGCAGGGTATGATAATGCCACTTAATTAGCTGATAGCATTTCGGTGCATATTACCATGACTGACTCTTCTTCTTCTCAACACAACCCGCAAGAACATCAAACAAACCAAGTAAGCCAAAATAATTCAGCGATACCGTTAACCTCGTTATTACAACAATATTTTGGTTTTAGCCACTTTCGCCCGGGTCAAGAGCAAACTATAACGCAGTTATTAAACGGGCAATCGTCACTGGCTATTTTCCCTACCGGATCAGGTAAAAGTTTATGTTATCAATTAACTGCTTTGCAATTACCTCATTTAACCTTAGTGGTTTCGCCGTTATTAGCGCTTATTAAAGATCAATTGGCCTTTTTGGAAAAAAAAGGTATTAAAGCCGCGAGTATTGATTCAACCTTAAAGGGTAGTGAAGCCCAAGAGGTTATGGCAAGTGTACGTGACGGTAGCATAAAAGTATTAATGGTTTCTGTAGAGCGTTTCAAAAATGAACGTTTTAGACAGTTTATTGAATCGGTTCCCGTGTCGATGTTGGTGGTTGATGAAGCTCATTGTATTTCAGAGTGGGGGCATAATTTCAGACCGGATTATTTGAAGTTACCTAGTTACTGTAAAGCACTTAACATTCCTTTGGTGTTGTTACTAACCGCAACAGCAACTAAAAAAGTAAAATTGGATATGGCTAATAAGTTTGCCATACAACCAGAGCATATAGTGCAAACCGGCTTTTACCGAGCTAACCTTGATCTTAGTGTTGTGTCGGTGTCGTCAGCTCAAAAAAATAATACACTTGAACAGTTAGTTAAAAGTCAGCAAGGTGCGGGTATAGTGTATGTTACTTTGCAACATAGTGCTGAAGTGGTTGCTCAGTATTTACAGCAACAAGGTATCAATGCTTGTGCTTATCACGCAGGTTTTGATAGTGATACCCGCGCACAAATACAGCAAGATTTTATGTTAGGTAATATTCAGGTCATTGTCGCAACTATTGCTTTTGGCATGGGTATTGATAAAAGTGATATTCGCTTTGTTATTCATTACGACTTACCTAAATCTATTGAAAACTACAGCCAAGAAATAGGCAGAGCAGGGCGAGATGGTAAGCTATCGCACTGTATTACCTTAGCTAATTTAGATGGTTTACATACCGTTGAGAACTTTGTTTATGGCGATACCCCTGAGCAAAACAGTATTGAGGTAGTGCTTGATGCCATTAAAGCAGAAACGGTGAGTAATACTTATGAAAGCAAGTGGGAGTTGCAATTATTGCCGTTGTCAAATAGTGCTAACATCAAACAATTACCTTTAAAAACATTACTGGTGCAATTAGAGCTGTGCGGTGTTATTGAACCACGTTATGCCTACTTCGCTGATTTTAAGATTAAATTACTGCAACCCAAAGCTGACATTCTTAATTTGTTTAACCCACAACGGCAAGAGTTTTTAACGCGTATTTTTAACGCTACTGATTTTAAAAAAGTGTGGGGTAGCCTTAATTTTGATGATTTATTAAAAGACCAATCAATCGAGCGAAACCGCGTTATTGCCGCGTTAGAGTATTTGCAAGAGCAACAATTAATTGTACTTGAAACCAAAGGCATGACTGAAGTATTTAAAGTAAATCAGCATGAATTAGCTAACCCTAGTTTAAGCCAAGAGCTCACTGCATATTTTAAAGATAAAGAAGACAAAGAAATAAAACGCATTGCCGCGTTAATTCGTTTTTTTGAGTTAGATACTTGCTTAAGTATGAATTTATCACGCTATTTTGATGATAATGTTTTTGAGGGGGAGCAACTTAATAGTCAAGGTTGTGGGCATTGTAGTGTCTGTCGAGGTCAGGTTGCTAAATTGCACTATTCACAAGCTAAAAAGCCTTGGCCAAGTGATGAAACGTTGAAAAACTCAATGCAAGCGCTTGCTAGCTGTTTAGCAGGTAAAACTTCACAGCCGCTTTCATTATCAAGCTATTGCCGATTTTTAGCGGGTATGACCGAGCCACTGTTTGGCCGAAATAAAGTGAAACAGTTGTCAGGCTTTGCTTCGTGCGAACAACAACGTTATTTAGATATACGTACAAAAATAAAGCAACTTTAAAGGTTGTGTCACTTATGAACATCATTGCTTTTTCAATATTTAATTAAATATTTTTTTGCTTTTTGTTGATTTATTGTCTACTAAATTAAAAATTATATGTTAATGTAATGTTTGTTTTTTGTTCTGTTTAGCTTTTTGGTTACATATATCATTATAATAAATAAGAAGATTAATTTTATTACTTCTAGATAATGTCTTTAATATAACTTCCAGATTAAGAAAGAAATCCGTATTGATTCTATTAGTCTTTAAATATGACAGCGCTGTCAGGTGCTTTTAGTTATTCAATATTCTTTCCATAAGTGCTAAAGGATTTAAATAAGCTTACTGAATTACAGGATATACAATGAAGATTTTAGGTTGCGTTTTATCAATTGGACTGCTTTCTTTTTCGGTGATGTCTGCTGAGCCTCAAAGTTTAAATAAGCTCATGGAGCAATGGTTAACCATTGAAAGTCAAAAAGGAAAGTTGCAACTTGACTGGAATACTCGAGAGCAACAGCTAAAGCAAACCTATAGCTTATTAGGCTCAGAAAAGTCGACGCTTGAAAGTTTATTAAAAAAAACAGATACCGAAAAAAGTGATGTGGATAAGCGTCGTTTTGAATTAAGTGAACAACAAAGCCTATTAGAGCAAGAGCAGCGAGAAGTTAAAGAAAGCATTCAACAAGCGACTTTATTTAGTCGCTCATTTATCAATCGTTTACCACCTCCGTTACAAAAAAAATGGCAAGAAAAGCTTTTGTTATTAACACAATCTGGCGCAACCGACAGTGAAAAGCTTGAGCGGATTTTAACGTTATACAAGTTAGCGAATGAGTTTGATGAGCAAGTCGCTTTAAACCGCACATCAATGGAAGTACCGCTTGCTAATGGGGAGGCGCAAAATTTACTGGTTACTCAAATATACTTAGGGTTATCGCAAGGTTGGTATGTTAGTGATGACGGTCTGCATTACGGTTACGGTCGAGCTAATCAGATGCAATGGCAATGGTGGCACAATCAAGCAGCTTCAACGGAGCTTGGCAGAATATTAAATGCCCAAGACTTATTAGAGGTTAAGTATATTTTAGAAAACCCTACCTCAGCAGAATTTATTAAATTACCTGTGAAAGTGCTAAAAGAAAAGGATGTAAGCTAATGTTTAATAAAATAAACCGCAGTAAGCTTATTCGTGTTTTTACAGTATCAGGACTGCTTTTTAGTTACTCAAGCTACGCCGACGACAATCTTTCGAAGGAGTTAGTTGAGCGTATTACAATCGCTAAAAAATCATTAGATACGACTCAAAACAGCATAAATAAAAAAGCGACATCGCTGGCTAAAAAAATAGCTGTTCGTCAACATGATGTTAAAGCTTTGCGTGAGAAAGCTGCTGTTTTACAGCGTATTGCAGATGAGCAATTAATGAGTGTGGCACAGCTAGAAAAACGCGTTAATCAGTGGTCAACTCAAAGTAATTATCAAAAGCAACTACTGACCAGTTTTGCAGAAAGCTCTAATTTAGCGCTTGATAAACTAAATCAAAAAAACGGTGAACCGGTTGTTGATATTAAGGCACTCGCCGTAATGTCAGCGCAATTAAAAGCCAAACTTATGCCAGCGTGGCAAGAACAGCAGGTTATTAGCGGCGCAGGGGCGGTTGAAAAAGTAATGAGTTTAACACTTGGGCCTGTTGAGGTTGCTTATGATACTAAGGCATTAACCGGTGGCCCAATTTCACGAGCTATTGCAAGCGAACCGCGAGTGCTAGCTAATATATTTAATGAGCAAGCTATTGAAGAACTTGGTTCTATTCAATCTTCTGGGGCGGGTTTATTAACCTTTGATCCTACCTTAGGTAATGCTTACAAGTTACTAGAAAAAGAAGAAGGTGTATTAGGGCACATAGAAAAAGGCGGTGTTTGGGCGCTACCTATTTTATTCTTTGGTTTATTGTCGTTCATAGTGTCGATTATTAAAGGCGTTCAATTGATAAGGTTACCTAAAATTGATATGTCTTTAATTGATAAAATCAAATCATTGATCAATGAATATGATGCCAGTGATGATATCTCTCATGCCCGCCTACAAGAAAACTTATCTGCCTTGGCATTATCAAGCAAAGGTGCTCAACAAAAGTTATTCGATATTGCTTATAAAACGCCTATTTCGCAAGAACGAGATGATTTACTTGTGGCATACCTAATGGAATATAAGCATAAAGTAGAGCGTTTTATTGGTGCTGTTGCAACCAGTGCTGCTATTGCACCGTTATTAGGTTTACTGGGTACCGTATCTGGCATGATCAGCACATTTATGATGATGACTATTTTTGGTACGGGCGATGCTTCTACCGTTTCAGGTGGTATATCTGAAGCATTAATTACGACTGAATTAGGACTTATCGTTGCTATTCCATCACTCATTATTAGTGCGTTATTAAGTCGAAGAACCAAAAGCTATACCGCAAAATTAGAAACCAATGCGATTAAATTAAGTAAAATTGATTTTGCATAATGGGGTTATTAACAAGGAGTAGGGTAGATGCTTGCTGATTATTTATTCTTACTAGACAGTGCGGTTATTTGGGCTATTTTGGCGGTAGCAATGTTCTGTTACGGCCTATTAATTGAGCTGTGCTTCATTAATAAGGCCAGTAGTATTTGGTATAAACGAACGCAGTATTGGGTTACTTGTATCAAAACTACACTGGCTTCTTTACCTTTGTTAGGGTTGCTAGGCACGATAATGGGCTTGTTAGCGACTTTTTTTAGAATGTCACAAGAAAACGGTTTTAATATCCAAGAAGTTATCAGTGGTGGTATAGCTGAAGCAATGTTCACCACGCAACTTGGGTTAATTATGGTGATACCGGGGCTGTTGATGTTGTCTTATTTACACGCAAAAATGAATCGCTGGGCGGCGTTGAACTAATGAAATCATTTATTGAAAGCAAAATGGAAGAAGCCAAAGGGCAAGAGTTAGATTTAGCGCCATTGTTAGATGTTGTGTTTATTTTGTTAATCTTTTTTATTGTCACCACGGTATTTGTTAAAGAAACGGGGATTGATGTTGATAAACCAACAGCCGTTTCGACTAAGCAATTGCAAAAGTCGGTTTTAATGATTGCAATTAGTGCTAATGGTGAAGTGGTTTATGCAAGTAACAATATTGGTGTCAAAGGGGTTCGCTCTACAATTACACAAGCGATTAGAACAAAAGTAAAGCCCTTGGTTATTCAGGCAGATAAAACGGTTCCAACTGACTTATTGGTGCAGGTTATTGATCAAGCAAAACTTGCGGGCATTAAAAATGTCAGTATTGCTACGGTAAATGAGTAGCACGATGGAAACTAATAACGCAGCAAATAAAAGCGAAAAGCTCAGTAGGTTATTGCTTAAAGTTTTACCGTGGCTGTTCAGTGTACTGCTAGTTGCTGCTTTAGTGATGATGATGGTTTATATGCAAAGTAACGACTTTGAGCAAGAAGAAACAGTGACCGTAAGACAGGTTGAAGTTGCTCTACCTTTACCGCCACCTCCTCCGCCAGTTGAAATGGAGCAAACAAAAACTGAAGCCAGCACCCCGAGTATTGACCTAACAAGTATGGGGGCAGGACCTACGATTGATTATGCTAAAAAACCGAAAATAGCGACACTAAAAGTCGCTAAAGTAGCGCTGCCAAAGTTTGATGTTAGCTCTTTAGATTTAACGAAAACGATTTCTGTTGATTTTGGTTTAGTTGAGGTGAAAAGCTTAGATGAGTTACCTAAAATTATTTCATCGCGTTATATACAACCCCCATGGTCAATTATTAAACGTGGCATTACTCGAATACCAACGGTTGTCGAAATTGTGATTGATCAAAAAGGTATTGCTCACATTAAGAAAATTGTTGACCCTGTTTATCCTGAAATGGTTGAAACGATAAGAACTTGGATAGAGCATGTTCGTTTTTCTATCCCGAAAAAAAATGGCAAGCCAGTGCAAGCGTTGTATCTTTACACCATTAACTTTAATTATTCTAGGTAGTTAATATGTTGAACATAACACACAAGCTATTTATATCTATCTCATTGCTTAGCATCGTTTTTACAACGAACACTATGGCAAGTAGTAATATAAGCGATTTAAAAATAACCTTAGCTAAACCTACCTTTGTTTTACCCGCCTTTAGCGGTCCTTATAGCGAACGAGAAGCGACAATCGCCCCTGAAGAATATGAAACGGCAGAGCGTTTAAAAACCTTGTTAGATAACGGGCAAGAGGCAGAGGTACTTAAAGAGCTTGAAGGTTATTATGATCTTGAGTTAAGCCCTGCAATGCTAACCTTGAAAGCTCAAATTTATTTTTCGTTAAAGCAATTTGCAAAAGCAGAGAAAACTTTTTTAGCGGTTTTATCACGTAAACCACAGCTAGTGCGTGTACATCGTGATTTAGGGCAACTTTACCTTATTCAAGAGCAATATAAATTAGCACGCCATTACTTTTCTGAAGCGATTGCTTTAGGTTCAAATGATGCCATGGTGCATGGTCAGCTAGCCTATTTAAATTTAAAACTGTATGGCGCATTTAGTGCCATTACTTCGTACCAGCAAGCGATGACATTACAGCCTGAAGAAGTACAATGGCAGCAGGGATTATTAACTGCGTTGTCTGAAGCCAAAATGTATGAGTCAGCCCAAGCGTTACTTGCGCAGTTAATCGAAAAAAATCCTGCAGATAAAGAGCTTTGGCTTAATCAGGCTGTTTTAGCGATAGACTCTAATAATATGAAGCAAGCGCTTGCGAGTATTGAAATGGCTATTTTGCTGGGTGATGATACAGGCAATAACCTTAAAACAGCGGCTCAACTGCACTTACAAATGCACAGCTATGATCGTGCTTTAGTATTGATAAGTCAGCACTTAGATAAGTCTGCATTAGATATGGTAATGTTAAATGAATACCTTATTTGGTTGAAGCAGGCGAAAATGTGGCAACAAGCCGATAAACTACTTGTTAATTTGGCTGATAAAGTGAATAAAATGAGTGTTAATGAGCAAAGTATCTATTTTAATCATAAGGCGACAATTGCGAACCAAAACAAACAATATCAAAAGGCTAAAAATTATTACCAAACAGCGCTTGAGAAAGACCCTACTAATGGTGATGCCTTAATTAATTTTGCATTCTTTTCTGTAGAGCGAGAAGACTTTATTATTGCAGAATTATTATTTAATCGAGCAGAAGTATTACCTGCCAAAGCGAAACAAGCATTACTAGGTAAGGCCCAGCTGTATTTAGACAAACAAGAGCATCAGGCTGCATTGTCCGTATTGCAAAAAGCTTATGGTCGTTTTCCAGATCTTCATTATTTACCAGAACAAATGCAAATCATTAAAAGCATTATTCGTACAGAGAGTAAAACAACGAGTTAGACTTACGATTTAGGTTAAGTATTAAAGGTCACCAATATAAATTAATAAAATATTAGGGAAATAAAAATGAAAAAAATAATTGTGGCTATTATCGCTGCCCTTTCTTTAAGCGCATGTCAGTCAACAACTGAAACTACACAAACAACAATAGATTGTACTAATGACTGGAATACTGTTGGTTATGAAGTCGCTTTATCAGGTAAATCTGTACGAACATTTAACCGTTATGAAGAGCAGTGTCAGTCAGCCTTAACAGAAACAGCGAAGTCTAATTACCTTGATGGTTACACCAAAGGTATTGTTGAGTATTGCACATACGAAAAAGGTTTTGATAGAGCTGAGTCGGGCTTGCCTGATAATCAAATATGCCCATTTGAATTGAGAAAAGAATTTGAACGAGGCTATATTGCAGGTGGTAGAGCGCTAGTTGAGAAAAAAGATCAAGTCAGAAAGCAAGCTGAACTAGCAGATGCTCGCCAGGCGCAAAAGTCTGGTGGCTTAAAGTAACGTACTTGAGTTACTTCATATTGCAGCTCAGTAGTTTTGTTATTATTTCTAGTCCTTAATGGGTTTAACGTGTTAGCGTCAAGCCCATAAAACTTCCTATTTTCTATTCTTCACTCAAGACATATTAAGGCTAGTCACCAATACCTTACGAAATTGATAACTAGCCCTACTATCTATTTTCATAATATTCTAATGAATACTTATTTTTAAAAAGTAACTGCTCTATACTCTTAAGCTATGCTCTTTATTGAAGTACTTATCTCATAAAATTCAAATTAATTGACTTTAAAGGTGATGAAACTCTCAATAATGGGCTATCTTTTTAATTGATGTTAAGTCTCTAAATTAATAATAGTACATACTGCGCTAGCATTGTGAGCTTCTGAGCTTTGTTAGCAGCATATAAAACTATTTTAGAGGGGTTGTAATACGCAGGTAAGATACTCAATGAATTTATCGAATTCTACTATCAAGAAGATTATATCTTCTGATGAAAATATAGTTGTAGCACAAGTGATCAATGATGATGAAAGCTTGAGTAGCAATACCGCAATTCTTAAGTACCAAAATACCGATTACCCCTCTATTGCGTTAGACGCTTGTTGGAAGAATGAATATAACATTTTACAGTCGATAAGCTCTGATTGGGTGGTTAAAGCCTACGGATTGGTAAAACACAAAAATAGTAATGCTTTACTACTCGAAGACTTTTCATCTGAAACCCTTGCCAGCCTGATAGAAAAAAATCAGCTAACCTTTACCCAGCGTTTGCATATTGCTTGTCAGCTGGCTTCTGCGCTTGGTGATATTCATCGACATAAATTAATTCATAGAGATATTACTCCAGCAAATATTTTAGTTGATATTGATAGCTTTAAAATTAAGTTATGCGATTTTTCTAAAGCAATACGCCTCAGTTACAGGCAAGTACCGCTAAATCATAATAACGTACACGGGGATTTTGCTTATCTTTCTCCAGAGCAAACGGGGCGTACTAATTTAAAGGTTGATTACCGAAGTGATTTTTACTCATTAGGAATTACCCTTTATCACTTGTTTAGCGGCAAAGTTCCTTTTAAGTCAGATAATGTTATGACTTTATTACATTGCCATATTGCTCGTATAGCTGAGCCATTAAGTGAGGTTGATCAAACTATTCCAGAGGTGCTGTCGGCAATAGTTGCTAAATTAATGGCAAAGTCACCTGAAAATCGTTATCAGAGTGCTCGTGGGTTACAGGTTGATTTACACCAGTGTTATCAACAATGGCAAAAGAATGACATGATAGAGTTGTTCACTTTGGCTCAATCAGACATTTCATTACACTTTCACATTTCGCCTAAGTTATATGGTCGAGATAAAGAATTATCTATTATCTTAGAGGGGTACCAGCGCTCATGTATTAAACGTGCAGAGTTAGCTATGGTAAGTGGTTACTCCGGTATTGGTAAGTCGGCATTGGTACATGAGTTACAAAAAAGCATTATTGCCAATGAAGGCGTTTTTATTTCCGGCAAATGCGATCAATACAATAGCGGTCAGCCATTCTTTGTTCTGATTGATGCATTGCAGCAATTTTTGCAAAAAATATTAAGCGAAAGTAAAGAGAGTCAATTTAACTGGCGTAACAAGCTGCAATTAGTATTAGGTGATAATGCTGCCATCATTACCGAGTTACTACCGTCTTTAGAGCTTATTATTGGTAGCGCTCCTCCTTTAATTCAATTACCGCCTGCTGAAGCTGAATTACGATTGAATATGGTGTTTACTGATTTTGTTGGCGCATTATACTCAAGTGAACAACCCTTGGTTATCTTTTTAGATGACTTGCAATGGGTAGATATGCCAACGCTCAAGTTGTTGCAGCAAGAAGTTACTGACTCTAATCCTACTGGTCTTTATGTTGTCGGTGCCTATCGCGATAATGAGGTTGATGAATCTCACCCATTAATGACCGCATTAAGTAACATGAGCAAAAATGATGCGTTAATACAAGTGAGTTTAACACCGCTTAAACTACAGCATATACAGCGGTTATTAACCGATACCTTACATTGCTCACTGAGTGACGCTAAAACATTAGCTAGAATATGCTTAGATAAAACCCAAGGTAACCCATTTTTTCTCAATCAATTCTTATTAGCGCTTTATCAGGAAGGAGACATTAGTTACCAGCATCAGCATGGTAAATGGTGGTGGGATATTGAGCAAATTCAACAACGGGATATGACTGATAACGTTGTTGAATTAATGATTATGCGCTTACAACAGCTTGATAATAAATCACAATTACTTGCCTCTATTGCTGCCCACTTAGGGCATAGGTTTAGTTTTAAACAGCTCTTGTCTGCGTGCCAATATAACACTAATAACACAGCAAAAATATTATGGCCACTACTTGAAGCTGGCTTTATTATTCCGCTTGATGAGCATTATCAGCATATTGATGACGAGAGTAGCTTAATTAAATCGCAATACCGATTCTTGCATGACCGAGTGCAGCAAGCTGCTTATTTGCTGACGCCAGAAGCTGGTCGGGATGAACTGTTATTGCATATTGGTCGTCACTGGTTAGCAGACTCAACCGAAGATGAAATTGAAACTAACCTTTTTACTTTACTTAACTTGCTCAATGGTAGTGTTGCGCTGATTGATGATGTTGATGAGTTAAGACAGTTAGCTACCCTTAACTATAGAGCGGGTTTAAAAAGTAAGGGAGCCGCCACCTATGCAAGTGCTGTTGCCTACTTACGTAAAGCTACTGAGTTATTACCTGTTAATAGTTGGCAATATGAAGCTGAGCAAACCTTTTCAATATATAAAGCATTAATTGATGTTGAGTTCTTGGCTGGTAATGTAGCGGCAGCTAAAACTTTATACGAGCAAACTATTGTTCATGTTTCTACACAGGAAGAAAAAATAGCATTAATTTTGTTAAGAACCGAGCAGTGCCAGTCTATGGGGGAGTTTCAAGACGCTATTTCTTTACTCGTCGGCGGTTTAGCAATACTCAAGATAGACTTTCCAGAAAATGAAGACGTAGCTCAAGCTCAATTGAAAGATACCTTTATTGCTACTCAAGAATTACTAGCTCAATGCTCTGAGCAAGACATACTCACCGCAGAAAAAATGACTAACAAACAGCACTTGTTACGAATGGAATTGCACAATGCGATGACGATGGCGACATATTTATCGGGTCGAACAAGATCCTATGCTGTCAATGCCTGTCAAATGGTCATACTGTCACTTAAGTACGGTCAATGTCAGTTAAGCTCCATTGGTTACGCATCTTATGCGACAGTTATGTCAATGATGGGAGAAGTGTATCCCGCTTGTTATCAGATGAGTAAATTAGCAAAGAGTGTTTCAGACTTGTGGGAAAGCAAATATCACAGATCTATGATCTATGGTTACTTTTCATCAAGTTATTTGCATTGGTGTGAAGCTATTGAAAATTCTTATCCATTTTTAGAGCAAGTTATTTCTTGGGGGCAAGAGGGTATAAACTTTGTTTATTCTGGATATAGCGTGCTTTTTAAGTCCTGTAATAAATTTATTGCGGGTGTTCCTCTGAATGAATTACAAGAAGACATTGAACAAGGCTTGGCCTTTTTACGTAAAAAGCAGCAGCCAGCGACTGAGAATTATGTACTAGTGGGGACATATCAAGCGTTATTGGCGCTGCAAGGTAAAACACATTCAATAAACTCTTTTGATAGTGATGACTTTAATGTTACCCAGTTTTTTGGTGATAAAGCTAATACACCCTCAATGGATTTAGCCTTTTATACCGGCGCAATTATTCGTCATGCCTTTATTATTGACGATAAAGCGTTACAGAATAAGGCACTGGAGAATATTGATATTGTCGGAATGTTTCTTCCTGATAGCCCTAGTATGGTTGAAGGATTATTTTATCAAGCATTGATTTTACTCAATCATGATGATGCAGAAGTGTTGTTAGATAAGGCCAAAGAAATTACCGAGCGCTTTAAAGTATGGTCAGTTGATAGTCCTAAAAATTATTTACATAAACATTTATTGCTTAGCGCAGAGGTAGCTCGTGTTGAGGGCTTAGCCGTTATTGCAATGGACTTTTATGCGCAAGCCATTAATGCAGCTAACGAAGCTGGCTTTATTAATAATGAAGCGTTAGCCAGTGAATGCTACGCTAAATATTTATTTTCGTTAGGCCAAAAACGGCTTGCACTTAGCTGTATGAAAGATGCTTTTTATTTGTATTCTCGCTGGGGAGCGCTTGCCAAGTGTCAGCAAATTAATGAGCGTTGGCCAGAGCAAAGCTTTGACTCAGCTAATATTGTGAACTTACCAAAGGGAAGTGCAATATCAACAAACGCAAGTAAAGCGGTAGAGCAAATGAATTCGTTAGACTTGCATTCGCTTTTGAAAGCTAACCAACTTTTATCAGAAGAAATCCATGTTAACTCATTACTAGAAAAAATGATGACAGTGTTAATGGAAAATGCCGGAGCACAGCAAGGGGCGATTATTGTTTATGGAGATGGGCAACTAACGGTAGAGATTGTTGGCCGTATTAGTGATCACGCTGCTGCTATTCATAGCCAGTTTTATAATATGAACCTTGATGAGCTTGAAGCCCAAGGTAACCCATTATTACCAGACACTTTAATACGTTATACGCAAAAAACATTGGAGACATTAATACTGGACAACCCTAAAGAAGACTCACGCTTTTCCAGTAATCGCTATTTACAGTTGAATCAACCTAAATCATTGATGTGTTTACCTATTACAGGTCAAGGCCGACTTGTTGCCATTGTTTATTTAGAGAACAATGTCACGGAACAAGCGTTTACCGCTAAACATAAAGATACGGTAGAACTTATTGCTGCACAAGCTGCAGTATCGTTAATTAATGCTCGTCATTATGAAATACTCGAAGATAAAGTAGCACAACGTACAGAAGAGCTACAATTGCTAGCGATTAAAGACGGACTTACGGGAATTTTTAACCGTCGTGAGTTTGATCTTAGGTTAGAGCAAGAATGGTCGAGAAGCTCTCGCGAAGGTGGATCACTGTCACTAATTATGATTGATATTGATTACTTCAAAGCCTATAACGATAATTATGGTCATCCAGAAGGGGACAAGTGCATTAAATTAGTTGCACAAGCTTTAAGTGAAGTCGTTACACGTAAAAATGATTTAGTTGCACGTTATGGTGGTGAAGAATTTGTTATTTTAATGACAAACACAGATCATGAGTCAATTGAAAACATTGCACGGCGTTGCCAAGATAAGATACGCAGTTTGAATATTCTTCATGCCTTTTCAACAACGGCACCCTATATAACGATTAGTATGGGGATATCTACTATGACCAGCTTACCTGGATTAGAGCCCTCTATGCTGGTGAAGTCTGCCGATGTCGCTTTATATAAAGCAAAACAAAGTGGGCGAAACTCATACTACTTTGCTTCACCTTCATAACGTATAAAAACGAGAACAGGTTAGTTATTTACGGTACTTAAGCGTAGAGCGCTAAGTACCGTTTTTATTTACTTAAATACTTGTGCTGTTTGGAATCATTGACGGCAATTGGAAAGTATAAGGTATCGCTCTTAACTTATTACGCTGATGTATTTCTACTTCTATTTGCGCTAATTGGCACTGGAAGTCAATCAGCACTTCTTCCACCTGAGGATCGTTAAAGTAGGCAATACGTGGGTCTTGACTATATTTGCCAAAAACATCGTATTGTACACCGCTAAGTAAGTACTCAAAAGATAGTGTATATAAAGCAATATCTAATGGAGGGCACCAAGTTAAAGTATCTTCAATGGTATTGATAACCGTGTTGGTTCCTGGAGGTTCATGATAAAGACAACCCGTTACGCTAGGAGCAAAAGACATTAAAGGATACTGAGCATAATTTACTGCGGCATGCTGAGGTCCAGCAATATAGATAATATGTGCGATAAGCTCTACAAGGTAGTCAAAACTATCTATTTTATAGGGACGTTCGCTATTTCCTGTTGATACTAATCCATCTAAGCCTTTAAAATCAGCATATTTTGTTGAGGTTAACTCAAAGATAAAGCCTTGTAATTCTTCATCATTAGCGACGGCATCATTGTCATTATTATAATAAATAGATAAATAATTTCTAACGAACGTCTTAATGGCTTGCCATAACAATATGGTGTCATCGCGAAACTCAAAAACTGGTAATGACTCAGTATTAACACCGCGTGCTTTAAATAACTGTTCAGGGCTCTGCTCATCCCAACGCCAAGCACTTCTAGCCTCTGCAATCATTTCAAAAGAGGAGCCTGTCGTTAACCCTACGTCACAGGCGGTAACACCACCCGGAATAACTAAACTGTGTAGGGCATCATTGTTAATGTTTAATGTAAAGCGAAAATGCGGAATTAAAAGCTTTAAAATAGGGTGTTTTTCTGAAAGCTGCCTATGTGCGGCAATAATTATTGTATCCATAATAAGGTGGCAAGCCCCTAAATGTGCAACATTTTCATGTTGTATTGCACTGCAAATATTCACAATAGCTTTAGCTACTTGCCATTTTAGTCCATTACCATCATTTGCGCCTGAGCAGTTATTTGGGGTAAATATAGGAGCCGTGTCTGGGTTATATTGTTGTGCTAATTGAATGGCAATTGGGCGCAGGTAACTACCTGTATCAGGAAAACCGTTAGCAGTTTTATCCGTTGAGTAAAATAAGGCGATAGGTGCGGCTACGTAACGCTGTTTTCCGTGTAACTCATTACTTTGTTTACCCTCTAACATTGTGTAATCACAAACGTAAAGCCGATTCTGGGCTACTGCCGTTTGTAAACTAACATTATTGTCTGCTAACACAGACTGTAATATGTGATCAGTAACTGGCATTTTTTGCAGTAATTGACTCAATGAAATAGTCATATCACTTGTATCGCTAGCGCTTACGGCAATTAAGTTAGTGGTATTAAAGCCAGCAGTTTGCAAATAACCAAAGTACCAGTCTTGATCATAAAGGGCTTTTTCTTTTTCCATCCATGGTTTACTTTTTATTGACACTGTTAGAGGAGGGGTATCTAACGAGGCATAGAGTGCTTGGTAGTCTTCTAACGAATTGGCTTGCAGGTAATCACGTTTGCCATCGTTATTTAATAAGTCATATAGTGTCGATTTAAGTAGAGCCGTAGGCCCTTCCTTTTTTACCTCCTCAATAACTTGATCAATTCCTTTTAACATTTTAATAATATCTTTAGGAATATTGAGGGCATCTTCAATAGCTGTCGGCAGCTGACTCAAGCTATGAATAAAGTCTTTAATGTACTTAATGTCTTTTTTAGGGTGAAGCGCACTTAATTTACTTTCTAAGGTTTGGTAACTCTCGCTAATATCTTTGAAAATGTCACTATCAATATCATCACAAAGCTCTTTTTCTAATAACCTTATAACGTTGTTTTTAAAGTTTTCAGCAAGTTGAATAAATACTGATATAACACTTTCTTTATATCGTAATGAAAACTCTTCTCCTTGTGGTACGTCGGCAGAAAGAGGAACACCTTCTAAGTAAGAAGTCATATAATTGTATTTAGTTTTGGCTAAAGCGAGTTGAAACTCACGTTGTTGTTTTTCGGGTGTTGAGTCGTGTTGAGGAAGTGTCGGGATGTTATTGTTCTGCATAATAAGCCTTTTTTTTGTTTTTATTGTCGCAAGCATACATTATTTTTGGCAAAAATTGCCGCAAATATATTGCTGTGTGGCTAGGTGCTGTTGATCTTTCTAACAGCGTTTGTTGGTCATTTTTACTGCGTTATCAAATTGTTATGTGACGCTGTATGGATGTTGCTTATTAGACAATGCAGGAGCTTATTGTCCTGAACAACCACACAACAAAGGCTCTGCCTTGTATAAATACCCAACAAAAAGCTGCGAAAAAAATATCGAAAGCTCAACAACCCCTAATCAATAAGTCGAAAATAATGGCGAGGAGCAAGCAATAAAGTTAGCAATAGTACTAACTTTATTAATAAGGACGTTTCTGGCTTAGTTATTATCAAACTCGTCAGCACCAAGCTGTTGTAAGTAGCGGCTATACTCCTTATCAGATTCATTAATATGGTTAATAAGCCAGAATGTTATCAAATTAGTCACTTGTTTTAATGAATCGTGTCCTTGTTCATTATAAATATGTGCATATTCTTCGACTTTATCAATCATTGCTTGATGTTCTTCTTGATGCTCAGCAAGACCTGGGTAGTCATAATCTGCCATCAATTTCTCTTCTCGTTTAAAGTGATATTTGGTGTAGCTGACTAACTCTTCTAGTGCTTCTCGCTCAAATTCTTCACACTGAGCATAATCGTAAGCAATACTAAATTGATTCAATAAGTGTAAGAGTTTTTTATGATCTTGGTCGATGTATTCAATACCAATACTGTAATCATCACTCCATTTTATTTGTTCAATATGCTTTTGCCTGAGTAGCGGCATCAATGCTAAAGCGACGATTAATATCCAAGGGACAGGGTTTGTTAAGCTTGACCATAGGCCTAAAATAATGGCAGAGACAAGTAAACTGACAATAATGATAAAGCTGAGAGATTTATTACGGCTATTAATACTCACGATATTGACCTTGTTGTATTTTATATAGTTTAAGTAGAGCTTATGCTCTACAGTGGTCTTTATATTAATTGCTTTATAGTGGTACTTTATTGATTTTAATCAAGTTAACTTATTAATAACTTAATTAATAAGAAAGAGACTGTAGGTTCTAATGTACAGTGGCGTTTATTCTTGAGTTAAACATCAACTTTTATAGCAACAGTGGTATAATTCATTACTTACATACTGTGTTAACTCGAAAGCAATAGTCGTTAGTGATAAAGCTAACCAAAAAAGCGAACCAAAGAGTTAAGTAAAAAGTGAACTAGGAAAATAAATGAGCGATAAAGAGATATATAAAAACAACCCACTGCACGGTACAAAATTAGAAACAGTACTCAACGAATTGGTTGATCATTATGGCTGGGAAATCTTATTTGCTTATTTAAATTTGAACTGCTTTAAAACCAATCCAAGTATTGAGTCGAGCATCAAATTTTTAAAGAAGACCACGTGGGCACAAGAGAAAGTTGAAGCTTTTTATATGTATCAATACCACAGTTTACCTAAAGCGAGTGATGACCAGTTTTTATTACCGCCGCGTGATCGTATTGTGCCACATGGTTTAGAACAAAGACCGCCAAAAGAGTTAAGCCTTGAAGATGCTGAGCGTTTACGTATTAAAAAGGCCGAAAAAGCCCGCGATAGAGCACCAGCAGACCCTTGGGCACACTTTAAAAAGTAGTAGAGTAAGCTTCATTCTCTCGAGTTTAGCTTAAATATACCTTATGGACTTATTCTCCCCGCGACTAACTCAGCCTATTAACCTTTTACCTTATGATGGCGAGGTAAATTACTATGGTGAAGTTATAGCGTTAGAACAGGCGGAACATTATTTCTCAGCGCTACTTAAGTTGTTAGCGTGGCAATGCGATCAAGCAATGATCTTTGGTAAACTGATTGAAACAAAAAGAAAAGTCGCTTGGTATGCGGATACCTTAAATGGTCAAGCATTTGAATACACCTATTCAAATATTACCAAACGATCACTGCCTTTTCCTGATGAATTATTAGCGCTAAAAAATTTAGTCGAAGTTGAAACTGGGGAGCAATACAATGCTTGCCTAGCGAACCTTTATCATAATGGTGAAGAGGGAATGGCTTGGCATAGCGATGGCGAAAAAGACTTAAAAGAGCAGGGAGCTATTGCTTCTTTAAGTTTTGGCGCTGAACGAAAATTTGCGTTTAAACATAAGCAAACGAAAGAAGTTGTCGCTTTACCTTTAAGATCGGGTAGCTTATTAGTGATGAAAGGCATTACACAAAAGCACTGGCTACATCGTTTACCTCCGACAAAAAAAGTTCATACTCCTCGAATAAACCTTACTTTTAGAGCCATAGTGAATGACAGGCTGCGTTAATTGGCTTAAAAAATGCTTCAAATAAGTAAGCTTGCATAACGGCCATTTAATTGTAGATTGCGATGCTTTTAGTTTAGCTTAATTCAGTTGGCTATTTGCTAGATAGCAACCAAGCACTTAGCGTTAAGCATCGCATGACCTAAGGGGATTGTCATGACTATTGAAAAGCAGCGTCATTATTTATTAAACGGTAATCGCGCTATTATCTATATTTCAAGCTTGATTGGCGTATTTTTCGACGCCAACCTTGCTTACCTTCTAGCACTAACATTATGGGTATGGTTAGAGCCGCTTTTATCACTTGAATTAGCGTTGCTTAAGCTATTAATTCAGCTTCACTAAGCACTTAAGTGTAGGTATGAGTTACTGCTTGGCATCATAATACTGTTATAAATGTTGGTTTGTTGCTGGCTTAATGATTGTCCTTGGTGATTCATCGTCTCGCTAGTGACACCATTTAGCCCAACAGCAGCGTTTGACACATTATGCTTTAACGGGTTGACGTTATCATTAATAGTAGGTACTTGTTCTATAACACCTTTTACTTGTTTATGTAAGTCATACAGCTCAGTATAAGCACTTGTTAACGTGCTAATAGCACTCACGTTATTTTTATCATGATTGTCAGTGTCTACTTCACCATCCGTTGCCGTTTCTATGTAAATATCAAATAACTTTTGTTGTTGAGCATAATAAGCGCGAGTCAGGTCAATATCTTTAGCTGTTTTATAATTCGATTTTATTTGCTCAACGTGCTCTTCTCGTTTTGTTTCAGTATACGATTGCAATGTGTTTTGCTGCTCAGGTGATAGTAGATCTTGCATACTAGGCTGTGCACTCACCATAGTATTAGTTGATATTTGATTTTGGCCAACAGGATAGTGTTGAGTATTTACAGAAGCGAGTGTTTGAATAGTCATTGTCGTCACCAAGTCACATTAGGTAGTGATTAAAGGATAAGCGAGATGAGATAAAAGAGTTGTTGTGTTTTGTAAACTACAGGCAATAATTTGTTGTTTTATTGAGCGGCAAGTTACACTTGACGCTCAATGGTATCTAGTGATTATTTTGGGTTGTTGAAGGTTGCTCGTCCTTCACGGCTTGAATAGCTGCTAGCCTTGCTGTAGCCATTGCCTCTTTAATCGCAATGCCTTTAAGCCCTTGTTCAACAAACACTTTAGCATTAATATTTTTTGCAGCAAGCATAGCTTGTTTTAAATACTCCTCTTGTGGGTAAGCTTTATCTTCAAAGCCCAAACGACCAAGAAAGTCGGCTTTACATGCTAAAATAAAATCATCAAACTCCTCAGGTTTACGCCACACATCGAGTTGGTTAAATATGCGTAATAAGGTGCTTGCTCGGAGCTCAAAGGCCTTATGACAATGTAAATGATGTTCACATACCTTAAGGGCAAGTTGTTTGTAATGGGTTGGTACTTTTAATTGACGGCAAATCTTTTCAACTAAAGGTAGTCCCGATTTTTCATGTCCTCTATGGCTAGGCCATTGCTCTGCGGGCGTTATCCCTTTGCCTAAATCATGACACAATGCTGCAAAGCGCACTGAGGTTTTCGGTGAAAGTAATACCGCCTGTTGTACAACCATCATTGTATGTATACCACTGCAAATTTCAGGATGCCACTGTGCAGGGTTTGGTACGCCCCATAATACATCTAACTCAGGCCATAGTACGGCTAACGCTTTACATTGGTGTAAAACATTGAAGAATATTTCAGGGTGGTCTTCCGTTAAACTGCGCTGCATTTCTTGCCAAATACGTTCAGGGGTTAATGCAGTTAACTCACCACTTAGGCTTATTTTAGTCATTAATTCCAACGTTTCATTGGCAATGGTAAAGTCATAGCTATGATAACGAGCCGCGAAACGGGCTACTCTTAAGACACGCAGTGGGTCCTCAATAAATGCATCGCTGACATGACGAAGTACTCTGTCGTTAAGATCCCGTTGTCCATGGTAGGGATCAATAATATGGCCAGCTTTATCCATTGCCATGGCATTGACCGTTAAATCGCGACGCTGTAAGTCTTGTTCTATAGTAACATCAGGAGCAAAGTAGCAACTAAAACCAGTATAGCCTTGGCTTTCTTTACGCTCTGTTCTGGCTAGAGCGTATTCTTCTTTGGTTTCAGGGTGGAGGAAAACAGGAAAGTCATTACCTACTTGTTGATAGCCTAAGGTAAGCATTTGCTCAATACTCGCACCTACAACTAAATAATCTCTATCTTTGATCGGGCGCTCTAATAGTTTATCGCGAACAGCGCCGCCAACAAGGTAGGTATTCAATGACGTATCTTTATTTATCATAAGGCCTTCAACTAAACTCCAGTGAGGGTAATATTTTTGTTAAGTGACTACTTTATCATAATTTAAGTGTACCCGAACTTAAGAAAATCGCGTAGGTAATAAAAAAGCAGTTACCAGGGGTAACTGCTTTTTAACGGAGATCTTAGTTAAGATAATTGGTTTTTCTTAGCTTAGAACTGGTAATTAACACCAATATTGACAGTAGTACCTAAACCTTTAATGTTGTAACCACCATAAGTATAGCCTTGTGATTTGGTTGGGTAGTAATCTTGATTAAATAAGTTTTCTACCCCGATAAATGCAGACCATTGTTTCGCGAAATCATAATTACCACTTAGGTTAACAATTTGGTAGCTATCAATAGGTCCTTGATCACCAACATATTCACCATCAATGGGGTCAAATCGTTTTCTGTCACCTACATAAAGGTAGTTAATCGCTAAACTGGCGTTATCTATAGGTTGCCAGTTTAGGTTTATTGTTGCTTTAGGGGGATTGATTTGTTTTGCACCAAGGTAAACATCAGCAGCAGTATTCTTACCTTCAATCCAGCTATAAGTTGCATTTAAGGCTAAGTTATCACTAATCGTATAGTTTACTAATGCTTCATAGCCCCAGATTTCTTGTGGTGCTCTAACGGGTACGTAAATCCCTGTTACTGTGTCAAACTTGTTAGTTGTACCTAATTCAGAGGTACTTCGGTAAGCTGAAAACTCTAAGTGAAGTTCTTCAAAATCTGAAGTGAAGCCTACTTCATAGCTGTCAATGATTGACGCTTCTGTATGAATGAGTGAAATATCTGTTACGGTGGCGGTTCTCAGTAACCTACCTGTATCTGAAATATCAGCGCCTTGAGAGTAGCTAATAAATGGGCTGAATTTTTCTATTGCATTGTATTTTAAGCCAATATTGTAGGTTGTTGCTTTATAATTTAAGGTGTCTCCCGTAACATCAACAGGTACTGAGCATTGCGTTGGCTTTTTGCACAATTTAAGTGTGCTGTAGTTGTCTACAGTTAAATCAATATTTTCATGTCGAATACCCATTTTAAGCACTAAATCATCGTTATAGATTAATTTAGTTTGGAAAAAGCCAGCTAAGTTGCTCATATCCATTTCCGGAACCCAAATTCGTCCATCAACCATAGGTTGTGAGGTGACGTCATTAAGCGCATCAATACCATAAATGAATGTTGTATCAAGAGTGTTGCCACTATCAAAAGTAAAATCGGCTTGGGTATTAAGGGTAACGCGTAAACCTTGTTTCTCAGAGTTAATTAATGATTGCCCACCATCGTAACCTTCACTTTGGTTTGCTAAGTTTGATGAATAGAAAAATATGTTCTCTATTTCTTGGCTATATAAGTCAATTACTAATTGTGTTTGCTCAAATAACGCCTCGTCCACATACTTCACCATAACGTTATGGTTACTAGGCCCTTGAGGGTCACCTTGTACTGTTTGACCAGGGGCAAGTGGCACGGCTTGAGTCTTTTCACCTAAGCTGAGTTTGCCAACTTTATCAATTAAGTCGACATCTTGTTTTGATTGATAGAAGTTATAAGTAAATTGCAGAGATTTTTCATCATCAAAGTGATAACCCAACTTGGTAAAGTAGTTCTGCATTACCGCATCAGATAAACCGTATTTTAATCCTAGGATATCGCCATCGGCATCACGCTGTAGGCCATTTTCTTCGTAGCTGGCATTTAATACATAGGTAAAATTGTTTACTTCGCCATTAATGCCACCCTCAAAACGTGTACCTACTGAATCATCAAGCTCTACCGCGCTAAAACGGCTTGAAACACTAGCATGACCACTTAGTTTTTTGTCGCTATTTGCTTTTTTAGTGATGTAGTTTATTACACCACCTGCAGCTCCGTTACCGTAAACTGATGTTGCGCCTTTAATAACTTCAATACGCTCTATTACACTGGCATCTAGGCTGCGTACACCTAAAGAGCCATTTCTCAATGGAGTTGATTGCGGTACCCCATCAATCATTATTAAGGGCGCTCGACCTCGCAAGGTTTGACCGGAATTACTTGATGTACCTGTACTTGGTGCCATCCCAGGTACTAAATTTGCTAATAAACTCTGAATTTCTGATGAAACCTTAAGCTGTTCGGCAATTTGTTTTTGCGTGATAATGGTGATAGATGCAGGTACTTCATCAATGCTTTCAGCGATTCGGCTGCCAGTGACAATAATACGTTCGATATTTTTTAGATCGTTATCACTATCTAATACTTCTTCTTGTTTGTTGGTGCTTGCACCGTGTACCTGATTGGCAACCAATAAAGCAATTAGACTTAATGTTGTTTTTAGCACGTTACTACTCTCGTTAAGTTGTTACAAAATATAACGCGCATGTTAATAGTAATTGTTTTTATTTGCAATGGTGGTTTGTGTATTTACTCTAAAATACTATTTAACCGGAATTCGATGTATGGACTCAACCAATCGACACCCATAGATTGGTGTCGACCAAAACAAAAGGAATCCATACATCGAGCCAGGGTATTTATTTAAGATAATCACCTTAAGTATTGGTGATGCTTTGACATCTATATAACAAGTGAGTATTTTTAGCCTGTCTTTTTATTTTGTAGTTAGGGTTATGTACCGAAATTTTTTCTCGTTAAGTGAACTTCCTTTTTCAATATCTCCTAATCCTAAGTACTTATTTATGAGCGATAGGCATAAAGAGGCACTAGCACATTTAACTTATGGGTTAAGTGAAACTGGCGGGTTTGCATTACTTACCGGTGAAGTTGGTACAGGTAAAACCACCATTAGTCGTTGTTTACTTGAACAGCTGCCGGAAAATACCCAAACTGCTTTTATTTTGAATCCTACACTTTCAAGCTTGGAGCTGTTGGCGACTATTTGTGATCAGCTAACGCTAAACTACGATAAGTCAGCGGCAAGTCTAAAAACGCTGACCGATAAAATTTTTGAAAAGCTATTACAAAATCATCAAGCCAATATTAATACGGTATTGATTATTGATGAAGCGCAACACTTGCAAGTAGAAGTGTTGGAGCAGCTTAGACTGCTAACTAATTTAGAAACGGATACTAAAAAACTATTACAAGTTATTCTAATAGGGCAACCTGAACTACAACAGTTATTACAACGTCGCGATTTAAGACAATTAGCGCAGCGTATAACGGCTCGTTATCACCTAATGCCACTCACCAAGGCTGAATTAGCACTGTACGTTAAGCATCGCTTATATATTGCTGGTTGCCAACGAGTGCTATTTAATGCTGGCGCATTAGCTAAAATACATCAGTTATCACAAGGAATCCCCAGGCTTATCAACTTATTATGCCATAGCGCATTAATGCACGCTTATAATAATAACGATACGATTGTTAGTAAAAAAGCCGTTCAAAAAGCAGCAGAGCATACCTTAGGAGACGAGCTTTATTCGGGACAAAAAAAATCTAATAGCCTTGGTACCGTTTTAGCTACTTGCAGCGTAATAACTGGAGTTATTGCTATTGGTGCAGTCAGCTTTTGGTTGGGCCAAAGTGAGAGTCCGTTATTGGTAACGCCATCATTATTAAGTGACAAAGCCGTTATTGAAGAAGCGACAATAACTGAGCCGCTAATAGAGCTAACAGCCACTAAAAACGTTTATAGTGAACACAGTAAAAGCAATGAAAACATAGCCAATGAACCTTCAGCAGTGCAAAACACAAGTTCGTCAACTAGCTCTAACAGTAGTGAAATTGCCGCGTTATTATCTGTTGAGCAGGAGAGCTCTGATATTGCGAATGTTGCACCTGTTGATGAAAGCGGCAACGAAAGCATTAGAAATGCCAAAGCTGAAGAACAATCTACAGTCGATAACGCATCGCCTGTAGAAAAAGCAGATGACTATCAAGTTGAAGGGGTAGATGGAACATCACCTGAGTTATTAGCATTGTTTCAAGCTGCAGTTAAAGAAACGCAGCAAAGCGCTAATGGCAATAATCATAAACCTGTAGAACCAGCAGAGCATTTGTCGAGTGTCGATAGAGCATATCAAAAGGCTCAGCCTTTAACGCAATTATCAGCAAGTTTTCAACAATCGTTGCCGAGCTTGCATTTTACGCAACATATTTACTCTTCAGACGGCCAAGGCTGGGTTAATGTAAACGGTCGAGATCGTTATGAGGGTGATAGTATTGCAAATGGCTTAATACTTGAAAAAATATTACCTCAACAAGTTATTTTAACTTACCAAGAACAAACATTTACTATGCCAGCTTTAGTACATTGGTAATTCTAGGTAGTTAGCTTGAGAGGTGTGTTAACATTATTTAGCTCTAAATATTTGGTTAAATTAAGTTAATTTATAAAAAAACTTACAAAAATGAGCAAAATACCAATCATTAACTAAACTTAATAACAATAATTTAATTACACAGTATTAGGTCTTTTGATGGTTACCAAACGCCAGTCTATTGCGACTAAAATTAATGTTATTTTAGTCGGTATCTCTTTTGTTATTCTTATTTTTTCTGCAACGATTATTTACCTTAGTTCTCAAATTAGCAGTGCAACCGATAAGGTCGTTAATTACGACTTACCTGAGGCATTAAATAGCTTAGCTATGTTAGAAGAGTTGGGTGATATGAACTCTAATTTATTAGAGTACTTACTAGGAGAAGAAGAAGAGCAGCAGGAATACTTTGGCAATTATGAGGAGTTTATTCGTTTCCGAGATTTAATCCCAAAAAATATCAAAGAAAACGGTGAAGTAGATAAAGTAATGCGCTTGGTTGAAGGCCATAAAAAGCAAGCTGTTTCACAAGTTTTTGAGGTATATCATCCTGAGCAGGAGCGAAATGCGGCTAGAAAAATAAATAACTTGCTTATTAATGTCGGCAAACCATTAGAAGAATTGCTAGACAAAATGAAAGAAGATGAAATTGCTGATGTCGGCTCTAGCAATAACCCCTTAGATGTAATTAATGATGATTTACCAGGCGTACAATACTATTTAGAGTTGGTTGACGAGGCTGGGGACATGCTAGCTGATTTAGATCGCTTTGTTCTTGATGATATTAATGCTAAGCAAAGTTTTTTTAATAACGCCTTACAGTTTGAAAGTTACTTAATTAAGTTAAAACCGCTAGAACAAAAGCCACAAGAGGTTATTTATCTTAATGAAATAGAGCGCTTATTCTTAGAACTCAAAGAGGGAGGCAAAGAAATATTTGATCATTACCAAACTCATAACAAAGCGCTTGCAACTAAAGCAATCGATAATTTAGAGCACCAGAGCTTTAATGTAGCAGAGGATATACTAGACACGTTATCAAGTGCTGCCCGTCAAAAAGTACAATTATCGATGACAGATTTATCCATAATATCGAGAAATATTTCTATAGTTTTAGCCATATCGGCGTTATTCATTATTGGCTTAATTACCAGTGTTATTTTTTATGCGCGTAAAACTATTTTTACCCCATTAGCTCAAGTAACAACGGCAATAGATAAGCTACGTAGGGGGGAGCGCAATATTGAGCTTGGAAATTATACACGTCAAGATGAGCTCACCGACATCTTGGCAAGTTTACAAGATTTTCAAATAGAGTTAAGTGAGTTAGATCAACTGCGAGCAAGTGAGCAGAAAATACAAACAGAATTGCTTACTGAAAGAGACAATGCTACGCAGTCTTACAAGCAGTTAAAAGAAACACAATCAAAGTTAGTTGCTACTGAAAAAATGGCTTCTTTAGGTACTTTAGTGGCAGGGGTTGCCCACGAAATTAATACGCCGCTAGGGGTTAGTGTGACGATGGCAAGTACATTGTCTGCTAATTTAAAACAGTTCTTAACCAAAGTTAAAACTGGCGTACTCAGTCGAAGTATTTTAGAGAAGTTTGAAACTGACTCTCAACAATCAGTCAATTTATTGGAGAGCTCCTTACAAGATGCTGCCGAGCTTATTCATAGCTTTAAGCAAGTGGCAGTTGATCAAACAAGTAGTAAACGACGTGAATTTAACCTACTTGAAACGATTAATGAAATCGTTGCGACGTTACATCATAAAATCAAACGTACTGGGATTAAATTGTCGGTAGAGGGACCTGAAAATATTATGATGGATAGCTTTCCTGGTCCACTAGGGCAAGTTATCACTAACTTATTTAATAATGCGGTATTGCATGGTTTTGAGGGTAAGGCTGAAGGTGAAATTCATATTCGCTTCAGCGTCATAGCTAAAAGAGAAGTAAAAATCCTTTTTGCTGATAACGGTAATGGCGTTGAGAAAGAGAATATTAAAAAGCTTTTTGATCCTTTTTATACCACAAAACTAGGTAAAGGCGGCTCAGGTCTAGGGCTAAATATCGTGCATAGTATTATTAGTGATTTAATGGGAGGGAGCATTCACGTGGAAAGCAGGATAGGAACAATATTTGAAATTAAATTACCATTAATCGCACCTGAAAAAAAGGAAGATAACAATGAGTGATTTTATTTTAAATCTTATTGATGACGATGAATCTGAGAGCATTGATAATACAGAAAGTGAGCATTCTTGGCTCATTGCTATAGTTGATGATGAAGAATCTGTGCACGATGTAACTAAACTTGCTTTAGCCAATACAAAAATTCAAGGACGAAATGTTAAGTTTATTAGTGCCTATAGTGGTGAAGAAGGCTACAAACTGCTTGAAGAGCACCCTGATTGTGCTGTAGTTCTACTGGATGTCGTTATGGAAAGCTCAGATGCAGGTTTGGTTTTAGCTCAACGAATTCGCCATGAAATGAAGCGAACAAATTTGCAAATAATTCTCCGTACCGGACAACCAGGTTATGCACCTGAAGAAGAAATTATTACCCAGTATGAAATTAATGATTACAAAACTAAAAGTGAGTTAACACGTGACAAGCTATTTACATCTATTGCTACTGCAATACGATCATTTAGTCACTTACAAGCATTAGAAGACTCAAAAAGTGGTTTGAAAAATGTAATTCATGCTTCAGCGAGTTTAATGAAAGAACGCTCTATTCATGAGTTTGCTAGTGGTGTTCTACAGCAAATGAATGCCCTATTTAACCTCACCTCTCAAGGGATATTTTGTGTTTCACAAAGGCCACTTAATGGTCCTTTTGCGATAGAAAAGTCTACAAATGATAGCTTTCTAGTGGTTGCGGCAACAAGCCAATATGATGAACTGTTTGGTAAAGATATATACGAAGAATTATCTGGCGTCGCGCCTCAACTTGCGCAGCAAGCACTCGAGAAAAAACATCATATCTTAGAGGATAAAATTAGTGCGCTTTATTTAGCGACGCCTTCAAATTGGCAAGGGGTTGTTGTTATTGAAGGCACATTAGATCTATCAGATATTGATGAAGAGTTACTTAAAGTTTTCTGCTTGAATATTGCGATTGGCTTAGAAAATGCTAAGTTTTTTACTCACTTAAACAGGTCAGCTTATTACGATTCATTAACAGATGCCTACAACAGAGAGGGGCTTATTCACTTTGCTCGAGAAGTACGCTCGAAAGCTAAAAGCTCTTTAAGTTTATATATTATTGATATTGATTATTTTCACGATATTGTCGATAGCCTGGGATTTGAATTCGGTAACGATGTTCTTATTTCTATGGTTTCAGTGTTGAAAAGAGTTTTTTATAAAAATGCCAGTATTGCTCGTTTACATTCAGATGTTTTCGCCGTATTGATAGCTGACTCAACATGGCAGCTCAAGCAATTGATTGTTGAATGTTCTCGACCGTTTGTATTAGGCAGTAGTTCAATGCGTTTAGGGGTGACCTTAGGTGAGGCTAATTGTAATGCTGATGATGATTTTGATGCTGATATGCTTATTCGTCACGCTAAAATGGCATTGAAAGTGGCAAAAGAAAGTAAACGCGGTATGGCGCAATCCTTTGAACCTAAATTTGAGGAAGAAACCATTCATCGTTTAGGTATTTTAGCCGAGTTTAGGAAAGCACTTGCCTATAATGAACTGTTTTTAATGTTACAACCGAAAACATCAATGAAAACAGGTGATGTTGTTGGTTATGAGGCATTAATACGCTGGCAGCATCCGCAGAAAGGTTTAGTGCCACCTAATGCTTTTATTCCAGTAGTAGAGCAAGCAGGGTTATATTTCGAATTGGATATGTACGTATTTCGTAGCGCTTTAAATATTGTTAAAGATTACCCACAAATTACGAAACCAATTTCAGTGAATATTTCAGCTAATTCATTACACCACCATGATTTTATTGATGAGCTGAAAAAAATAATTAAAGAAGAAAGTGCCGACTTGAGTCGTATAGAGTTAGAGATAACCGAAAACTCATTAGTACGAAGTGACATGGCTATTTTACACTTGAACTCGTTAAAAGAACTAGGCTTTGTACTGTGTCTTGATGATTTTGGTGCGGGTTATTCGTCACTTGCTTACTTATTAAAGCTACCGCTTGATGTGATCAAAATAGATCGCGCCTTTATCAGCTATATAACCGAAGATCGTAGTGCATTAGCATTGCTAAAAGGTATGCTGCAAATTTGCAATGACTTGAGTAAAAAGGTGGTAGTAGAAGGGGTTGAAACACAAGAGCAGGTTGACTTGCTAACTCAATATGATGTTGATATCGCCCAAGGTTTTTTCTACTTCAAGCCGATGCCTGTACTTGAGATTATAGATAAAGCCTTATAAATACGGTGTTTTGATAATAAATGAACGCATAAAATAAAACCCCAAGAACAGTATTGTACTTGGAGTTTATTTATAGCTTTATGACAGATATAGCGATATCGTTAGAAAGCTTGAGCTCAGGCAGTTAACTTACACTTTATTGCCAAGCAGGCATTTGCTCTTCAAAAGCTTTAATTTTATCTAGCTTATTTAATGTCCAACCCACGCTATCTACGCCATTTTCTAAGCTGTATTGTTGAAACTCGCTTAATGAAAAAGCGTACTCTTTTACAGAGTTGTCAGCAAGTACACAACTTACTTTATTGTTAGGTAGATCAACCTTTAAGGTTAATTGTGCATTAGGCGCTAATTGAAACAGCTCTTCAACTTCAGCTTCAGTCAGTTGAATAGGTAAAATACCAATGTTAATACAGTTACCGTAAAAAATATCAGCGAAGCTTGGGGCAATAATCACCTTAAAGCCGTATTCTTCAATGGCCCATGGCGCATGTTCACGACTTGAGCCACAACCAAAGTTTTCACGTGCGAGTAAGATGCTGGCATCTTTATATTCTGGCTTGTTCATAACAAAGTCAGGATTCACTTGTGTACCTTCATGATCTAAATATCTTCTTTCATGAAATAAGTGAACACCAAAACCAACACGTTCAGTTTTTTGTAAAAATTGCTTTGGGATGATTTGATCGGTATCAACGTTAGCGATATCTAATGGCACAACCAAGCCAGTATGAGTGTTAAATTTTTCCATTTGCCTTCCTAAAAAATTTTAAGTCTTTATTTCTTAAAGCTATTTGATGTAATTAAATAGCAAAAAGACAATTGTTATGCGTTTAAATCAACAAAGTGACCAGTGATTGCAGCAGCAGCAGCCATTTCAGGGCTAACTAAGTGTGTACGAGAACCTCGACCTTGGCGACCTTCAAAGTTACGGTTACTGGTAGAGGCACAACGATCACCAGCGCCAAGTACGTCATCGTTCATGCCTAAACACATAGAGCATCCGGGTAAGCGCCACTCAAAACCTGCGTCAGTAAATACTTTATCTAAGCCTTCTTTTTCAGCTTGTTCTTTTACACGGTATGAGCCCGGAACGATAATAGCATCAACGTTAGCTACAACTTTTTGACCTTGGTAGCGTTGCACAATACTTGCTGCAGCACGTAAATCTTCAATACGCGAGTTTGTACAAGAGCCAATAAATACTTTGTTTACTTGGATGTCTGTTATTTTGGTACCCGCTTTTAAATCCATGTACTCAAGTGCTTGCTTACAAGACTCTTGTTCAACCGGATCACTAAAGTTATCTGGCGAAGGTACGCTACCGTCAACGCTAACTACTTGTCCTGGATTAGTTCCCCAAGTTACTTGTGCTTTAATGTCTTTAGCTTCAAGGGTGATTACCGTATCAAAAATAGCGTCAGCATCAGAGCGTAAGTTTTTCCAGTCGATCACGGCTTGCTCAAATACTTCGCCTTTAGGTGCGTATTCTTTACCTTCAACATAATCAAACGTGGTTTGATCTGGTGCAATTAAGCCTGCTTTTGCGCCAAATTCAATACTCATGTTACAGACTGTCATGCGCTCTTCCATACTTAACGCTTCAATGGCTTCACCACAGTATTCAACGACATAACCCGTTGCGCCAGCACTACCCGTTTTACCGATAATTGCTAGGATAATATCTTTAGCGCTAATGCCTGCACCAACGTGACCATTAACTTGAATTTTCATCGTTTTTGCTTTGTTTTGACGCAAGGTTTGTGTAGCAAAAACATGTTCAACTTCTGAAGTACCAATACCAAAGGCTAGTGCGCCAAAAGCACCGTGAGTTGCGGTATGTGAGTCACCACAAACAATAATAGTACCTGGTAACGTTAAACCTAACTCAGGTCCCATAACGTGGGCAATACCTTGGTTTTTATGACCCATACCAAAGAGTTGAATGCCAAATTCTTTACAGTTTTTTTCTAATGCGCGTAATTGATTTGCTGCGCCTTCACCAGCAGCATCAATTTTAATTGAGCGCGTTGAAATATTATGATCCATGGTCGCAATAGTACGTTCAGGATGACGTACTGGGCGATTATGAAAACGTAAGTTGGCAAAAGCTTGTGGCGAAGTCACTTCATGAATTAAATGACGATCAACATAAAGTAACGGTGTTTCACCCGCTTTTTCTTCGACTAAGTGAGTTTGCCATAATTTTTCATACATGGTTTTAGGTGTGGCGTTGCTCATTTACGCTTCCTCTTTATTCTGGGCGATAATCTGTTGGCAAATAAAGTCGCCAACTTCGCTAGTTGTTTTTGCATTACTTCTTTGTGTTGTGGGTAATAAATCAGCCGTTAAAATCCCATTATCTAAAGCTGCTGCTACTGCATCTTCAATGGCTTTAGCTGCGGCATCTTCATTTAAGCTATAACGTAGCATTAAGGCTGCTGATAAAATTTGTGCGATAGGGTTAGCAATACCCATACCTGCGATATCTGGAGCGCTGCCACCTGCCGGCTCGTACATGCCAAAGCCTTGTTCATTTAAGCTTGCAGAAGGTAATAAGCCCATAGAGCCCGTAATCATGGCGCAAATGTCTGATAAAATATCGCCAAATAGGTTAGGACATAGCATGACGTCAAATTGGTTTGGATCACGAACTAATTGCATCGCTGCGTTATCAACATAAAGGTGCTCTAATTCAACTTCAGGATAGTCAACGGCTACTTCTTCTACTACTTGACGCCATAATTGGCTTGTAGCTAATACGTTAGCTTTATCAACTGAAGTTACTTTATTATTACGCTTTTGCGCGGCTTGAAAAGCAAGGTGAGCAATACGCTTTATTTCACGGCGTGAATAAAACATTGAGTCAAAACCTGTTTCTTCTTCGCCTTCGCCTTTACGACCTTTTGGCTCACCAAAGTAGATATCACCGGTTAATTCACGAATCACCAACACATCAAAACCTTTTGATGAAATGTCACTACGTAATGTTGATAACGATGAAAGAGCAGGCTGTAAGGTTGCTGGTCGCATATTACAAAATAAATCGAAGTGACCACGTAAGCCTAATAATGCACAGCGCTCAGGTTGTTCAGTTGGTGGTAAGTTAGCCCATTTAGGGCCGCCGACGCTACCAAATAAAATGGCATCGCTAGCTTCACAACCCGCCATGGTCGAATCAGGTAAAGCATTACCATGGTTATCAATAGCGGCTCCGCCAATATCGTAATCTTTAGTATTGATTTCAATATCAAACTTATTGGCGACTGCAGCTAAAACTTTTTTTGCTTCAACCATGACTTCTGGACCGATACCGTCACCGGCTAAAATTGCTATGTTGGACATTTTGAAAACCTTTTATTTAATTCTTTTATATAACTATGCTTGTTTTGCTGACTTCAAATCAGCAATGGTCATGGCGCGGCGAATACTATTTAACGCATGAATTAGTGCTTGTCCTGATGCTTGAATAACATCAGTTTCTAAGCCGTAGCCATGAAAGTTTCGCTCTTGCCATGTAATGACTAAGTCAGCTTGGCCTAAACCATCTTCACCTGAGCCTTTATTGGAAATTTTGTAATCTGTAACTTCAAAGTCGATATCAACTGCTTGTTTAATTGCGCGGTATAATGAGTCAACAGGGCCATTACCCGTTGCCGAAACAATTTGTGACTCACCACCCGAAGCTAATTTAATGCTTGCCGTTGAAAAATCGCCACTACCAGCGTGGACGTTGATTTGCTCAATAACGTAATGATCTTGTAAGTCTTGTTGTTGTAATTTAAATAACATCGCTTCTAAGTCATCATCAAACACTTGGCCTTTTTTGTCGGCTAAGGCTAAAAAGTCTGCGTATAACTGTTCAATGTCATAATCAGTTTCTTGGTAACCTAAGCTTTCCATACGGTGCTTAATTACATGGCGACCGCTGCGAGAGGTTAGGTTTAACTTGGTTTTAGCAATACCGACACTTTCTGGTGTCATAATTTCATAGGTATTACTCGCCTTTAACATGCCGTCTTGGTGAATACCTGAAGAATGACTAAAGGCGTTACCACCGACAATAGCTTTGTTAAGTTGTACCGGCATATTACATACCGTACTAACTAACTTTGATACACGGGCAATTTCTTGATGGTTGATGTTAGTTGAAACCCCTAATAATGCTTGACGGGTTTTCATGATCATCGCTACTTCTTCTAATGAACAGTTACCAGCGCGTTCACCAATACCGTTAATAGTACATTCAATTTGACGAGCACCTGCTTGTACTGCTGCCATTGAGTTAGCAACAGCTAAGCCTAAGTCGTTATGACAATGTACAGAAATTACTGCTTGATCGATATTAGGTACGCGGTTAAATAAATTCGTAATAATACCTTGAAACTCAAAAGGTAGGGTATAACCCACGGTATCTGGAATATTTACTGTAGTCGCCCCCGCTTTAATCGCGCTTTCTACCATGCGGCATAAATTGTCGATTGGTGTACGACCAGCATCTTCACATGAAAATTCAACATCGTCGGTATATTTACGTGCATGTTTTACCGCATGAACAGCCATAGCTTCAACGTCAGAAAACTCTTTACGTAGTTTTTGTTGTACATGAACATCAGAAGTTGAAATAAAGGTATGAATACGAAATTGATCGGCAACCTTTAGCGCTTGACCACAAGCATCAATATCTGCTTCAACAGCGCGAGCTAAGCCGCACACGCGGGCGTTTTTAATGGTACGGGCTATTTGCTGTACTGAATCAAAATCACCAGGTGATGATACTGGAAAACCTACTTCCATTACATCAACTCCTAAGCGCTCAATGGCTAAGGCAATTTGTAGTTTCTCGTGTACTGATAAACTTGCATTTAAGGCTTGCTCGCCATCGCGTAACGTAGTATCAAAAATAATGACGTTGTCGTTAGGTGTTTCTATGATGCTCATCTGGTGTCCTTTAAAATATTTGATCTGTACTGTGTGTCTCTATACCAATCGAACTAATTAATCCGTTTGGTATTAGTTAAGCTAACGAACGCATAGACGTAAAAAAACCCGCGTTAGTTAGCGCGGGTTTTTATTTTCTTTTTACTTGTATGTATTTCTCGAAAGAGAATCTAGTAAATAAACAACAAAAATCTAGCCGCGCATGTTAAGTGCGAGCAAGAGGTTGAGTGATGTATGTTTAATTAATCTAGTCATTGGTTAGTTTTTATTGTTAATTGATACAGCAAGTAATTAATCTGAAAATAATTTAATAAATATTCGCTAAAGCGAGAGATTTATTCAGTGGTATATTAATAGCGCATTTACTCAATAAGTGTCAATAGCTTTAATCGTCTAATTTAGTTCATATTCTTTTATAGCGCGCGGATTAGCCGTTATAAATTATATTCTATAGTTAAAGATGCGTTGACCTCATTATTATTCATACTGGTGTCAACAAAATTTGAACGACTAACATCAATCCCTAAAGTGAAACGCCATTGTTGATAGCTATGTTGTAAGTTGCCAGATAACATATACATTTTTTCAGAAACAGCGGTTAATGGGTTACCAATAAGTGGGTTTGTTGGGGCTTTATCGTGGTTATCGTAATTTAAGTCAAGGTAGCGAAATTTAGTCGTCATACGAGTATTTGCACCTAATTGAGAAATAGCACCTACAACAACTGTTTTAGCATCGTTATCATATAAATTACCTAATGTTCTTCCCTCATAACGCATACCTGTTTTATAAATATGGTGTTCGTAATAACAATCGCCAATATCGGCTCTGCCATTGAGGGTTTCGCAAATTTGGTAGGTGTCGGTATATTCAATATAAGCCGTAGTTGGTAGCGAAAATAAGTTGATATGCATATCAACCCCACCTTGATATTTAGCTTTAGTTACCATACTCCAACTACTTGAGTTATCACCATCTTCAGCAAAATATTGTCCGTAAAGTGCAAGAGGCGTATCAAAAAGGTTAAAAGAATAGCGCGCATCAAAGCCAGCTTGTTGGTTACCTGGCTCTTGCTCTGCGCTACAGTCTAAACCGCCAGCTGAACAGTTATCTTTACCAATTAATAAATTCCAAAAGGTGCCTAAATCTTGTGGTCGGTCTTTGCCACCCCATTGAGCTATACGGGTAATACCAATTTCTAAGTTATTGAATGGTTTTAAGTTAAAGCGAAAGCCCCATAAAAGCGCGTCATCAATAACGCGACTATCATCCATTTTTCCCATAAAAGTGGTGATTGTCCAAGGAATGTCAAACTCGGTAAAAGGAATAATAAATGCCTCAGCCGATTTACGGGTTAACGAAACCGCTGTCATTGGACGCGCATTATTACTCAAGCTTAAACTACTGTCCCAACTTGGGCCAAACCAACGGTCTTGTTTGCCAGCTGCAATAACCCAATTACCAAAAAAAGCGGCAGCATAAGTATTATCCCAGCGTTCTTTATCTTGGTTTTCATCGGCATTTGCGTAATAACTAAATGAAACGTTAGTTGCAAAGTTACCAATCATGGTGGAGGTTTGTACTTGTAAACTATTGGTATCCCGATAGGTATCACCGAAACTGGTAAAACGCGTGTCTTCAATACCTAGTTGCGCTTTAACACGTGTCTGATTACGGTTAGCTAAGTTAAATTGGTGCTTAATATAGTAGTAGGCTTCTTTTTGACTATTAGTTAAGTGGCTCACCGTCACTGACTTAATATCGCGATTAATATCATGCCACATCAAAGGGTAGGTAGTGACTGGCGTAACAATATGACCAGAATCGGCTAGTAATTGAATATTAGCTTTTAAATAAATATCAGAGGTGTCAATCCATGGCTCGGCCACCGCGGGAAAAACCATCACTAAATTAGCACTAGCAATAGTTGTCAATAATAAGGCATTTTTTTTTATCGAAGAGATCATCATGGGAAAATTTAAGCTTACTCAATTCGTTTTGTTAATATTGATAATGACAAGCATGGCAGTATACCGATATTCATACAGTTATTGATTTTTTTCGTTCAAATAAATGTATAAAAAATGTAATTTATTAACACACTGTTTGCTTACCTTTCAGTAATGTTAATTCGGGTAGCCAAAAAAGAGAGTATACTTATTTTCATCATCTTTATATAGCGTTATCATAGCGGTATACCCCAGCTACTGATAGCCTTTTAATGAGTACTAAACTTGCCAAGCACTATTTACTGTATATTTCTCAGAATTACTCTTATGCGATATTAAGACCATTGCAAGCGGCCATTTTAGCGCGCGGTGATAAGGTTGCTTGGTTTTTAGAGGGTGATGAAGTTAACCCTGACTATTTACTACCTGAAGAAGTGCGCTTAATGAGCGTTAACGAAGTGGTGAGCTTTAATCCTGTTGCGGTTTTCTATCCGGCGAATATAGCTCCGACATTTTTACCCGGTATTAATGTTGCCGTTTTTCATGGTTTTGATGCTGGAAAGCTCGATAAAAAAGGTAATAATGATCACTTTAAAGTAAGAAACTGCTTTGATTTATATTGTACTCAAGGGCCTAGTACAACGGAGCCATTTTTAGCGCTAGCGCAACAACATAAACACTTTAAAGTAACGCAAACGGGCTGGTGTGCATTAGACAGTTTATATTCACCTAATGACGTAAAGCCTCAAGCTAAAAAAACAATTTTATTGTGTTCTACTTTTTCTAAAAAATTATCGTGTGCACCACACTTGTTTGAAAAAGTGAAGGCGCTAAGCGCTACAGGAAAATGGCAGTGGTTAGTGCAATTTCATCCCAAGATGCCTCAAGAAATTGTCACGCAATATAAAACATTAACGAGTGAATATTTAACTTTTGTTGAAACAGATAATATCATTCCACTATTACAGCAAGCTGATGTGATGGTATGTGATACTTCATCAGTGTTGATCATGTTTTTATTATTGAATAAGCCAGTGGTTACCTTCAACAATATAGCGCCAGATAGCTACTTGTTAGATATTGATGACCCAGACATGTTAGAGCAAACAATTGAATATGCGCTTGATAGACCTGCCCAGTTGATGCAAAAAATAAACGATTTTACCGCCAATACCCACCCTTATCATGATGGTAAGTCATCAGAGCGCGTATTAGATGCGGTAGATGAAGTGGTTTCAGGGAAATTGAACTTGAAACGTAAGCCGTTTGATTTTTTTCGTCAATTTAAAATGCGCAAACGATTAAATTATTGGCGCTAGGCTCAGCACGCGAGTTTAGTTCGGCTAAGCTCGCGCTAAACAGCTTAATCATTTGTTATTTTAATCAAGGCAAGACTGAAAGAAATTAGCCATATCCTGAGCCGTTTTTTGGTGGGACATTTTTGTTTCAATAGTTTGTTTTGCTTGCTCACTTAAACGCTTAAGCAGAGGATGATTTTCTTTTAGTAGTGTGATTTTTTCGGCAATGGCTGTACCGTCGCCGATAGGTACGATAAAACCATTAACATTATCTTCAATAATTTCCATTGCGCCTTCATTAGCTGAAGTTATGACAGGTGTACCACTAGCAAGTGACTCTAATACAACTCGAGGTAAGCCTTCTCGTTCAGAAGGAAGCACTAACACATCACAAGCGGCAGCTATTTCTGGCACATCGCTTCGAAAACCAGTTTGAATAATATGTTTATTCATTCCTGTTGCTTTTATTACAGAGCTAAACGGCTCGCAGTCAAAATTATCGCCGACTAAAATTAATTTGATGTTTGGCACGTTTTTGAGCTCTGCCATAGCATCAAGCATATATTGCATGCCTTTGTAGGGTCTAGGGCTACCAATACAAACAATATTAAAGTTAGTTGAATTCGTACTAAGGCTCTCTAAAGTAACGGGGGGCTGATCATACCAAGCCGTATCATGGCCTTTATAAATAGTGCTCACGCGCTGTTTAATGCCTGCTCTTACTTTAGTGAGAACATGTTTTTTCACCGCATTAGAAACACAAATATAACCATTAATTCTTGGATGCAGGGTGCATAAATAGTTACTGGGATCTGTCTTATACATACCACCAGTGGTTCCACGGTAAGCAACCATTTTAGCATTCGTTCCAATGCAGGCAAAAGCCGCATTAGGTATACCATTGGACTCGGTTGCATACATAATATCAATGTTGTGCTTTTTGATATAATTATGTACTTGTTTGATTACTGCCAAGCTGTATTTTTTTAAGGAAGCGAGTTCTATTACCTTTAAGCCTGCTTTCAAGTAATCTTGATAATAGGCATTGGTTTGACAAGTCATAATGGTAACATCATGACCTGTTTTGGCTAGGCTAATATAACACTCAGCCTCAGGGCGAACCGCGTTATACGAACGCCCTCTGTTAGGGATAACTAATATTTTCATTTTAGGAATATTTTATTACGTAAAATAATGCTACGTTCAAGAGAGTTGAGCGGAGTAATATATTACTTCCAGCTACCCATACCTTCACGACGACGAGTGAAGAATTTAGGTAAAATTAATCCAAGCACTAAACCAAAACCAAGTACAATTGCGCCATTAAAAAACCATTGCTTTTTAATATTAGTGTCTTGATCTTTTAACTTACTACTGGTGTCTGCTAGCGCTTTATTGAGTTTTTCAGCGTCTTTCGTGAGTAAAGTATTTTGTTGCTCTAAATCGGCGATGGTACTTTTCAGTTGATTTACTTCACCGTCTAACTGTTGTGTAAAGCTTGTTGCATTATTCACTTGATTATTCAACTCTTCCACAGTGAAGCGCAAACCTGGTGTTGTAGTTATGTATTTTGATTCAACCCAAGCGGTTCTGTTTTTTTCATCAACGATTTCACTATAATCTTTGGCACTGTTACCCGTAATGGTTATTTGTGCACCAGCAGTGATGGTGCCATAAATTTTATAGTTAGTACCAGGGCCAGCATGCATGAAAATAGAAAGATCATCTGAAATGTAGCCAGTTGAGGGAGCCGATGACTCTTCTGCTTGTGCTAATGAGGTAAAAGTGATGAGTGAAAAAGAGATAAATAAACTAAACAAATATTTCATAGCAGCGCCGTAGTGTAAAATAATACAAGATACTATGTGTTTGAGCCTGTTATGGCAAGGATAAATGATACTCTTGGTATCTGATCTTACAAAGTGTATGCTACTCCTTGTTTGATAAAAGCTGATACGGAATACAATGGCGACCGAAATAGAACTTAAATATTTGTTATGTGAAACAAATAATACCAACTCAAAAGCAGATATTACGACCGAAATAACCAATATACTGTTAAGTGAGCAATTGAGCTTTAGCCAACAGCAAAAGCAGCTTGCTAATTATTACCTCGATACCCCTAATCTTGAATTACGTCATTTAGATATGGGACTTAGAGTGCGCGGTATAAAAACTCCTGAGGCTCCATTACAGTTTGAGCAAACCATAAAAACGGCAGGGCAGGTTGTAGGTGGCTTACATAAGCGTCCGGAGTATAATGTTGATATTAGCTCTAAGCATGTCGATTTATCTCTTTTCCCTGAGAATATTTGGCGTGATAGTGGTGGAGATGTTGATAAGTTACAGCAAGATATTCAAAGCCTTTTTGAAACCCACTTTACTCGCACTACTTGGTTAATTGAGCTAGCAGGCTCCGTTATTGAATTAGCCTTTGATGAAGGCAGCGTTAGTTGTGAAGGCTACGATAAAACCTTACCTATTTATGAAATTGAACTAGAGTTAGTTAGCGGTGAGCAGCAAGCATTATTTAGTTTAGCTAAAATACTATTGGCAACGCTTGCTATGCGACCAGGGCAACTAAGTAAGGCTGCTAGAGGCTATACTCTTGCTGCACAATTTAATGCTTCAAAAGATAACATCTCAAAAGAAAATAACCTGAAACTAACAAAGAAAGCTATTAACGAAAATATTGATACAACTCCGGTCGAGTTACAGCTTGAAGTTATTCCTATGCGAGGCGTAACCTCAATTAGTCAAGCATTTCAGCATGGTGTGTCACACTCGTTAACCTCGTTACAACGTAACGTGGAATGCTATATCTCTGAGCCTAAAGTAAGTACTTTAATAAAAATAGCAGAATTGCTAGCGTTATTGCGGCAAGGGTTTTGGTTGTTTGAACAAGAGCTGTCAGTTGACTATATTGAGATTCGTAAAGAGTTAAGTTACTTTATTCGTGTTATTAATTGGGCTGATAATGCTGAGCACTTACAAGAGTTAATGAGTAAAAGTGGCGGTTATCGAAAAAAAATAGCCCACAGCGATGAGCTAATTACTAAGCTGCAATTAGAAAAAAGTCGTTACCCTGATACAGCACAAATTATTGCGCTATTTTACAGTGAGCGCTTTAATCTTTTACAGTTATCATTACTGAATATTTTATTAAATAATGAGTCTCTAGTTTCACTTCATACGTCTAACGACAGTAGCTTACTTAATTTCGCTCAGCAGAAATTAACCTATAGCTTACAGACAATTAAAACAGAGATGAGCTTGGTGCCTATAGAGCCGACTACTGAGGCTTGTCAGTCATATATGTCGCTTCATGGGATCTTAATTAGGAGCTTGTTGGCTGGCAGCTGGTTTAGTACTTTATTTGATGGTGAAGTTAGCCGAGAAAAAATGCAGAGTTACCGCAGAGCCTGGCTAGACATTAAACAAGGAATAAGCGAGCTACAAACGCTATATATTTTAAAGCAACAGTTAGCGGTGTTATCGCATCCTGAAGAAAAGCTAGAAAAGTGGCTTGATAGTAAAATAGAGAACTTATTGCTGGCGTTAACTCACTCTCGTGATAATGCCGAGTCAATAAAGCCTTACTGGCAGTTTTAAGCGTTTAGCTGCTTTATAAAGAATTTAATGAAAATGAAAGTTATCTATTTATCTTTAGTAATATTGATGGCCATTGGTACACTTAACGCTACCGAGTATCAACTACCGCAAGGTAAGTCTCGACTTATCGGTCATGAGCAATACCATACCGTCATTAAAGGCGATTACTTCCAGCAAATAGCAGAACAATATAACGTTGGCTTTTTAGCCTTAATGGCGGCAAATCCGAATGTAGACCCTTTCTTACCGCCTGTAAATAGCCAAGTTACCATACCCAAGGCAATGCTTATCCCGCCTATTAGGCGTGTTGGCATTGTGATTAACTTACCAGAGTTACGTTTATACTATTTTTCTCCTGATAAAAAGACTGTGCGAGTATTTCCTGTTGGAATTGGCCGTGAAGGTTTAGAGACGCCAGTCGCGACTAGCTATATTAGTGAAAAACGTGAAAACCCTGTTTGGCGACCAACCAAAGAGATGCATGAGCGCTATTTTGCCGAGCACGGTAAAAAACTAGCCGACGTTGTACCCGCGGGGCCAGATAACCCATTTGGTAAATACGCATTACGTTTAGGCACCAGTGAGTATTTAATTCACGGTTCTAATAAGCGTTTTGGTATTGGTATGCGAGCGAGTTCAGGTTGTATAAGAATGTATGATGAAGACATTAAATGGCTTTATGACAACATTCCCTTGAACACTAAAGTGAGAATTATTGACCAACCGGTAAAAGTGTCTTATGAAAACGGTCACAAAAAGCTAATTGAAATACATCAGCCTTTAACTGAAGAAGATGGCAATAAAAGTACGGTTAAAATAAGTGATGTTGTTCAGCGTTTTGTTGGTACAGAGCGAGCACATTGGCATCAATTACTACCCTTTATCGAACAACCTAAAGGCTTGGTCGTTGAACTGGAGCCGATAGCTAGTGAAGTTAAAAGACCACAGTAAGTAACCCGATCTGCAGTTAATCGATACACATAAAAAAGCCTTTAATTAATGATTAAAGGCTTTTTTTATTAATTATAATTGAGAAAGCTCAATTATTTTTTGTATGAAGCAACAACATTATTAATGCGTTCATTAGCTTCTTCAGCGGCAGCTTTAGCTTCTGCTGCTTGTTGGCTCAATGCCGCTTGTTGACTTTGTAAACTATCAACTTGAGTTGATAATGCGTCAACTTTGTTCGTTAAATTTGCGATATTCTCTTCTAAAGCGTCAGTATTTGCACAACCTGTAAGTGCTACAGCAAAAGCTGCAATAGCTATTTTTTTTAGTAACATAATGATATCCCTGTAGTGATAGTTTTTTTCATTTACATTATGACACAAAATAAATAATCAACAAATATTTACAATAAAGGATAGAGCCGTAAAGTTAATTCTGTGATGGTTGTTGATTCACGTAGTTGATTAGGTCGTCCATCAACTTCTTCTTAATCTCAAGTTGTTGATCGGCAGCTAACTGGTATTTTTCCGCTAGTACTTCGTAATCACTCGGCGCTAAACTCACAGTTAAACGCGGTCGTTTAGGTCTTTTATTAATAGGGAGACCTAAGATATCGCGTATTTGATCAGAAGGGCTTAAACCAGCTTCTAATGCTTCTTTACGAATAGATAGTTGTATTTTTTCATCCATATCAAAGGCGACTTGCACCGCTTTCATTGCCTTGACGGATGATTGCCATTTGTCGGGGACTTTTCTGCTCATGACTACTTCCTCGAATTACGAAGTCGTGTTTCTATAATTTTACAATAGGTGTTTAACTTAGTTATTGCTTAGTTATTGTCTAGCTAAGTTGCAGGGTACATATCAACAATATCGCTTAATGGGCGAAATAAGGTTAAACAAACTTCAGTGTCGCCATCTTGCCATACTTCAACATCAACCCCTTTACTTTGATCTTCATTAAATAAACTGTATAGCTCAAACTGTTCACCGCTGTCTTGTCCCTCATAGGCACTAAGGCTTTCACTGCGATGATCTTTACGATGAAAATAACCTACTTTAGCGAATACACTTTGCTGGTATTGCTCGCTACTCCAGTTAGCAGTTAAAGCCGAGTCTTTTTGTTTGGTTAAAAATGCTTGCCCTGGCTCATCAAAAACTTGCGAAAACTCATCTAAATTAAATAAAGTTTCAATGTCTTCATGATGAATTTTTAAAGAAAATTTTAACTCGGTATTGTCATCAACATCGAGAGATAAAAATATTTCCAAGTCGTTAGCACCAACTAAAGCCCACTCGCTTTGTGTATTATGTTCAAATTCATAGCTGTTAATAGCTTTCACTTGGAACTGCTGCCCACGAAGAGACTCTGGTAAAGCAAAACTGTCTGTTAGCACAATAATATCACCCGTTAATAATTGATTAACTTGGCTAAGTTTACGTGGTGCTTCAGCTGTTTTATTAAATATTTTCTTTAAAAAATTCATCGGCTTTCCTAACGAAAAATGGGCACTGAGTGTGCCCATTGGTTTAACTATTGTTTTTGTTTCGCTTTAATGCGATCAAGCACTGAGTTGGCACTGCTATCTTGGTTGCCAATTCCTGCGGCTTTAAGCTGAGCTTCAAGTGATGTGTCAGAGTTTTCAGACTCAAGCACTTCAGCTGCCTTCATTTTATCATCAAATTTTTGTTGCTTAGCTTTAATGCGCTCTAAAGAGTCTTTAGCGCTAAGCAGTTTAGAGTTACTTGATGAAAAGTTATCGGTAATTGCTGACGTTGCTTTTTGTACACTTTCTGTGGTTTTAACCATAGAGAGTTGACGTTTATGTTCAGCAACTTGACGTTCACTTTTCTTAACTAATTCTTTTAAACGCTCAGCGTTGCCAGCGAAACTATCATGTGCTTGTTGCTGTGCTGATAGGTCACTTTCTAAAGCGGCAATTTTTTCAGCTACGGCAAGGGCTAATGTTTCATCACCTTTTTCAAGGGCTTGTCCAGCATAACCTTCGTGCTCAGTAATTTCACGTTGTAGACGGTCTACCTCACGTTTTGCTGCCATTTGCTCAGCCATCACGCCAGTTAAATCGCGCTTTGCTTTAGTTAAATGATTTTCTGCATCACGAATTTCTTGTTCAAAAATTCGAGTTGCGTTGGCATCGATAATTGCTTCACCAGCTTCTGATGCGCCACCACGTACTGCGGTCATGATTTTTTTAAAAATACTCATTGTTTACTCCTAATAGGATGACAAGTTAATTATTGGTGCAATTACTGTATTAAAGTAAAAAGTCACTCATATCATCAATAACTTCAACGGCGTTATTACTTAGTACCGTTAATTCGTGTTCTACATCAGCTAAGCTTGAGCTTATGGATAAAGCGCCAAATACGACATATTTATCACCAATTTTTGAGAAAGATGATAGTGGCATTGGAATGCTCATTTCTAGCATGCTTTCATGCATAGGTGCTATGCATTCGGGTTTAACTTCTTCAACGCCCCATAAGTAGCTAATGCATAAAATTTGGTCTTCGGTTACTGAAACAAAAATAGGTAACTCTTCTCTTCCTAAGATGCTAATTTGCAATACATCTACTTCGCCTGAAATCGGCTGACAATCAAAGCTCATTCCAGTGTCTGAATTATCTGCCAGGCTATTTAAATGATCGGCTATAGTATGAATATTCATTTATTTCCTATCCTCAATGTAAAAGTGTCAGTGACATAATATGTCGACTTGGTTAAATTTAGCACCTTGACATATTATGTCAAGGAGCAATTAGTAATTATTTACTTTATTTTGTGTGTTTCATGTAATCATGCTTTTTACGTTATTGTGATGTATCTCTATTATTGTTTAATTTAACCCTTGTTGATCTTGCCATGCTTGTTGATGAAGCTGGTAAATAGTATGGCTGCCAAGGGTGTTGACTCTAATATCGTCTTTATCTTTATAAAAGTCATTAGGAAAAATAAAAGCATTTTTTAAAAGTGCTAAGTTTAACCACGTATGCTGCACAGGTAGGTGTGATAACTTATTTAATCTCGCTAAAGGGCTTGCGCCTGTTTTTGCTGCAATAGTCCAACCCCATTCACCAAAACTAGGTACGTTGTCGTGATATTGCTCTACATGAGCGTAATTTGCTGCCGCCATGGTTTTTCCTATGGAGATGAAAGACGCTTTAGCGTGGTATGGGCTGGTTGATTGCACTGCAATTAAACCGTCACCGGCAAGTAATAGCTTTAAGCGTGCGTAAAAATTAACAGAGTAAAGTTTATTAAGATCGGGGTGACTTGGATCAGGTAAGTCGACAATAATGGCATCAAAAACTTGTTTGTTTTTTAATAGTGCGTTAATTGCGATAAAAGCATCTTCTCGATAAATTGTAACACGTTCATCTTGTAGACTGTTTTCATTTAGTTGACTGATTTGTCGCGCTAATCTTGGGTTTACGTGTTCTTTTGGCTCTTTAAATATATCGATTAATTCACCGTCTAAATCGATAAGAGAGATGTTTTTAGGAGAGTATTTTAAAATATCACGCAGTGCTAAACCGTCACCACCGCCAATAATTAAAATGTTGTCATGCCTTGCTGAGCCTGCCAGTACTGGGGCAACTAAATAGTCATGATAAATGTGTTCATCAATAGAAGAGAACTGTAAGCGACCATTGAGATAAAAATTAATGATATTATTTTGTTCCAGCCCCATATGGCGCTCGGTAAAGGTGAGTTGCTGATAACGGGTTTTATCGAAGTGAACTACTTTATCTAAGTACAGTAAGCTATTCATTTGGTTTAACCACTGATTACCATAGTTAAACATTAAGCCAATAATCAGTGCCAATACTAAGTGTAAAGCAACAAAGGTTTTACGCCAGGTAAGCTGTGACCAATAGCGTAAGATAAATACAGCGCCAGCAATTAAGTTTAAACTTGCAGTTAAGGCTGCGGCTTTACTGATATCAATGCTCAGTAAAAATATGACCCAAATAGCAGCGCCAATACCGGCACCAATATAGTCAGCACCATAAATAGTGCCAAGATTGTTAGCTAAATGTTTTTGATAAATATCTTCTCTAATGCGGGCAATTAGCGGGATTTCCATGCCGATAAAAAAGCCTAACAAGACACCAAAAAAGTAAGGGCTATTAAAAGCCAGCCAACTTAATTGTTGAAATATTCCCCCTTGAGGTTTCATGTCTGGTGGTAAAGCAAACATATTGGCAATAATTTCAGGCAATATTTGTGTGACGGCAATTAGACCACCAATAATTAAGATTGCACTTGAGCCAAGTAAAGCAATAATAAGTTCTAGCCACACAAAGCCGTTGTATGCACTGCGTACTTTTCTGGCAGCAAAAGCACCTAACCCCATAGAAACTATCATCAAGCCTATCATCGTATAGATAGTGCTTTCCATGACACCTAAGACACGCCCAGCATAATGTGAAAGTAAGTACTCATAAATAAGTCCACAGCCAGCCAAGATAGCCATGGTGAGAATTAGTAATGTGTCGTCAATAATACGGGTATTTTTTGCAAGCATTTTAATATGATGAATACTATTTTAGGGGAGGGGAAGTAAGCGAGGTTCGCTATACTGTATTAGCTTAATACGTTGTTAGTTTTTTATTAGCGATAACAGTAGCGGTTGTATTACGCACTACCGTTATCTTTATTTAACTTGTGACTATTTAAGCCATCAGCGCCGTTAAAATTAGTGCGATAGCAATGCTGGTTGCCATTTCAATACTAGCAACACCAATGTTGTGCTGCTGATCAACTTCTTCAACTAAATTAATGCCCCAAAGCACAATGTGTTTAGCTAGTGCTGTTAACAAGGCAACAATTAAGGTCATGGCAATACCAAAAATTAACCAACCGAGTAAATTAACCACTAAGGTTTCTGGGCTGTAAATAAGAAAGTGGCTAGCAGCAGTAACGGCTAATGCGGTGCTAATTACTTGGCCGCTATAACGAATCGCTAAGGCGAGTTGCCCTTTACTTAATGCTTCTTGTAAACAGTCTTCTTGATTATTCTTAGCGTATTGCTTTTCACGTAAACGGGTGATTATTACTAAAACGGTTTGTGCAACAATAAAGCCGCTGGTAATCGCAATGAAAGTGCTAATATCTAAACCATCAACCCATAATAATACTGCGCGGATAATAATAGCAGTTGCAATAGCACCTGCAGCATCAATAATGCCAATGGTGAGGTTCTTTTCAATAATGAGTGCGGTTTTGTCTAAGTGCTGTAATGCTACTTTGTCGTGAATAATACGGCCCACTTTTATTAATATTAAGCCGTAGCCGCCATAAGCTAACATACCAATAGCTTCCATAGCATAGCTACTTGCTGCCTCACCAGTAATAGCGCCAGTAAGCACTATGCCTAAGGCTAAAACACTACCCGCAACACTGATACCAAAAGCAAAGTTGTCTTGTTTAGCTAGTTCTTCTGTACTATTTACCTTAGCACTTAAGCCAGATAGAAAGCGCATGGCTCCTAAGAGTAAAATAGCAATTGAAACATCAATAGCAAGGTAGGCGAACAAATCTTGATTTACACCAACGAGTTCAATAAATGTATTCATAAGTAATTATTTCCTGTCTTTACTATTTCCCGCGTCTAAAGCCGCGAGATGTGTTGGTACTTGAGTTTCTAAAGCCTGAACTTTTAGTCGACTTGCTTGCATAGCTGCTTTTTTTAACGTTATCTGAGCGAAAGCGTTTAGCGCTATTTTGTGCGGTTTTACTCTGGCTTGATAAGCTTGACGAGCCAGCTCGATTTTTACTATAGGGGCTACTGTACTTTTGCCCTTTACTGGCAAATGACTTTTTAGTGCGTGTATCGAGTTGCGTTTGGCTTTTAAGTTGGCTAGGTGAACTATAACGTGTGCGGCCATAATCATTATAATAGCTATAGTTTCGAGAGCGACCCCAGTCATTATAATAAGTACGACGACCAAATAAGTCGCCCATCATTGAGTACATACCGTACCATGCCCAAAATGACATGCCGTTACTACCCGTTTGCCAACTGCCGTAATTAGGATTACCAATAAGCTGTTCACCAGTACCGAAATCTTGTGCGTTATTAGCTTGCTGACTTTGAGCTTTGGACAATGAGTTGATACGCGGTAATTGACCATCAGACATATCGGCGAGCACATTGAGTGGGTCACTTAATGCATCAGAATAAAGTACTGGATCTGCAGCTTGATAAATATTAAGTAACTCATTATAAAGTGCTTGGCTTGATTCAAACATCTGTGGCTGCGTTTTAACCGTATTAATACGGTCTAGCAACGCTTTATACATTGGACCTTGTGTCGTTGCATCTTTAGAAAATTCATTAATTAATGGACTAAGTTGAGGTTTTAATTGTTCAACTTTACGAGCATATTGTTTAATTAATGTCGCATTGCGGACTTGATCATTACTAAGGGCGTTACCTAATTGAGCGACACGTTGTTCAGTAATGGGAAGTTGTTGTTCTATTTGGTCTTTTATTGGATCACCACAGCCAAACAAGCTAAATGTTGTTGCTATGATCAAAAGCAATAAAAAAGGTGTTTTTAGCGCTTGCATTTATGCCATCATCTCCTTAAAAATGCTATGTTATCAGATTAGTTAGCAAATAAGTAATGCGTTATTTGTGATTAAACATAGCGTCAGCCTTAATTTATAGTAATACTTTGTGCTATTGAAGTATTCATCAGTAAAAATCGGCGTTGTTCAATTAATAGCATTAATGACATATTATGTCTAGCTTTACCCTTGACCTTATTTGGAGTGCTTGTGTCTTTAGTTTTATCATCACGATTACAAAATCAACAACAAAAAAACTGGCAGCGTTTTGAAGAACAACATCATGAGGCGTATAGCCAGTTGTCGGTAGAGCAACTTGAGTTGTTTAAACAAGCAATAGCATTAAGCGACTTTATTTTTGAAAGTGCGTTACAAGCTCCTGATTTAGTTATTCCTTTGTTTACTGAAACGTCTAATGAATTGTTGCCAAATTATCAAAAACTATTACATGAAATATTGGTAAGGTGTACTGATGAAGTGCAATTACACCGAATATTACGGCGTTTCAGATTACAACAAATGGTAAAAATAGCTATTGATGATTTACTGTTTAGTGTCAGTTTAGACTGCTCTTTATTACGTTTATCCTCATTAGCCGATGCACTTATTTTAAGTAGTTTAGCTTGGCTAACAGCTTTTTGTGAAGATAAGTGGGGCGTACCTAAAAATGCACAAGGCGAGCAACAAAAGCTATTAGTGTATGGAATGGGCAAGCTAGGCGGTAAAGAGCTAAACTTTTCATCTGATATAGATCTTATTTTTACTTACCCAGAAAGCGGCGAAACGGTTGGTTGTCGACGCAGTATTGATAACCAATTATTTTTCACCCGTTTGGCACAAAAACTGATTGCCTCGCTGCATCAGGTAACGTGCGATGGCTTTGTTTATCGCGTTGATATGCGTTTACGCCCTTTTGGTGACAGTGGTCCGTTGGTGTTAACGTTTAATGCCATGGAGCATTACTACCAAGAGCAAGGTCGTGATTGGGAACGCTACGCTATGCTCAAAGCTCGTGTAATTGGTGAAGGTTTTTATCATCAACAACTAAGTAACATGCTTAGGCCTTTTGTGTATCGTCGTTATATTGATTTTAGTGTGATAGATAGCTTACGCGGTATGAAAATGATGATCGCGCAGGAAGTTAGGCGCAAACAGCTCATTAATAACATTAAATTAGGTGCTGGCGGTATTCGAGAAATTGAATTTATTGTGCAAGTTTTTCAGCTCATACGAGGTGGCCGTGTTAAAGAGTTGCAACAACGTAATTTGTTAACGGTGTTACCAGAGCTTGTTATTAGTGGCGAAATTAGCGCTGAGACGCAGCAAACACTAGAGCAGGCTTATCGCTTTTTACGACGCGTTGAAAACATTATTCAAGCACTTGCAGATAAACAAACACAAACCTTACCTGACACGCCATTAGATCAAGAACGCATACTTGCAGTATTAGCTATTAATAGTTGGGAAGAATTTACAACTATTTTAACCGCTCATATGAATAATGTTCACCAAGAGTTTCAGCAATTGATTGGTGTAGAAAGCCCTAACCATGAAGCCGCAGATGAGCATTGGGTGACGTTATGGCATAGCCGTTGGAGTGATGAAGAGTCCATTACTTGGCTAGCACAAGATGATCAAACATGGGATAGCGCTAAGGTATGGACTGCTATTAATGATTTCAGAGAAGAGTGTAATAAGCGCAGTTTAGGTAGTCGCGGTCGACAAGTGCTAGATAAGCTTATCCCACTATTACTATGTCGATTACAAAAAACCACTAAAGCCGATGTGGTGTTAACCCGGGTCTTAATTGTTTTTAGTAAAATAATTACTCGTACCGCTTATCTTGAGCTGCTATTTGAAAACGAAGGGGCACTTAAACAATTATTGCATTTATGCCAAGCGAGCAGCTGGGTCGCTGAATATATTGCTAAATATCCTATTTTATTAGATGAATTAATTGATCCTAAACTGTTGCACAACCCCCCACAGTTAAGTGCTTATGCCTTAGAGTTACGTGAGCGTATGCTACGTATTCCTGAGGAAGATTTAGAAGCCCAAATGGAGGCACTGCGTCAATTTAAGCAATCGCAACAACTACGTATAGCCGCCGCAGATATTGCGGAAGTATTACCGGTCGCTAAGGTTAGCGATCACCTTACCGCTTTAGCCCAAGCTATTATTGATGAAGGGATTACCTTGGCTTGGCAGCAATTAAGTAGCCGTTATGGTGTACCAAAAACTTGCTTAAATGAGGATAAAGGCAAGGGATTTGGTGTTATTGCTTATGGTAAAACTGGTGGTATAGAGTTGGGTTATAGTTCAGATCTTGATTTAGTTTTTACCCATCATAGTGAGCGCGATGAAGTTACAACGGGTCAAGTTGATGGTAGTCGCGTGATTGCCGCCAGTCAGTTTTACATGAAGCTGGCACAGCGTATTATGCATATTTTTAATACGCGTATGAACAGCGGCATATTATATGAGCTTGATATGCGTTTACGCCCTTCGGGTAATTCTGGCTTATTAGTCGTGCACTTAAATACCTTTGGCAAATACCAAGAAGAAGATGCGTGGACATGGGAGCATCAAGCATTGGTTCGCGCCAGAATGATATACGGTAATGATGAACTAAAAGCACAGTTTACCGCTATTCGCCATAATATTTTATCTCGAGTAAGAGAACTTGATACTTTAAAGCAAGATGTTACTTCAATGCGCGATAAAATGCGTGCACACCTTGATAGTTCTAATGAAGAGCTTTTAGATATTAAGCAAGGTCAAGGTGGTTTAGTTGATATTGAGTTTTTAGGACAATACTTAGTGTTAGCTAATAGCCATGAACATGCTAACTTAATGAAAAACTCTGATAACTTAAGTATTTTTAAAGCACTCAAACAAGCTGGGATTATTAACGAGCAAGAGCAAACGTTACTAAGTGATACCTATCAACAGTTACGTGCTTTAGGGCACCATGCCACTATGCAGAATGAAAAACAGTGTATTAGTAGAAGTTATTCAGCACAGCCAGAATTAGTGAGTAAACTGTGGGCTAAGTTTTTAACTTAAATAAGTTTTTAACTTAAATTAGGACTGTTGATCTTTCGAGATTTTTTTGCCGCTTTGTTGGGTATTTATACAAAGCAGAGCCTTTGTCGTGTGGTTATTCAGGACAATAGCTCCTGCATTGTCTAATAAACTACACCCATGTAGTGCCACATAAAGAGGTGATAACGCAGTAAAAATGACCAACAAACGCTTTTATCTCGAACAAAATTTAACCGCGAAAGATCAACAGCCTCTAGTACGGGGTTTCAGATTTAAGGAGCGCGCACTCTTCTTCTAAAAAAGGGTGTGGCTCTGTTTTTACTACAACAATACTACGTTGATTACGGCAGAAAAATATAGATAAGCCGGACTCAAAGTGACCTTCAATGGCTTTAGCCGCTTTAAATACGGTTGCGAGTATATTTTTCTCTATACGAAAAGGGTCTTTAATAATGAAATCTTTATCTAACCACCACAGTAATTCAACCCCTTCCTGCTCGGTATATTCAGCAAGCTTTTGATTCAGTGTTTCACCTTTTCTAAAAGGTCTCGACTCAATACTACCTTGCCAGTTTTTGGTGTAAGGTCTAACCATTTTTCCGCGTGTTTCTAAAAGCTCAACCAAGTTCCCTTTTAGTTCAGGCAAATAAATAACATTATTACGTATTTGAGGGCCGTCTTTACTCATATCACCATGTAAATTCGCGTAAAATTTTGATAAACCCTCGGCAGCAGAGTTGCTTGGCTTAGGGCTAACAGCTTTTGGGGTTGTTTTTATAATTTCGGTTGCTTCAGCGTTAGGATCTGGGGACGGTGCGACATCTTCACTGGTTTGCCCGAGTGAGCCGTCTAATGAGAGCAACAAATCTTGGTTAGCTAAAAATGCTACCGCCAGTGCTAATAGCACAGCTCCTAGTATTAAATTACGTAGCCAAAAATTCATGCTAAGCGTTTACCCCTTGAGTGTTAACTTATTTCCTTTATCTATACTCTATGCAAAGAATAATAGTTATACAATATTATTCTTTCTTAAGTCGTTATCGGCAAATACTAATTTTTATTTATACAAGGATTTATCGTCAGGATTTGGACGAGTTTTAAAGCGTCGATGTAACCACATATATTGTTCTGGACTGACCATTATTGCTTGCTCTAATTCTTTATTTACGCGAGTGACATCTTGCACGTCATCATCTGTTGGAAAGTTATCAAGTTGTGGAGAAACTTCAATGGTATAACCACTATCATCATCATTTCTTCTTGGAATCAGCATGAAGCTTCGGGTGTTTTTTTGTCGAGCAAAAATAAGTGTGCCCGTTGTTGTTGCGGTTTCTTTCACATTAAAAAACGGCACAAATAAGCTTTTATTACGGCCGTAGTCTTGATCGGGTAAATAAACGCAAGATTCTTTTTCACGTAAGGCGCGAATTAAACCTTTAACATCGCGTTTTCCTAACATGTATTTGTTAGATCTTCCTCTACCTCGATGTTGAAAAAACTCCATTAATTGGTTGTTATGAGGACGGTAAAAAACAACAACAGGGTGAGTGTAGCCAATACCACGGGCACATATTTCTAAGCACATGTTGTGCATAGCGAGTAATAATATTCCTTGGTTGTCTTGCTGTGCTTTTACAATATGCTCAAACCCTTTCACTTTAACCTTGCGTTTTATACGCCAGTTAGGCCACCACCAACCCATACCAGTTTCAAATAAAGCAATGCCAGCATTTTCAAAATTAGTTTTGAGTATGCGTTGTAGCTCTTGTTCAGACTTTTCAGGAAAACATAACCTTAAGTTAGTGAGAGCGACATTTTGTCTTTTTGAACCAAACTTAAACAGTAACCGACCAACAAAGCGGCCTAAACCTAACTGCCATTTGTAAGGGAGCCAAGAAATGCTATAGAGAATAAAAACTCCCAACCACGTTAGCCAGTATTTAGGTAATAAAAAAGATAACTTAAAATCAGGCTGTAAAACTTTATTTCTGCTCAAGGTGATAGTGCTCGTATGGAGAATGCTGGCATTGATGGCTGACGATTATACAAATAGCCTTATGGCAAGTCTATAGCCGCACCAATGAAGTGGTTATGGCTGGTTATTAAGATATTTGCCACTGTGGCAGTATTTTACAGTAGAATATCAGCCATTATTTTTACTTCCCCTTTTTTGAGATTAAATATGGCAACAACAGAGCAAAATGATAGGAACAATAATAATGAAATCGAGCTCATTATTGGTAACTCAAACTCTAACTTTTCTGGTGTTACCTCTACCATGTTACAAGTGCTTTCACATCAACGTGATTTAATTAATTTACGCGTGATGGGGAAACATCACTTACCCGATCCTTCTCTTGCTATAAGCTTTTTATCGGTGGCTAAGCTATGCCGAAAACCACTGGCTAATGGTAAGTTTCGCATTTTTCATGCACGTCGTGTTGATGAAATGATTCAAGCATTAACATTAAAATATATTTTTCGGGCAAAAATAAAAATTGTTTTTAGTAGTGCTGCGCAGCGTTATCGTTCAGGACTTACATTATGGCTAACCGATAAAATGGACGCTGTCTTAGCCATGTGTAATGCCTCTGCTAGTTATTTACACCGAAAGCCTGATGCGATTATTTACCATGGCGTAAAAACCGATGTTTACAGTCCGGCTAATAATAAAAGCGAAGCGTGGCAATCACTTAATTTATTGCCTGAAAACATACCAACAGGAAAACGTGGTATTGCGATTTTAGGGCGAGTTAGAAAGCAAAAAGGTGTTCACCTTTTTGTGCAAAGCTGTATTGAACTATTAAATGATTACCCTGACTATACTGCGGTGATTGTTGGCTCTATTTCATCAAGTAATGAGAGCTTTGTTACTGAATTAAAGCAGGCGGTAGAGGCTGCCGGTTTATCTCAGCGTATTGTGTTTGCTGGCGAACAAAACTTCAGCGACATTCCTGTAATATTTAGCAGCTTATCTCTTGTTGTTGCACTGAGTGAAAATGAAGGCTTCGGGTTAACCATACTTGAAGCAATGAGCAGTGGTGCTGCAGTATTAGCTTCACAAGCAGGTGCTTGGCCAGAAGTTGTTCGAGAAGGTGTTGATGGTTATGTTGTTCCTATTAACGATTTAGCTGCAGTAAAAGAAAAAATGGCTTTATTGCTTGCTGATGCCGATAAACTTGATGAAATGGGACAAGCAGGTCGAGAGCGTGTGTTAGCACATTATGCGGTTGAGCGTGAAGCTAAGCAGTTATGTGACTTTTATCGCACGATGCAATAAATAACGTAAGTAATCTGAACCCGGTTTAAGAGATATTTAACAAATTGGAATATCAGCAAAAATTATTTTTCTGAATAGCTAGTTTGGTAGTTTTTCTTCTTTTCATATGATAAACAAGGATAATTTCGCGTTAATAGCTGGCCTATTGCAAGTAAATTTAACGACGAAGTTAGTAAAAATAGCGGCTAGAGAAACATTTGTTAAGCTGAGTTCAGGTCAAGTAAGCTTTTATTGTAATTAATCGCGGTATAACCGCTTTAAATTAGATAGAGATACCAAAAATGATGGGGTTTTTATAAAGCGTAATACGCACTGAACATGTGTATTACGCTTTCTTTTTTATGGGGTCAACAAGCTTATTGAGCTGGCATTAAACCATTGTTAATAGCAGTAATGTCAGCTTCAGTAATAGTACCGGCTGCATATTTTAATAATAATACGTTTTGGATGTAACCATAACGCGTTGAAGACAAGTTACGTTTAGCATTAAACAAATTACGAGTACTGTCTAATACATCAACAATGGTACGAGTACCCACTTCAAAGCCTGCCTCTGTTGCTTCTAATGCTTTTTGAGCACTTAGCACTGATTGTTCAAAGGCTCTAATCGCTGATATAGCTGCAATTACTGTGTTATAAGCATTACGCGTGTTACGTACAACATTACGGTGCGTTAATGATAAATCTTGACTGGCAAGTACGAAGTTACTTTGTGCTTTACGTACAGAGCTTTCAATAGCGCCACCAGAATAAATAGGTACATTTAACGTTACACCAACCGAATATGCATTCAGATCGGGATTATTTACCGTAGCAAGGTCATTAAATTGCGTATCTTTATTATCGCCAGTATAGCTAGCGCCAAAATCCAGTGTTGGATAATGACCTGAACGGGCAATATTAATGGTATCTTTGGCTATTTCAATACCGACTTTCGATGCAATTAAATTTAAATTTTTTGCTTCCGCTGTGACTTGCCACTCATCAGCGCTGTTAGGTACAGGTGTAGTAGTGCTAAATCGGTCAGTATTTAATACGCTAATGTTACGTGGATATGAGTTGGTAATAACACGTAACGCTTCTTCAGACTGATAAATTGCATTTTCAGCACGAATTTGTTCTGTTACTGCGCTATCGTATTGCGCTTGTGCTTCATGTACGTCGGTAATTGCGGTTAAGCCAACTGAAAAGCGTTGTTTAGTTTGCTCTAATTGGCGGGCAATTGCTTCTTTTTCCGCTTTAGCGAACTCTAAATCATCTTGTGCGCTTAATAAGTCAAAGTAAGCTTGTGTTACGCGAGTAATTAGGTCTTGCTTAGCTATTTGATAGGTTAAGTCACTCTGATGAGCAGTTTTCTGCGCATTATCTAAAAGTAACCAGTTATCATGATGATACAGTTCCATATTTAAATATGCGCCGTAGCTAAAGCCATCAGATGCGACTGTAGATGTCTGGCCTAATTCATACAATTCACGCTCACCAATAGCATAACCTGCATTGGCACTTAACTGAGGTAATAACGCAGCGCGAGCTTGCTCAATATCTTCTTTGATTATTGCATTTTGAGCTTGTGCCTTTAATACTACAGGGTCATTAAGTAATGCCTGCTGATATACCGACAGTAAATCGTCAGCTTGTGCATTATTACTACTGATAGCAGCAGTGATGGCTATAATTAACGTGCTTAATGTTTTTTTCATGGGTAAGAAATTCCTTTCTTATTGATGTTTTTATTCATTGTCGTTATTTGGATACAGTATCCTACAGGGATTTAAAAAATAACCAAATAAAATAAGTGCAGACTAGTGTAACAAATTATTATTGGTTAGCTACCATTTCAACTAAGTTTAGAGGTCTGAATGACTAAAAGTATAAGCCCCATATCGCGATTATTAAGGTTTACCGAAAATGACGTCAAGGTTTCAGCAATAAACACTAAGTATCAAGGTTTTTTTAAATTAAATGAATACCAGCTTTCCCACCAATTATTTTCAGGTGAGACAAGTGAGCTTATTACACGAGAAGTATTTGAACGTGGCGATGCTGTTGTTGTGGTTGCTTATGATAAAGAAGCTGACATGGTGTTGTTAATTGAGCAATTTCGACCTGGAGCGTTACGCAGTGGTGAGCAGCCTTGGATGTTAGAGTTTATTGCAGGGATGTTTTCAGCAAATGAATCACCTGTCAATGTTGCAATGAGAGAAGCGCAAGAAGAGGCGGGTTTACATTTATCGGTCAATGACTTAACGCCTATTATGAAATACCTCTCAAGTCCTGGAGGAATGAGCGAGTGCATTCATTTATATTTAGCAGATATCAACGTTAGCCAAATTAATATTGATAAAACCTACGGATTAGCAAATGAACACGAAGATATTATTTTACACCTAATCTCAAGAGAGCAGGCGTTAACGTTATTATCACAAGGGAAAATTACTAACGCTGCTACTATTATAGGGTTACAATGGCTTGCTATTAATTATAAGCAGTTGTAATCGTTAACAGGAGTACCATGAGCTTTTTCCCAAACAGCGTCCAGCAAAAAAAAGATAAAAAAAGGTATCAGCCTAACTTGGTTAGTTTGATGACGTTGTGTGCCAATAACTATATGTTATTGCTAAAAGTGCTCTCGGGAAATACACAAGTAGAGCAAGCTCGTCATTTTTTTATTAGTGATTTTTTATCATACAGCGTTACCATTAATGAAGTGACTCGTTACACGTCGTTGATTACTTTTAAGCAAGAAAACATTACCGCTCTTAAGGGCATTCCTCACTCACTTGTTGCTGCACTGCATCCTCGTATGTCTATTCGCTTATATCATGATGCCCGCATGGCAGAAGTAATTAGTACTCAAGATATTAGGCAAGTAAAACCTCGTTACGATTATCCTAATAGTTATATGCATCAACAAGATGAAAAGCAGCAAATTAATCAATTCTTAAATGAGTGGTTACACCTGTGTTTAAAGTTAGGGCAAGTTAAGATCGCCCTATAAATTCATATAAGTACTACCATGTAATTTTTCTGGAAAAGCTATGTTGTCAAGTAAATCACCATTAACCATTGCACAAATAAGTGATTGCCATTTGTTTTCTAGTATCAGTGGCTTACATCATGGCGTGAATGTTTACCAAAACTTATTACGAGTGTTAACCGATATCGCTCAAAATAGCGCTGTTGAGGCAATTTTTTTTACAGGGGACTTAACACAAGATCATAGTGAAGCGTCATATCAAAACTTTGTTAAGGCAATAAAAAGTGCCTGCATTCGCGTCCCTGTTTATTATTTAGCGGGAAATCATGATGAAGTGGCGTTGCTTGATAAATACTTAGTAGAACAACAGAGGGTTACTGATAATATTAATCAAAAGGGCAATGAACGAGTTTTTAAGGCAGCTAAAACCGTTACTTTGAGAGGTTGGCAAGTTCAATTATTACATAGTAAAAGCGAAACACCAGCAGGCTGGGTTAACCAAACAGAGTTCCAACGTTTAGCAACAGTAAATAATGCCAACAAAAAACAGTTGGTAATGATGCATCATCATCCTATAGATGTCGGTTACTTTATTGATAAACATGGTTTATTAAATCAAGATGAATTTTGGCTGGAAGTGAGAAAAATTCCTAACATAGCCGCCATTGCTTGTGGTCATGTTCATCGAGCGAGTAAAGCCTCAGCGGTTAAAGTATTTGAGCAAAATGAAAGTGCTCAATATGTGCCAAGTGTTGATGTTTATACATGCCCAGCAACGTCTATTCAATTTGATCCTAAATCTAGTACCGTCAAAGCACTGGCACAAGGCCCAGGTTATCGGTTATTTTATTTAGCTGAAAATGGTACACTAAATAGTGATGTTGTTTGGCTTGAACAAATGACTTAAATATAAACTGTTTCAAATACATACAACATATGTTTGAATATTTTGGTATAAAACAAGTAACAGTATAGATAGTAAAATAAAGTATAGGACAGATCATGTTAAAAGAGGGTCGTGAACATAAAGTCAATAAAAGCAATGTGCTCTACATTCATGGTTTTAATTCATCACCACTATCATTGAAAGCCGAGCAAACCAGGCTTTATTTAGCGGAGCACTTTCCTGAAACAGGTTTTTATTGTCCACAATTAGCAACTAGTCCTAATGAAGCAGTTGCACAGCTTGAAGAAATAATAAAACAGCAAAGTGATAGTCAGTGGTTCATTATTGGCTCATCATTAGGTGGCTATTTTGCGAGTTATTTGGCGGAAAAATATCAATGTTTAGCGGTGCTAGTAAACCCCGCAATTAAACCTTACGAGTTACTTGCTGATTATATAGGAGAGCAAGTAAATCCTTATACTCGAGAGGTTTACCAAGTAACGCCTGATCACATGGAGCAATTACAAGCAATAGAACAAATTAAACCAACGCAATTTTGCCAGAAAAAAAATAATTACTTGGTTATGGTACAAACCGCAGATGAAGTGTTAAATTACCAACAAGCAGTAGAAAAATACCAACATTGTCAACTTGTCGTTGAAGCAGGTGGCGATCACAGTTTTGTTAACTTTGATCAGCAACTGCCTAAAATCGCACAATTTTTCAACTTAACGGATCTTCGTTTAACGATGCAACCTCAGTGCTAATAATTAGAAATAATCATGACAGAACAATATAATTCAGATTCCATTGAAGTCCTAAGCGGTCTTGAACCGGTTCGCCGTCGTCCAGGCATGTATACCGATACCACACGTCCTAACCATATTGGTCAAGAGGTTATTGATAACTCGGTTGATGAAGCATTAGCAGGACACGCACAAAATATCTCGGTGATTTTAGATAATGATCAGTCGTTAGAAATTATTGATGATGGTCGAGGAATGCCAACGGATATTCACCCTGAAGAAGGTCTTTCGGGGGTTGAGCTTATTTTTTGTAAGCTCCACGCGGGCGGTAAATTTTCTAATAAAAACTACCAGTTTTCAGGTGGTTTACATGGGGTGGGTATTTCAGTTGTTAACGCATTATCGACACGTGTTGATGTTAGCGTTAGACGTAATGGTAAATTATATGAGATGGCCTTTGAACATGGCGAGAAGGTTGAAGAGTTAAGAGAAACAGGCACCGTTGGTAAGCGAAATACCGGCACACGCGTTAAGTTTTGGCCTGATGCCAGTTATTTTGACTCACCTAAGTTTTCTGTGCGTCGTTTAACTCACTTACTTAAAGCTAAAGCGGTATTATGCCCAGGTTTGACCATTAAATTTCATGATAAAACTGAAGATAAAAAATATCAGTGGTGTTATGAAGATGGTTTAACCGACTACTTAAAAGAGTCAGTTAGCGGTTACGTCACTTTACCTGAAGAGCCATTCGTTGGTAGTTTTTCGTCACAACTTGAAGCCGCTGACTGGGCTGTTTCTTGGTTACCCGAAGGTGGAGAAGGTATTGGCGAAAGCTATGTTAACTTAATACCAACAATTGCTGGTGGTACTCATGTTAATGGTTTACGTCAAGGTTTACTCGAGTCTATGCGTGAATTTTGTGAATTTCGTAACATTTTACCGCGTGGCATAAAGCTAACCCCAGATGACATTTGGGACAAATGTAGCTTTATTTTGTCAATAAAAATGCAAGACCCACAATTTGCAGGACAAACTAAAGAGCGTTTGTCATCTCGACAATGTGCTGCCTTTGTAACCGGCGTAGTAAAAGACGCGTTTAGTCTATGGTTGAATGAGCATACCGATATCGCAGAGGCGTTAGCTGAATTTTGTATCAGCAATGCACAAAGGCGTTTACGTGCTAGCAAAAAAGTGGTGCGTAAAAAAATTACCCAAGGCCCCGCCTTACCCGGTAAGTTAACCGATTGTGGTAGCCAAGATTTAGCACGAACAGAGCTGTTTCTTGTAGAGGGTGACTCCGCTGGCGGTAGTGCGAAACAAGCACGCGATAGAGAGATACAAGCTATTATGCCATTACGTGGTAAAATCCTTAATACATGGGAAGTGGAGTCTGGGCAAATTTTAGCGTCACAAGAAGTTCACGATATTTCTGTTGCGCTAGGCATTGACCCAGACAGTGACGATTTAAGTGAACTCCGCTACGGTAAAATATGTATTTTAGCCGATGCTGACTCGGATGGACTACATATTGCCACATTATTGTGCGCACTATTTACTCAGCACTTTTTACCGCTAGTACAAGCAGGTCACGTTTATGTGGCTATGCCGCCACTTTATCGTATTGATATTGGTAAAGAGGTTTTCTATGCACTCGATGAAGCAGAAAAAGATGGCATTTTAGACCGAATTGAAGCTGAAAAGAAGCGTGGAAAAGTTAACGTACAGCGCTTTAAAGGCTTGGGTGAAATGAACCCATTACAATTACGCGAAACCACCATGGACCCTAATACACGTCGGTTAGTGCAATTAACCGTTGATGAACATAGCGAAACTATGGAAATTATGGATATGTTACTGTCTAAAAAACGCAGTGGCGATCGTAAAGAGTGGCTACAAAGTAAAGGTGATATGGCCATTGTTTAACAGAATAAATATCATTTAGTCAGTATTCTAGAGCATTAGCTATTTAACTCACTGTAGAAATCGTTTTATACTGAGATAATTCTTTTAGCTTTAGGTACTTATTCTTGCTTTCAATCACACGGAAGTCATTATTTTTTAAATGCTTATCTTTCGCTATTTGCCTTTACTGTAGCCCTGTATTTTCATTGTCGAAAGAGGCGGTCGATAAGAGCCCTAAAGCACTATTAGAAAGTGCTGAGTTAATGCTTAAATCAGATGTAGGGTTAACCTTTGATCTTCTGTCTAAGATTGAAGCTCAATTAACGCTGCTATCTATTGAGCAAAAGCTTAAATATTATTATTTACTCTCAGAATCTTATAGCACTAGCGGGCAGTTCATTAGTGCTGCTCAAACTCTTGATACCGCTCTCACCCTCGCTAAAAAACTAGCGAGCCCTAGTGTAATTATTTGCGATTTACTTTATTTACGTGGCTATGCGGCTGAAAGCCTAGGTGATACATCACTTGCGGTTGAGTATTATAAAAAAGGTCTCGAAGTTGCTGAGTCATTACATGACAAGGTTATGATTGCTAATGGCTTAATTAATTTAGGCGCCATTGCTTATATTACCGATGACTATAAGCGCGCATTAATTCTATTAAACGACGCTTATAAAATTGCTGCGCAAACCAATGATGATCAACTAAAAGGCTATTCTAATGTTGAGTTAGGTATTGCTTATGCGAACCTTGGTCAAAATGAACAGTCTATGGTTTATTATAAGCAAGCGTACGAGTACTTTAAAAAGTCAGGTATGTTGTTGGCTGCACATAACGCTCTTAATAACATTGCCATGAACTATTCAGTAAATAAGCAATACAATGAAGCGATTTCTGCTTACCAAGAAATTATTAGTACATCTAATGAACATAGTCCCGCAGAAATAATGTACAGGGTTTTCTCTGGTATGGCATGGGCTCAGTTTAGAAAAGAAGAGAGTGATCCTGAGAAAGCTTATGAATACTTTCTAAAAGCAGAAAAGTATATCGACACTATTCAACGACACGACATAAAGTTGCAGTTTTATTTTGATCAAGCTTTCGTGTTGTTTCACTTAAAGCGCTATCAAGATACGTTAGTGAGTATTGCGGAAGCAGAAAAATTATTAGTTAACCATGACTCTTTACCCTTCTTTCAAAAACAAGCTAACTTGGGCATTATTAACCTTAAAAGTAAAGTTTATTATGAACAAAAACGCTTTAAAGAAGCCTATGAAGCTAAATCTAAACTTGTTTTTTTACGTGAGCAATTACATGAAAATGAAGACAAAAAGTCAGTAGCAGAAGTACGACTAAGTTTAGAGAGTGAGCAAGCAGATTTAAAAAATAAATTGTTAGAGAATGAAAAAACGATAAACCAAGAAAATTTAGCAGAAGCGCAGTTTGCGAATAAAGAGCAACAGCTTTACTTAAGTATTGGCGCTCTAGTTGCATTGGCACTGGCTTGGATATTGGCTAAATTACTTTATAGTCAACGCCAACTTAAACTTGCGTCAACGATTGACACTTTAACAGGTATAGAAAACCGCCGTAGTTTAATGAAAAAGTCTGCGCAAGCATTTAAGTTAGCCAAAAAGAAGCATCATTGTTTTAGCGTACTTGTGATTGATATTGATAGATTTAAAAATATTAACGACACCTTAGGTCATAGCCAAGGAGACGTAGTACTGAAAGAGGTGGTGCAGCTTAGTGAAAGTATGATGCGAAAAAGTGATGTTTTTGGCCGTTTAGGTGGTGAAGAGTTTATGGTTTGCTTACCTAAACAGGATTTACAGTCAGCAATATATATCGCCGAGCGTATTAGAGAGCGTATTGCTGAAAAGCAGTGGCCTTTACGTAACATAACACAGGTTACCGTTAGCATTGGCGTCGCGAGTTTAGCGAGTGATTCTGATCTCAATACGCTTGTGCAGCGAGCTGATAAACTCCTCTATAAAGCTAAGTTGAGCGGCCGAAATAAGGTTTGTAGTTCATGATTTATCAACGTAGATCTCTGTTACCTGTATGTAGAGGCGTATTTTTTAGCGCATTATTACTGGCTTTAGTATTTTTTAATGCAGCAATCGCAATGGGTAACCTAAGTCAGGATATAACACCAGAAGTCGCAGAGATAACTGAAACGGAAGAATTTTCAGTAGACCCTAGCTTATTGTTATTAATTAATTCAATTAAGTTACTAGATAACAGTAAAGGTACTCAATCTATCAAATATGCTCAAGAGCATTTACTTCAATTTTCATCACCTAAGTCACCGTTAAACCCAGCAGAGCAGTATTTATATTTACTTGCACAAGCGCTTCTTATTGAAAAAAAGACTCAGTTACAGCCCCCTACGCTTAATAAGGATAAAGTAACAGAGTCAATTGTCGCTTTGCTTGCTGAAGCCAAAAAAGTAGGCGAAGTAATTGATGAAGGACAATTAAGCCAACCTATTTTTTTGCAGTTACATGAAATTTTAGCAAATAAGTATGCTGAGTTAGGGCAGTATGATTTGGCCTATCAAGAAAAGCGAGAATATCTAATCAAGTACGATATTTATCGAGATAACAAACGTAATGCGATGTTATCAGCATTAACGGAAGAATTTTCTATCAATGAAAAAAAGTCTTTAAATGACTCTTTAATTAAACAAAATCAGCAACAAGTACAGCGAGTTGATGAAGCGCAAAAAGAAAAAAAAATGCAGCAAACGCGCTTTATTTTAGTGATGGCTATTGCGCTAGCTTTTGGGCTATTGTTTTTCTGGCAGCTAAAAGTGCGTAACAAACTGATCGTGTTAACTAAAACTGATGCATTAACCGGTATATTTAATCGCAGTGCTTTATTTGAACATGGTCACACTATGGCAAAGCGCTTTAGTGAACAACCTTACGATTTATCTATTTTATTATTAGATATTGACTATTTTAAGAAAATTAATGATGTCTATGGACACCATTGTGGTGATCAGGTATTAAAAACGATTGCTTCATTAGTGAATGAAACAATGCGCACACGTGACATATTTGCTCGTTTAGGTGGCGAAGAGTTTGTAGCGTTATTGCCGTTAGCTGATAGTAGCAAAGCAAAAGCTATCGCACAGCGTATTAATGAGAAAGTAGCACAGTACGACTTTGGTGCTATAGGTCTAAAAGAACAAGTAACGTTAAGTATTGGTATTTCAACCATGGATTACCATAATGCAAGTTTTGAAGATGCTCTACATAGTGCTGATTTAGCGATGTATCAAGCTAAAGCACAAGGGCGAAACTGTGTATTAAGCTATCAAAATATCTCAACATCACAAGAAAGGCGCGGTATTTAATAGTTTTATTATTTTAGCTATTTTGTCTTACCTTATAATCAGATAAGCTATACCTACTATGTAAAATAGTTTCCAGTTAATACCCAAGCAACACCTAAGTAGTATCTAAAAAGTGCGTCAGTACTTATGATTAATAGTTACTCGGGAGAGATTTATTATTCCCTTGTTTACCTATCGTAATGTAAAGTTGTTTAGGTATCGCAATAATTAAAAAAGTCAGGAAATATCATTTCATGTCAGATGTGCTCGAATATAGCCCTGATGGGGTCGAACAAGTTCCGTTAAGACGGTTTACCGAAGACGCTTATTTAAATTACTCCATGTACGTTATTATGGACCGAGCTTTGCCACATATAGGTGATGGATTAAAGCCAGTACAACGACGTATTGTTTATGCTATGTCAGAGCTAGGGTTGTCAGCAACGGCAAAGTATAAAAAGTCAGCGCGTACGGTTGGTGATGTGCTTGGTAAGTTTCATCCTCATGGAGACAGTGCTTGTTACGAAGCCATGGTATTAATGGCGCAACCATTTTCCTATCGCTATCCTTTGGTTGATGGTCAAGGCAACTGGGGTGCTCCTGATGACCCTAAGTCATTTGCTGCAATGCGTTATACTGAATCGCGTTTATCGCGCTTTAGTGAGGTTTTATTATCAGAGTTAGGTCAAGGAACGGTTGATTGGCAACCTAATTTTGACGGCACGATGAAAGAGCCAAAAACACTACCGGCGAGACTGCCGCATATTTTATTAAATGGTATTACCGGTATTGCCGTGGGGATGGCAACAGATATTCCTCCTCATAATGTGCGAGAAGTTGCTAATGCTTGTGTGCATTTAATTGAAAACCCAAAAGCAGACGTTGCTGATTTATTAACGTTTGTACAAGGGCCCGATTACCCAACCAATGCTGAAATAATTACCCCAAAAACCGAGATTGAAAAAATTTATCAAACTGGTCGTGGTAGCATCAAAATGCGCGCAGTTTATGATGTTGAAGAAGGAGAGGTTGTTATTACCTCACTCCCTCATCAAGCTTCAGGCGGTAAGATTCTCGAGCAAATAGCGGCCCAAATGACCGCTAAAAAGCTACCAATGGTGATTGATTTACGTGACGAGTCTGATCATGAAAATCCAGTGCGTTTAGTGGTTGTACCACGCTCTAATCGTGTTGATATTGAACAACTTATGCAGCACCTTTTTGCTAGCACCGACTTAGAAAAAAGCTATCGCGTTAATATTAACATGATTGGCTTAGACAACCGCCCAGCAGTTAAAAACTTACAAGTTATTTTAAGTGAATGGCTAGAGTACCGCCGTGAAACAGTGCGCAGACGTCTACAGTACCGCTTAGATAAAGTTTTAGCTCGATTACATATTTTAGACGGTTTATTGGTTGCGTATCTTAATATCGACGAAGTAATTGAGATTATTCGTGGTTTTGATGACCCTAAAGCTGAGCTAATGTCACGCTTTGGTTTATCTGAAACACAAGCCCATGCCATTTTAGAAATCAAATTACGACAACTTGCCAAGCTTGAAGAAATTAAAATTCGTGCCGAGCAGGATGAGCTACGTAGTGAGCAAGAATATCTAGAAAAAATTCTTAATTCAAAAACACGTATGAATACGTTAATGAAAAAAGAAATTCTAGCGGCAGCAGAGGAACACGGCGACGATCGTCGTTCTCAACTCGTTGAGCGTAGCGAATCAAAAGCCCTAACAGAGAAAGACTTAGTCCCTAGTGAACCCGTTACTGTGGTTGTTTCAGACAAAGGCTGGGCGCGTTGTGCTAAAGGCCATGATATTGATCCTGCCGCGCTTAGCTATAAAGCCGGTGATAGTTATTTATGTTCTTCTAAAGGACGTAGCAATAACCCTGTTGTCTTTATTGACTCAGCAGGGCGTGCGTTTACCACTGATGCTCATACCTTGCCAACGGCTCGCTCGCAAGGCGAACCATTAACGGGTCGTTTTAATTTGTCTAGTGGCGAAACCTTTGTTCATAGCATTATGGCTGAAGACACCAATAAGTACTTGTTGGTGAGTGATGCTGGCTATGGGTTCGTCAGTAGTTTCAGCGATATGGTCAGCCGAAATAAAAATGGTAAAGCACTCATTAGTTTACCGCAAGCGGCTAAAGTCTTAACGCCACAGCGTATTGGTAACCTAGAGACCGATTGCTGTTTAGCGATTACCAGTGAAGGGCGAATGCTAGTATTTCCGGTGAAAAACTTACCCATACTAAGCAAGGGTAAAGGTAATAAAATTATTAATATTCCATCGGCGCGTGCTAAAACCCGTGAAGAATATGTAAGCCTATTAACTTTAGTGCCCGAAGGCGCAGCTATTACTTTACATGCAGGAAAACGTAAACTGACCTTAAAAGCTGCTGATATTGAGCACTATAAAGGTGAGCGAGGGAGACGAGGTAATAAGTTACCACGGGGCTTACAACGTGTATCAGCCATTGACGTTGAAATGAGTGTAGTCTCAGAAAATGAGGCTGATGCAGGTTCTACTCAAATAGATGAAAATACATCAGAGTAAAGCTATTAACTTGAGTCCTGCTTAACTAAAAAAGGTAAATACTATGTCAGTATTTACCTTTTTTATTGTCGTTTATTTGTATGAGTTTAGTGTTATTGAAGTAAAGGGGAATTCTCTAACATTTTAATATTTGCTTGAGGGTAACTTGATTTAGTATAAAGTAAGCTATCTTCATCAGGGACATAATTAATAATGTCACGGCGATAGAAAGAGTTAAGTGGTAATTTCACTAAAGGTCTGCTTTTTCCTGAGACCGTATCATGAAACATCAATATATGGTGCTCCTTAAGCTCCTTGTTAAAGTAAACACCGTTATTGTAATAGTCCCAGGCGTATAAACCAGTGAATTCCTTACCGTCAATAATTTGTACGGGGGGGGTTGTCTTATCGGTTAAATCAACTTGCCACAAGCCTCGCTTAACTTTTGCATAAAGTAAGGTTGTTGGCGAATTCATAATTCCATAGCGCGCATTGTCATGAGTTAAACGCTCAACAGCGCCATCAGCAATAGTAATGCTATATAAGTCAGTCGCGTTATTATTATAAACAGCGGCAATGATTTTGTTATCATCAAGCGACCAGCTTGGTCGGTTATGGCGATCAAATGGGCTATTTAGCACTGATATTTTTTGTGTTACTAGTGAGTAAATATAAATGTTTTCATGCTTGTTATCTTCAGATGAAGCTAAAAAGGCAATGCTTTTACCGTCATGGGACCATTTAGGTAAGCTAATATTCTTTTTCAAAAATGTGAGTTGCTTTCGCTCTTCACCTCGGGTATTTGCCGACCATAGCTCATAAAAGCCTGATTCATTTGATACATAGACAAAGCGCTTATTTATAGGGCTGTAATCAGGGGAGTGATGGCTGAAGCTTGATAAAACTACAGGGAATGGACTGCTCGCAATATCGGCTTTCAATGATAGGCTCGCAATGGATGATATTTCTTGACGCTGCTGATAAAACAGCTTTCTACCTTGCTTAGTAAATTTGGGGTAACTAAAGCCGGGTAAATTAAGCTCAGTAAATGTGTTTTTATCAACATCTATAATAAAACCTGATCTGACCCCAGCTTTGTGAGTTGCGTAAATTATCTTACTTTGATCAGACCATGTAATGCCAACAATATCTTCCTCATTAAATGTAAGCTGCTGTGTTTCTTTGGTCTTTATATTGATTAAATAAATATTCTCGCTGTAACGATTAAAGCGTCGACTAATGGCAAGATGTTTACCATCGGGAGAAAAAGCCATATCTCTATCTTTATAATCACAACCTTTTTTACAAGAAAAGCGCTCTAATGGTGCATTTTCTTTCGTTAAATCAAGAAAATAAATGCCACTTTTTTCAGCGTCACCATTAAAGCCATGTATGGCTAATGTTTTATCGTCAGGTGATATGTCAAGGTAAAAGTAACCAACTCTATTCGGGCAATTAGCAATAGCTTTTTCTTGTCTGCTCAACACTTTAAGTTGAATATATTTACAATTTTCACCGGCTTTAGCTGTTCTGGCAAAGTATAAGTATTGTCCGTCATTGCTCCAAACACTATGGCGTTCAATTGCCGTATCAAAGGTTAATTGTTGTGCTGGCAGTTGCGGCTGTAAAGTGTCTTTCATAAACAAGTTGGTTGGTTGATTATTAGATACTTGGCTATAAACCACATAGCGACCATCAGGTGAGGGAGATGGAAAAAGTTCACTGCCTGGGTGTTTAGTGACTTGCGTTACTACGGCTGGATCATGTGAGGGTTTACCTAAAAAATAACCAATAACCACTGCTATAAATGCAGCTAATACAACCCAGGTGATAGTTTGCTTATTAATACGGTATTGTAATGTTTTTGCTAATAAACCATCTGTTTCTTGCTCAGCTTCTCTTTTTAATTGAGGGTCGTTTTGAAGCGTGTCATCGCTGACTGTGATGTTACTGTGAGCGGTCGTAGTTACATTTGTAGACCATTGTGGCTCAATAACTAATCGGTAGCCAGCTTTGCGAATTGTTTCAATAACGCCGTTGCCTTGATCAATTTCTGCCAAACTTTTACGCAAATGCCAAATGGCGTTGGTCAGACTTTTATCACCAACAACGCTATTTTCTCCCCAAATATTATTAATTAATTCTTCACGAGGAATAATACGAGGATGATGCTGAGCTAAATAGCATAGCACGTCAATGAACTTGGGTTGTAATGACTGCTTTTCCCCCTGATCTAGTTGTATCGAAAACTCGGTTGGGTTGACGTAACAGTTACTCAGGTTAAAAGCACGATTAGGCTTCATTGATACTCTTTCTTATTAGGTAATAGTACAGTTTATATAAACTGTACGGGTATTTATCACTACCATCCTTGATATGTTTCTCTGATATTTATGCTACCAAAGTTATGCGGTTAAGTGGAATTTTTTTCGCATATAGTTCGCAAAATAATGAATTTATATTAACACTAAAATAAAAAAAGTGAACTTTTATAAAAAATTTAACTAATTGTTTAAGTAGTGTTTTTTTTGTTTTTTTTAGAAATAGATGTTAAATAGAGGTACAAATGACCTCTTAGCGATTGAATAACTGCCATTACTTTCTTAAAAGAGTAGTAGAGCAAAGTTATGTCGTCATTTTACAGCATAACTCCTCATTAAAAAAATAATAAAAGTGCAGTAGATAATACTAAGTTTGCAGTTAAAACCAGAGCACTTAATAACTTAACGTATGGGAAGTTTAGTTATTAGGTTATTAGGGAAAAACAATAGCAGCGGTCTATTTACTGGATAAAGAGTTGAATTTTGTAGGCTTAATCGCCTGCAAAATTCAACTTCTATAATAAACCATGAAGAACATTACTTAAAAAAGAGAGAGATGAATGATGAACAAAAAACCAATCACCATCGCAATTCAAACGGCTATCTATTCAGCTATTGCCGGTGGCGCATTAGCGATGTCTCCAGCGGCTTTTGCAGCTGACGCATTATCCGCTGAAGAAGCAAAGGTTGTTAAAACAGCAACGCAAAGCCAAAAAACACCAGAACAAAAAGTTGAAGAAACTCACGAAAAAATTATGGTTACAGGCTCGCGCCTTCGTCGTGATAGTTTTAGTGTTGCTACACCATTAGCTACTATGGATAACGAAGCGATTGAAGATACTGGTTTAGGTTCATTATCAGAAATTTTAATTGATGAATTACCACAAATTTCGGAAAGTAGCAGTAACACCAATAGCCAATCAAACATTACTGCAACGGGTTTATCTACGATTGATTTACGTAACTTAGGCTCGCAACGTACTTTAACTTTAATTGATGGTCGTCGTGTAGTATCAAATAGCCACAGCAGTAATGCGGTAAGCTTATCAACTATTCCTAGCGGTATGGTACAAAAAGTTGAAGTAATTACTGGTGGCGCTTCTGCAGCATACGGCTCAGATGCTATTGCGGGTGTTGTTAACATTATTACCCAACAAGACAAAGAAGGCTTTGCTTTTAAAGCGCGTGGTGGTGAATCAGTTGAAGGTGGCGCTAAAGAATTTACTTTAGATTTAAACTACGGCACTGAATTTGCTGAAGGTCGTGGTTATGTTTACTTAAGCTCAACTTATGATAAGCAATACGGTTTAACTTATAACGACCGTAAGCGAGCGCAAATTCAAGAATCACATTCTTATGATGATGAAAGAATGTGTAACACTATGCTTACTGAAGCAGAGCCTAGAGATGGCGAGTGTATGCGTGATATTAGCCAATCTGATTGGCGCAGTTTAAGTGACTCAATCCCTGGTGGTGTTTTCCACGAAGGCAGTGGTGGCGTAGGCGGTTTTTGGTATGACGGTCAAACATTGCGCGATGATTGGGTAGAAGAAAAGTACGGCATCGACACTGATCAGTTCGTTATGCTTAAAGTGCCTGATGAAGGGATAAATACGGCGATAAAAGTTGATTTTGAATTAACCGATGACATTACCTTTTACGGACAAGTACAACATAGTTTAAATAAATCATTTAATGACAAATCACCAGAAAGCGAAGATGAAAGCGATTTAGTTATTACCTATGATCCAGCAACAGGTGAGTTTGACCAAATAGATATGGGTCGTATTAGTAGTAGCAACCCTTATGTACCAGCTGAAATTGCTGCTGGCGGTGGTAGCACTATTAAATGGGATAGAAACTTTGCTGAGGTAGGTAATATCTATACCGATAACGAACGTACAACTATTCGTTCATGGGCAGGTTTACAAGGTACATTATTTGATGGCGACTGGGACTGGGACGTTTCTGTTGGTTATGGTAAGTCAACCCAAGATCAGCTTCGTGGTAATGAAATTGATGTTTTCAAAGCACGCTATGCACTTGATGCTGAATATGCGGCTGATGGCGTTACAATTCAATGTGCTGACGAAGCTGCCCGCGCAGCAGGTTGTGTACCAATGAACTTATTTGGTGAAGGCTCTATTAGCGCCGAAGCAGCCAATTATATTCGCGCCAACCCAACAATTAATACTGAGGTAGAGCAGTTAACCTTTACTGGTTATATGGCGGGTGATTTATTCGACATGCCAGCAGGTCCTGTAGCAACCGCGTTTGGCTTTGAATTTAGACGTGACTCGCAAAAAGTTACAACAGGTGGCGGTGGCGTTGAAGGTGGTATTACCTTTAACTATGTACCGCAATACTCAGGTGAAATGGATGTTGCTGAAGTTTTTGGTGAAGCCGGTATTCCACTACTTAGAAATGTTGTAGGTGCTAAAAGTTTAACGGCTGATGTATCGGCACGTTTTGCTGATTACAGCCCTGAAGGTGTTGACTTAGTTGCCAGTTACCGAGCTGGCCTTGTTTGGGAAATTGTTGATGGTTATGCGGTAAGAACTAACTGGGCACGCGCCCAACGTGCACCATCAATTGATAACTTAATGTCACCGCCAGCAGGTGATTATGACTCAAACTATAGTGATATTTGTCTCGGTACTACTGCTACATCAACTGATGCTGGGCACGACAAATGTCGAGAAGAAGAGTCAATCGCTAATTATATTGCTCTGAATGGTGAGTTTGATGTAGAAGATAATAACTACTCTCCTGGTGTTGGTAACCCAGATCTTTTTGAAGAAACCGCTGATACCCTAACGTTCGGTGTAACATTAGCACCATCGTTCATTGAAGGTCTACGTATTGCTGTTGACTACTATGATATTGCCATTAAAGACGCGTTAGCGACATACTCTAATCAAGATATTATCGATTACTGTTATAACTCTGAATTACCGTGGGATGAGCGCGGTGGTTCTAACTCATTTTGTAATGATTTAAAGCGTGATGAAGATGGTGGTTTAATTGAAGTAATGCAACGTGACTATAACGTTGATGAAATTAGCACTAGTGGCTTTGATGTCGCGATAGAATATGTTTATGACTTTGATGATTTAGGTCGTATTAAGTTTAAGAGTGATTGGACTCATGTGCTTGATTGGACTAAGACCGTACAGTCACCAGGTGGTCCAGCTACTACCAATTACGAAGGTTACTACGACAACGATATCTACGATACTCAAGGCTCAGCTTCATTAACTTGGTATAAAGAAGACTGGCGTGTACGTTGGAGCACTAAATACAAAGGCCCGATTACCGTTAACCAAGGTGATGAAAAAGATTGGTTAGAAGATATGGCTGCTAACGATAAAAATTGTGCAGCGGGTAGTGCAGATTGTATCGAGAACCCTGAAACATTAGCGTTTAACGAGATTGGTTCATACATCACGCATAGTTTATCTGTTTCTTATGATGTTGAGCTACCAAAAGACGGTGATTTACGTGTATTTGGTGGTGTAAATAACATCTTTGATAACCAAGGTGATTACAGCTTAGGTGGACGCGGACATTTCTACAGTGGTTATGGTAGCAGTGTCGGTCGCTTTGTTTACTTAGGTGCTGAATTTAAGTTCTAAGTAAACGCTATTAACTTAGTGTAAATGGTTATTTATACTGAGTTAACTCAATAATTTAGTTGCTGACCTTAGGTTAGCAATTAACAAAACTAAGTCACACGGATGTGACATCCTATTTATTTTCGTTTAATTTTTATTTACTGCCATAAAGGGTAACCCTATATGCTCAACCCTCTTTATTTTGCTCATCGCTTATTATTAAGCTGCGCTATAGTGACTTCTTTATCGGCTAATAGTACGGTTACTGATAATGCAAGTGACGGCGAGAAACTTGTTGAAAAAACTGTTCTTTATTCTGACGGTCCTTATGTCTTTACTCAAGATAAACACTTAGATGCGCATTGGTTATGCCACGGCGAAAAAGTGAGTCAACGCTTAACGCTAAGCACAGAGCAAGTCGACAATTTAGCAAGCAAACCTATTGCTGTTAGTGCCTGTGACTTACCTGCGACTATTCATAATTTAATCAACCAAGAGCACGAAATTCTCGAATACAACGGCGACTTTCCTGTTGCTGCGCTTAGCGACTTTCATGGTCAGTATGATTTAATGATTGAGCTATTAACCAATAATAATATTATTGATAAAAACCAACAGTGGGCTTTTGGTAATGGTCATTTTGTTATCACCGGTGATATCTTTGATCGCGGCGATAAAGTGACTGAGATTCTATGGTTTTTATACGACTTAGAACAACAAGCTAAAAAAGCGGGTGGTGAAATCCATTTAACCTTAGGTAATCATGAGGTAATGGTACTTAATGGCGACTTACGTTATTTACACCCTAAATACATTGAAACGGCTAAAAAGCTTAATAAACCGTTTGAGCAGTTATTTACCTCAGACAGTATTATCGGTAATTGGTTACGCAGTAAGCCAGTATTAGTTAAAATTAATAACATGCTATTTGCTCATGGTGGTTTTCATCCTGACTTAGCGAAAGATAAACGCACCTTAGTAGACATTAACCGTGTTTTTAAAGATAACTTAGTTAAAGCCGAGCTAGATAAACCACGCGAAGGTTGGGCAGAAGTTTTACATACAACCAATGGCCCTATTTGGTACCGTGGTTATTTTGCCGCCGAGAGAGGTAAAGATAATGGGGCAACTTCTGCTGAAATAGATTTATTACTTAAGCACTTTAAGGTGAAGCATTTTATTGTTGGTCATACTTCTCAAAAGCAAATTGAAACCCGCTATCAAGGACGTGTTATTGCCATTGATTCAAGCATTAAGCGAGGTCAGTACGGTGAAATATTGTTTATTGAAAATGAAAAGAAATGGCGTGGTAGTTTAAGTGGTAAGGTATTACCTTTATATCATCAATAATCAATAACCAATAACCAATAATCTGATTATAGCCAGCGTTGAGTTGGCTATAAACGGATAATACTGACGAATACCATGTAACTAAAAATTGAAAACTAGGTTAATTATAAGGCGAGATCAATTACCATTTCACGTAATTCTTCTTTTGAAATCGAGTTAGTGTGATCTTTATCAAAGCGATTAAAAATGCTTTCGCACATACGAATGCCTTTATCTTGTAATAGCACATCAATTAACTCAACAAATTCACTACGGTTTATTACACCGTCTTTATCTTCGTCAAATACTTCAAATAACTCATCTACCCACTGATTTAATTCCATAATATGGCTTCCTTATAAACCTAATTTATAGTTGAACCTTATCTCTTATTAAAGCATTTGGGAATTACTATTTACAAAAACTTACATGCTGAGCAAGTTATGCCTTTGTTATCGTATAAGTAACAACAACTATAGTTTAGTTCAGGTTTTTACGCTGTTTTCAGTTTCTTCTTATGTAAGAGAAAAATAAAAATAAAAAAATATGTATTTTTCTGTAATAAAATTGAAAAGCTTCAGACTAAGCGTTCGATTATTTATTAAGGAAGAGTTTATGAAAACAATATGGGGAAAACTCCTAACCATTGGTTTGTTATCAAGCGCTAGTCATGTTTTGGCAAATAACGAGGTATTGCCGAGTGATAAACTAACGAATGAGGCATTAACACTTGAAAGCTGTCATGTTGGCGAAATTCGCGCATCAGTAAAATGCGGTAAGCTACAAGTGCCTGAAAACTATCAAGAGCCTACGGGCGAAAAACTATTAGTTAATTTTGTGGTATTGCCCGCCATTGATAACAGTGAATATAAAGCGCCATTAATGTTTTTAGCGGGTGGTCCAGGCCAAGCTGCTGTTGAATTAGCAACAGGCTTAAATCGTGTTTTTCGAGAGGTAAGAAAAACTCGTGATATTATTTTAGTTGACCAGCGCGGTACGGGTGAAACTAACCCACTTTCTTGTGAATTTGAAGACGAGCAAGGCGTTTATGACACAACACTGCAAGACTTTAAAGCCAGTGATGTTACTGAATGTATTAGTCAATTTAAAGGTGACTTAAGTCAGTTTAATTCAGAAAACGCCATTCGTGACTTTGATGCGGTTCGTGCAGCATTAGGTCATGAAAAATTAAATATTTATGGTGGCTCTTATGGTACGCGCGCTGGTTTAGTGTATATGCGTATGTTTCCACAGTCGCTTGAAAGTGTCGTGCTAGACAGTGTTGGGCCTATTGAAGTACCTATTGGCTTATTTGGCCAAAGTGGTGCTCGAGCATTTAACTTACTACTTGAAAACTGTAAAAACAGTGACTCGTGTAATACCGCTTTTCCTAATTTAGCTGATGAGTTTCAACAAGTAAAAGCACGTTTAGCTAAAGCCCCTGTTGAGCTTGATATTATGCACCCACGTTTAGGCACACCAATAACGTTTAAACTTGATGAAGCTAAGTTTACCAATAATTTACGTATGCAACTGTACAGTGTTTCAGGGCGCTCATTAGTACCACTTGTTATTAACCAAGCGTATTTAGGTAATTACCAACCGTTAATTGGTTTAATGGCAAGTACTGAAGGTGAGCAAATGGTTTACACCGGATTGCTGTTTAATATTGTTTGTAATGAAGATATGCCAAAAGTAACAGAACAAATGTTAGCCGCCGATGCTGAAAATAATTTTGATGGCGGCATGAGCCACTTTGCTTTTAATGCCATTTGTCCGTTGTTTCCTAAATATACTCCTAGTGAAAATTTCTATGAGCCGGTTACCGCTAATATTCCAACCCTTATTTTATCAGGTGAATTAGACCCAGTAACGCCGCCAAGTAATGGCGATTACTCAAATAAAACGCTGCCTAACAGCCACCATATTGTTGTTAAAAACGCAGCGCATACCGTTGCTATGAGCACTTGTGCAAATAAAATTGTGAATGAGTTTTTAACCAAAAAAGATCCTAAATCACTTGATGAATCATGCCTTGATGAGATCCCCGATGAAAAATTCATGACCAGCGTTAACGGCATTCAATAGGCATATTTAATTTCTTGTAAAAGAAAAAGGAACAAAATTATGATTGAAGTAAATAACTTACATAAAAGCTTTATCGACAAAAAGAATAAAAAAAATACTGTTAAAGCCTTAGACGGACTGTCATTTACCGCAAAAGATGGCGAAATTACCGGTATTTTAGGCCCTAATGGCGCAGGTAAAACTACCTGTTTACGTACCCTTTACGGCTTACTTTCAGCCGATGAAGGCTTTGCTACCATTGACGGTATTCGTGTGACTGAAGATCCTATTGCAGCACGTGCAAATTTAGGGGTTTTTCCTGACAAATTTGGTCTGTATGAGCGTTTAACCGCTTACGAACAAATAGACTACTTTGCTAGTTTGCATGGTATGACTGGGCAAACGAAGCATCAAGCGATTGAGCAAGTGATCAAAGATTTAGAGCTAGAAGAGTTAGCGCACCGTAAAACTGTTGGCTTTTCGCAAGGCCAACGAATGAAAGTCACTTTGGCGCAAGCTTTAGTTCATCAACCAAAAAACTTTGTGCTTGATGAGCCAACCCGTGGTTTAGACGTCATGAGTACGCGTGTTTTACGTAATCATTTAGCAAAATTCAAAGCCAAAGGTCACTGTATTTTGTTTTCATCACATGTCATGCAAGAAGTTGCAGCGCTTTGCGATCGCGTCATTATTGTCGCTAACGGCAAATTAGCAGCACAAGGCACGCCACAAGAGTTATGTGAACTAGCGGGTGAAACGCAATTAGAAGAAGCCTTTGTGAAGTTGATTGGTTCAGATGAAGGAGTAGCAGCATAATGAACGCAGATTTTGGCCAGTTAAAAGCATTGGTATTAAAAGAATATAAAGAAGCATTTCGCGATAAGCGCGCCTTGATGGTGGCATTAATGATGGCGTTTATGGCGCCGATTATGATAGTTGTAATGTCAAAAATCATGATTGAAAAAATGGTTGATGAGCCACCGGTTTACATTAAATTTACCGGAGCAGAGTACGCCCCTAAATTAATGACCCACTTAAGCGATAATAATATTTTGCCGTTTGCTGATATTCCTGAAAGTGATAGAGGCATTTGGGATGAACGTAATATTACTTTGGAGATACCATCAGAATTTGCGCAAAATATGGCTGAAGGTAAACCGATCAAAATACACTTACAAGCTGACTTTACCGATAAAGCGGTAGCGACACCTGTAAGGCGTATCAATAGCGCGGTAAGAGACTTCTCTCTATCTATTGGTTATAAACGTTTACAGTTACGTGGTATTGATGTTCGCTTATTAAACCCTGTCACCTTGGTTGAACAAGATACCGCTAAACCAGACGCTACTTTTATCATGATTTCAATGCTGCTTGGTGTTTACTTAATGATGGCTGCTTTTATGTCAGGTCTATCGGTAGCTATTGACTCGAGTGCAGGCGAGCGTGAACGTAATGTTCTTGAAATGCTATTATGTCAGCCAGTAAGTACATTAAAAATAGTGCTTGCTAAGCTCATTAGTGCTGCCACTATTTCTCTTATTGGTGTTGTGCTTATTTTAGTGTTGACATCGGTGTCTGTCGGCTTTGTCGATCTAACCAAGGTTGGTGCTACCTTTAGTTTAGGCTTATCAACCGTGGTAACTTTATTGATATTATTATTACCTATTTGTTTATTTGCCTCAGCAGCCCAATTGTTTCTTGCTTTTCAAAGTAAAAGTTTTAAAGAAGCACAGTCAACGGTAAGTATTGTTATAGGTATTCCTGCGATAATTCCTTTTGCTATGATGATGATGGATGACAGACCGCAATGGTTAGACTGGATGCCTATTTCGGGTCAGTCATTGATCATGGAAGATATCTTTAAAGGCGTTGATGTTAATTGGTTAGCTGTGCTGGCTACCAGTGGCGTTACCTTAGCGATTACTGCTGCATTGGTACTCTCACTGGCTAAAAAGCTTAAATCAGAAAAAGTGGTTATGGCACTGAGCTAGTTTTAGTGAAATAGGTATTTATTACTGCGCTTAGCTGAACTTAGGAGGAATAATATGTTAAATTCTTGTGAAAATATATTATTAGCTCCTAAGTTCTTTGATGCTAATGCCAAAATTTATTGCAGTAAGGGTAAAAATTTGAAACATCAAGCGCTGTTTGTTCAATGGATGACGGAGCATGAAAAGCTGCTACGTCATATTATTACAGGCTTTGAAGCGAAACCGGCGATTCAAGATGAATTATTTCAAGATATAGCACTCAATATATGGCGTGCTTTACCTAGTTTTAGGCAAGACTCAGCGGTGAAAACTTTTGTTGCTCGTATTGCTCATAATATTCTAGCGACCCATGTTGCCAAAGCGGTAAAAACGATTAAAACCGAGCAAGATCTTAATGATCTTCCAGCCGAGTTTGAAAAAGATCATCACCAACCAACACCTTATCAAGCATTAGATCAAAATCAGCGTCAGCAAAAGCTTGCCAATGCCATTAGGCAGTTAAAGCTAGAGCAACAGCAGGTTATTACCCTAGCGCTTGAGGGCATGAGTTATCAAGAAATAGCTGATGTATTAACCATTACTCCTAATTTAGCTGGTGTACGTTTACAACGTGCTAAAGCCGCTTTAGCACTATTATTGGAGGCTTAATGAATAACGAGCAACCACCAAAAAAACAAAACCAGCACCATAACGACTCACCGCAAACAAATGCTGATGACTTTGATGCTTCAACATCGCCGATGCTAGATGAGCAATGGTTGAGTTTAACGCAAGACTGGCAAGAACAATCATTTGAAAAAACCGATATGAACGCACTGGTTAAGCAAACTAAACGACGTACTTATTGGGCTAAATCTTTATTAGTGCTTGATGTTATTAGTACGCTATTCATCTTTGCTATGTTCGTCTATGGCTACTTTAACGACGTTTGGTCAACAGCAACCCAAGTGTTTTTATTGGGTAGTGGGATTGGTTCAAGTATTTATGTTTATTACGAGTTTAAAATTCGCTTAAATACTTGGCAGAAAAACTGTGGTAGTCCAGAAAAGGCACTTGAAAATGCGATTGCTAGTTGTCAGTCGTCAATTAGTTATATCAAGCTAATCAAGTACAGTTTTTGGGCGATGCTGCCTATTATGAATTATTATTTTTATATTGCTTCGCAAGAGTTTGAGAAATCGCCATGGCCGCCGTTTATCGTTGTCAATTCATTGATTGTTATTATATGGCTTGTCACCCATGTCTTTCATAAAAAACGTTTAAAAGAGCTGTCATTATTGACTAAGCTCTAGTAGCAAGTGTGATTTAGTTGTTAGCCAAAGCTTGCTTAAAATAATTAACCTGAACTCGGTTGAAGAGATATTTAACAAATTGAAATATCAGCAAAAATTACTTTTATGAACCTCTAGCTTGATAGTTTTTCTTCTTTTCATATGATAAGCAAGGTAAATTTCGCGTCAATAGCTGGCCTATTGCAAGTAAATTTAACGAAGAAGTTAGGAAAATTAGCTGCTAGAGAAACATTTATTAAGCCGAGCTCAGGTTAGTTAAGCGCTGTGTATACCCGTTACCATTCAAGCGGCATATTTTAGAGCGCTTGAGTCATTTCAATTCAAGGCGCTTTAAATGCAACGGGTATAAGTATTGATAACTTTGCAGCGCTTTTTTACTCTTGAGAAAAATTCATCTAGTTATTAATATTTTGCACTTTACATGCTAAATTTGAAACAAACGGTTTTAAATTTTGTTTTTTATTATTGTTTTTGTTTTATGTTCGGTGTATCTTGTTTTTGTTAATTTATTGTCTGTTTGCCTTTAAAGGTGAAAGCTTTCAGTGAACTTTTACTCGTTAGTACTTAATAGTTTCAGCTATAAAACAGCGTAAAATGCACTAAAGCTGCCGTGTTTTGTCGTGTACTTTTTGACAAATTTGAGGCAAAATACCGCCACTAATTTTTATATGCTCTAGTTAACTATTGCTTAGCCAATAATAGAGTGTGGTTTACAGCCTTGGGCTGAAATACTTAAGGAAAAAAACATGTTTACACGTGATATGAATATTGCCGATTTTGATCCAGAACTTTATCAAGCAATGACCAATGAAGTTGTGCGTCAAGAAGAGCATATTGAATTAATTGCATCTGAAAACTACTGTAGCCCGCGCGTTCTTGAAGCTCAAGGTTCACAGTTAACTAACAAATATGCTGAAGGTTACCCAGGTAAGCGTTATTACGGTGGTTGTGAGTATGTTGATATTGCTGAACAATTAGCGATTGACCGTGCTAAAGAATTATTCGGTGCCACTTACGCTAACGTACAGCCTCATGCTGGTTCACAAGCCAACGCTGCTGTTTTTCAAGCATTAGTATCTCCAGGTGGTAAAGTGTTAGGTATGAGCTTAGCGCATGGCGGTCACTTAACACACGGTGCAAGTGTAAGCTTTTCAGGTAAATCATACGAAGCCTTTCAATATGGCTTACACCCAGAAACTGGCGATATAGATTACGAAGAGTTAGAACGTCTTGCTCATGAGCACAAACCAGAAATGATCATTGGTGGTTTCTCTGCGTTTTCAGGTGTTGTTGATTGGGCGCGTATGCGTAAAATCGCTGACGCTGTTGGTGCTTACTTCTTCGTAGATATGGCTCACGTTGCTGGTTTAATTGCTGCAGGTTTATACCCTAACCCAGTACCACACGCGCATGTGGTAACCACAACCACACATAAAACATTAGCAGGCCCACGTGGCGGTTTAATTGTTTCTGCGTGTGATGATGAAGCTATTTACAAAAAACTAAACAGTGCTGTTTTCCCTGGTGGTCAAGGTGGCCCATTAATGCACATTATCGCGGCGAAAGCGGTAGCATTTAAAGAAGCATTAGCACCAGAGTTTAAAGCATATCAACAAAATGTTTTAAATAACGCTAAAGCGATGGTTGCCGTATTACAAGAACGTGGTTACAAAGTTGTTTCTAACAGCACTGAAAACCACTTATTGTTACTTGATTTAATCGATAAAGATATTACTGGTAAAGACGCTGATGCCGCGTTAGGTAAAGCTCACATCACAGTAAACAAAAACTCAGTGCCAAATGATCCTCGCTCTCCATTTGTTACTTCAGGTCTTCGTTTAGGTACTCCAGCAATCACACGTCGTGGTTTTGGTATTGAAGAAACTAAAGCATTAACAACATGGATTTGTGACATTCTTGACGACATTAACGATGAAAGCGTAATTACTCGTGTACAAGGTCAAGTTAAAGAGTTGTGTACTAAGTTCCCTGTTTATCAAAAATAATTGAAAGTAACGGATAAATTTTTACTTTTGTAATAGAATGGTCGCCTAGAGCGGCCATTTTTTTGCCTAAAAACCTTGCGTTAAATTTTTGCAAAAGTCGGTAATAATCATCATGGCTGTTGAGCGCTTATTTTATTGAGGTAAACCATGTACTGTCCATTTTGCACTGCAACTGATACCAAAGTGATAGATTCACGCTTAGTTGCTGATGGCCATCAAATACGACGTCGCCGAGAATGCTTAGCTTGTCATGAGCGTTATACAACCTTTGAAACGGCTGAGTTAGTTATGCCGCGTATTATTAAACGTGATGGTAGTCGTGAGCCGTTCAATGAAGATAAAATGCGTAGTGGTTTAGTGCGAGCATTAGAAAAGCGCCCAGTTAGTACCGAGCAGGTTGAGTTATCTATTAATAAGCTAAAATCTCAACTTAGAGCAACCGGTGAGCGTGAAGTAACCAGTGAAATGTTGGGTAAGTTAATTATGGCGCAGCTAAAAGAGCTAGATAAAGTTGCCTATTTACGTTTCGCATCGGTGTACTTATCGTTTGAAGATATTAGTGAGTTTGCAGATGAAATTGCCCGCTTAGGTCGAGAAAAAAAGACTAAATAATTAATAACTAACCTGAACTCGGTTTAAGAAGTATTTAACAAATTGAAATATCAGCAAAAATTATTCTTCAGAATCTCTAGCTTGATAGTTTTGCTTCTTTTCATATGATAAGCAAGGTAAATTTCGCGTCAATAGCTGGCCTATTGCAAGTAAATTTAACGAAGAAGTTAGGAAAAATAGCTGCTAGAGAAACATTTGTTAAGCCGAGCTCAGGTTAACTAACTCATTGATAATAAGTTAGTGTGTTTGACGCCAATTAAACTTAAGAGACAATATTGTGACAGTAGCCCTGGTTACACCAAAACATGAATTTACCTTAGAAGATCATCAATTTATGGCAAGAGCCATAGAATTGGCGAAAAAAGGCCATTACACCGTATCGCCTAATCCTAGGGTAGGTTGTGTGTTAGTAAGTCAAGGTAAAATCATTGGTGAAGGCTATCATCAAAAAGCAGGCGAAGGTCATGCTGAAGTGAACGCCATTCGCGATGCAAAGCAGAAAAACCCGACGTTAATTAAAGGGGCAACCGCCTATGTTACGCTTGAGCCTTGTAGTCATTTTGGTCGTACGCCACCCTGTGCGCAAGGGTTAATTGATGTTGGCGTGAGCAAAGTTATCTCAGCTATGGTTGATCCTAATCCGCAAGTTTCAGGTAACGGTATTGCTATGTTGGCACAAGCGGGAATAGAAACTCAATCTGGTTTATTAGAAGCTGCTGCACGCGCACTTAATGTTGGTTTTATTAAAAAAATGACCACAACTCTGCCTTTCGTACGCTGTAAATTAGCGGCAAGCCTTGATGGCAAAACCGCAATGCACAGCGGTGAAAGTAAGTGGATCACCCAAGGTGCTGCGCGAAAAGATGTACAACGGTTAAGAGCTCAAAGTTGTGCCATTATTACAGGCTGTGACTCTATTATTACCGATAATGCTAAAATGACAGTGCGTTATAGTGAGCTAGGTGAATTACAAAAAAGCTACCCTGAAGATAAACTTCGTCAGCCTTTACGTGTGGTAATCGATAGTCAAAACCGTTTAACACCAGAGCTAGCATTTTTTCAACAGCCGTCCCCGATATTAATCATTAGAACTGAACTTGAAAACTTACGCACTTGGCCTCATTATGTTGAACAGGTACAAGTGACTTCAGTAAAAGAGAGCAATACAGACAACAATACAGACAACAATACGACTAAGGTCGATTTAAAAGCACTACTTGCTTTATTGGCAACGCGTGGTATCAATGATGTTTTACTTGAGTCTGGTGCTAGGCTTGCAGGTGCTTTTTTTGAACAAAACTTAGTCGATGAATTAATTTTATACCAAGCGCCTAAATTGTTAGGTGGTGATGGCAAAAACTTAGTGGAAATGCCAAGTATTACTGAATTAGCAAAAACTAAGCAATTATCGATCAACGAAGTGGTTATGGTTGGTGCAGATATTCGTATTACTGCAAAGGTAAATAGCGCTAATAATACAGCTAGCAATACTCATCATTAATATCGTAACTAATAAATTTAACCTTAGAGAATAACCATGTTTACAGGAATTATCGAAGCCGTTGGCACTATTAAAGCCATCAACATTAACGCACAAGGTGCGCGTATTGACATTGCGACCAATAGTTTAGATATGAGTGATGTTAAACTAGGTGACTCTATTGCCACTAATGGTATTTGTTTAACGGTGGTTGCTTTTCAATCTGCAGCAGAGCAGGGCAGTTTTAGTGCTGACGTGTCGAATGAAACACTTAAGCGCACCGGTTTTGGACATTACCAAGTTGGAAAAGCCGTTAACTTAGAAAAAGCGATGTTAGCAAGTACACGCTTTGGTGGTCATATGGTTTCTGGCCATGTTGACGGTGTTAGCGAAATTTTATCAATAACCAATAACGGTAACAGCTGGGAATACTGGCTCAGTATGCCAAGTGAGCTTAGCCATTATATTGCTGAAAAAGGCTCGGTAACCGTTGATGGTACTAGCTTAACGGTTAATAGTTTGGCTGCAGGTAAATTCCGTTTAACTATTGTGCCGCACACGGTGAAAGAAACGGTTTTTAGTGAGTATAAAATTGGCAGTAAAGTTAACTTAGAAGTTGACCTCATTGCGCGTTACTTAGAGCGTTTGCTCACTAAAGAAGTGACTACTGAGCCTGTTTCAAATATTAGCGAAAGCATGTTGCAAAAAGCCGGGTTTATTAAATAACCTACTTGTACCACTAACTTAATAATCAATTAACTAACGATCATAGAGACAATAATGAACTTAAATACCCCACAAGAAATAATCAATGATATTGCTTTAGGTAAAATGGTTATTTTAATGGACGATGAAGACAGGGAAAATGAAGGCGACTTCATTATGGCTGCTGAAAAGGTAACGCCAGCAGCGATTAACTTTATGGCAACTCATGGTCGTGGTTTGATTTGTATGCCGATGAGCAGAGAAAAATGTGAAACATTAAAGCTGCCATTAATGGTCGATAAAAATGACGCGCAATTTAGTACCAACTTTACCGTATCTATTGAAGCGGCAACAGGTGTTACTACAGGTATTTCTGCTGCCGATAGAGCAACGACAGTGCTTGCGGCAGCCAATGCTAATGCCACACACCTTGATATTGTACAACCAGGTCATATCTTCCCGTTAATTGCTAAAGATGGCGGCGTATTAAATCGCGCAGGCCACACTGAAGCCGGTGTTGATTTAGCGCGTATGGCAGGTTTTGAGTCAGCGGCTGTTATCGTTGAAATCTTAAATGAAGACGGCACTATGGCGCGTCGTAACGACTTAGAAGTTATTGCGCAAAAGCATGATATTAAAATGGGCACAATTGCCGACTTAATTGAATTTAGAAATGCGACAGAAACCACTATTGAGCGTGTTTCACAATGTAAATTACCTACGGCGTTTGGTGAGTTTGACCTAACCGTATTTAAAGATACCATTGATGGACAAGCACACTTTGCGCTAACGAAAGGTGATATTAACCCTGAAGAGCCCACTTTAGTACGCGTTCATTTAGAAAATACCTTTAGAGATTTATTATTCAGCCAGCGTGAAAGCGTAGCAACTTGGCCAATGGCAAGTGCTTTAGAGCGTATAGGTAAAGAAGGTGGCGTTTTAGTATTATTAGGTAAGCATGAATCACCAACTGAGTTAATTAACCTAGTTGAAAAATACGCTAAGATTGATGCTGGTGAAACGGTAAAAGAAATTAATCGTCATGTTGGTTCACGTAATGTTGGTGTTGGCTCGCAAATTCTAGCCAACTTAGGTGTAAGTAAAATGCGCTTGTTAAGCTCACAAACTAAATATCACTCGTTATCTGGTTTTGGTCTTGAAGTGGTTGAATATATTGCCGACTAGCACTTTATTAAAACTTAAATACAAGCTGATAATACTCAGTAATATTAAGTAACCTGAACTCAGGTTAAGTAAATAAAGTTAAATGCCCTGAAATATCAGGGCATTTTTTATTGAAAACTTGCGCATTGCGCGATATCTCTTTAACTTATCCGTTGTTTAAATTTTTATCTTAAGGGTCATTATGAAGTTTCTCTCTAGCTTAACCGCAGTTTTGTTATTACAAAGCGCTAGCACTTATGCTGCTCAAACCACTCCAACATTACAGCCAGGTCTTAGCATTGAAGAGTTACGTTTTAGTGAAGCTGAGCAAGCAATGCCTGTCATTAGCGACTATTACCATTGGCGTAGCTTTGAACAACAATGGTTAAAGCAAGACAATTACGCCAGTGCAAGGCAGTTGGTGGCAGCGTTAGGTGATGATTTATGGCAGTTTAGTAAACGTCAAAACCAACAAGGGGGGTTAAAGGATGATAGACCGCTTTATTGGACACGCTTAGCAATTACTGCGTTTCTTAAGCAAAATCCGCTTGATATTTCATTGCATGAAAATAAAGCGCTAGTTGAACAGCTTGAAGTGAGTTCACGTGGTCAAGATGACTTAGCTTTCACTCAACAAACTGAGAAGCGTATTTTATTAACCGGCTTTGACCCGTTTTTATTGGACAAAAACATCAGTCAAAGTAATCCATCAGGCTTAACCGCATTAATGCTTGATGGTAAGGTAATTGAGTATAAAGGTGTTAAAGCTGAAATTAATACGGTAATGATACCGGTGCGCTTTGAAGATTTTGACCAAGGTGAAATAGAAGACTTATTAGCGCCTTTTTATGCACTGGGTAGTGTTGATATGATCGCAACTATTTCTATGGGGCGCAGTGATTTTGACTTGGAGCATTTTCCTGCATTAAGACGCAGCTCAAGTGCGCCAGATAATCTTAATGTTTATAACGGCGGCAGTAAAACCATGCCAGTGGTACCAAAGCTGTTAAAAACTGAGTTATCTAATAAAGAGTTTGTTCAATATAGCTTACCTTATCAAGCAATGATGAAAGCTAAAGGACCTTACAAAATTAATGATAACCGAACTATTACGGTATTAGGTCAAGCAGTTGACGGTAAGGCGCTATCAGAAGAAGACAATAAAACTTTTGCTGCTAATTCACTGAAAGAGCTAAGTGACTCTGTATCAGTTGAAGGTGGTGGCGGTGGTTATTTATCTAATGAAATATCTTACCGTAGTATTTTGTTGCGTAATAAACTGGGCTCGAATATTCCTACGGGTCATATTCATACCCCTAAAACTCAGGGCTTTGATCACCAAACCAATCAAGCGATTGTTGACCAAATTAAAGCTATGCTTGAATTATCTTTAGCGGAGATTTAAGCGGTAATTATAAGTGATAATTATAAGCGATAAGAGTTCAGGTTAAATAGGCTTTGTTGGGACTATTAACCCTTAAAGTGTGGGAAGCTTTACTAATGTAGATCTTGTTTGAGTGATTGCTTAGGAAAATAGTAAAGACCAGAAACAAAAAAACGAAGAATGAGCAATGCTCTTCTTCGTTTTTTTCATTTGCTATAAGCGGTAAAGCTTATTGAGCAACAACGTTCTCAGCTTCAGGGCCTTTTTGACCTTGTTTTACGCTAAACGTTACAGCTTGGCCGTCAGCTAGAGTACGGAAACCGTCTCCAGAGATTGCGCTGAAGTGAACAAACACGTCAGGACCATTTTCTTGCTCAATAAAACCGAAACCTTTAGTTTCGTTGAAAAATTTAACTTTACCAGTAACTGTATCAGACATACTAACATTTTCCCGTAGTCATAAATAATAATGTGGTTCTTTTCTATAACGAATAATCACCGTTTCACCCGAGTAAATGCCCTCTACCATAAAAGTACAGGAAGAGGAAGGATACAAACTATATTCATCACAAACATGCTCAAAACAATTAGTTTGCATTGTTTAAATCCGTTTGCTTAGAATATACAAGTACATCAAAACTTGATAAATCTACAACAAAAATCAGTAAAACCTTCATCTGCAACGCAAGAACTCAACGCAAAAGTAGTCTAGCACAGTTATTTTTAATATGCTTTATAAAATACCGTAATAGTTCAATATTTATTTGTAATAAAGATATATCAATGAGATATGAGCTACAGCGCAATATTTACGAGGGGGTTGTAAGGTAGATTAAACGAAATGAGAACAATTTAGCTCTCATTTCGTTTCGTTTTTCCGGGGTTTTTGTCAATTTACGGTAAATTTATAATGCCGCAATTTGTGCTTTTTGCTCGTGCATTTTAGCCAATGTTGAATCCGCTTCTGCCAGTTTGGCATTTTCTTTTTCGATAACTGCTGCTGGTGCTTTACTGACGAAGTTATCGTTACTTAACTTACCACGGGTTTTAGCGGCTTCTTTTTCAATTTTGTCGATTGCTTTGTCTAAACGCGCTAGCTCGGCTTCTTTGTCAATCAGCCCTGCCATTGGAATAAGCACAGATAAATCGCCAACAACAGCAGACGCTGAGGCTGGGCCTTGTTCATCATCAGCAAGTACATTAATGGTTTCAAGCTTAGCAAGCGCACTTAAAAATTGCTCGTTTTCACTTAAGCGACGTTTATCGTTGTCATTAACGTTTTTCAGTAATACCGGTAATGGTTTACTTGGTGAAATATCCATTTCACCACGAATATTACGAATAGCGACAATAAATTGCTTAACCCACTCTAAATCACCAATTGCTTGTTGATCACAATTACTTTCGTTAAATTGTGGGAACGCTTGAGTCATGATTGAGTCACCTTGTTTACTAAAGTCACTTAATGGCTGTACGCGTTGCCAAATTGTTTCGGTAATAAATGGCATAATTGGGTGCATTAAACGCAGTAAGCTTTCTAAAATATTAACTAAGGTATGTCGTGTACCACGTTGTTGCGCTTCATTGCCTTTAAATAATACAGGCTTGGTTAATTCTAAGTACCAATCACAAAATTGGTTCCATGTGAATTCATATAAAGCTTGTGATGCTAAGTCAAAACGGAATGAGTCAAACGCTTCATGCACTGTTTTCACGGTTTGTTCAAACTGACCGATAATCCAACGATCCGCTAATGAAAGTTCCATTTCTGCATTTGCATCTGTACCACAATCAAACTCTTCAGTATTCATGAGTACATAACGACTTGCGTTCCATAACTTGTTAGTAAAGTTACGGTAACCCTCCAGACGCTTCATATCCCAGCTGATATCGCGACCTGTAGTCGCAACTGACGTTAAGGTAAAACGTAAAGCGTCAGTACCGTGTGCTTCAATGCCATTAGGAAATTCTTTTTTGGTTAGCTTTTCAATTTTAGCGGCCATTTTTGGCTGCATCATATTGCCGGTACGTTTTTCTAATAAATCTTCAAGAGAAATACCATCGATCATATCTAAAGGATCAATAACATTACCTTTTGATTTACTCATTTTATCGCCATTTTCATCACGAATAAGGCCGGTCATGTAAATCTTTTTAAATGGAATTTGTGCTTTACCATTTTCATCTTTATTGAAGTGCATAGTCATCATGATCATACGCGCAACCCAGAAGAAAATAATATCAAAACCTGTCACAAGTACATCAGTTGGGTGGAAGGTTTTTAAATCGTCGGTATCTTTTGGCCAACCTAAGGTTGAGAAGGTCCATAAAGCAGAAGAGAACCATGTATCTAATACATCATCATCTTGGCTTAGCGTTATATCGTCAGCAATGCTATTAGCAGCACGAACTTCAGCTTCAGTGCGACCTACATACACTTTACCATTTTCATCATACCAAGCTGGAATACGATGTCCCCACCAAAGCTGACGAGAGATACACCAGTCTTGAATGTCGCGCATCCATGAGAAGTATAAGTTTTCATACTGTTTTGGAACAAACTCTATTTGACCATCTTTTACTGCATCTACCGCAGGGCCGGCTAATTTTTCTACGCGAACATACCATTGGTCGGTAAGTAATGGCTCAATAATAACGCCAGATCTATCGCCGTACGGAGCAACTAAGTCATGATCTTTTACTTCAACTAATAAGCCTAGTTCGTCAAATTTAGCAACGATGGCTTTACGGGCATCAAAGCGATCCATTCCCGCAAATTCACTGGGTAATTGAGCATCGTATGCATCACAAGCTTCGCCTTTGGTGTCATAAACTTCAGCTGTTGCTAATACTGCAGCGTCTTTATCGAAAATGTTAATTTGTGGTAATTGATGACGTTTACCCACTTCATTGTCGTTAAAGTCATGGGCAGGGGTTATTTTTACGCAACCTGTACCTTTTTCCATGTCGGCATGATCATCACCAACAATGGGAATTAAACGGTTAACCAGTGGTAATAATACTTGCTTGCCAATTAAATCTTTATAGCGCGGATCTTCAGGGTTCACCGCAACACCGGTATCACCTAACATGGTTTCAGGGCGGGTAGTGGCTACAACTAAATAATCATGGCCTTCCGCGGTTTTTTCACCATTTGCTAACGGGTAGCGTAAGTGCCACATATGACCTTTTTTATCTTTGTTTTCTACTTCTAAGTCTGAAATTGCGGTATGAAACTTTGGATCCCAGTTAACTAAACGCTTACCACGATAAATTAAGTCATCTTCATAAAGGCGAACAAATACTTCTTGTACCGCTTCTGACATGCCTTCGTCCATCGTAAAACGCTCACGCGTCCAATCTATAGAGTTACCTAAACGGCGCATTTGTTTACCGATAGTACCGCCAGACTCTTCTTTCCATTCCCAAATTTTATCAATAAACCCGTTACGACCGTAATCGTGGCGTGTTTTATCTTCTTCAGCCGCTATTTTACGTTCAACGACCATTTGTGTTGCAATACCAGCGTGATCACAGCCCGTTTGCCATAAGGTATTTTTACCTTGCATACGTTGATAACGAATTAAAGTGTCCATGATGGTTTGTTGAAAAGCATGACCCATGTGCAAGCTACCAGTGACATTTGGCGGCGGAATAGCAATGCTATAGCTGTCGCCTTCGCCTGTAGGGCTAAAGTAACCTTGCTCTTCCCAGCTGGTATACAAGGATTGTTCGATGTCGGTTGGGTTGAAAGTTTTTTCCATCATGTGTTCCAATAAAAATAGTGATAAATGGTCGTCGGATGAAACGCTTAAGGCGTTTGGCTGTCTCAACGTAGTTGCCGTAATACCTTATGGCTTGTCTTCGCTATGAAGCATCGCTTGGATTGGTGTTACTGGGCAGTTCAATTTTTTGATTTTCGACGTTAAAGCCCCATTGTCGACAGGCTTTAAAGCGCTCTCTAGCGAGTTGTTTTAGTGTTTCATCATGCGGCACAAAATCAACAATATAGTTAAATTGATTGGCAAAGTTAGGCACAGTTGTCGATAAGTTAATTAATACGGCTCTGCGCCCCTTAGGCGCATTATGACTTATCTCAACGGCTGCGCCTTGTTTTGGACCTTCACCCGCTAAGTTATGCGGTACAAAACTGTCAGCGTTAAACGCCCATAAATTTTCATCAACAAGCTCGGCTTGTTGTAGATCTTCGGTATAAATAAATACCCGTTGTTTTTGTCGATAAAAATAACTGGCTTGCAAACACGCTTGATAAATTACCGAGCTAACGTTTTTGTCGTTATCTTCTGTAATATCATCACTCGGGAGTATGTAAAACATCACTTGGGTTTGCATGTTATTAACCTAATTATTTTCAGCAAAACTTGTAGTACAAGCTATCTTTTTTTACATCATAACAAAGGTGAGTATTAGATAACCTAGGCTCGGCTTAACAAATGTTTCTCTAGCCGCTATTTTTCCTAACTGCTTCGTTAAATTTACTTGCAATAGGCCAGCTATTGACACGAAATTGCCTTGTTTATCATATGAAAAAAATAAAAACTATCAAGCTAGTGATTCAGAAGATAATTTTTTCTTATATTTCAATTTTTTACATATCTCTTAAACTGAGTTCAAGTTAGAGAATAAATACTCGCTTTTAACGCAAAATAAGTTAATGCCTTATTTTATGAAAATAGTGCATTAACTTATTATTGATTAAGCTGCTAGTAAGTAATTATTCGCCTTGCTCTTGACCTGAACGGTTTAATAAAAACTGCGTTAGCATACTTACTGGGCGCCCAGTTGAACCTTTGTTTTTTCCACCACGCCATGCGGTGCCAGCAATATCTAAATGTGCCCAATTGTATTTTTTGGTAAATTTAGATAAATAACAAGCCGCTGTTATGGTACCGGCTTCTTTACCACCTAAGTTGGTAAAGTCTGCAAAAGGACTCTCAAGCTGTTCTTGATAGTCATCCCACAATGGCAAACGCCATGCTCTGTCACCACTTTGTTCTGATGCATTTAATAATTCATTCGCCAGTGGGTTGTGGTTACTTAATAAACCTGTTGCGTGTGCGCCCAATGCGACAACACAAGCACCAGTTAAGGTTGCTACATCAATCACTAATTCAGGATCGAAACGCTCAACGTAAGTTAAAGCGTCACATAAAACTAAGCGACCTTCAGCATCGGTATTTAGTACTTCAACGGTTTGACCCGACATAGTGGTTAAAATATCACCTGGTCGGTAAGCGTTACTACCCGGCATATTTTCACAACCAGCTAAAACGCCGATAACATTAATGGGTAGCTGTAACTCTGCTAATGAGTGCATAGCGCCTAACACGCCCGCGGCACCACCCATGTCATATTTCATTTCATCCATACCTAAGCCTGGCTTTAATGAAATACCACCACTATCAAATGTTAAGCCTTTACCTACAAGTACTAGCGGTTTTGAATCGTCGCCTGCGCCATTGTATTTAATAATGCTCATTTGCGATTCGTTTGCTGAACCTCGGCCTACCGCTAAGTATGAACCCATACCTAACTCTTCCATTTCTTGCTCGCCAACAATGGTTGTAGTTACATTGTCGTAGTCGTTTTCTAGAATTTTTGCTTGTTCAGCTAAATAGGCTGGGTTGCAAATATTTGGCGGCATATTGGCAACGTTTTTACAGGTTGTTACCCCTTCAGCAATTGCTAATGCGTGTGCTATTGCGCGTTCACCAATAGGTAACTCACGGCGAGTAGGCACTTTAAACGCCATTTTTCTTAATGGGCGACGTAATTCGGCTTTACGTGTTTTCAAACTATCGAAGGTGTATAAGCTATCTTGAGCCGCTTCAACCGCTTGACGAATTTTCCAGTAGATATCACGACCTTTAACGTGTAACTCTGATAAGAAGCATACAGCTTCCATGGCACCCGTTTCATTTAGGGTATTAATTGTTTTAGTAATAATTTGACGGTATTGACGTTCGTCTAGTTCACGTTCTTTACCACAACCAACAAGTAAAACACGTTCACTTAACATGTTAGGTACATGATGTAGTAATAACATCTGACCTGATTTACCTTCTAAATCACCTTTACGCAAAAGGTTGCTGATGTAGCCTTCGCTGATTTCATCTAATTGCTCAGCGGTTCCGCTAAGTCTGCGAGGTTCAAAAACACCAACAACAATACAAGCACTATGCTGTTTTTCTGGGCTGCCGCTTTTTACACTGAACTCCATGACTTTTCCTTTTACAATTGAATTTTGGGGAAACTAGCAAGTTTATTTGCTTTAACTTGCTAAAATAAGTAAAAAATAGCACTCTTGTCTATTCAATCTCTATTGCTAAGGGCTATAATTATAGCCGCATTTATCAATACTTCTTAGCTACTGACTTTATACTTTACTTATGAAAACGACAAGTTTACTTAAAAATTGCCAGTATGTCAGAAAAAAACTAAGTTTTTATGGGATCTTTTTGTGATCATTTTTCGTTATTTATTAAAAGAAGTGGCTAAAACCCAACTCGCGGTTTTTTTAGTCTTAATGACTATTTTCATCAGCCAAAAATTTGTTCGTTACTTAGGTGACGCGTCAGACGGTAGTATCCCGGGTCAACTGGTAATGACCTTTATCGCACTTAAAGTGCCAGACTTAGCAGGCATGATGCTACCACTCAGTTTATTTTTGGGGGTGCTGCTCGCTTATGGCCGTATTTATGCCGATAGTGAAATGACCGTATTACATGCTTGTGGGGTAAGTGAGTGGTATGTGGTGAGAGTCACCCTAGTACTTGCGTTTATTACGGCTATTTTAACGGGAATTTTCACCTTGTATTTAGCGCCAATGGCGTCTGAATACCAATATAAAGTACAAGAAGAACTTGCCGCTGACTCTGGGCTAAGTGCTTTAGTTGCAGGCCGATTCCAACAAACAGGTAACCAAGATGCTGTGGTATTTATTCATGATAAAAGTCGTGAAAATAACAGTTTCAATAAAGTATTTGTTGCACAACTGCCTGATGAAAAAAATAGTGAACACAGTATTATTAATGCCAGTTTAGTGTATTCGTCACAAGGGCAAGTATTTGAAGATGAACTCGGCTCACAACGATTAGTGCTGGATAATGGCACCCGTTATCATAGCGACCCAGTTACCAATGAGTTTCAATCAGTTAATTTTGATAAATATTATATTCAAATTAAAGATCAAGAAGTTGAGCACAAACATCGTAAGCTTAGTGCCTTAACTACCCAGCAATTATTAACAGAAAGTACCCCAGAATTAGAAGGTGAATACCGAGCAACAATACAGTGGCGTATCGCCTTTCCATTAGCATGCCTTATTTTAACCTTTATTGCGGTGCCGCTAAGTGTGGTTAACCCTAGGCAAGGTAAGTTTGCGAAAATGTTGCCAGCATTAATGTTGTTTTTAGGATATTTCTTATTATTAACCGCAATGCGATCGAGTATTGAAAAGGGAGTTATACCCAGTGAGGTAGGCTTATGGCCAATTCATATTAGCGGATTATTTATGGGAATTATGCTCTTAATGAAAGAACGTACTAGCGGTCGAAAAATAAAAGCTAGGTTGCCGAAAATGAAAAGAAAACAGCGTGACGACACGCTTAACACTAAGGTTAATTAATGCGTATTTTAGATTTTTATATTGGTCGCGTTATTACTTCAACCACTTTTATTACCTTAGCGGTTTTTGTTAGTGTCAGCGGCATTATTAAGTTTGTGGAACAAATGCGAGCGGTTGGTCGTGGTAATTATGACTTATCCCATGCCGCCTTATATGTGCTGTACGCTATTCCTCGTGATATTGAAATATTTTTCCCAATGTCGGCGCTAATTGGCGGCTTAATTGGTATAGGTATGCTGGCGAGTAATAGTGAGCTGGTGGTAATGCAGGCGGCAGGCTTATCAAAGTTAGATATTATTAAGTCGGTAATGAAGACTGCGGTATTACTTATTTTGGTTAGCATGGCAGTAGGGGAGTGGCTAGCGCCAAGCGGTGAAGCAAAAGCGCGTGAAATTAGAGCTCAGGCAATATCGGGAGGAAGTTTAATCTCCTCTAAAAATGGCGTCTGGGCGAAAGATGGCGATTACTTTGTCAATATTGGTGAAGTACAAGACCAAGGTAAATTGAAAAAAGTACAGATTTATCGCTTTAATGAGCAATTGAAACTTGATAGTTGGCTGTCGGCGCAAAGTGCAGTGTACTTGGGTGACTCATGGCGACTCACCGATGTTATTAATACACAAGTTACAGCAACGGAAGTGATTACCGAGCAGTTAGACGAGCAAGTGTGGCAATCATCACTAACACCTAAAAAGCTAGGCGTGGTTACCGTAACGCCAGAGTCATTATCGTTACGTGGTTTAATTGATTACCTTGATTACTTAGAAGCTAATGCACAAGACCCTAGCCGTTACCAGCTCGCTTTTTGGCGTAAAATAATGCAGCCATTTACTGTTGCCGTGATGCTGTTGGTAGCTCTGTCTTTTATTTTTGGTCCGTTGCGCTCTGTTTCTATGGGTGCTCGCATCATGATGGGCGTATTTACAGGATTGTTGTTTTTTGTTTGTAATGAAGTGTTAGGCTCGTTAAGTTTAGTGTACCAACTTCCCGCATTATTTGGCGCTACAGTTCCTAGCTTGTTATTTGTAGGTGGTGCCTGGTACGTTATTAAGAAAAAAGCGGTGTAACCAGCATTTATGCCACAAGGAGGAGGGAGCGTTAACTCGTGTTAGGGTTAACTAAAGAAGATAATCAATATTTTAGCTGGATTAATTGCGCTAATTTCTTTATATTTCAACGCTAAAATTTTTTGTTATTGATGCTACGGCGTCATTTTTGAAAAATAATAACGGTTTACGTAACAACCGTACAAACAACAGAAGCGAGGATGCTGATGCTCACCAAGGATCCGGTGAACCATACCACACCATATTTTTTTGCCAATAATAATAGTTTTGAAACACCAGAGCCCCAAGAGCCAACACTTCACTTCGCTTATCTAAGCCGAAGTCAGTTATGCTTGCTGCCAAAAAAACTGCAACGTTTATTAGTTGATAATCAATACGGCGTACTTGATAAACATCAAGTAACCACATATCGCTACAATCCAGCCTGTCAATTTTGGGCTAAAACGAAAACTTGGCAAAAAGTAACTTACAATCAATTTAAGCAAGCAGAGCAAGGTCTTGCTATTTATCCTAAAAAAATTGATAACACACCTAAATATGCCGGCTCTACCGCCAATAATGCCATAACAGGTAATGCCTCATTAGCTCAAGTAACTAATAGTAGTCACCCTGCTAGCAATGTAGCCACACCTGCGAGTAACTTAAGCCAAGCGCAAACAGACTTTTTGCAGCAGCGAGCAGAAATGCTGCGACATCAATATGCACAAAATCAAGCACAGAGCCCAACAGAGCAAAGCTATTCACCTACGGTAAATATTTACAAGCCTGAAATTAATAGCACTATGTTATTAAAAGCGACTCATCAGGTGCGACAAAATTTTATTTATCATGTTTTGCAAGCCTCTGAAAACGTAGAACAACTCGCACAGCTCTACACTGGCTATAAAAATGCTAATTTAATTTATGATTACAACCTAGGTTGTAGCGAGCGTAATCCTGCACCAACGGGCACCAACCTATTAGTGCCGAGTGGTTGGAAACTCAACATTGAAGGTGGTAGCACTAACAGTCGCAGCGTGCATATTCAGTGGCAAGGGCCAACCAGTGGCGAAACAACGATTCAACTTGAAAAAAAGCGTCCCGATGAACTGTCATTTTGGCAACATTACATTGTAGTAGAGCCAGGAGAGTACACCGTAGCCGTTAATGCAAGTGGCGCTGTAGATACTAGCGCCTTTACCATTGAAGAGCCAACTTTTGCCTACGAAATTGAATTACTCGACGAACTAGGTGAGCCGCAAGCCAACATGGGTTACAACATTCGTTTACGCAACGGTCATGTTATTACCGGTCAACTTGATCAAAATGGCTATGCCAATGTCTCAGGCCCTGATTTTGAAAACGCCAAAGTCAGCTTTTTTGAACTCGCCGATCACGATTGGTCTGTAGGCAATATTACCTAAACTCAGCTAAAGCAATTTAGGTAAGTAAAATATAAGGATATATTAATGACACAGCAACATACCGTCGCACAAGGCGAAACACTGCTACGCATAGCACGCCAATATGGTTATAAAACCTCAACTGCCTTGTATAACCACCCCAGTAATGCTGAATTTAAAGCACTACGCCCTGATCCTAATTTAATTTTTCCGGGCGATATCATCACAATACCTGCTAAAAAAGAAAAATTTATGCCACTACGTGCCAGTAGCATCAACACCTTTGTCGTACAAAACGAAAAAGAATATTTTCGCTTAAAAGTGTTTTATGAAGATGGTCGCGATATTACCGGAAAACGTATTGTACTTAACATTGGCAGTCAAACTATCGATACCGTGCTGCCAAGTAATGGTTTAATCGAGGTTGAATTAAACGAGAGCGATGTACTTACTGGTGCTGTCGATTTATATCTCAAAGAGGGAGAAACTACCCCAACAAAAAGCTTTATTGTACAAATTGGTCATTTAGACCCCATCGATACCCTTTCAGGCGTACAAGCGCGTTGTAATTCATTAGGCTTTGACTGCGGTAAGGTAGATGGTCTTAATGGCGCAAAAACTAAAGCGGGTGTGAGAGACTTTCAATACGAGCATAACCTTGAAGTAGACGGTATTGCAGGCAAAAAAACCAAAGCAAAATTACAACAAGTATTTGGGAGTTAATATGAGTACATCACAAACTATGCCAATGCAGGTTAATAACATTAATCCTATGTGTGTACCCACAATTGATTTTGTGTTTTTGTATCAGGTTGACCCAAATACAGAAAACTTTAAGAGCGAACAACTAATACTGGTTAACAAGCAGAGTAATTGGCAGCTAACAATGCCCGTATCTAGAGTAATGCCAAAGGGGAACTGGGTTGTTATGAAGTTTAAAGATATACCATGCAGTGGTAACTTCGATTTATTACAAGACCCCAACGATGGTCAGCCTGCTTACTATATTTTTGACAATGTGCCATACAGCGAGCTTAACAACCAAACGCCAACAACTGCACCAATGCCAGAGATAACAGAAGAGTAAGTAGACTCACTTGGCTCTTCATAATGATAAGAATTACATAATGAGTTTACTGTTGAAGTGCGCCCCATTAAAAGGATTGAATGAATGATTGTTGTGAAAAAACAGAGCGCGCCTATTGTTATATTAGCGCTTTGCTTGAGCGTATTGCTTAATGCTTGCTCAGAGCCATCATCATCGCAAACTCAGGCCGAAATTCAGGCTGAACTCGCTAAATACCCGTGGGCTAAAGAGCATAAAAATCACCCTGAATGGCCAATGGAAATTCGTGAAGAAGTGTATGGTGATGCAGATACTTTTTCGACCCCGCGGTTAATGTTTTGGAATAAATATAAATACAGCGAAACAAGAACACTTTGGTCATCGCGCTTAGACGGCTCAGACAGGCGCCGTATTATCCCTGAAGAGGAGTTTATACAGTTCAGGCCTGTAGGGTTGCATAAAGTAAGTCGCTCACCAGATAACCGTTATATAGCTATTTCAGGGTATATAAATGACCGCGCGACGCGCCAGCTGTACGACACCAAAGAGCAAAAGCTCATTACCATGTCGGGCGGGGGTGGCCATCCTTCATTTAACTGGACCTCAGATAGCGACAATGTGATTTTTTATGCCAATGGCAAGCATTATAATTACAAGGTATCAACAGCAACACTTACGCAACGTAAAATAATTTACTCTGACGAGCTATTTTTACTGCCCAGCGACAAAGAGTTTTTAGCGATAAAGCATGATGGTTTTTGGATACATAAGTTTGATGGCGAGATAGTACGTAAAGTTAATTTTGATTTTCCGCGTAAGTGGGAGATGGTGGACCACCGCATTTCACCGGATGGTAGATATTTAGCGTTTATGACCCACGCTAGACCAAAAGCACACTTTCACTGGGTCAATATTGCCAATCCTGAAATAGAGCATTCAGAAATAGGTGAAGGCAATGGCGTTATTTTTTCTTTGGATGAAAATGTCACCCTTAAATTTGGCTATAACCCGATGGGTGAAGTTGATGAAAATGGCAAGCCAGTTACTTATCGTATTATTACTAAAACGAATATTTTAACAGGTGAACAAAAAATCACACGAGTAAAAGAAATGGGTATTTGGGGTCTTGATACATTAGGTCCAATAGCCATTACTAACTTAGCAGCACAAGGACGATAGTAATGCATAAGATGCATAACATGAGCAAAGGAAGTGCCAGCCCTGTGGTGTACTTACTCACAGGGTACTCTAAGAGGGACTTACCGGTAAGTAAGTTAACGCCGTTAATAAACCGTATGGTGGTGGCCGAAGATCCCGAAACTGCGACCTATAATGAACAAAAACCAGTGCTATTAAAAAACTTATTTTTTAAAAAATGTGCTGCTGGTATTACTTCGACCTTAGGTAATCAAACCTTAGATAATGAAAGTTTAGCTACGTGTCACCCTCTTCATGCTCGCCACTCTTTAGCTTATAAATTGGCCTCTTATACCTCTGCCACATTTACTGGTAGTCAAAAAACGATGGCCCAACCCGATTAAAAATGACCAACAAAGGATTTATCCAATAATGTGTTTAACAAAAAAATACGTAGCATTCATATTGCTCTCTGTGATGGTGGTATTGCTAAATGCTTGCTCTGAGCCATCATCATCGCAAACTCAGGCCGAACTTCAGGCTGAACTCGCTAAATACCCGTGGGCTAAAGAGCATAAAAATCACCCTGAATGGCCAATGGAAATTCGTGAAGAAGTGTATGGTGATGCAGATACTTTTTCGACCCCGCGATTAATGTTTTGGAATAAATACAAATACAGCGAAACAAGAACACTTTGGTCATCGCGCTTAGACGGCTCAGATAGACGCCGTATTATTCCTGAAAAAATTTTTACCCAACTGGAGCCTGCGGGATTGCATCCACCTGCTCGCTCACCAGATAACCGCTATATCGCTATTTCAGGGTATTTAAATAACAGAGCGACGCGCCAGCTATACGACACCAAAGAGCAAAAGCTAATTACCATGTCAGGCGGTGGTGGTTACCCTTGGTTTAACTGGACCGAAGACAGTGAAAACGTCATTTTTTACTCAGATGGCAAAAACTTTAATTACCATGTTCCAACAGGCGAGCTCACCCCTCGGCCGCAAATTCATCATAGTGGCGCAGCTTTTTTACTGCCCGGCGATAAAGAGTTTTTAGCGATAAAGTATGATGGATTTTGGATACATAAATTTAATGGCGAGATAGTGCGCAAAGTGAACTTTGGTTTTCCAAGAGCGTGGGAAATGAAAAACCATCGTATTTCACCGGATGGCAAATATTTAGCGTTTATGACTCATGGCCGAAAAGACTTCCATTTTCACTGGGTCAATATTGCCAACCCTGAAATAGAGCATTCAGAAAAAGGTGAAGGCGGTGGCGTTATTTTTTCTCCTGATGAGGACTACCAATTGGAGTTTGTAGCAAAATTTTCAAAAGAGCGTGGTAAAAATGGTTTTTATCCTTCAAAGCGTATCATAAGAACAAAAAATATAGTGACCGGTGAGCAAGCTGAGGCGCTAGTAAAAGAAAAAGGTATCTGGGGTCTTGGTACATTAGGTCCAATAGCCATTACTAACTTAGCAGCACAAGGACGATAATAATGCATAACATGAGCAAAGGAAGTGCCAGCCCTGTGGTGTACTTACTCACAGGGTACTTTGAGAGGGACTTACCGGTAAGTAAGTTAACGCCGTTAATAAACCGTATGGTGGTGGCCGAAGATCCCGAAACTGCGACCTATAATGAACAAAAACCAGTGCTATTAAAAAGCAATACTGCAGGTATTATTTCGACCTTAGATAATGAAAGTTTAGCGACGCGTCAACCTTATCATGCACATAAAAATCGACCGATTATTATTCCTCCCTTAGAGGCGGTGAGCTTTTTAGCACTAAACAACCCCTCCGGCTGGGCAAAAAATTTCATAGGTTATTTAAACGATTACCGCAAGCTTGAAAGCTCGGGGGATACTCAAGAAGCTGATAAGGCTTCAAAGGTTTCACCGCCACCATTACCCATTTTATCGTTGCAAACAGTACCTATCAGTAATTTAAAAGCGCCGGTATCCTCTCCAGAAAGCGGCGCAGCACTGAGCAAGCAAGAGCAAGATTATAATGATTGGTATGAAAAAGAAATTAGCGCAAAAAACGTAGATGAAATTCATGCCTATATCATGGCAAAAACACGGGCGATAATATTAAGTATTAATCCAAATATCCCGCTTCTTTCTCCGGATGAAAACATTGTTTTGTCAACACCTGCGGGAAGGGATATACCAGCTACTTTCGATGAAGAAACTAACTTAGCGGTGATAACAGGTACTGATAAGAGACTAGCCAAAGGGCTGTATCGTATTAAATTGAGGTTATCAGCAGAAACACTGGAGGCTCAACAATCACGTTGGTGCACTAAATCCATTCAATTTGACGGGACTTATTATTATTACGAACTCGCCGAAATGGTGCGTTTTGATATAAAAAACGAAGCGGGTGAGTTTGATATTATTAACTGCGACCCTATTTCAGTTGAAGAGGCAATAATAAAGCAGTTCCCGCGTTTTTATAGCCACTTAATAAGTTATGCCAAAGATTTAAAAACCGAGCACGCGACCTACGACCCTAAAAACATCAGCGTAAAAGATGAAAGCGGCAATGAAATTGGCCGTGCTAAAGTCAGTGATGAGCCAATTAAAATGGCTAGCGGTTATGAAAGTTTTTGTCATGGTTGGGCGGTAGCAAAAGGTCGAGCACAATTGGCTTCGGGTTTAATTACCACCGATATTACCGCCAGTGCTAGCGGCGGTAACTTTACTACTAACGGTAAATTTGTGTTAGGTAGCAAAGTTGCCAAAGCATTGCATACTCACTTGAACAAAACCGCAGATACAACCATCCAAGCTACGCTAGATTCTGTATTTGCCATGCTGGATGGGCAAGATGCTTGGCAAAAGTTGCGTGAAACTCGCGCTGCTATGACCACGGGAAATTGGAAGGACGCGCTTGCAAAAAATCTTTGGCGCTTACCTGCTAACACACCTGAAGCATTGGAAAAATATAATAATAGCTTAGCTAAAAGTATTGGTGTTCCCAAAGTTGCGATGGATGCAGCAGGAAATGCGTTAAACATAGCTGACTTAGCGACAAATATTGCAGCACTAGCGCAAAGCACAGTACAACAAATAGGCACGAACATTCCTAATTTGGTGCAATCTAAACAACATTATAAAACCGTTGCACAAGATTACTTTGAGCATTTAAGCGAAAAAGAAATAGTAAAAGAAGTGGTGATTAACGCGCAGTTTGCGCTGGACGATGATACGGTTTCAGCGTCTTACCGTGACACTATTTTACAGCAAAGTGAAGCTATTACCAAAGCTCTTGAGCTCAACCCTGATCTAAAACTATCCATTTCAGGCCACACCTGTGACTTAGGCGGTAATGATTATAACTTAGCGTTATCAGAGCGCCGAGCAAACGCGGTTAAGCAAATTTTAATGACTGAAGCGGGCGTCGCTGAAAGCCGAATTGAAGTGCAAGGGTTTGGCAGCAGTAAGCCACTTCCAAACAATAACGACAGTAATGGTAAGGATAATCGTGAGCAAAATCGCCGTGTACATATTGCCGCTTATGCAATTAGTCAACTCTCGGTTTGCCCATCGCGTGAAGGAATGGATAGCCTAGAGCGCTTTCGTAACTTAACCGTCGCCAACGACATAAAAGTAGGTGAAACTACCGATGAAATGGCATGGAAAATGGTTAACTTAGCGCTGGGGGTGATGGCGTTTATTCCTGCCACTGCACCTGTTGCAGCAGCGGTGGCGGTGTTACAAGCCGGTGCTAGCGTGGCTACATCAGCGGCCAATTTATTAGATGAAACACTACTCGACAATGTCTGCAAAAATTATTACGCAGAAATTCAAAGAGATAAACGCCTGGGACAAGAGTGTGCTGCTAATCAAGGCATGATGCACGAGCTATTAAGTGAATATAATAAAGACGGAGAGACCCCACAAAGCACGCAATGGGCTGCGCAGTTTAGACTACGTTCTGAAGCAATATCGGGCTTAATGGGCTTATTATTAAGAGCCCAAAAAGAAGGGGATAAAAGCGAGTACTATAGCAACCTAGAACGTTATAAAGTAAAAGAATACATAGAAAACTTTTTATTAGGTGATAGTTGGGCGCTCCCTAATTTACCTAGTGCATCAATTCGTATGGATACCTTTTGGGTGTTTTTAATTGATGGCATTACCGCACAACAAAGTAATGATACTGATAATAAAGCGCTTTATGGTTTTAGCGATAATTATAGCCTGTTAACTAAAGCCGCACGTAAAGCTGTGGTAGAAGGTCCTCAAAATGCACTTTATCTGCGCTCGCAGTTTAACCCATATGGCTTTTATATGATGACGGTGCCAACACTCGCGCGTGAACATAACTATATTACCGCTGAATTTCAAAACTACTTTCCTATTCATACTTTTGGCACCCAAGAAAAAGAGGGAAGTAAATATCTCGAAAGTTTTGCAAACACTTTTGAGCCAGTATTTTCTGACTATGGTGAAGCCAGTTATCACCATAGTGCGATATATTATCAAGATCGAATATCAAAACAATGGCTGCCAATAGTATCAAATAAAATAAAGCGGCTAACGCCATTTACCCCCATCCGTGTTCTTGTTGTGTTTAACGATAAGGTAACAGGTATAGCCCCTATTACGTTTAAAGTAACGCGCTGTGATGGGAAAAATAACGAGCTTGCTTATAAAGAGTTGGTAAGGCCACTTGTCGAGTCTGAGCTATTAGAGAGCGAAAAGCACTTTGCTGGAAAGTTTGGCTGTGTATTTACGCCGTTTTTTCAGTTAGGGCCAAAAACTTACTTGGGTACTAAACCCATGGTTCATGAAGCGGCTTTTTCTCCATTCATGCACGACTCTGCAGTTGAATATTATCAAGATGACAACTTCTCTGATATGCGTTATTACATTAGTGCGCAAGTGGGCAGTAGTCGCAAAGTTGTATTGCCGTTAATGGGGGAACGCCAAGGTAATAACGACGAAATGATGATTGACTCAGGGTATATGAATGTTCTTAACGGACTTGGCATAAAAAATAAATATGTGGCAAATGAGTATTATGTTGATTTAGATACAGAACGTGACAGTAATGAAAGCTCTTTGTTAATAAAAGACTTTTTAACCAGTAACAGTTCAAGCTTTGTACGCCCTGAACTTTTTTCTGGCCAGAAAAGTATTCGAATATTGGTGCGCTTTGGCGGTAAAGGTAAGCCTTATTTAATAACCAGTAAAATAGAAAGAGAAGGTCAGTCAATTCGATTATTTAATAGTGAATTTGCCGCAGCACAACATTTAGGCTTTAAGGTGCGCCAACATGGTAATGACATAATTATTGATGATTTTGATTGGAATACCCAAGTCGATATTATGGTTATAGCCACCTGTACAAAACTGGAGTCAGATAATTATACCAAAGAGCTAATTGGTTTAAATTGGCGTAGTGTGCCATGTGATTTAACACTGCAGCAAACTATTGGTATTAACGATATAGGGCCCACTTATAAGTCAAAACTTTACTACTTAGGTAAAGCGACACGAAATGCAAATAAAGGCTTCAAAATGGAGCCAGGTGGGGGCGGTTATAAGTGGCATGACGATGAATATCAATTTGATGATACATCAGGAGCAAAGTTTAAAGAGTACGGAGAGTTTGTTGAATTGTTTAATAACGCAGGTTCTTATAGCGAAAAAGGCAAACAAGCTCGAGCGTTGCTTAATTGGCATAATAAAAATGCTGAAGCATTTGCCGGTGAAGAGCAGGCTTTTGTTTTTGCAGCGAATTTTAGTTTGAAATATGAATCACCAAAGCGCGTTAGCGTTAATGGCTTAAGGCCTTTTGGTGAGATATATACAAACCAACTTAGTGATATATATACCGACGAGGAAGATAGAGAGTACAACATGGAGTTAAGCGTTGCTAATTTCAGCTCTGATGGTAATTCGGGCTTTAAACTTAGCGATATTGATTCCAATACAGATAGCGAGGGCAATCGCGGTTTGTGCTTAAAGTTAACGCTGCCAAACCCAAAAGGTAAAGATTTACCTTGGGGTAAAGTACTACCTGAGGCCGAACTAAAAGAACTAGCCGTAGAGCTAAATGGTGATCGTTCAACTCCATCACAAAAAGAGCTGTATAAGCGCTTGTCAGAGGAAGGATTGACTGAAGATGAAGTGAAACAGTGGTTTGTTGAAGATGCGACAAAGAAGAAAGTAAGGCCGTTAGGGGCTTTTAAAGAGTAAAAGCACTTATTATTCTTAGTTGTAGTAGTTACAGGGCTGTAGCAAATACTCTTTGTGAACAGCCCTTTTTCTAAGTTTACTTCACCTTTAAAATATCAGTACATTATGACTTTGATTAAACATCATTACCCAATACCTTTAGTAAATAAGTTGAAAGCGCTACTTAGCTTTCAACTCACCAAAGAGGCGCCGCCGCCAGCACCGATAGTGTATATAGATAAGCACCTTTGTAAGCTTAGTAATAATTCTATGAAAGCCCGTAATATGGGACTGATCCCACTATTATTAATGATTTTATTTACTGTATATTTAAATGTTGAAGATCTATGTGGTTCATGGCAAGCAAGAGAAGACACGACGCAGCGTAGGGTTAAACTTTATAAACAAGAGCATGGAGAGAATTATTTTTCATCTTCTAACATTCACCCTATTCATAAACGAACCTACGATATGTTAGATGAGAATGGAGAGCTATCATTAAGTAATTATATGCACCATCGCTATTATACAACTGCCAAAGTTGGCGGTACTTATCGCCTTAAAAAAGACATTTCATTTTTAGTTTTTTACGTTATTACCATTCCACTTTTGTTGTTCTTTATTATTCGCTTTAAGCGACAAGCGCCAATGGTGTTTGATCGTGATAAACAAATTGTCTACCTCTGGTACAAAGGCAAGGTACGCGCCCAGCACTTTAAAGATTTACGGGTTTATGAAGACTTTCAAATGATGCGTATTCAGATACGTGGTTTTGATAAACACAACAAC
>NZ_BAAAFA010000001.1:0-120961 GCF_039523295.1 Colwellia asteriadis | reverse complement strand
CCAGCAGCTTAATGCAATATTAACGCATTTATCAGAACACGACTCCGACGTTCCACTCGATAAAGACAACTTACCTTCTGCCAGCGGTATGGATATCAGCATGAGTATGCGCATGAAAAGCATCCTGAATAGAAATGAAAAAATTGAATCAAATGCCAAAGGTAGCCAAAAGAGAATATAACCTTTTTATCAATTGCGAGCTTTCTGAGCAGCGTAGCAGGGTAACAGAGTAGCAGAGTAAATAATGGCACTAATTAAACGAATTTACCCAAGACCGTTAGTTAGCGCACTCATTTTATGCTTAATTATATGGTCACTGGTGTAGGGACTGAAAATGGAAATGCTATATGGGGGTCGCTCTATTGTGTTTGATGATGAGGGGGATTCCTTCAGGGTCGATAGATTGTTGCTATGAAAAGGCAGGAGGGGCAGTTAGTTTATACGATATGAAACTCCCTCAAAAAGTGTCGGTAGAGTGGCTTGATAAATTAGCAGCACAAGGACGATGATAATGCATAACATGAGCAAAGGACGTTCCAGCCCTGTGGTGTAGTTACTCACAGGATACTTTGAATCACAACAGATGATGAACGTTGACCCATGATAATGGACCAACGTTTTATTGTGTTATAAATTACCAGATCTAAAATTATTAATAGTAACATCATTAATAAGAGTTCGTTGGTATAAGCTACTTTTTGTTCCTTTACTTACGGAGTAATACCCTAAAGTTGGTATATTAACAAATAATAGGATCACTGAGTTATCTTCTAAAACGGGAAGTTTACTTATATCAATTGAGTGGCTATAAATTCCTAAACGTTCATGGAGCGTATAAAAGTTTTGAGTTGATAAATCCAAATCTGCTATATCTATTTTTATATAATCAATATTTGGTTCTATATTTAGCTGACTTTGTTTTTTTTCAGTCGCGAGGTTTATATGCTGATAACCGTTATAATATTGCTCGGCCAGCTCTTTATTTTTGCTCACCCCAATACCATTCGCATACATATTAGCCAAATTAATTCTTGCGGAATTATGCCCTGTATAAGCTGCTTTTTCATACAGTTGGGCTGCATTTTTTAAATCTTTATCTACCCCTTTCCCTAAATGATATAAAACGGCTAAATTAAACTGAGATACTTGATCTTCTAAATAAGCAGATTTTTCATACCAGTGAGCGGCTGCTTTATTATCGTTATAGTGAGAGTGATATATCCACCCTAAACTGCGATATGCACGAATATCAGCTAACTCGGCTGCTTTTTTATACCAGTAAATCGCTTTGGTAATATCTTTATCCAACAATGAGCCAAATTGGTGCAACCAACCTAAAAAATAAGCCGCGTCTACAGACCCCGATTCAGCGAGTTTTTTGGCTAGGGCAATCGCGCTAGGGATGTTCTTTTCTCTATCTGAATTAATTGTATCTAACTGTAGCTCTACCAGTTTAAATGTAGGTTTTTTGGCTTCGTGGCTAATTAGTTTTCTTAGCCATTTTTCTGCTTCTATATGGTTTTTTTTAACTTCTTGACCTCTACGATAGTATTCCATTGTTTTTTCTTGTGCGCTAATATCGCCGTGTTCAGCTGCATACTTTGTCCACATAAATATATCTTTAGGGTCGTTACTTTGTGCTAGTTTTTGTTGAGAAAATTTAAGAATGGCATTTTCTTCACCTATACCGCCATGTTCAACTGCTTGCTGATACCAAAATAAGGCGCGTTTTTGTTGGTTATCATTTTCATATATATTTGCTAATGCGATTTGGGCCGAAGGGTCATCTGCTATTGCTTTTAGAATAAGCGCTTCCTCTAGTTTAGCTTTTTCAGTTGTCAACTTTGGCTTGGCAAACAAGTCAAGTAATGGTTGTTTGATTTGCTGTGCTTCCATTTTAGGTGGGACTTGAGCTCGAGCTTCATGTTCGCACTCGCCTAAGCTAAAGCAAATGACTAATATCGATACTATAATACGTTTCATTTGCTATCCTTTTGTAAATGGTTTTTACTCAAAGCATTAGTGTTGTGTTCTTTTTCTTGTTCTACACGTACACATTTCCCTTGTGGGGTGACCTTAACAAAAGTCATGTCACTTGTTGAATAGGTAATTTTTGTATTAATAGATAACGATAACCTCCCAGTATAAACACAGTTATTAGTGTAAATAGCTTTATCTTCTATATAATCAACATCTTGGTATATAATAGTTCCCTCACTGATTTCTCCATCTTGCCAGTTACCTTTAATAATACGCCTCGTGCTGTTAATACCTATATGTAACTTACCTACTCCATGAGCCACGCCATCTTTCCAGTGCCCTTCAAATATATTCGTTTTTCCGTAGCCATTAGGTTTGCCTTTGATCCACATACCATCATAGATAATGCCATGATGTGAAGTTAGTAATATCCCCTGACCATTGAATAGACCGTGGTCAAAGTGACCAATATAAAAACGTTGATATTTATTTATAAATGACCCTTGTCCATGGGGGATATTGTTTTCAAGCTCCCCAATATAGTCGCCCAACACCTCACCGTAGCCATCGTCTATGATAACTCTAGATTTTGTATAACCATCACGTATATTATGTAATTTATAACCACGAAAGTATTGGCATGGGTATTCCTCTGAATTCTCTTGACAGACTCCTTCGCCATGCTTTGTATCGTTGTCCCAATCGCCATCATAAAAGTCACCATTTGCTAAGGTTAACTTGCCTTTACCCCACCTCATGTGGGATAGCCATTGGCCACTGTATTGATCACCATTTGCGTAGTTCATTACTCCATATCCATTGTAACGGGAGTATTCAAATTCTCCGTTATAGCTGTCTCCATTTTTGTTTTTATATGTGCCTTGACCAAATAGCCAGCCAGCACTGAATAGTCCACTGTAGATATTACCATTTTCATTTAATGTTCCTTGACCATTATAATAATCGACTCGCCACATGCCTTCGTAGCGAATGTTGCCTTTAGTTTGTGTACCTTTACCATGGCGCTTATCGGCTTTCCATTGTCCTTCATAATGAGTTTCGCCATTGGTTTGTGTGCCTTGACCGTGGCGCAGGCCCAATTGCCATTGCCCTTTATAAACGTCGTTACTATAATAGGTCTTGGTTAGCACGCCTTGACCGTGAAATAAATCATTTTTGAAGTTACCTTTATAGATGTTTTTTTTAATGTAAGGTACCCAACTAAAAGTACCCGTACCGTTACGTATGCCGTTGTCGTCTAGCTCTCCCTCATAAGTAACTATTGCATTGTAGTAGTATTCACATGGAGTTGGTTTACGGTAGGTAAGGCAGAGGCCACGGCCATGTTTTTGTCCTTTGTTCCAGCTTCCATCAAAGCCGTTTCCGTCTTTATCAGTAAAACGTCCTTGACCGTGATGAAGGTAAGAAGAAAACTCTCCTTTATAGCGACTACCGTTTGTATAAATAACCTCGCCATTACCCTCAAATACACCCGCTTTCCAATTTCCTTTATAGTGAAGCGGTATCAGAGTATTGTTTTTTTCTTGATATTGCCAAAGGTGAGTGTAACGTTGATACATTTCCCCATAACCTTCTGCTTTTCCATCAACTTTTTCTCCAAAATAATAATTTTCATCGACTTTGCGGTCTCCGTAAATGTACCCTTTTGGTAAGTTTGAGAGTTTAGGTAAAAGGGAGGGCTTTTCTTGATTGTAGGCACTTGCTTTAAGTGGGCTTATTATTCTTAATTTGGTGGCGGAGGTTAAAATGTTTGTTGTTGTTTTTGTCGTTATATTATAAAAGGTTAACTGTTTATGCTCTTTGTCAGTGCCTATTAGTTGGCTATTAGCATGGTTAATATGCCACGGTGTAAAAAAGTTATTATCGAAGGTGCTGAGTATTTTTCCAGTTGTTATATTAAAGTAAAAAGACCTTTCTTTAGTGTGCAGTAGCCCATGTGTTTGTTCATTATTAAGATATAGTTCATTAAGTTTATCGTATCCATTTAGATATGGTTTGTTAAGTTTATCATACCCATCTAGATCAATTTTAAAGAGCCTTTTATCGTCCTTGTATTTACTCATATGAAACTTGTGAAAAGAGAGAGTTGAACCATCTTTTAAATAGACCGTATCACTATTTTCTTTTTTCTCTGTTACTGTTAGGTTGTTCAAGTCGACATATAAGTTTCGCGAGTGGTCGCCAAATTTAGACATGTAAACATTGAAGGTATTATCTTTCCAAATTATCAGTTGTGGTTGGCCTCTTACTGCTTCACCGATGATAAGGTGATCTCGAGTTAACAGATCATAAACAATGACTTCTTGGTACATAATTAGCGCTAAATAGCGGTTATTTGGTGAGCGAGAAAGGTATGTTATGTGCCCACCATTACCGCCAGGAGGGGTGTTGAATGAAAGTTCTTTCTCATCAAGCACCTGGCGAAGATCTGTTCCATCTATTTTGATGCTCCATATCGTTCTTTTTTCTTGCTGAGGTCCCTGCCACAAAAACTGGATACGCTCTTGATCAAATTGCGCAGCGTCGGTGATATCTTCTTTTAAAGCTATGGGTTGGGTTGCTTTAGATTCGTTTTTTTGTGTGTCAGGGTCAGGGTCAGTCTTTTCACAACCAAGCAAAGTGACAAAAATGAGGTATGTAATGATCTTAAAAGCAGTATGCTTTGGCATAAATAATCCTTTATAAAATGTTTCCGTGTCTTACATGACTTTTGAATAATATTCGTTCTAATGTTATTCAATATCAGGATGGTATATTATATCTAACTGTTTATAAATGAAAAAATTACACAACAGCAAGCTATGACTTTACTTTGCAGAAATTACTTCTAACAAAGTATTTATAGCTTGCGCAAATGACAACGGAATATGTCATATATTGGCATAATAATGTTAAGGAATAACAAATGAAAAAAATAATATTAGCTTTTTTATTACTGGCGTTTATAGCTAGCGCAAGCTATTCGTATTATCAAAAAAATACCCCTGAATATTTTGAACGAGTTGTAGACGTAGAACTTATGCGAGGAGGAAAAGAAGTTACGCCTACGTTACAAGAGTATTTAGATGACGAAAAAATCGCTAAAAATTGCTCAACGCTTAAGCAGGCTGTTGATAAAAACAACCTCGGTTTAGTACAGTATATAGCCGATTCTGAGCTTGATGTTAATTGCAAAGTTAGTAAGCAGGCTTTACCGGTATGTATGAGTACTTTAAAAGAAAAAAGTGTACCACCGATAAATCTAATCAGCTATATGGCAAGCGTAGGCTGCGATTATCACTATGAAAACGATCAAGGAGAGAATGCATTTCATCTCTTATATCATTTTGGTAGTTTACAACCGAACAGCTATTTGAAATCGGGAGCATTAGAGTTGTATATTGCCCGATTATTAAGTTTCGGCGTTGATATAAATCATGCAAACAGTAATGGGGAAACCCCATTAATGTATGCAATATTGAAGAGTGGTGATCTCAAGCATATTAAAGCTTTTATAAAAAATGGCGCCGACCTAAACCCTAAAACAATCGCTGGTAATACGGCTTTGGGTCTCGCTATTAAAAATGATATGCCTGATGCTATCGATTTACTTCGCTCTGAAGGTGCTAAAGGTTACATAAATGGTAACGTTGTTGATGAGGCATTTTTACTAGCTTTAGAAAATAAACGTGAGCAAAATATTTTAGAGAAACGTCAAAAAAGGCAGGCGTTGTGGTCTAGGAACATCAGTTACTGGAAAGATTTTATTAATGCGCATAACCTTGATTTAAGCTGCACGTTTCGTTTAAAGGGGGGGCAAACAGATGGTCCAGGAGGAATATTTTTCAATGAGCAAATGAACAACACACTTAGTATGTCTAAGGGAATAGACGCGTTTGTTTTTGGTGGTTGTCCTGATTGGAAATATTATCATTACCTTGTTATAGGGAGGTCTGGAAGAGTTAAATCACAAGGTACTAACCTTTTTTGGCATGACCCTAATACTGCGATAGGCTCAGAGAACTCTTCTTTTATAGCGTTACCATTTGATGAGGATTTTCAAGGCGAAATACACTGGTATGGCTCTGATACTAAGGTAAAAAGATTACAATCAGAAAAAGAAAACTTGGCATTTTTACAAAAATATTCTCTCCATGTATACGAATAATAGTTACATAAATTAATAGCTCCTCGTTTTTAGCTACTATTTTATTTTTGAGTAAAGTGGTAGCTATTAATCTACTTGTTGTTAAGGAGGGCGTAAGCTTTCTGTATCGTTAACTTCTATTTAGGCTGCTTAGTATTTATAACTAATATTACGGTTTTCTTTTAAAATTGATAATAAGAAAAGGACTTCTTTAAAGTGACACCTATATCACACCGCAGCGCGCCTATTGTTATATTAGCGCTTTGCATGAGCGTATTGCTTAATGCTTGCTCAGAGCCATCATCATCGCAAACTCAGGCCGAACTTCAGGCCGAACTTGCTAAATACCCGTGGGCTAAAGAGCATAAAAATCACCCTGAATGGCCAATGGAAATTCGTGAAGAAGTGTATGGTGATGCAGATACTTTTTCGACCCCGCGGTTAATGTTTTGGAATAAATACAAATACAGCGAAACAAGAACACTTTGGTCATCGCGCTTAGACGGCTCAGATAGACGCCGTATTATTCCTGAAAAAATTTTTACCCAACTGGAGCCTGCGGGATTGCATCCACCTGCTCGCTCACCAGATAACCGCTATATCGCTATTTCAGGGTATTTAAATAACAGAGCGACGCGCCAGTTATACGACACCAAAGAGAAAAAGCTCATTACCATGTCAGGCGGTGGTGGCTACCCTTGGTTTAACTGGACCTTAGACAGTGACAATGTGATTTTTTATGCAGATGGTAAACATTACAATTACAACGTATCCACAGCCACACTTACACAACGTAAAATAATTTACTCAGAGGAGTTGTTTTTACTGCCCGGTGATAAAGAGTTTTTAGCGATAAAGCACGATGGCTTTTGGATTCATACATTTAATGGCGAGATAGTACGCAAAGTGAACTTTGGTTTCCCAAGAGCGTGGGAGATGAAAAACCACCGTATTTCACCGGATGGCAAATATTTAGCGTTTATGACTCATGCTAGGCCGAAAGCACATTTTCATTGGGTCAATATTGCCAATCCCGAAATAGAGCATTCAGAAATAGGGGAAGGTAATGGCGTTATTTTTTCTCCAGAAGAGGATTATCAATTGGAGTTTGTAGCAAAATTTTCAAAAGAACGTGGTAAAAACGGTTTCTATCCTTCCAAGCGTATCATAAGAACAAAAAATATAGTGACCGCTGAGCAAGCAGAGGCAATAGTAAAAGAAAGTGGTATTTGGGGCCTGAATACATTAGGTCCAATAGCGATTACAAACTTAGCAGCACAAGGACGATAATAATGCATAACATGAGCAAAGGAAGTGCCAGCCCTGTGGTGTACTTACTCACAGGGTACTTTGAGAGGGACTTACCGGTAAGTAAGTTAACGCCGTTAGCTAAAAATCACAAATAAAGGGGGGAACTTTGTAATGCGTATAAATAATTATACTATTGGTATTGCTTCTCGTAATAGGGCTAAGTGGCTGGAATTGATCAGAACACAGCAGCTTAATGCGATATTAACGCATTTGTCAGAGAATGATACAGATATCCCGCTTGATAAAGACAACTTACCTTCTGCCAGCGGTATGGATATCAGCATGAGTATGCGCATGAAAAAAGCCTTGAGCGGTGATAAAAATAAGGCCCAGCATAATAACGGGAGTGAGTAAGTTATCTAATTGTCACTTACTCACGAATTTTTTTATAATCAATCACTATTAGCTTCAAGTGATAATACGACCACTTCAGTAGTGGTTAATCGGTCTTGCAAGCTCAGTTTGTTTTTTCGATCAAATAATACGGTAATATTGCCCAAACCGAATAGGGTTGTTAATAAACGTTTAATTGCTGTTTTTGAGCTGATCAGTGAACCGTCAAGGTTTTGTACGCGTAAACGCCAGGCTCTCATACCAAGTGTTTGTCCTTTTCGTGACCAAAAGTAAATGAAAAAGCCACAAACCCAAGCTACTCCCCAGCTATTAAAAGCAATGCGGTACATGATATGTGAAGCGTTCCAGTCTATATCAAAGTCATTACGAACAATATTAATAAGGCCAAGGTGATCAAGCAAAACAAAGAGTGCAACGCAGACATAACCAGATAGCATAAATATCGCAATAATGATTAATAAATCATAAACCCAAGAGGCAAAGCGTCGGCGAAATCCTGCGCGCGGGAAAGACTCAGTTATAGCATTTTCCATGAAATCTCAATTTAAATGAAAGTGAAAGGTTTGCGCTAGTTTAACAAAAATTATCTTAATTGAGTATCTTCCTGAGCTAGCGTAAAATGGTTTCTTTCACTGTTATCGATTATTGACAAATTGAAGGATAAATATGTCTACTGCATTTTCAGTACATGGCGCGAAAGAGATTACTGTTGAAAATAATATCATTACTATTCGTAGTGTTGGTCCGTGGAATATTGAATACTTTCACCTATTACATCAAGATCTAATAGCAGCAGTGACATTGGTTGATTTTAATAACTATGCCGTACTGTTAGTTCCCCTGGGGGAAGCAATAAGTGTTGCCGAGGCTTTAGATTATCATGTTGCCTTTTTAAAAAAAGGTAACACTAAAGCGGTTGCCATAAACTTAGCAGGTAGTGATGTGCCTAACTCGACCAAAAGTTTATGTACAAAAGCTTATGAGCAAGCGGGGTTGAATTTTAAATTTTTTACCTCAGACGAAGAAGCTAAACAGTGGTTACAAGACATACTTTGTTAAGCCGATCTCAGGTTGGTTAGTGTTTACTCAAAGGTGATTAAGTGTGCTGACTGTTTTCGATATTGTGATTTTTTAATGGATATAAATTAATGCGTTTTTTACTCTTTTCGGCTTTATTAACCCTTTCTTGTACAGCATTGGCAACCGAGGCTGTAAAACACTACGAACATGCCTTACAGTTATTAAATGAAGATAAACTAGCTGAAGCTGAAATTGCGGTAAAAAATAGCTTACAGCAAGATTTAGACTACTTACCTGCACGTTTATTACTCGGTAATATATTACTAAAAACGGGTAACTTAAAGTCGGCAGAAAAAGAGTTTGAACAAGCTAAAATTCTTCATGCCGACTCTTATGCGGTTACCATGTCGTTGGTTGAGGTAAAATTATTACTCGATAAAAATGAAGAGGCGTTAGCCTTATTAACAGCGCAAAAACATTTAAATACTGATGCGCAATATTATTACTTTCAAGGTAATGCTTATAAAGCCTTATTAAAGTATGACCTGGCATTAAGCGCTTATCAGCAAGCGATTAACATGCAGGAAAATAGCGCACAATATCACACCGCTTTAGCTGATTTGTGGTACCGCAATGAAAATACCGATAACGCCCAACAGTCATTAAATAAAGCCTTACTGATTGACGACACTTATATTCCAGCTTTACTACTTAATGCTGAACTTTATAAAAAACTTAATAAATATCAGCAAGCTCAACAGTTTATTTCTTTAGTACTTTCACTTGATGAACACAACAAACAAGCATTATTTTCACAAGCGGGTTTATATTTAGCACAAAATGAATTGGCGTTAGCGTTAGCGATAACATTGAAGTTACGCGAAAGTTCTCCTTATGACCCTTATGCTAAATTATTGCATTCTTCTATTGTTGCTCAGCAAGGTAATACTAAACAAGCTCGCATCATTTTATCAGAGGTTAAGCAGCAACTATCGGGTGTAGATAATAGACATAAAGACGATCAAGACGTTTTATTACTGTCAGCAACGGTAGATTTCATTAATCAAAACAGCCACTCAGCTAAGAAACAGTTTGTGCGTTACCTTGACTTATATGGTGAAAACTCAAGTGCTCGCCGTTATTTAGCCATTCTAGCGCTAAGAGAACAAGACATTGAAAAAGCGCAAGTTCACATTGAAAAAGCATTAGCAAAAAATAGTAATGATGTTGAGCTGTATGTATTAGCGAGTGAAATTTATCGTCAAGCGGGTTTGTTAACTCAACAGTTAACGTTATTGGAAAAAGCGAATAAGAATTTTCCAGATAACAAGCGTATTAGCGAACATTATATTGCCAGCTTATTAGCGAATGAACAGCAAGAAACGGCCCTTGCTGAGCTAAGTAAAACTAACACTAACGGCAGTGCAACTAATGAAAAAATCAACAGTAGTTTACAAAATAAAACGGTATTAGGTTTTATGCAGTTGCAAGCCGGTTTGTTCGAGCAAGCTCAACAAACAACACAAGCCTTATTAAATGAATACCCTGATAAAGTTGAAGTATTACAACTTGCGGGGGAGTTATCACTTAAAACACGTGAAAATAGTGAAGAAGCTATTTACTTTTTTGAGCAAGCACTGGCACTTGATGCTAATTTTTCTCCTGCAATATTGTCACTTGCTGGTGTTTATTTACAACAAAAAAAATTGACTGAAGTTGAAAGCTATTACCAACAATTATTAACCATTAACCCAAATAATGCGTTAGCGCTTCAGCTTTATGCCGATTTAGCGGTCAAACAAGGACGCTTTCCATTAGCGATTAAACTATTAACACCTTTGGCAGCTAACAATAATTTTCAAACAGGGCGAGCGTTACTTAACTTGTATATTGCCACTAAACAGCCTGATTTAGCATTACCTTTATTAACTCAGCTTGAACAAGGTTACCCGTTAAACGAAGCGTTGTTACTCACTAAAAGTAGAATACAAGCTCAGCTAGGCGAACAAGCTCAAGCGCAAAAATCACTTAATATACTGTACGGTTTATTATATGAAGAGCCGAAAAAACTTATTGTATTAGCTGGAGCGCAGCTTGATGTGATGGACGCTAATGCCGCGGCTAAAACGATAGCTCGTATTCAAAGCTTAGAGCAAGACCCTATACCTCCGTTATTACAGACACGGCTCTACATTGCCCAACAGCAGTATAAAAAAGCATTAACTATTATAGATTCGGCATTGCAAGAGAATGAAAATAGTCGATCTTGGTTATCATTAAAAGTTAATGTACTTATCAATCAAGAGCAATTTGAACAAGCAACATTAATTGTTGAAGAGCTTTATCAAGATGAGAAACGCAGAGAGCAATTACAACTATTAGCACAACTATACAGTCAGCAAGAAAAAACGGAACAGTTAACCACCTTACTGGTTAGTTGGTTAGAACATACCCCTAGTGATAAATGGGCCGTTGCCCAGTTAAGTACCTTAGCTGAGATGCAGGGTGATTTAGCATTGGCTATTACTACCTTAGAAAATTACCCCAATTTAGACACTAACCCTGCCTTTTTAAACAATTTGGCTAACTATCACCTTGCAAAATATTTACAAGAAGTAGAAAAAGAAGTTATTCAGCTTACTTCAGAGCAGCCCAAGGCTGTAGAGTTAACCGTTGCGATTAACCACGCTCAAAAAGCTTACGAGTTGATGCCATTAAATGCGGCGATAAACGACACTCTTGGTTGGCTTTATGTTCAAACGGGCAATATTGAACAGGGGTTAGGCTTGTTGCGTGAAGCCAGTGCTCGAGATGCCCAAAACGGCGAAATTTATTATCATCTTGCTTACGCTTTAACATTACTTGAGCGTAAGGAACAAGCATATCAGGCATACCAAAAGGCGATTAGTTTATTACCTCAACATAAATTACGCTCTGTAATTAACGAGTTACTAACGAAGATTAAAAGCTAGCAAGTACAGGTAAAATAATTAACGAGTAAACTGTATTTTTGGCATTATAAAAAAAATGACACCGCTGTCATTTTTGCTAGAACTTTACTATTGGTTAGTATATAATCGCACAAAATTTCAGCTGCCTAAGCTGCTTAGCACATCCGAGCGAGAATTAGGCAGTAGTGAAATTAGCTTATCTAATTCACAGCTTAATAAATAACTTAATATAACGTAAAAGGAATAACATGCGTAAGTTTTTAACCGTAGCAATGACACTAGCTTTAGGGCTTTTTGTTGCAACATCTGCTTTTGCCGTTGCCATTGATTTGGGCGATGCGAGCAAATATAACGCCTTTATTAAAAATGACTTTAAAGTAACGTCTTCAGATACTGAAGGGCGTATTGCCGTTGGCGGTGATTTTATTGTTAATGGTGGTTACGATGTAGGTGCTGAGATCACTTATTTAGGCATGGGAGAAGGCCCAAGCTTAGTCGTTGGTGGTGATATTGTTAAAGGTAATAATCAGTGGGGCGGCTCAGGTTTTTTAAATGTTTATGAAAACCACCCATCAGAATTAGGTGATATTGTTCACGCAGGCGATGTTATTGATAACGGTAGCAGTGGTGGAATTCTTGGTAACTTAAATAAAGTTAATGCAAACGATTTACCGGTAGATTTTGACAGTGCTTTTGCCCATTTAAATAAATTATCAACAGATTTAATGGCGGCAACTACTCATGGCGATGCGGTAAGAGATGGCAATAGAGCTGGAGCACCTTTAGTATTTACACCAACACCAACATCAACACCAAGTGATAACGTTTATGTTTTTAACGTAACTCAAGAACAACTGAATGCAAACACAGATTGGTTTGTTGAAGGGGTGAGTGACGATGCAACGATACTATTTAATATTACCAACCCAAATAATATAGCGGGTAAATCTAATAACCAAGGCGGTCAATGTAGCCAAGGGCAAGTTGGCTGTGTTCACTTTAGCCAAAGCAACCTTAGTATTAATGGCGTATTGGCAAGCTCACACCTTGCTGGTAAAGGTGGCTATAAAGATAGCACTATGACTAATAATATTTTATATAACTTTGGTGATGCTAGCCAAGTTAATTTAGCATCAGACTTATACGGTAGTGTATTAGCGCCAAATGCTGATATTAAAGCAAACCCATCGGTAATTTGGGGGCAAGTTATTGGTAAGTCTTGGGAAGGTAATATGCAAATTAATTACAACCCATTTACGCCGGTAGGTTCAACACCACCAACGCCAGTACCTACTCCTGCAACATTATGGGTATTTGCGTTAGCATTAGCACTACTTTATGTGAATAGAAAATCTTTTATTCGCGTAAAGCGTAAGCCATTTGCCGAGTAACTATTAACGGGTAAGGTTAAATAACCTGAATTCGGCTAACGAAAGCGAGCTACTTAAACAAGTATCTCGCTTTTTTTGTGGCTGTTATTCTTCATAGTCGTTATAGAAATTAAGCCTTAGCGTTGTAGCTTATAAACGCTGCAATATAGTACCGGCACAACAGCTAAGGTTAATATGGTACCAATACCTAAGCCAAAGGCGATAACATTAGCCATGCCATAAAATAGTGGGTCTTTACCAATAATAAGCGGTAATAAGCCCATAATTGTTGTAATGGTGGTCATAGCTATAGGTCTTAGGCGCGTTAAACAAGCATCAATAACTGCTTGGTACTCACGCTTTCCTGCCTGTATTTCTATTTGAATTCGATCAATTAATACAATAGCGTTATTAATTATAATGCCCGCTAGGCTATAAAGCCCAAGCGTTACCATAAAACCAAATGGTGCATTCATTATCAGTAACCCAGCAACAGCACCAATAAAGGCTAATGGAATGGTTAAGGTGATAATAGCGGCTTGTTTAAATGAATTAAATTGCGCCACCAATATCATCAGGATAAGTCCAAGTACAACAGGCATGCTGGCTTTTAAGGCTTTTTGCGCTTCTGCTGATTCTTTGATTACGCCATCATATTCAATATTATGATTAATGGGTAAGTCCACTTTTAGCGCTTGAATATCACTATCAATTAAACGTTTTAAATCTTCTGCTGCCATGGTGGTGTTTCGTGCTTGAATGGTGATAGTACGAAATAAGTCCTCGTGTTTAATAATGGCAAATTGATTATTAGGAGCTAACTCAGCCACTTGAAATAAAGGAATACTATGGCCTGTTTTTTTAGCGTAAATAGTTAGTGTGCGTAGCCTATCTAAGTTTTCTCGCTCGGCTTGTTCTGCTCTTAATATTACTGGAATTATTTCGTCGCCTTCACGATACTGGGTTATTTGTGTGCCTGAGAAATAGGTTTCTAGCGCTTGTGCAATTTCTGACGAGGTTAAACCTGAGCGTTTGGCACGTTGTTGATCTATTTGTACATCAACCTTAACAATTAGATTTTCCCAATCATTTCTTATATCTAAAGTATTAGGGGTATTATGAAGTACATTCATAACCTCTTGGGCTTTTTTATAAATAACGTCTTTATCAGGCCCTTTTACTTGAATGGCAATGGTATTGGAGTCTGAAGGTCCTAAAAACATCTTATTAACTCGTGGAGACACATTAGGAAATTGATGTTCTATTGCTTGGTCAAGGTTTAGTATTTCGGCTGAAATGTTTGTACCTTCTTTAACATTGAGGACAATAAAGCCTTTGTTTTCTGCAGGATCTTCTGGACTAAGTGACATTACAAAACGGGGACCACTAAAACCAACATAGCCAGAAAAGTTTTCAATATAACCGAAATCATCTTTATTTTTCAGCCAAGTAAATATTTCCTGCATTTGACGATTGGTTTCTTTAGAGGAAGTCCCATTGGGTAAGTCAATATTAATAATAATTTGAGTGCGATCTGAGTCAGGAAAGAACTGTTTAGCAACCATGCTCATCGATAATACAGCAGCAATAAACAGTGCAACCATTGCACTCATAAACAGTGCTTTACGCTTTAATATTTGATGTAAAAAAGCCTCATAATAACGGTAAAGCTTACTAACATTAATACTGCTTGATTGTTGAGGCTGCCCAGAAGGTACTGGGATTTTAATAAAGAAATAGCATAATATCGGCGTAACACATAAAGCTAATATCCAGCTGGTTAATAAGGTAATTAAAATCACTAAGGAAATTGAACGGGTATATTCGCCAGCAACATGCTCGGCAAGCATTAACGGTAAAAAGAAGAGCACAGTAGTGACAGACGAGCTTAGTAACGGAATTGCTAACTCTTTACTACCTTGTAACATGGCATTATAACGATCAACACCTTCTTCTAGTCTTCGCTTAAAATCTTCAGCGATAACTATGCCATTATCAACCAATAACCCTAATGAAATGATTAAGGTAGCTAAGCTCATTCGCTCTAACTTCATCCCTGAGAAGAACATAACGGTTAAGGTAATTAACATCACAAAAGGGACGATAGCACCTACCACTAAACCCGTTCTAATACCGAGAAATAGCACAACAACCACTAAGACAATTGCTAAGGTTTGTAATACGTTAACCGACACACCCGAAATGGTTTTTTCTACTTGCTCAGCCTGGTAAGTTGCGGTGTTAATTTGGTAGCCAATCGGTAGTGTTGTTTGAATGGCTTTAACCTTCTCCATAACTTGCGGCGCATAGCTGAGCAAGTTATATTCGGGCAACATTGAAATGGCAAAAAATATAGCTGGCTCACCATTATAATAAGCAAGTTTATCGGGGGGATCGATAAAGTCACGTTTGAGTGTCACGACATCCTTTAAGGCGATAAAGCTTTCACTGTTAGGAATATTAATATAGGTATTTGCAATATCTACAGCACTATTAAAATTACCTGACGGTTCAACAATAAAGCTAATGGGGCCGGTATCTATTTGCCCACCAGAGCTAATAATATTTTGATTTTGTAGCTCTTTGACCAAAGCATCGGGAGATATCCCCAATTGCGCTAATTTAGCGTTTGATACTTCGAGAAATATACGCTCAGCTTGTTGGCCGAGTATTTCAATTTTTTTAGTTCCCTCAACACCATATAATGTATCTCTTATATGCTGAGCTATATCGTACATTTGGCTCATACCAAAACCATCGGCGGTTAAGGCTAAAGTAATTACGGAAACATCACCAAATTCATCATTTACAAAAGGCTCATAAGTACCATTAGGCATTCTTTTATGAGCCGCGGTGACTTTATTGCGCACGTTTTGCCAAATATCATCAAGATTAAAGTAGCGATCATAAATTTTAACGTGAACAATAGACAAACCAATAGTTGAGGTGGAGCTGATTTCTTCGACTTCAGCGACTTTTCGTATTTCTTCCTCAAGTTTTTTTGTAATTAACTGTTCTACCCTTGTTGGTGACATGCCGGGAAAGGAAGTACTGATAATAGCTTCACGAATGGTGATATTAGGATCTTCTTGCGCAGGTAAGGTGAAGTAGGCAAAAATGCCATTAAGTAACATTACCGCCAGTAATAAAAATACGCTTTTGCGAAAGGTAAAAGCGGTTTGGGTGATATTCATTTTGGGTCCTTGCAAGCTCGCTGGCTAAAGTCGTGTTGAGTTATTTAGTTGAATAATTGATGTTGAGTACTCAGTAAACTGACTTGTTGACCATCTCTAAGAAAAGCTACACCTGCGGTAGCAATAATGTCACCAGGCTGTAAACCCGCAGAGATATAAACTTGGTTGTTTAAAATGTTTTCGGTTTTTATTTCGCGTTGTTCTACTATTTTTTCACGAGAGTTAAACACATAAACATAGGTTTTTTGTGCTAAACCTGCCTTGATGGCAGTGAGGGGAATTCTAATGGAAGGCCCTTGGTGACCGGTTCGCCCTTTTCCAGCAAACATAAACTCGACTTCTGCACTCATACCTGCACGTAGTAAGGGATTTTCACCTTGCAGAACCACCGTCACCGGGAAGGCATTAGCCGACTCAGCACGAGTTCCTATTTCACTAATACGACCAGAGATTTTAACTTGAGGTAATACCGGGAATTTTATTGGTATAATGGCATCTCGGGTTAACTCTTGAATTAATGTTTCAGGCACCATAATTTGAATTTCTAAGCCATGTTTACCTTCAATTTCGAAAACAGATTGTCCTGAGGTGATTTGCTGTGATGGTTCAAATAAACGTCGAGTAATGATGGCGTCATAAGGCGCAATTAAGATACTGTCTTGTAAGTTTTTGGTGGTAATATCAAGTTGTGCTTTCGCAACATCTACAGCACTTTTGTTGTTTTCAAATGTCGCTTTAGCGTTATCAAAGCCTGATTGTGAAACTACACCTTGCTTAAGTAGTTGTTGATAGCGTGCATAAGTGCTTTTCGAATCAGCCAAGCTGACTTTTGCTTGCTCATACTTAGCTTGGGCCGATTGTTGCTCTAAAGTAAAGCTACGCTTATTCAGAAAGGCTAAGGTTTGCCCTTTAGTGACTTCATCCCCTAAATTAACACTAATACCTTCAATTTTACCACTGACTTCAAAACTAAGTTTAGTCGCTTCAACGGGAGCAACAATTCCTGATAAAACTCGAACTTGCTCTAGCGTTGATAAAGTTACTTCGGTCCAGGCAATAGGGCGAACAGCCGTATTATTGGTTGTTGTTTTTTCATTGCAACCACCAATTAATAAGGTTATTACAAGTAAAGATAAGGTGCGCATAATTATTCCTTTATACACCAATTTATTAACAGTGTAGTGCATAGTTATAAAGTAAAATATGGTGAAATTATTGTAAGTTGGTACTGCTCAGTACCGTATTATTCTGGTACTATGGAGTACCAAAGTCAATAAAATATTATTTACGTATTTTGCATATGATAAATACATCGAATAAAAGGAGCTTTAGTGAATTACGATAATCAGCCGTTAAGCGCTCGAGGTACGCTGTTACTTGATGCTGCCCAGCATCTATTTTTTACTCGAGGGTTTGATGAAACCTCATTAGAGATGATCATTAATGAGGTAGGTGGGTCACGTCGCTCAATATATAATGAATTTGGCAACAAACACGGTTTATTAGTGGCGGTAATTAACCGACAGTTAATCAAACAAACTGAAATGCTAACGAGTATTAATCGGGAGTTATCAGCAGAAGCAGCCCTTAACGATGTTTGCTTTAGATTTGCTCAGGGAATGTTGTCGAAAACGTTAATATCGTTGTTTAGACTTGTTGTACAACAAGTGGTGAAATCCCCTGAGTTTGGCGAAATGATTTTCGACAGAGGACCTATGAAAGCTGTACTACCATTAGCGCAGTACTTAGAAGAGTTAACTGAACAAGGTATATTAAAAGTGGTTGATGCTCATACATCAGCGCAAGTGTTATTGAAAATGTCAGAGGGGCCGCTATATACCCGCAGTTTACTATTACCAGATACATTAGCAACCGATGAAGAAATCAAGAAACAAGTTGCTAATGCTGTAGCTATTTTTATTAAAGCGCATACCACCGAGACGACGAAATAATACTGCCGCTAAACCGGACGAAGAAATAAACAGCAGTTAACCCGTTTAACTTAAAAAGTAGTTGCTAACTAAGTGTTTTTTCGTATAATGCCAAACACTTCAACAACAGTGTGAAGTGTAAGTACTTATCTTTATCAATTTGTTGATATTTATAATGCTGTAGGATGCAAAACCTTTGCTATAAAGCATAAATTTTGATGTTATAGAAAGCAGTGCCAGCGTGATGAAATTGGTATACATGGGGGATTCAAAATCCCCTGTCGCAAGACGTGTCGGTTCGAGTCCGACCGCTGGTACCACTCTTAATAATATTAAGCTGTAACAGAAACAACCGACATTATGTCGGTTTTTTTATGCCTAAAATCCACCCTTTATTCTTTACTTTACGCTTTACTTTACTCGGGAAGTTAATAAGATAACTTTAGCGTAGCGTCGATGCTGGACACTGAAATCTCAGTGGTTTTATTTGAGCTTTTCTTTTTACTTTATCAAGGTGCATATTTTAACTCGTTAGCTATAGTGAGTTAACATAGTATGTCGTTAGGACTGATAAGCAGTTCGATTTATTTTCAAGTTTAATAATATGAAGGGCTAAGCATGAAGAGAATGTTCATGGCGTTTATTATTGTAAGTGCCTTAGTTGCCTTAAGTGTAACCACTGCGAGTGATACAAAAAATCCACTTAAGTTGTGCTCATCTGCTTGGCAACAGATGGTCGACGAACACTTAACAACAGGTGATAATCATGGGCATGGCCCTGATGTTGGATCTGATGAATGGAAGTCAGTTGTAGAGTTTAAATTGAACATCCGAGGCATGGCTAATATTCCACAACGAGATAGCATGGCTTGGTGTGAATATATAGATGAACGCTTGAAAAATGATAGTGCTGACAGTGAACCCAAGCGACTTGAACCTTCTTTTTCTTGTGAGTCTAGTAAGCTCTCTGGTGTAGAAAAAATGATTTGCCAAGACGATAAATTAAAAGAGCTTGATGTGAAATTAGCAGCTATTTACACTGCCGCCAAAAAGAAAAGCCACAATGAGCACCCACCACTGTTACAAGCAGAGCAGCGAGGTTGGATAAAAGACCGTAATGAGTGCTGGAAAAGTAATAATCAGCGAGAATGTATTGAAACCGAATACGTTCGCCGTACCGCAGAGTTACAAGCTAAATATAGGTTGGTACCCTCTAGTGACCCTGTTAAGTATATGTGTGGTGCGAACCCTGCGAATGAAGTGGTAGTTACATTCTTTGATACTAGCCCGCCAACTTTAATTGCAGAGCGCGGCGATAGCACATCGCTTATGCACATTCAGCGCTCAGCTAGTGGCAGTAAATACCAGGGACGTAATGAGTCTTTTTGGGGGCATCAAGGAGAAGCACTAATTTCTTGGGGTTATAATGAAGCCGAACTACAGTGTATAGAGGCGCCTTAATATAGGTGAAAAGCTCTGTTTTTATTGGTGTTAAAGCTTTTAGCACCCTAACGGCTTTTAAACTATTACTAGGAAATATTTTCATTAATATTGTTGTTAAGTATACTGCTAACAGGCCGATATAGATCCTCAAGTGTGCTCTCTATAAGTGACTGTGCTTTTTATATTACGATAAAGCAATGGCTTTAGCGTATTGCCTTTAAATTCTATTCTCGAAGTATGGGAACCTCTTATGCAAAATCAACTCTCAGAAATTTTTGACTATAGCAGCGAAAGTTTGCTGGCAGTCGCTGAACATGATCCGTGGTTAGTCGCTTTATCTGTTTCTATTGCTATATTTGCCTCTTTTATGGGCTTTCAAGTTGCATCACAAGCTGCAGTTAGTTCATCAAACCGTCGTAAACATGCTTCATTATTGGTTGGCAGTTTTGCGCTTGGGGGCGGTGTTTGGTCAATGCACTTTATTGGCATGTTGGCGTTAGAGTTATGCACTAAAATTTCTTATCAAGTTGATATTACAATTATCTCTATGTTGCCCGCGATTATTGCTTCTTGGGTCGCGTTAAGCTTAATTACTCGAGAAAAAATAAAAATCACTCAATTAATTCTTGGTGGTGTACTCGTTGGGGCCGGTATCGGAACTATGCACTATGTGGGTATGGCTGCAATGCAAATGGCACCGCTACTGCGTTATGATTTATGGATGTTTAGCATTTCAATTATTGTTGCTGTAATACTCGCTATTTTGTCTTTATGGATACGATTTGCGCTCAATACTATTGGCAATATTCGTCTGAGTTATCGAATTAAAACTTTTATATCGAGCTGTGTGATGGGCTCTGCAATTTCAGGAATGCATTATACCGGAATGGCCGCTGCACGTTTTGTTTTGCCACCAGGAGTCGAGCTATCAAAGCAAACTAATGATATTTCGTTTTACCTTGCTTTGGGTATTACGGTAATTACGGTTGTTATTATTGGTTTGGTTGTTGCTGTTAACTTAGTTTTTAGACATAAGGATATTTCAGCTGCCGCTACTCAAAATGAAAAGCGTTTGAGTGCGATTATGGATACCACAGTTGATGGCATTATCACTATTGATGAAGTAGGTAATATTATTGGCATTAATACCGCTGTAACGAGAATGCTAGGTTGGGAAGAGGAGGATTTAACTAATAATAATATTAATCGAGTTGTTCCTGAGCCTTTTCAGCCTCACGATACTAAATTTACGAAAGCAGACTTGCAAGCTTATATTGCTGAAATTACCGTAAGGGGCCGTGAAATTGAGGCGGTGACCAACCACGGAGAAAAAATCCCCGTACAACTTGAAATTGGTTGTGTTGAATTAAATGATCAGCAAATGTTTGTCGCCTTTATTTCGGACTTACGTGAGCGCCTTAGAATGGAAGCAGCACTGCGTAACAATGAAGCAAGGATCCGCTCTTTACTAACTAATATTCCAGGTATTGCTTATCGCTGCATAGACACTACAGGTTGGCCTAATATTTATATAAATGATGAAGTTGAAAATATTATTGGTTACCCCGCGAGCGACTTTTTACTGCCAGATCCTAAGCGTAGTTTAGCTGACTTTGTTCACCCTGATGATTTTAGTCTTATTGAAGCAACGGATTTGCGTAACCCAGATGGTTTTAAGATGGAATTTCGATTTATTGATCGTTATGGCAAGGTAAAGTGGGTTTTAGGGCACGGGCGAGCGCTTAAAAAAGAAGGTTGTGAAGATTATTATCTTGATGGTTTTATCATGGATATTAGTGACCGAAAACAAATGGAGTCTGAGGTGCTTGCTGCCAAAGATAAGGCAGAAAGAGCAGCGGAGACCCGGTCAGCTTTCTTAGCTAATATGAGTCACGAAATCCGTATCCCGATGAATGCGGTTATTGGTTTTAGTGATATTTTACTTGATGAAGAGCTAAAGCCTAATCAGCGTAAACATTTGAACATTATTAATCAATCGGCAAAATCGCTATTGCATATTCTTAACGATGTTTTAGACAGTGCAAAGCTAGAAAAAGGGAAGTTTCAGCTTGAATATAGAGACTTTTCGCTTGTGGAAGAAGTTGATGCTGTGGTTTCTACTTTATGGCTACAAGCTCAAAATAAAGGTTTGACGCTCGATCTTAATATTCATACTGCTGCACAAGGTTATTTTAATGGTGCGCCCGATAGAATTAGGCAAGTGTTAACAAACCTGTTAGGTAATGCTATTAAGTTTACAGAGCAAGGAAAAATTACCATTGAAATCACTTCAGTTGAATCAACCACAGTAGCTAAGCCGGCAATTCAGTTTACGATAAAAGACACTGGCATTGGTATTACTGCGTCGCAATTAGCAACGATATTTGATGCATTCTCACAAGCTGATGAGTCGATGAGTCGTCGTTTTGGCGGGACAGGGCTTGGAACAACTATCAGTAAGCAATTAGTTGAACTGATGCAAGGTGAAATTTTTGCAAAAAGTACCGAGGGCGTAGGCTCGGAATTTAGCTTTATTATTCCTTTAACTCCTATCGAGTACTCAAGAAAAGTAACAACTGAGAAAAATCAACAAGCATTGCCTAAGTTACATATATTAGTCGTGGATGATATTGATCAGAATATTGATTTATTAACACTTTTGCTAAAACGCAATGGACATAAAATATCTGAAGCGAGGGACGGGGAGCAAGCACTGTTACAAATACAAAATAACCCTGTTGATGTGGTGTTAATGGATATTCAGATGCCGGTGATGGATGGCTTGACCGCCGCTAAACAACGTAGAAAATATGAACGTGATCATGAGTTAAAAAGAGTACCTATTATTGCCTTAACCGCCAGTGTATTACCGCAAGATAGGCTTTCAGCTGAGCAGGCGGGTATGGATGGGTTTGCCAATAAACCTATTGATATGGATCACCTTAACGCAGAAATAGCGAGTGTATTAAAGCTTGAACATACAGTAGTTGATGAAGTAAAAAATGTTGATAAATCAACATTAAAAATAGATATCGATAAAGGGGCTAAATTGTGGGGCTCTAAAACGAACCTTTATGTTGAAATTGATCGTTTCATTAAGCACTCTGAAGTTGAACTCCCCCTATTTAAACAGCTATTTGAGCAGAGTAAAGCAAAAGAGCTAGGGCAATTAGCGCATAAATTTAAAGGTAGTGCAGGTAACCTAGCGTTAAACCGCTTAATGAAAATGTTAGATGAACTAGAAGGTTCATGTAAAGAAGAGGGTGCTCTGAAATTAACTAAGTGTCAGTTAATTATAGAAAATATTGAAGCCGAGTTTTGCTGTATCAAAAACTGTGTCAGTAAAATGAGTGACGGTGAAGAAGAGGCTAGTGAGGCTGAAACTAGTAGCCAAAGTAGCGTCACAGATGCCATTGACATTTTAGGGCAACTTGAACAGTCTGTAAGTAATAATGAATTTGATGATGAGTTGCTAGACAAGTTGCAATCATTAGCGCCATTACGGCCTAACGAAATTAACGCTATAGTTAATGCTTGTAACGATTTTGAGTTTTCACAGGCCACTGAGTTAATAATCGTATTAATTGCTCAGTTACAAGCTGAACAAGTAAATAAGTAAGTTGAGTAATCTATTATGCTAGAAAATAAACAAAGCGTTTTAATTGTTGACGACGAGCCAACTAATTTGCGTATCCTTAATCAAGTTTTAAATGATACCTATAAATTAACATTTGCTAAAAGTGGCCAAGAAGCTATACGTTTGATTGAAAAAGAGCGACCAGATTTAATATTGCTTGATGTCATGATGCCTGAAATGACAGGCTATGAGGTGTGTGAATACCTCAAAAAACACCCTAAATTTAAAGTGATTCCTATTATTTTTGTTACCGCACTAAATGATTCCGATGATGAAGCAAAAGGGCTGACCCTCGGAGCGGTAGACTATATTTCTAAACCTATCTCACCTGCCGTAGTTAAAGCACGAGTTAAAACGCACTTATCCTTAGTGGATGCTGAAGAGCTTAGGCGTACCCGTTTACAGGTTATACAACGACTTGGGAGGGCATCTGAATATAAAGATAACGAAACAGGCATGCACGTTATGCGTATGAGTCATTACTCTCGGGTAGTTGCACTAGCACATGGCTTTTCTCAAGCAGAGGCAGAGAACTTATTTAATGCTGCGCCAATGCATGATATTGGTAAAATAGGTATCCCCGATAGCATTATGCTTAAACCTGGCAAGCTTACCGATGAAGAATTTGCGATAATGAAACAACACCCTGAAATAGGTGCTGAAATTTTAGGTGAGTCGGATTCAGACTTAATTGCGTTAGCTAAGTTAGTCTCTTTAACACATCATGAGAAGTGGGACGGCTCAGGCTACCCTAACCAGCTCAAAGGCGAAGAAATCCCTATTGAAGGGAGAATTGTTGCTCTAGCAGACGTATTTGACGCCTTAACCAGTGTTCGCCCTTATAAGGATGCTTGGTCGGTTGAAAAGGCAATGGCGTTTATTCATAGCCAAAAAGAGAAACACTTTGATCCTGAGTTAGTTGACTGCTTTGAACAACAGTTACCTAAAATAATGAAAATAAAAGAGCGCTGGAAAGACTGATAGTTTACCTGCTTGGTAATAGTCATTATTACTAATAGTTACAGTTGAGGTTACTTTAGTAAAGCCACCTTGCTATCTTACTGACAAATAGCTCGTTGCTGCTCACTAGTATCAAAACTGTATGTAAGTAGCCACTTACAAACTAAAGCTTCTTTATGGTGACGTTTAATAATATTTATCGCTGAACGTCTGACCCAAGGCTGTTTATCTTGTAGCATTAGTTGTAAATGACGACGTAATCCCGACATTATTTGCGCCGTGTAGGGGCTTTTATTTTGATAAAGATAAAAACCAATATCAACCCAAGCCTGGTGCACTTCAATAATATTACTACCGTATTTATCTGCCTGATGTAAATAATTAATCAGCTCTTGATCAATTTCATTCAAACGCCACTTCAAGATAGCTAGCGTAGCCCAAGTTACTGGCCAAGTAGGGCGTAATTCAAGCGATTTTAAGTAATACTTTTTTGCTTCAACCAAATTACTTTTTTGCTCAGAGGGCGAAAATATAGAGCTAATTCCGCCCCACTCAAGAATTAACCCTTGAGTGACAAGGTAGTGTGGGTTGTTTGGGTGTTTATTATTGGCGTTATTAATAGCGTTAATGGCTGTTAGATATTGTGATTTATCGGAGAGTGCTTGATTCTTTAGCCAAAGCTCTTTGAGTTGAAAAGCTTTATAATAATGCAAATTAGCATTAAGCATAGTTACTGCTTGAGCCGCTAGGTAAAGCAATACAAAAAAGAGTAGGGTAAGTAGTGTTTTTTGTAATGACGTCATTAAAGGCTCATTGGTAACGCAGATTAATTAAACTTACTTTCACTAATAAGCTTAGGGGTATCGTAAACAAGTCGTTGAGCAACTTCAGCGCCAATAAGTTGCTCTGCAATAAGCTTAGCGGCTGTTAGCTTAGGTGGACGACGCTTAAGATTATGAGTATCGGTTGCAATAATAGTCACCTTGTCTTCTCTAAGTAACTGCTCAGCTATTTTTTGAGGTGCTTCTCCAAAGTCTCCACATAAAGAGGCTGCGGTAATTTGATATAAACAGCTTGAGGTAGGAATACGTGAAAGCTTTGTTATATCGGCAATAATATCTCTATTACGCTCTGGGTGAGCAATCATCGGGATAATATTATTGTTATTAAGCCACTTAATTAACTGCTCTGTACCTGCAGGAATATGGCTGTGGGGAAGCTCAAGCAATAGCACATTTTTACCTTGCCATTGACCAATAAAAGGTAATTTATTTTGTTTAGCTAACAGCATTATTTCAGGACATATACGTACTTCAGCTGCAAAGGCTATTTTTATTGCCAACGCCTCAGCGTGCACTTGCTGTTGTAATTGATTAAATACTTGTTCAATAGTGTTGATAGTGTTGTCGAAGCGGCCGAATTGAATATGAGGTGTACATACCGCATGAGTAATGCCATCGTTAATAGCGGCGTGAAGTAACGCAATGCTTTCATCAATATGCTGAGCGCCATCGTCAATCCCTGCCAAAATGTGGCAATGTAAATCTATCATGAGTGAGATGTTTCAGGTTTACTGGTGGCAATAGTATTATCACTAGCCACTTGCGCATTATAGCCATACTGGTCGTAATAACCGGTATACTCGCCATACTTGGCTGCTTGTTTTAAATCAACTTGATTTAAAACAATACCATCAATACGTACACCTGCACTCAGTAATCTACCCAGACCTGACTGGATCATTTTTTCACGTGTATGATCAGCTTTAACCACATAAACAAGAGATTGACTATGCTGAGCAACTAAAATTGCATCGCTTACCGCTTGTGTTGGTGGCGTGTCAATAACAATACGATCGTACTTACCTTTAAGTGAGCTTATTAAGTTAGCAAAGTTACTTGAGGCTAAAAGCTCTTGGGGGTTTGGTGGGAGAGTACCCGCTGTAATGATATCAACCCCTGATTGCGTATCTTTAATTAGGCATTCTTCAACACTGTGCGTACCAGCAATAATATTAGATAATCCGGTTTGGTAAGAAGGTAATTCAAAGTTTTTTGCGACGGAAGGTCTACGCATATCGGCATCAATAAGTAATACTCGTTCAAGTTGCCCTAATGCAAAAGACAGATTTAATGAGACCGTCGTTTTACCTTCTCCCGGTACTGATGATGTAACCGATATAACTTTAGCGTCATGCTCAATATTGAGTAATAAGAGGCTGGTTCGGATGGTTCTTACCGCTTCACTAAAACTATGCTCTTCACTTGAGAAAAAATGACGTAATGCCAAACCTTGCTTTCTGGGTGTTTTTTGTAATGGTAATAAACCTAATAGGCGCTGTTTTAGCTTGTTTTCAATATCATCAACGCTACGAATACCGTCATTAAGAAACTCAAATAAGAAGGCCAGAACTAAACCAAAAATTAAACTTAAAATGAATGTCATGATAATAATTAATTTTTTATTAGGTTTTGCAGGCAATAGTGGCGGTTGAGCAGGATCGGTTAGTCGAGCATTTGCCGACTGAAATTCACCGACTTCTTTTGTTTCTTTTAAGCGAGTAAAAAATGCATTGTAAAGTTGTTCATTAGTTTCAACTTCACGCTTTAGCTCTTTTTGTTTGGTATCAAGTGTTGATAGCTCTCTGAAACGTTGCCCTTTCGCCTTTATTGCCGCTTGAAGAGCTTCTTCATTAGCTTTTGCTGAAAGATACTCGTTGGTAATGCCTGAAACCAACAACTCAACTTGTTGAACTAAGTTATCATTAACAGAGCGTAGTTCTGACTGTGCAGCTATCATAACCGGATGTTTAGGCCCATAAGTGCCTTGCAGTTCATATACCTTGGTTTTTGATTTTTGTGCTGCTTCATTAACGCTTTGAATTAATTTGTGGTTTAGTACTTCGGGTACAGAAATTAATGAGCGAGGATCGCTTTTTTTATCTTGTACTAGCTTATATATATTCTCATTTTTTTTACGTAATTGGCTCGCTGTAGATAATAAACTATTTAGCTCTTGGAGCTCTTTAGCTTCGATACCTTTAACGCCATCAATATCAACTAATTGTTCTTGGTTTTGATAAGCTTGTAAGTAGTTTTCAGAGTCGTCCAACTTTGTTTTTAGCGCACTTAGGCGTTCATTTAACCAACTAGATGCTTTTTCGGTCATTGCTAACTTAGACTCTAAATGGTTATCTATATAGACTTCCGCCACGGTATTCACTACTTCTGCAGCGAGCTCTGGTGATTCAGACTCAAAGCTAATAGTAATTAGTTGAGTTTTTTTGATTAAGCCTATTGATAACCGAGACATAAACTCAGTAAGTACTTTTTGCTCTCTAATATAAGCTTGTTGCTTTTCTGATATATCTTCAACAGATTGGGGTAAAAAAGGCAGTTTTTCTTTGATAAAACTAACAAGGTTAAACTTTTTTGCTTGTTGGTCGGGATCAAATTCAGGATGATTAACTAAGTTAAGGCGTTTAATTACTCGCGCAGAAATATGTTTTGATTTAAGTATTTCTAGTTGGGTAACAAAATATTCTTGAGAGTTACTATTAATACCATAAACTTCTTCAATGGAAACTACATTGGCTTGCTCTGCTTCAATCAGTAATGTCGCCTTAGCAAAGTATTTAGGTGTCAGAGAAAAAACAATGACGGTAGCGAGTAATGTCACAATAAAAGCGAGTGACAGAATTCGCCACTTGAAACGCAAGATAACCTGAAAAAAGTTTTGTAAGTCTATCGTGTCATCATTTGCGGTAACCGTATTCGTTTGGGCAGGGAAGTTCATTATAACGGCACTCTTAGAAGTAACTTTGTTTGACAGTGATTATATCGCCAGGCATAACAGAAGTGTTTGCATGCACATTAACCGATTTTTGCTCAGGATCATTACTGCGAATGATAAATATTTTAGTTAAAGATGCTCTTTCGGTATAACCACCGGCTAATGCTGCCGCTTTGTTTACACTTAGCCCCGGTTGAAAAGGGTAGCCGCCAGGTTTATTAACTTCACCGTCAATAAAAAAAGGTCTGTACTCAACAATACTCACAGAAACGTTAGGGTTTATTAAATAATCGCCTTTTAATCCTGTATGAATTTGCTGTTGAAATTGTGTCAGGGTTTTTCCCGTTGCTTGTAATTGCCCTAAAAATGGGTAATCCACTTTACCGCTATCATTCAAGAGTACCTCAATAGATAGATCTTCTTGACCAAACACGGTTATTTTTATGGTATCACCAGAGCCTAGTTTATAATTGTCGTTAGCATGGACTATCGATGAAAAGCTAAAGACAATTAAGCATAGCCAAATAATATACTGAACAAGCGTGTTAACTGTTGTTGTTTTCATTATGATGAAATACCTTAAAACAGAGCTATACGGGCACCTAAGTTAATAAACTGTCTATCATAAACAAAGTTATCTCGAGTACTATCGCGCTCGGTATAACGATAGTCTAATGAAAAGCTTAGCCAATAGTTCATATCATAAAATAGGGCTGCTGTTATCGCAGTATTATCATCTTTACGTACTTTATATTCAGTATTATTGTCGGTGCCAAAATATTCATCTTGGCTAATTGCGTAACCTAACTTACTTGTTAAACGTTCAAGCCATTGATGAGTCCACTCCACAGCGTATTGGGTGTTCTCTACAACATTTGCTTTTACTGGGCTTATGGTATCGCTAAAGAAAAAGCCTTCGCCATTGGTTTCATCAGCCGTTTGTCCGGTAGTAAATTTTACTTTTGAATAGGTTTTAGGCTCCCATAATACTTCAACTTCCCACACAGGGGTGTCGAAGGTATTACGTGTTTCAAGATCAAAGTCTTTTTTAATGTAACCTATTTTAGCAAAACCTGTTGTTAATGCTGTCGCTTCCCATTTGGCACCAACCATAATGCGATTTTCAGTACTATCTAGTAAGTCTTCTGGTCGAGGAGTGTAGTCATAAGAAATATCACTATTCCATAATTCAAAGGTAAGGTCTGTTGCTGCGCCAATTTTATAATAAGCGGTACCACCGTATTTTATGGTATTACGATCACGAGCTGCTGTAGTATCAAAAGGAGTGCTGTTTGGGATATCAATAAAGCGACTGTCATAGTCATTACCTAAATAACCAAGCTCTAACTCTACTCTTGCATCAGCGGTTGGCGCGCCATAAGTGTATTGAACACCGCCGTACAGTTGTTCATAAGTATCAGGCTCAGCTAGTTGTGTTCCAGCACCAAGTGAGAAGCGACTACCACGCTCTTCATGGGCTTGAATATAACCACCCTGAGCCATTAAACGGTGTTTTTCAGCCAATTCATAATTGAGTTTTCCTGAAACATCATGGTCGTTATAGCTATCTTCGCGACTGGCATGATAAGCACCGTGGGTAAATACCCAGTCCATTTCAAAATTGTGCTTACCAAACTCACCAAATTCAGTGGTTGCCTTTAAGCTTGGCTGAAAAATAGTGATCCATGAGCTAATAGGGTCTACTTTAGCACTGGTAACGTTATCATCGTAACCTTGTTTAAATTTCACTAGGGGGGTTAATAAAAAGCCACCAACAGGAATCGCTTGATCATTACGTTCACTGTCTATGTTATAAGACGAACCGTAAGATGATAGGGGAAAAGCAATCCCTAAAAGTAAAATGATTTTAGCAATATCCATGAAATATACCTTGAAAGCTCTGATTATTATTTTTATGTTAACTCAATAATAACAATAAATAACATATACAGCTATAGGTATAGTTGCATATGATATTTATTGTTAGTTTATCTTTATTAATTCAAGCATTTTCGTTGTGTAATTGTTGTTAGGCGTTAAACTGCGGTTAGTAATAGTTAAGGAATAAGTATTTCAAATGTCTAGTGGTCTAATAAGTAGTATTCAAAGTAGTTTTTCAACGTTCTATCGTATTGTTGATTTATTACTCATTAGTATGGTGTTTTTTATTGCCACTTATAGTTATGGTGTTGAATTAGACACCCATTATTACTTGGTGTTATTAATTAGCTTAAGCTGCTTTTTATTTTTATCTCAGACGTTTGAACTGTACCGTTCTTGGCGTACATCAACCACTTTTGCTTTATTGAGTTATACCTCTTTAGTATGGGTTAGTTGTTGCCTTGTTTTAATGATACTGGCTTACTTTACTAAAACAGGCGCTAACTATTCTCGTGTCGCTATGGGGATTTGGTTAGTTGCAACTTTATTCGGACTTTGTGCATGGCGTGTTCTATTTAGAGCATTACTCGTTCATTTTCGTAAGTCAGGTCTAAATGCTAAATCAGTCATTATTATTGGTGCGACCCCAACAGGCTTAAACCTTGCGGCTCAAATTAACCAAAACCCACAACATGGCTTAAAACTATATGGTTTTTATGAGGATAGGCCGGCAGAACGCTTACCTGATATGGAAGGTTACGAGGTTAAAGGCACTGTTGCTGAAGGGGTTGCATTGGTAAAAGCTAACCCTGAAATTAGCCATGTTTACATTGCTATGCCAATGAAAGCAGAGGCGCGTATTACTGATATATTAAACCAATGTAGTGACACCACCGCGACAGTTCATATTATTCCTGACTTCTTCATTTTTAATTTATTGCATGCGCGCTGGCAAAATGTAGGTAACATGCAAACATTAAGTATTTTTGATTCGCCTTTCAATGGCTTTAATAGGGCTGTAAAGCGTCTTGAAGACTTGGTATTAGCTTCTATTATTCTCGCTATTATTTCTGTGCCTATGTTATTTATTGGACTGGCCGTAAAACTTACCTCTAAAGGTCCTATTATTTTTAAACAAAAGCGTTATGGTCTCGATGGTAAAGAGATTTGTATTTATAAATTCCGCTCGATGACTTTGGTTAATAAAAAAGTTGATGATGTGGTTCAAGCCACTCGTTTTGACGCCAGAATAACGCCACTTGGTTCTTTCTTGCGAAGAACTTCACTTGATGAATTACCGCAATTTATTAACGTATTACAAGGTAATATGTCTATTGTTGGCCCAAGGCCGCACGCAGTACAGCACAATGAAGAGTATCGTAAGCTCATTGACGGCTACATGCTGCGTCATAAAGCAAAACCAGGTATTACTGGTTGGGCACAAATTAATGGCTGGCGCGGTGAAACAGATACTTTAGATAAAATGGAAAGGCGTATTGAGTTTGATTTAAAATATATTCATCGCTGGTCATTATTATTTGATTTGAAAATTATATTGCTAACAATATTCAAAGGGTTTATTAATAAAAATGCATATTAATAGAACTGCATATTAATAGTTAATAGCGTTTAACTGTTTTCTGCATTATCTCAATAGCTTTAGCTGTGTCGCTATGGAGTGCTTTTCAATGAAATATATAAATTATTGGCTGTTGTGAATAGTGGATGATTGTTTATTTCAGATAAATATTCTATTTGGCGATGTTCTTTTTCCTTGTTTGGCATCGCTATCATTGATGGTTTACCTTGTTCTTTTCTTTGATTAATTGCTTTTATTTCGTCAAATACATTTTGAGTATTGGCACTGGTATGATCAAAGCTTAAAAAATTTCGAGAAAACTGAGTATTGCAGCGCTTAATAATAGCACCCATATTTTGAGTAACTTCATTAAACTCAGCAATAACGAGCTGAGCTTTCAGCGCTTTAACCACGGTATAAAAATCAATGTAGCGTTGTAAAGCCTGAGTAGCGTTATAGTTTGAATCACGCACTAGTAACGAGCTGATTGCCGATATTGGCTCACGCAGTACAACAATAGCGGGGGTATTGTATTTTACGGCCAGCTTAAGCTGTGCTTCAGCATGTAAGTGATGCGCTACTTGGTATTCTTTTACTTGCGCTTGTTTAAAAGCAATGACCGCAAAAGTATTAGCGCTACGCGGAAAGCCCTCAATAACAATATCTGTTGATGAATTTACTAATAGCCCTTTAAACTTCTGGCGTTGCCCGTAATAAATATTAAGTAAAGTAGGGCTGCTAGCAACCCATGAAAATAACTTATGTTTTAGTGCTGTTGGTAATAAGTTCACATGAAAAACCTTAGTTTTGGTCTAGGTTGTTGTCCTTAAGTGAGTTAAATAGTTACACCCAAATGAACCCGTTCAAACGATTAGCTGTGACGTAAGGTTTCTTGATTCAAATACCATTGATAAGTATCTGCTAAACCCTGTTCAAGAGAAATTTTATGCTGCCAACCCAATGCATGCATACGCGATACATTTAAGCACTTTTTTGGTGTGCCATCAGGTTTAGACTGATCAAAAACTATCTCACCTTGATAACCAATAATACTCGCAAGTGTTTGCGCTAACTCTTTTATAGTGCAATCTTTTCCTGTGCCAATATTAAGGTGACTTACGGTAGGTTGAGTGTGTGCATTATAGGTTTGCTCTGGTAATTCCATCACATGAATAGCAGCAGCGGCTAAATCATTAACGTGTAAAAACTCTCGCTGTGCATTGCCACTGCCCCAAATACTGATTGTTGAAGCGTTACTCACTTTAGCCTGATGAAAACGTGCGATCAATGCTGGAATAACATGACTGTTAGTTGGGTGGAAGTTATCATTTTCACCATAAAGGTTTGTTGGCATAATTGAGCGATATTGTCGGGCATATTGACGGTTGTATGCTTCACACAATTTAATGCCGGCAATTTTTGCAATAGCGTAAGGCTCATTAGTTGGCTCTAGCTCCCCGGTTAATAATGCCGACTCACTAATAGGTTGTTCAGTGATTTTCGGGTAGATGCATGATGATCCCAAAAATAATAATTGATTGATATTTGCTACGTGAGCAGCGTGGATAACATTACACTGAATCATTAAGTTCTCATAAATAAAATCAGCAGGGTAACTGCTATTTGCCTGTATTCCTCCTACCTTAGCAGCAGCCAAGTAAACTTGTGCTATTGCGTTCTCTTGAAAAAATTCACTGACCAATTGTTGGTTTGATAAATCAAGCTCGGCACGCGATCGTACAACTAACTCTAAATCAGAGCGAGAAGCTAGCAACTTAACTAATGCGGAGCCAACCATACCTTGATGACCAGCAACAAATACCCGTGTTTTCTTCATTTACTTATTACCGCGCTATTATGAGCTTGCTGAAACTGATTAGTTAACATCATAACCATGAGACTTTAATAATGCATTCTTTTTGGCTATACGCAAATCGTGTTGCAACATGTCACTAACTAAAGTGGTAAAGTCTTTTTCAGCTCGCCAACCGAGGTTTTTCTGAGCCTTACTGGCATCGCCTAATAAACTGTCGACCTCGGCGGGTCTGAAATATTTCTCATCAATTTTAACGATAACGTCACCGCATTTTATATGAGGACATTCATCGCCAGAAATTGCGCTAACAATGCCTTGCTCATTAATACCTTGACCTTGCCAAGTTATAGTTACCCCAAGTTTTTGAGCAGCAAGCTCTACAAACTGACGGACAGAATGTTGTTTACCTGTGGCAATAACATAATCATCTGCTTGCTCTTGTTGTAACATTAACCATTGTGCTTTTACGTAATCTTGGGCATGTCCCCAATCTCGTAACGCATCTAAATTACCTAAATATAAACACTTATCTAAACCTTGGGCGATGTTAGCAAGGGCGCGAGTTATTTTACGGGTAACAAAGGTTTCACCACGACGTGGAGATTCATGGTTAAACAAAATACCATTGCTTGCATGTAACCCATAAGCTTCACGATAATTAACCACAATCCAATAAGCGTACATTTTAGCAACACCATATGGTGAGCGAGGGTGAAAAGGGGTAGTTTCAGTTTGTGGGCTTTGCGTAACTTTACCGTAAAGCTCTGATGTTGAGGCTTGAAAAAAACGTATCTTTTTTTCCATACCTAAAAATCGTATCGCTTCTAGCAATCGTAATGTACCTAAGCCATCAACTTCTGAGGTATATTCTGGACACTCAAATGAGACCGCTACATGGCTTTGTGCTGCAAGGTTATAAACTTCATCGGGCGCTACTTTAGCCAGAATTTGTGTTAAATTTGAAGTGTCTGTTAAGTCACCATAATGAAGAAAAAAATTAGGGTTGCTGCTATGAATGTCTTGATAAATATGATCTATGCGTTCGGTATTTAATGATGATGAACGACGTTTAATACCATGTACTTCATAACCTTTTTCTAATAATAACTCAGCAAGGTATGAGCCGTCTTGACCAGTTACGCCTGTGATAAGTGCTTTTTTCATCGGGTATTTACCTTGCTTTAGCGATTTTATTATTGGTGCTTTTTAGGCGAAAACTTTTCTTTGATTAATAACCATAAGAATTGTGTATTGGTAACTAAGTAGCGCTTCCACATTCTTCTAGGCTCCTGAATAATACGATAAAACCATTCTAAACCATAGTTTTGCATCCATTTAGGTGCGCGCTTTACTGTACCTGACACCACATCAAAAGTACCGCCTACGCCCATAACGAAGTTAACACCCAGTTGATTTTGCCATTTGTTAATGAAGTTTTCTTTCTTAGGAGAGGTAATAGCAACAAATAATAACTTGGCACCAGAAGCTTTAATTTGTTCAACAACAGCCTGTTCATCAGCGCCGTCGTTATCCCAAAAGTAACCATGATGAAAACCAGCAATTGTTAGTTTAGGGTAGAGGGACTTTACTGTTGATGCGGTTTTCTCTACCACGTCAGCTTTAGCGCCGAGTAAAAATACAGGAAACTCTTGTTTGGCGCTCATTATGAGTAACTCATGAAACAAATCAACACCAGCAACGCGCTCAGGTACTTGATGACCACAAAAACGAGCGCCTAGCACTACGCCCATGCCATCAATATTAATCATTTCACAGGCTGTCACCGACTCCGTCAGCTTAGGATCTTTTTGCATATGCACTAACTTGGCAACATTAACCACCACGTGCTGTAAAAACGCATTACTTTGAACTTTATGTTCAATATAAGCAACAGACTCTGCCATGGTTAAGCTGTCCATTGGTATGCCTAAGAAGGTGATTCTAGCCATTATATTCCTTGTTTTTCCTTTACTGTGTGCTGACACGATTAAAGTAAGCGAATGAGTAATACACCCAAGCTTGCGTCCAACGAATGTAGTTTACTTTGTTGATGAAATTCTTATGCTTTTGATAAACAAAACGCTTTTCTTTAGGTAAGTACAAAGTTTCTATAGATTTATTAATTATTTGCTCAACAAGGTCAAAATCATTTTGTGTGCCGCCCACTTTTAATAAAGTGAATATCGCCTGCGATACACAATGCATATCAAGTGGATAGCGATTGTTATGATAGTATTTTGCCGTACCATCTTGTTCAAATAAATGCGCTTTATAATAAGCTAACCCTTGTCGTATAGCATTATCAAACTCTGAAGTTTGTAATGCAGTAGCTAATATATGTAGCGCCTCTAAGTTATAGCCAGTATGAAAACCATCAATAAATTGATGATGATGCCTAGCACCGTACACCCAAGAGCCATCAGTTGCTTGTTCTTTAACTGATTGGTGGGCAACACGCAGCGCTAAGTTTTTATATTCAGTATTACCCGTTAAAGAGCCAACAAAACCAACCCATGCCGCGCCCCACAAACTGGCATTATGCACAAAAGCAGTTTCACCAGGAATATAGGCAAAAAACGTTCTATTTTCATGTTCGCAATATAAGGTTTTTACAATGAAATGAGCAGCATCTAATGCAGGCTCTTTATATTTATTTTCATTGGTTACTTCACTTAACGCGTACAACGCTTGCGCAACATAAATGGTGGTAATAATATTAGGCTTACCTTTGGGGACAAAAAAGGCGCGTGCGTTCCAGTCAAAGTGATACCCCCAGCAAGCATGCTGCCAAAGTGATATATCACTTTGTTGAGTTAACAACCAATCACCAAGTTTAACGGCCTCATTTAAATAATGTGGCTCTTGCGTGCGTTGATAATCTTCAAGTAATCCTAAAATAAATAAGCCAATACCCTTAGGGTTACGTTTTTTAGGTACTGCTAATAGTGGGCGTAAATTTACAACGGAACGTTTATTTACTTGTATCCACGCTAAGCCAAATAAGCCTTTTTTTAGTTTAGGAAAAACAGTGAAAAATTTACTGTTTAAACCGTCAAAGGGATCTTGGCCGGCGTAATTATAGTGTTGTGCGTCCATCAGGATGTTATGGGTAATTAATGCCATAGGTTGTTGCATGGTTACTTGTCCAAGAGCTCTTTGTAAATATTTTTTAATTGCGGAATTATCACATCAGGGCTGAAATTTTCTTGATACTTTATTTTCGCAGCATCACTATATTGGGCTCTTAACTTCTCATCACTGAGCAAAGAGCGTAAAGCTTCTGTAAGAGCGCCAACATCGCCAGCTTTCACTAACAAACCTTCTTGTTTATTGGTAATAGCATCGGGAATTCCGCCTGCAGTGGAAGCAACTACTGGAATACCCGCGGACATTGCCTCTAAAACTCCCATGGGAAAACCTTCATAATAGCTAGGTAGACAATACACTGTAGCATCAGCTAAATATTGTTTCTTTTGAGTCCCAGATACCCAGCCCAAAAAATTAACATGGTTGATAACGCCTAACTTTGCGGCTAAGGTTTTATACTTTGTCGGATCACCGTCGCCAGCCAGTAACAATTTCAGATGAGGGTATGTAACACTGAGTTGAGCGAAAGCATGAATAAGGTCGTCAACGCCTTTATTTTTACTTAACCGTCCTAAAAACAAAATATTAGCTTGCACTGATTTTTTTGGTGGGAGCGATATAGCTGGAACGGCATTGTAAACGATACAAGTTTTGGTTTTATCATCAACTATACTATTAACCCAAGTTAACGCAGACGAAGATAAAACAATAATTTTATCAGCCATGTTGAAGGTTTTTTTAATGTGTGTTTTTTTCTTGTCAGAACACTCTTTGTGATAAAAGCTTTCAAATTCACCACCATGTAAGTGAATAATCGTTTTAGCACCAAGCTTTTTGGCAACACGTAAAATTATTGATTTTCTAAGATAACTTCCTCGTGAGGCCATATGAACATGAACAATACCTAAGTTAAAAAGTAGCCCGTAAAAAATAACTTTTAACAGGCTACTGAAAAATAATATAGCAGCACTTAATTTATTTTTACTATCACTTGAATGCGTTTTGATCAAAGTAAAGTGTGATGTATTAAATAAGCCATCTTTATTATAACTACTAACAACCGTTGCAATCCCTCCTTGTCCCTTAGGGTCGGTGCTTATCATTAAGTTCTTCTTACTAAGCATTAGAAACAGCCTTACTTCTTATAACACTTTTAAATTTACCTGCTTTGGTTCTTGGTACTTCGTTTACCTGTTCAAACAATATATTGATATCGTTACCTAACTTTTGTGTTAGGTTTTGTTTTATAGTCAGTTGTAAATTACTTGTGTTTGCATTTAGTGTGGGAACATACCTAACAATTAGCTCAGTTAATCGTGTTTGCTCTAATTGACACTCAATTAGACCGTTAACTCCTTTAAATGCTGTGTCTAGCCGGCCAATCTGACGTCCATCATTTAAAATAATATAGTCATCATCTCGTCCTAGAATTCGTTTTACATAATCGGATTTATTTCCGCATATGCAACTTCCTTCACTATTTAAGCCCTCAATATAGTCATGGGTATCATAACGCTTTAGTGGCATAGACTTATTATGAAGATTGGTCCCAACAATTTTAGTGCCATGTTCGTCCACTAAAAACTCTACATACGAGTAATCATTTCTAACATGATAGTTACCTTGTTTGCATTGCTGTAATACTGCAACACGCTCAGCTTGTCCATAGTGATCATAAACTTGACCAAAAATGGTTCGTACTATTTTTTGGTTGGTCGCTGAAAAATTTTCGCTTGAGGTTAATACCCCCGATAAGTTCCAGCTAGGTTTCCAGTTTAACTTTTGTGCATACTTAGCAAGTAAAGTAATTGAACTAGGGTAAGCAAAAATAATATGGGGTTTATATTGTTCTAGTGCCTTGAAATAGGCTAAGGCTGTTTGTTCTGATATGTGATAAGAGGACATAATTAAACGTTGGCTAAAAGGCATTTTAATCCAAAATTTTTGTGCCGTGGTTTTTATATTGTCGCCACGTAAAATAACAATATTAGGGCGCAAGGGAACCCCTATGTATTTTAAATAACTTTTTACAATATACTCTTCAAGAAAAATTGACGGAATACTGCGGTACACTGTTAAAGGAGTATTTGTTGTTCCGCTGCTATAGCCTTTAATTGCCCAACGGGGCTGCTTATTTTTATAATGCTCAATTATATACTCTTTACTGATCACATCGTCTTGTTCTAAATTATATTGAGCTTGTTTTTTAGAAAAGAACAATGTAAAAAACTCTCGATAAATAAGATTAATTACAATGTTTTCTTTAAATAGCCACCAAAAAAAATCTTTTACCATAGTTTATCGCTCACACTCTTAAAATGATTTAAATAAAATCATTAATATCGATGTTAGTTTTAATTATTTTTGCTGGCACGCCTGCAGCAACACAATTAGCGGCTACATTGTTAATAACGACAGCATTAGCACCAATAACACTATTATCGCCAATTGTTAAATCACCTAATATTTTTGCTCCAGTAGCAATATATACATTGTTACCAATAATAGGGACACCTAAGCTCTTGGAGCGACCTCCAATGGTAACATTAGTACCAATGATACAATTGCTTCCAATGATTGAGCGTTTGTGAATAACAACGCCAATACCGCCATAACCGAATATCGTTCCTTTGCCTATTGTTGTTTCGCTATAAATCGCACAATTATGAATTAATCGAATGAGTGCGTTAATAACCTTAGGTATCAAAGGAATTTTATATTGATGTAATTTGTGGCCTATTCGGTATAAAAACATGCTCTTGTCCGTTTAATCAGATGATTTAATGAGTTACTCGAATGTACTCTTTGGCGCTTGAGTAGTTTAGGAGTAGTTTAAGTAGTTGAAACCCGATAAAGCTTAATAATAATAATTTCGCACGATTATCCCCTGCGGTTACATTAAACATAATTAGTGTAATTAATATAACAAGTACTGTACTGGCAACAATATTTACTTTTAAAATCTTATTCGCTTGTCCTTTTACCATTAAAACATTAGAAAATGGTAGGCTCAGCTGTGATATTTGCATTGCAATGAATAACATCAAGTAAACTATCCATTGTGTATAAAAGTGTTGAATGAGCGGTAGGGCAAGAAGTGAAGTAAATACTACAAAGATAAAAATAGACAAGAAAAAGCTTGTTACATCACCTGGTACTATACCGTATTGACGCATGTTGGGTATATGCTTAGCTGATAAAGCATGAGGAATTAAATAGGTGAGTGAGGTAAAGTAAAAAACTTGAGCTAAATCGGCCGCGATTACATCACCCATTTCAGCAAGTAATACAAGTGGGAGTGCAAACAACAGTGATGTTGATGTTGCGTTAGATAAAGTGTATTTGACAAAGCCTGCTGCTATATCAGAAAACGATGATTGATTCGCTATGGGTGCTGGCTTCTTAATTGTATGTAAATAAAGTAGAGGTAGCATTAGCGCAGTAAATGTTGCTATTAGTATAAGTTCAGCGCTTGAGGTTTTAAAAAGGTATAAAACTAAAAGTAAGGTGAAAACTATCATTAAGCTAAGGCATGAGGCCATAAATAATGAATTAAAGTCTGCGTTATTTAGAAAATCACGCTTTAAAATTTCGTATATTGATAAGCATAATGCCGAGGAATAAATAAATAAATTATCGATATAACTGTATTGGTGTAACTCAATGGAATAGGCAACAATAAAGGCGATGATTGATGATAGCAAAATCAAAATGCCTTTATGTTTGATTGTGAGTATAAACTGCGGTGAAACCATTAATGATGCTACAGGCAGTCCTGAAAATGTAACTAGTAAGGCTACCCAAAAGAACATTTTAGAAAAGTCTGTTGCTATTGCTGCACTGGCAAGAGAAGTAACAACCAAGACAATGAGAAATTTATAGCCGCCAGGAAAACCAACCGTTATCAGAGGCAATATTTTGTTATTAATTTTATTGAGCACTATTAATATTTTTCATGTTGTTATGTCTCTCAAAGCCCGCTAAAAATAAAACCATAATAATTAAGTCCACAGAATTATATACAGGTGCTGAAAAACTATTAATTAATAATACCGTCATAGCAAAGAAACTAAATTTTCCAGCAAATGGGAGGTTGTTTGGTTGTCGCAAATATGATTTTGGGTAGTAACCATAAACTAAGAATAATATTATTGCACCAACCCAACCGACCTCGGCAAACACTTTGGGCCAATAAGTATCCGTTAGAAATAAACCATGGTGAAAGTACCACAAATATTGAAAGCCATGTTTGTAAAAAAGATCACTATCGTACACAACCGCCGCTTGTCCGCCTAAAGTTCCCAGTCCTGCGCCTAAAGGAAAATTTTCATTGGCCTCGCTGATTGCTGATGACATCATTTGAGCTCTGGGAGAAGGGGTTAATCCTGCACCTGTTTGCGAAAAGCCTATTTCCTCTAGTGATATCCTAATCATATCCAGATTGCTTAAGATTAGAGAGGTTAAAATAGCACTAATGAATATTAAATTGATATGCCTGATTTTCTGACTCGAAATAAAGAATATGTAGGTTGCAGCAATGGCTAAGATAAACGCACCTATTTCACCGCGTGATAAGGTTGATATTAAAAGTAGTAATGACAATGCTAAATAAAGGTAATTAGATTTTTTTGCATTTCCCTTCCATATGCTTATTAAGAAAAAACCTGAGGCTAAGGAAGAGAAGAAAGCCAGTAGCCCAGTAAACCAAAATATTCCTGCTGTTCTTGTTAATGCATCGCCGCTAGTGGTAAAAAATGATCCGTGATGCGCGCCAGTTGGAAATATAGCATCGTAAGCGGAAGGAGCTAATAACTGTAGTAATACAAAAGGAACGTTAACAAGCACCATTATTTTGAAAAATCGACTTAAGTAAAGTTCACTAATGCCTTCGCGATATGCACCATAGCAATAAAGAAAAACAATAATGTATTTTGAGTCGAGTACAAACTGATAAAGTGCTTGAGCAATACTACCTACACCGAATAATGATGAAGTTATGGCAAATAACCAATAGATACTTATTAGAAAGAAGAAACCTTTAAATACTTTACTTTGATGGAATAAACGCAAGCCTACTCTTATTGCAAAAGGAATACAGTAGAGCACTACTAGCTCATCAATAATTTTTAAAAATGAGATGCTTTCAGATATTGCTAACTTTTGAATAAAAGACTGAGCAACCAATATCAACAAGGCAATTATTGCTTTTAGTGGCGTTGGAGTTACTTTAATTTTCAAGGTTCATCATCCAAAAAGAGTGCTATTGTATGCTTTTATTCAATAATTGCTTTAAAAAATGGTAAACAAATCTGGGGTTTTGCTTTAGGTATCTACCCGCTAAACGTTTAGGCTCTGCTAATAAACGATAGAACCATTCCAGCCCCGACTGTTGCATCCACTTAGGCGCGTGTTTTTTCTCTCTTGCAATAAAGTCAAAAGCAGCGCCAACACCTAGCATAACACAGGATGTTTTTACGGAGTTTTCAGCCATCCAACGTTCTTGTTTTGGGCAACCAATACCTACAAATAATATATCAACGTTTGCGTTATTGATATTGTCGATTACAGTGACATTTAATTGCTGGTCTGTATCACGACTTAACTCGGCATTAATACCTGATTTTTTTGCCGCATTAGACTCAGCAAGCTCAGGAAATGGCGGCGAGAAATAATAAGTAATGCGGATATTAGGAAACTGTTGTTTTAGCTCGTGAATAACCTTAGTTAATACCTTATCGCAACTCCCGCCATAAAGACCTATATTTAATTTTTTATCAGCGCTGTATGCACAAAGTTCAGTCATTAAATCTTGACCTCGTACTTGTTGTGCTTGCTTGTGGCCTAATATTTTTTGTGCCCAATAAATAGGCCTACCATCAGCAACAACTAAGTCAGCATTGTTAATGATATGTTGAAAGCTTATATCGTCAAAGGCTTCCATGCACATATGCACATTCGAGACACAAACGTAAGCGGCTGACTTTTTAACGGCGAGCGTTATAATATGCTCAACCGCTTGGGCAATACTTATGACATTTACGCTGAGCGATAAAATGTTACTTTTAGTTAGCACGTTGTGGTTTCCTAGCAATCACACTTTGATATATAGAAAGCAGTTGTGGGTAATTTACTTGCGCGCTATATTTTTGGTTAAAGTCGAGTTGCGCTTGTTGTGCCATATTATCGCGTTTTTCAATATTTTTCATTACATCTATTTGATTTTGCAATTCATTACGGCTATTTGCTTTGAACAATAAACCGTTTTTATGGTGTTTAATTAGCTCAGGCATAGCCCCAATGTTGCTGGCAATCACAGGAATACCTTGTGAGAATGCCTCAATAACCACAAAACCAAAGGGCTCTTGCCATAATGTTGGCATGATTAAATATTGGCTAGTGGCCAGCGCTTTTAATACTTGCTCTTTACTGACCTCACCCATATAGCGAATGTTTTTTTGTTTTTTAGCGCCTACTTTATAAGTGAGTGGGCCAGCACCATAAACACGTAGCTCAATGTCACTTTCACGCCAACTCTCTAATAATAGCTCTATACCTTTTTCGTGTGTAAGCCTGCCAATAAATACGGCATATTTATCAGTGCGTGTTAATGATGTTATAGGTGTTTCAATAGAGTCTATAAAATGAGGTTTTACGGTTATGCTTTCTGCGGAGAAACCAGCATTAACGTAAATGTTTTTTAAGCAAGAGGAAGGGGCGATAAAATGATTTACTTTTGTAACCCAGATGCGTGATTTTTTATACTTTTCAATGGCTCTAGCAAGGATAAAAGTACCCAAGAAGGAGTTTTTATAAGGCTTATGCTTCACTACGGCATAGGCGCTTTTGGTAATGCTTTCTTGGTTGTTTGTACCTTGAATAAACAGCGTAGCGCTAGGACATAATAGTCGATAGTTATGCAAGGTATGTACAACAGGGGTGTTATGTTCATAGCAAGCATCAAATATTGCAGGCGTGAGTAGTGGAAAAAAATTATGTACGTGAACCACATCAGGCTTAAAGTCTTGAATAAACTTTGTAAACTCTGCCTTGTAGTACCATGAGTAAGTAAGGTGAAAACTGACGCACAATTTTTGCCAAAAACTCACTATTTGATGGTTCGACACGCTGTAAAGTTGCACATCGTGACCCTGCTTTTTAAGTAAGGCCATTTCATTTTCTAAAGCGACATCTTCTCCGCCACCTTGTTGATAATAATTATGACAAAATAGTATTCTCATCACTTTACTTGGTTTAGTAACTATAGGTGTTTCTACCTGAGGAGTGCTCTTAGTCATAAAAGCCGCTATTACGTTGGTTGTGCTTTTTTGAAAATATTAAGTTTAATTTCAACTTGCAAACTAAGTTATGATAAATAATACCAAGTAGATCAGAAAGTAATCCGGCATTGTTTTGAGTGGGGAGAGAGTCTACTTGCTGTTGTAATGCTTGCGTTGAATAACCGTAGTGTTGTGCAACGTTTTCACCTAAGTGAGTTAGGTAGCGCTTCATATACCATTTTCGTACTGGGTTATTTATTATTTCTTGCCAATTATTAATGGAGTTAGCGCTTACTTCTTTGTATTTGTATTGTCCTGTGGGGTCACCCATCTCATTAGGAGCAAATTTTTGTTCTGTTAAGCAGAGTTTCTCGGGAGCTAATTCTGCAATGTTAAGGTATTCAAAAACTTGCTTGAGAGTTACGGCAGTATTAGTGACTAAATCATCGTAATTGATAGCAATAGACTGGTTTTGATGATTTTTATAAGCACTCGATAATAACTTGGGGGCGAGGTATAAATCATCTTTATTTCTATACAACTTAAAGAAATTATTATTATTCCATGTTGTTAGTACTGAGGCGTATGTTTGCAGTGGGTTTCTGAATAAAAAAATAAATTTTGCATGGGGAAGTAACTTAATAATTTCATTAACGATGTAGTAATAACGAGGGGTTTTATCAACAAAAAAGTCTTCATTATTTTCTGAGGCTGCTTGGTATAGTGATAAGACAAAGTTTTCAAGTAGCTTTTGGTAATGCGCGGAGTTATTTTTATCCGCTACTTGATTGATGTTACTGGTGAAGCTTTTAATGGCTTTTGCACAGGTTTCAACAGAGTAACTTGAGGTATAAGTATGACAAGCTGAGCTGCTTTTTGTCATTGACAGTAACGGGAGTAAAATCCATGGTTCAGGGCTAGTTGCTATTTTTTCATGACAAGCAAGTATTCTTTGTAGCAGAGTGGAGCCTGCCCTAGGGGTAGAAAATATAAATACTGGCGTCATATTATTAATCTTATTTCTGTTAAATTCGGGTTAATATTCGTTTTAAAACTAGCGCTTTGGTTAGTTCGCTATTTTTTTTATAAACTTGGCTGGCGAACCAGCCCAAAGCTCGTTTTCAGGTACTGACTTTGTTACTACTGAGCCTGCACCAATAACGCTGTTTTCACCAATATTTACCCCTTTTAATATTGTACTGTGGCAGCCAATCCATACATTATTGGCAATATGTATTTCAGCTGAAACAAAACCTTGCTGTCCGTAAGTGGTAGGTAAATTAGACAAACGGTGATCATGATCATAAATAGATACATGATCGCCAATAAGCACATCATCGCCAATTATAATATTTTCTCTACTGACAATACTTGCAAAACGGTTAATGAAGGTTCGTTTCCCTATGGAAATGTTGCCGCCAGTGCAATGACATAACGCCAGTGATTCAATCCATATTCCGCCTGAAAGCTTCAGCTTACCTTGTGTGCATCTAAAGTTATTCCAGGAGCCAAAAAAGTACTTCCAACCCTTTGCTTGATGAAATATTTTTAAGTAGCACAGGATTATTAATGTTCTAAACCCCCATAATACGGGACGTAATGTCATCGCTTAATACTCACTCATTATTTTATGGACCGAAAGCTGAGTAACTTATTTTTTAACAGCTCAAGGTAATATCTTGCTAAGGCATTTAAAGGATTTGCACCGTGTATTAGCGCAGCAGCCATAGATTCACGATAACTTAAACTTACTTGCGAGTTGCTTAATCCACCTAAGCGCATGTTAACTAAAACCTCAGGAATAAAGCTGATACGTACTTTAGACCAAACACGCAAAAGAAACTCATGATCGCCAGCTACTTTAAAGCCTTGGCTAAAGCGACCGTAGTTATCATAAACCGACTTTCTCACAAAAACGGAGGGGTGGGCAATTCGCATTTTTTGTAATAATTCATTCTTAGTTAATTGCTTACCAACGCGTTGTACTACATTCCCTTGGCTGTTAACCTGATGAATGTAACCATGACATAAGTCAGACTCTTCTTGTGTTATGGTCGCCATAACATTGCTAACGACTTGCTCATGTGCATAGCAATCATCGGCATTTAATATATGTATAACATCACCATCAGCCATGAGTATCCCTTTATTAAAAGCGTCATAAACACCCGTGTCATTTTCACTTACACATCTAAGCCCTTGTGATAAAACAAAAGCTACGGTGCCATCAGTGGAGTTTCCATCAATAATAATATGTTCTATATACTTGTAATTTTGAGCTTTAACTGAGGCTATGCAATCAGCAATGGTGTTAATACCATTTAGAACAGGTGTTATTACGGTGAGCTTGGTGTTCATATTAGTCTCTTTGTCATTGCAAGGAATAATAGCCAAATAGTATCTAGCGGAATCCTTAGGGCAGCGTTTGTAGGTCATTTTTACTGCGTTATCGCCTTTTTAGGTAACGCTACATGGATGTAGCTTATTAGACAATGCAGGCGCTTATTGTCCTGAATAACTACATTACTAAGGCTCTGCCTTGTATAAATACAAACACCAACAAAAAACTGCAAAAACAATCTCGAAAGATCAACAGTCCCTAAGTACTTTATAACATAAAGCGAAATTATTGAAATATTAGATGTTTTTTGTGTCAGCTTTCTTTACATAGTGCTTTTTTATTTCATTCTTTAAAAATACGACGTTTCTAACACTTTGTAAATAAAGTATTTATTTTTATTGGCGTAAATTATGCATAGTTCTCGGTATAATGTTTGCAGTCCATTTATATTGCACTAACATGCTGTATTGAAATGGTTAATATAATTTATAGGAGTAACATCCATGCTTAAAAGTATTCTTATTTCACTTATCACTTTATCTTCATTAGTTAATTTTGCTAATGCAGGTATTATTTCGGGTAACGCAATTCCATCATCATTAGAGGTTAACTCTAACCCTGAAAGTGATACCGATATCTTTTTATATGCAGAACGTCAAAATGTAATGCTGGGTGCAGACCTTGATGTTGATTTTCTTGCAGCAACGGGTCTTTCAGGTAGTTTGCTTGCTGGTACTACGGTGAATAGCTTTATTTTTAACTATGATGCTGTGGGTACCGACTATAGTCGTGGCTCTTTCAATGCTACGGGTACACACTTTTTCGACACTAAAATTCTTGCTGTTATCTGGACAGGAAGCAGACCTGGTGCTCAACCACAAACTGCGAAGAACTTAGGTAAAAGTGACAGTGTTTTAGGTGTTGCAGGTGTTACTTACCCAACTGACTTTTTAGGTCGTGGTTTAGAGTTAGAGGCTGACTTTTATGGTGCTAACGGTACAAATGATGTATTTACAGTATCAGGTAATCAAATAGATTTATCTTTATTTGCTAGAGCACCTTATTCTGACCAACTTAGAGTAATTACCGCAGCTAAAGTTGAAGTGCCTGAGCCTGCAGCTATTGTTTTATTTGGTACCGCGCTATGCCTATTTGGTTTTAGACGTTTTAGTAAATAATTTACTATAAGTAATATTTACTAATAGTGTATAGAAAGACCTTTTGCTGAAAAGCTTAAGGTCTTTTTTGTTTATAGCTGACTATAACTAAATTATTTGTTACTAATTCATTCAAATTCATGAAAAATACCAAATACGCTTACTATTGCCGAGGATTGATTCTATAATTTATGTATACAATACTATTAATTACTTTATAGCGAAGACTTATAATGTTTATTGCATTCTTTTATAAACAGCAAATATTTATTACTAATGTTGGTCGTTGAGTGTACTCACAACGCATAGTAGTACAAAGCATTAAAATTAAAAAGCAATTGCGCCTCACATTGTTTGTGCTCTTTTGGTGCTCTGGCTTGCTATATGCGGATGCTGTTATTGATATATTTTCTCCTGACTTATTTAATAAAGTAGAAAAAGAATATAACCAAGAAGCTAGAGAGCGTGTTGAGCAATGGCAGCAATTAGTGTTATCGGTTCAAGCTGAAAAAGAAGAAGAAAAGTTAGCGCAAGTAAATCGTTTTTTTAATCGAGTAAGATTTGTTGATGATATTCGTGTTTGGGAACAAGAGGATTATTGGGCAACTCCGATTGAATTTCTAGGAAGAAATGCAGGTGACTGTGAAGACTTTGCTATTGCAAAGTATTTTACTTTACGTGCTTTAGGTATAGCACCCGAAAAACTAAGACTAATGTATGTTCGAGCGCTCAAGCTCAAACAGTCACATATGGTATTGGCTTACTTTAAAGAGCCTGAATCCATGCCTTTAATTCTTGATAATATCAATAAACAAATACTACCTGCTAATTATCGACGAGATCTACAGCCTATTTATAGTTTTAATGCTGACGGTTTATGGGCTGCTAAAGCACAAGGTCGAGGAAGAAAAATTAAAAATAAAGGTGGGCATAGTGCATGGGAAAGTCTGATGAATAAAATTGAACATGGTCATTAGTTTATGAGTTTTATCGGGTATATTTACACTACTAATTTGCTTTATATTTATAAGGCTAATAAAGAGATAAAGAATTATGAGTTTATCTAGACAGCTTTATTTGGGATTAACGTTAGTTTTAGCTTTAGTATTTTTAGGGAGCTTATGGATTAATGTGGATAACACACGTCATTATATTGATAGCCAGTTATCATCTCATGCAAAAGACACTGCCACTTCTTTAGGGCTATCGATTAAGCCGTTTATTGGTAATCCTGATGATTTACCTATGGTCGATGGCATGATGAGTGCAATATTTGATAGTGGTTATTATCAATCGATGTTATTAAAAAATAGCAAAGGGGAAGTGATTTTAAGTAAAAATAACCCGATGACTTTTGAAAGTGTGCCTTCATGGTTTGTTAGCTTATTTCCTCTTTCACCGCCAACATCATCAACAGAGGTGCATGATGGCTGGGTAAAACCGAGCACTTTAGAAATAACTAGTCACCCCGGTATTGGCTATGAGCAGCTCTGGCAGAGTGCTGTAAAAAGTACAGGGATGATTTTAGTCTTATTTTTGATTGCCGGCACTTTAGTCTCTCTTGTACTTAAAACAATAACTACACCTATCAAAAAAGCCGCTAAACAAGCTGATGAAATCTGCCAAGGTAACTTTATTCAGGTTAATGAAATTCCAAAACCTATTGAGCTTAACTTATTTGTTAATGCGATGAATAGAATGTCTCGTATTTTACAAACCCTCTTTAATGAGTTAACTAAGCAAACTGAAAACTACCAAAAAGTCGCTTATATTGATGAGTTGACTTTACTCGCCAATAGGCGCTCTTTCAATAATCAATTCGAAGCATTACTGATCAATAAAGAGCAAAGTACAACAGGTTTTTTGATGATAATTCGTTTGTCGAACCTCGACAGTATCAATAAAGAAAGTGGCTATACCGCTGGTGATGAATATGTAAAAACAGCAGTCTCGCTTATTAATAGCACATTAAACTACTCCAAATTACTGAGTAAAAGTAATGCTTATAGATTAGCGGGTGCTGATTTTGCTGTTACTTTGCCAGATATAGACAAAGAAAATTGTCACCACCTTGCTGTTGAGTTGATGCTTAAATTTAACCAAGCTGCTAGTCAAGTTGAGGATAATACATATATGAATCATTTTGCGCATATTGGTATTACTGACTTTTCAACTGAAAATAGTATGGCTGAAGTACTTATGAAAGCTGATACGGCGTTAATGATGGCTTCATCAACAACGCAAGGTTGGGAGTTTGCCCCTAACTCGGTAATGCAACATGGTAATACATTATGGAAAGCAGAATTAGAGCAACTATTAGCTAATAAGGAGTTCAGCTTTTTTGCTCAAAACATAAAAAATAGCGCAAGTGAAGTTATTCATCAGGAGCTTTATGTACGTTTCAATCATACTGAAACGGGGGACTTAATACCTACAGGTAGCTTAATGGCTGTGGCTCAGCGCGTTAATTTAGCACATGAGTTTGATAAACTGGTTATTAATACTGTGATTCAAAAAGCGGCTGCTTTGACTGTTCCTGTCGCTATTAATATTAATTCTGCTTCATTGGCGCACTTAAGCTTTTGTCAGTGGCTAATTGATACGCTAGCAGAAAATCAACCGCTTTGTGAATTGTTCATATTTGAGATTAATGAACAAAGCTTAATTCAACATGCAAATAATGTTTGTTACTTAAGTAAGCAGCTGAAACTGTTAGGCTGCAAGGTTACCCTTGAGCATTTTGGGGCAAGTACTTCATCGTTTACTCAACTGATGAAAGTGAAGCCAGACTACGTCAAAATTGACGGCAGCTATAGTCAACAAATTGATTCATCACCTGAAAATCAGTTATTTGTGCAATCTCTAGTTAATATCGCGCACAGTTTACAGATAGAAGTTATTGCTGAATTAATTGAAAATGAAGCTCAGGAAAGCCAGCTTCAGAAATTATTTGTTGACTATTTTCAGGGCTACTTCATTGATAAACCTTTACAATGGTGATCAATAATGTGTTTAGAGTATTGATATAGCAAAGAGCTTGTTGATTTTTTATGCTATGGCATTTAGAATAATAACTATATGTACTAACTAGCTTAAGTGTTTTAAGTTAGTTAAAGGAGAAAACCATGAAAAATGTTGTATTAGGTTTAAGCTTAAGTATTGCCCTTACAAGTACTGCTTTTGCGGCAGAATCTACAGTAGGTCAAGTGACAGAAGTTGACTGTGCTAATTTTACCGAGTTACTCACAGCAGCACAAAATACTAACTTATTAGATACGGTATCTGTTTTAACAACCAGTTGCCCTAATTTTGGTGATCAAATAGTCGAACAAGCTATTGGGTTAGCACCTGCTGCACAACATCAAGAAATTATGCAGACTGTTGCTAACACAGGTGTGATGTTACCAGGCGATATTTTATTAGCTGCTATTGCTGGCGGCGGAGATGTTGCAACTTTATCAGAGCCTACAGCAGGTGGTAATTTAGCTATTGTTCCACCTTCAGGTGCCACAGCTCCTCCAATTATAGGTGGCCGAAACGGTGGCGTGATCGCGTCCGATAATTAATTCACTGAATTATTAGTTTAACTCAGCTATCAAAGGTCCTTTATAGGGCCTTTTTTATTGAATACAGGCCACATATTACTTTATACCTATGTTTTCAAACTCTATAAAAAATATTAACGTACTTTTATTTAACTGTTTTTTACTGCTTATTTTCTGGCTGCCTATCCCTTTAGGCTCTAACCGAGCTTGGGCGTGGGGCATCATAGAAGTTGCTGCTTTTTTGATGTTGGCTACTTACTTGTTGTTAGCGATTAAAACTAATGAAAACGTAGTTAACGCTTTAAAACCTTACAAGCTTTTAATTGTTAGTTTTTTACTGGTTCAGCTATGGGTTGTTATTCAATATACACCTTTGCCTAGCTCCTTAGTTTATGCGATTAGCCCTCATTTAATTGACGTTTATGGCGCACCTAAAAATGAGTTCCAAACGTTCTCTGTATCACCGAGTGATAGCTATATTGCTTCGCTGAAAGGGGTAGCCTATTTAGCGTTAATGTTACTTTCTATATTACTAGTAACAAGCGAAAAGCGTTTAAAGCAGCTTTTGCTTGTTATGGTATGTTCAGGAACTTTTCAAGCCGTTTATGGTAGCTTACAAGCCATGTCTGGTAATGAATTATCATGGATATTTGAAGTGCAAAATTCCACGATTGCTACAGGGAGTTTTATTTATAAAAATCACTTTGCGAATTTTTTATTATTATGCCTTTCAATGGGAGTTGGTTTGTTGGTTGCCAGCTTATCAAAGAATAAATTCATCAATAAAAGGGCTCAAATAAGGGAGCTTATTGGTAGTTTGTTAAAAGGGAAAGCCATTCTTCGTATTGCGCTTGCATTAATGGTTATTGGTTTAGTTATGTCACGCTCACGCATGGGCAATGCTGCTTTTTTTATCGCAATGAGTGCAACGGGGATTTTCGCTTTTATCTATTATAAGCATCGCAGCAAAGGTTTGAGTATTTTACTTGTTAGCCTATTGGTTATAGATACCTTTATTTTAGGTGCGTGGTTTGGTTTAGATAAACTAAAAACTCGTATTGAGCAAACGGCACTTAGTCAGGAAAGTCGCGACGAAGTTAATATCTATGGTTTGGAACTGATTAATGATTTTACTATAACGGGTACAGGCGCTGGAACTTTTTATACCATTTTTCCTATGGTAAAGGGCGATGATATCAAGCTGTTTTATGATCATGCTCATAATGACTATTTGCAGTTTACTATTGAATACGGTATTCCCATTACTATGTTATTGGCTGCTATTGTTTTAATGAGTTTGAAACAAACAATTTATACAATGCGGAAACGACAAAACAGCTTGATGAAGGGCACTGCTTTTGGTTGTATGATGGCAATCATTGGCATGCTTATTCATAGTAGTGTTGACTTTAATTTACAGTCACCAGCAAACGCTAGTTATTTTGTGTTGGTATTAACATTGGCGTGGCAATCTCGACATTTATTACGAGGACAAAGCCACCATAAAAAAGCTGCGCAACCGCATAATTATTAATACGTTAAACTCGATAATTTATCTTTGATAGTTATGTATCAATGACTTTATTATAGATACAATAAGGTAATCAACTTGATAAGGCCCCCAAAATGAAAAAATCTTTATTACCTAGCTTATTAGCGCTGACCATATCTTCTACATTAGTACTGCCTTTTTATGCCGCAGCAGACCAACCTAATGCAATTGACTTAGTTGGTAAAGTGTATAGTGGTGTTCATGTTATGCATATTGAAACTGACCATGAGCGTCTGATGACTGCTGATCCTAAGTCATCGTTAGACTATGGTAATGGTGCAGGTCTTGAGGTCGGCTACCGCTGGTTACCATCAACAGAATTTCGTTTTTCTTATAGTCAATTTAACTTAGAGAGTCGCAATAGTGCTTATGCTGCTTCGGATGGCTCTGCAGCGTCTGTTGATATGTTATATTTCCCAACAGAGAAAAACTTCTATCTATTAACGGGAGTTAATAGTTTAGATATTGAACAGTCACAAATCTCAGCTAATATCGGTGCAGGTTACCGCCACTACTTAAACGAACGCATGGCGTTGTATTTTGAGACCAAAGCGCACTATCAATTTTCAGAGCATTATGATGATCTTACTGCGCAGCTCGGTTTTGTGTACTTCTTTGGTGATAATGATAAGAGTCAAGCAGCCCCCGCGGCAGCTACTGCAGCAATATTAGATGCAGATAATGATGGCGTGGAAGACTCACGTGACAACTGTGCTAATACACCTATTATTGATAAAGTTGATGCGAAGGGCTGTACAGTATTTATTAATGATAAATTGTCAATTGAGCTGTTAGTTGCTTTTGATAATAACCAAGCTATTGTAAAGCCTGAATATCATACTGAAATTCAGGCAATGGCTGATTTTCTTATCGCTAACCCTGAGACGAAAATTACTATTGAAGGGCATGCGTCAACGCCAGGCATTGATAGCTACAATAAAAACCTATCTCAACAAAGAGCTGATGCTATTGTTAAAATACTGGTTAATGAATACCACATTAATGAGAGTAGGCTAACTGCTATTGGTTACGGTGAAAGTCGACTTATTAATACTGCTAATACTGAAGCAGCTCATGCCCAAAACCGTCGTATAATGGCAACGGTCTCAGTCAATAAGCGTACTGCTATTAAGCGTTAATTGGTTTTATGTTTGGAATTTAATCTGAACTCAGGTTAATTTAATCCTCAATCTTTGATTGGGGATTTTTTTCACCGTTAGTACGTTACTTTCTACTGCCTCATATTATTATCTTTTTGTTATTAAAGGTTATTTCCTTGTGCATAGTACTAATTTCTAGCTAAAAACCATTTCTGTGCATACAATATGGATACAGAAAAATTATTCGTCTTGATTAATAAGCGTTAATCAATGCAAGGAGAGTTACATGGCCAGGTTAGGATTAAAGCAAAAACTATTATTATTAGCTATTTTACCATTAACGTTATTACTTATTAGCTTGCTGGCAAGCACTTATTATATTGAGTCAAAGAATTTGAAAGTAGAGATGAATACTTTCTCGGAGCGGTTATTAGCTGATAAGCAAAACCTTTTAAAAACAGAAATTGAAATTGCAATAAAAATTATTGAATATCAACTATCCCTAGGTGAAAACGCTAAAGTGAATGATGCTTTGCGTAATGTGACCTTTGGTGATGATGGTTATTTCTTTATGTACGACACCGAAGGTGAAACAATTTTTCATGCGCTACAGCCGGAAAACGAAGGGAAAAACAGAATAGCACTTACCGACCCTAATGGTAAAAAAATTATTGTTGGCTTAATTAAGCAAGCCAAAGCTGGTGGCGGGTTTTATACCTATCATTATCAAAAACCCAATACTGATCAGTTAATCGAAAAAATTAGCTATGTTGCTATGGTGCCTAATACTAATTGGCTAATCGGTACGGGTACTTATATGGATGATATTGAGCGAGAGTTAACTAGTTATAATACTACCGCCAGAAACCACATGAAAGACAAAGCAATTAACTTACTATTAATCGCTATTTTTTGGGTGGTGTTGACCATATTGGGCGTTTTATTTGCGGCAAATACTATTGTTAAACCAATACAGCGTATGGTGATGAATTTAGATGACATTGCTAAAGGGGAGGGGGACTTAACTAAACGCCTACTAGTTGAAGGTAACGATGAAATAAGCCAACTAGGTAATTCGTTTAATTTATTTGTTGATAAACTACAAGGCATCATTAAAGACGTAACTGATGTAACTCGTGATGTTAAAGCGGCCGCTGATAATATTAACGAACAAACCAACTTGATGAAAACTCAGTTAGGTAATCACAACAATGAAACCGAACTGGTCGTAACGGCCATTACTGAAATGTCAGCAACGGCAAGTGAAGTTGCTCAAAATACAACGCAGGTAGCTGAATCGACTCAATCAGCAACAGGTGATGTTGCTAAAGCTCAAGAGTGTGTTGACTTATCATTAACAGAAGTCTCTCAGTTAATGTCTGAAATAGATACCGCAGCATCACAAATTAACTCGCTTAGTGAGCAATCTAAAAAGATCAATAGCGTGTTAACCGTTATTGGCGGTATTGCCGAACAAACTAACCTATTAGCATTGAATGCTGCCATAGAGGCAGCACGTGCCGGTGAGCAGGGGCGAGGCTTTGCTGTTGTTGCCGATGAAGTTAGAAATTTAGCAAGTAGAACACAAGAAAGTACGTTAGAAATAGGCGATATGTTATCTGAGCTGCACAAGCTTGTTTCTGATGCGGTTAGTACCATGAACTCAAGTCAGCAAAGCTGTAATCGTTCAGTGGAAAGCTCTCAAGCTATTTCAGAGAGCCTTGGGGCGGTAACGTCTTCTGTGATTGCTATTAACGATATGAGTACTCAAATAGCGACCGCAGCTATGGAGCAAAGTACAGTGACAGAAGAAATCAATCGTAATGTTTTTGCGATACAAGAAATCGTTAATGAGTTAACTACCTCTAGTGAAAATACTTCTAAAGTGAGTGACCATTTAGCTACAGAGGGCGAAACCTTAGGTAAGCTAGTTTCACAATTTAAAGTGTAATAGCATTAGTATTAATTGCTATGTAAATTGTTTATTTAATATAGCGTTAATAGCTTTTAAAAAGGACTAAGGTGTTGGCTTTAGTCCTTTTTTATATGGTATTTCTTATAGGGCCATCGGTACTTCGATACAATACTCGTTGCTGCTACAATATTTAAAAACTTAAGAGTAAATTGCACTACACTTACGCATACTGTATGCTGCACGCCCGTTCATTCTAATTGCTATCAGCATATCCTTTACTGAACTTTTTTACTGAATTCACTTTGTTTAACATAAGAGATAATTTATGAGTTTTTCTGCCCTCGGTTTATCTGAGCCACTACTTAAAGCCGTTCGAGACCAAGGGTACGATACACCATCTCCCATTCAAGCACAGGCGATTCCTGCGGTCATCTCAGGGAGAGATATTATGGCAGCAGCTCAAACCGGTACAGGTAAAACTGCTGGTTTTACCTTACCGTTATTAGAGCGCCTTTCAAGTAGTAAAGGGCCGGCTGTTAAAGCCAATAATGTTAGAGCGTTAGTCATAACACCAACACGTGAATTAGCGGCACAAGTAAGTGAGAGTATTACTAATTATGGTAAGTATTTAAATTTACATTCAACGGTAGTTTTTGGCGGGGTTAAAATTAATCCACAAATGATGCGTTTACGCCAAGGTGTTGATGTTTTGGTGGCCACTCCAGGTCGTTTGATGGATTTATATAATCAAAATGCGGTTAAGTTTAGCCAGCTAGAAGTGCTGATTTTAGATGAAGCTGATCGTATGTTAGATATGGGCTTTATTCGTGATATTAAGAAAATTATTTCAGTACTGCCTAAAAAGCGTCAAAACTTATTATTTTCAGCAACATTTTCACCAGATATTCGAGCCTTAGCTAAAGGACTGGTTAATAACCCATTAGAAATTTCGGTTAGTCCTGAAAATAGTACGGCAGAAAAGGTAACGCAGTGGCTAACAGCGGTTGATAAAAAGCGTAAACCAGCGGTATTAACGTCATTGATCAAAGAAAATAGCTGGCGACAAGTTTTGGTATTTACTAAAACCAAACATGGCGCTAATAAACTCACTAAGTATTTAGAAGAGCAGGGCTTAACCGCTGCGGCTATTCATGGTAATAAAAGTCAAGGTGCGCGTACTAAAGCGTTAGCGTCTTTTAAAGATGGTACTGTACAAATACTTGTTGCCACTGATATTGCAGCGCGCGGTATTGATATTGACTTACTTCCTCAAGTGGTTAACTTTGATTTACCTAATGTGCCTGAAGATTATGTTCATCGTATTGGCCGTACGGCTCGTGCAGGCAATACCGGACAAGCCGTTTCGTTAGTTTGTGCTGATGAGTTGAAGTTATTGTGGGATATAGAGCATGTTATTCAACAGCACATTGAGCGTAAAGTGTTAGAAGCATTTGTGCCAGTTAATGAATTAGGCGCTTCACGCCCATTGAAGCCATTAAAAGCGAAAAAACCTAAAAAATTAAAACAAGATAAGGTTGAACATAAAGATGGCCAGCGCTCTGGTGAGAATGCTCGAGGCCATCAACCGCGTACTAACCGCGGTAAACCAAATCAAGGTAAAGCCGTAAACAAAGCGAAAGCTAACAATAATCAAGCTAAAAGCGAGCAAAATAAGCCTAAAGCAAAGCCTCGACGTGCAAACCACGTTAATAATAAAAGTACAGGAAATACTTCGGCACAGCCTAACCGTAATAAATAATGAAAAGGGCTAAGTTATTGCTAACTTAGCCCTTTTCAATGTTTTGACTAACCTTTTGGTTGTAAGTAACCTAAATTGGTTAATTGCTCACTATCAAATGTATTTACCACATCGCCAATAATGACTAATGTTGGCGGCTTAATGTTATGTTTAAGCACTAAGTCTGGTAGCGTAATCAAATTACCGTGAACGATTTGTTGATCAGCGTGGGTACCATTTCTAATTAATGCTGCTGGCGTATTGGCATCACGGCCCGCATTAATCAGCTGCTTAGTAATAATAGGTAAGCTTTTAATTCCCATATAAAAAACAACTGTTTGTTCACTATCATTGAGCGATTGCCACGGTAAATCTAACTCACCATTTTCTTGTACGTGACCTGTGATTAAAGTGCAACTGCGAGAAACTTTACGGTGGGTTAAAGGAATGCCCGCATAACTACTACAGGCTGATGCAGCAGTCATACCAGGAACAATATGACAAGCAATATCATGAGAGAGTAAAAATTGCGCTTCTTCGCCACCACGACCAAATACAAAAGGATCACCACCTTTTAACCGCACTACTTTTTTGTTTTGCAGAGCATGATCAACTAATAATTGGTTTATATCTTCTTGCGGTACACGATGAGAGGCTTGCATTTTTCCAACATAAACTCTTTCGCAAGTATCAGGTAATAAAGCCATAATTTCTTGACTTACTAAACGATCGTAAATTGCTACTTCTGCTTGTTGAATAAAGCGGTATGCTTGTAAGGTAAGTAAGTCTGGATCACCAGGACCTGCGCCAACTAAGGCCACTTCACCGGCAACAAATGCTTGTTTAGTTGAATGTAAATTTTCCATGCTCTCGGTCTTTGCAATATGCTTACTTTGATTACCGTTAAGTTAGTATAACGGTAGTACTTTTCAGCTGTGGGTTTTATTGTCATATTGTTGAGTTAATACAAAAAAAGCGCCCAGGGCGCTTTAATTTATCATAACTCATGAGTAACTTAATATGTGTTAAGTTACGGCAATCATTACTTACTTAGCGCATCACCTAAATGTGGGCGAATTTCTTTTAATACGGCTCTAAGAATATGTGAGCTTGCAGCAACAATATTACCACTTTGTACATGGTTATGGCCGCCAACAAAATCAGTTACTAAACCTCCTGCTTCAATTACAAGTAATTCACCTGCGGCAGTATCCCATGGTTTTAAGCCAATTTCGAAAAAGCCATCAACACGACCAGCAGCAACATAAGCTAAGTCTAATGCTGCCGAGCCAGTACGACGCATATCAGATGATTTAAGGAATAAAGCGCTGAACATTGCCATGTAAGCCACGCTATGTTGCTTCTGCTTGAATGGGAAGCCTGTCGCTAAGATTGTACCAGACAAGTCTTTATGATTTTTAACACGAATGCGGAAGCCGTTTAGTTGAGCACCTTTACCGCGACTTGCAGTAAATAATTCACCACGGATAGGGTCAAAAACAACAGATTGATCTAATTTACCTTTTACTTTTAAAGCAATAGATACTGAAAAATGAGGAATGCCTTTGACGAAGTTGGTTGTGCCATCAAGAGGATCAATAATCCACTGATAGTCATCATCCTTACCTTTTAAAATACCTGACTCTTCACCAATAATAGTGTGATCAGGGTATGATTTACGAATAGTCTCGATTATTGCCTGTTCAGCGTTAATATCAACGTCAGTAACAAAATCGTTAGTGCCTTTTGATTCAATTTCAACTTTATCAAGTTGCTCAAAAGAGCGAACGATTACTTTACCTGCGGTGCGGGCAGCACGCACGGCAATATTTAGCATTGGATGCATAATAGAGTACCTATTTGTAAATAATTTTTAAAAGAGCAAGTGGATTTCAAGTATTCATAGATACCAGAAAATCAAGGGCGCGAATTATAGCAAAAAAAAATATAGGAAGCGACAACTATCATAAAATATTGTGTGATATTTGTGCATCAATGATTAGAGGGCCTTTATTCTCTCTATTTAGTAAATATTTTATAGAGGAAAATAAACTAGCCAATAGCAAATTACCATAGGGGAAAATCATCAATATTGGTGCTTTTCTTAGCTACAGTAGTAATCTTTTATGATAGTATAATAGCCATCTAGATGGGCTAATTAGCCTTTGTACACAATTATGTAGAGTAAATAATGTCAGATCTTCATCAAGAAAAACCAGTTAAGTCATTGTTAGACCAAGTAAGAATTGTTTTAGTGAACACCTCAGACTGTCGTAATATTGGCTCTGCAGCTCGCGCAATGAAAACTATGGGATTAAGTCAATTAATCCTCGTTGATCCCATTGAAATGCCTAATGGTCAAGCACAAGCACTTGCTGCTGGCGCAACGGATGTATTAGCTAATGCAAAAGTCGTAAGTACGTTAGAAGAAGCGATTGAAGATTGTGGATTAGTGGTTGGTACAAGTGCACGCTCACGTACTTTACCTTGGCCTATGCTTGAGCCGCGCGGTTGTGGGGAAAAGATGATTGCAGAAGCAACCGAATATCCTGTAGCGTTAGTTTTTGGTCGTGAAAGTAGTGGCTTGACTAATGAAGAACTACAACTTTGTCATTTTCATGTACAAATTCCAGCAAACCCAGACTACAGTTCATTAAACTTAGCGATGGCAGTACAAACTTTAAGCTACGAAGTAAGAACGAGTTATTTGTTAGCTCACGATCAAGCTTATCAAGAGCGTAGTACAGGTAACGGTAACTCTATTGCAAAACCAATAAGTGAAGATGATGAAGCTTACCCTGTTGTTGATGAAACCGAGCGTTTTTATGAGCACTTTGAAAAAGCGCTTAAAGCAACAGGCTTTATTGTTGAAAACCATCCGGGTTTAGTGATGACAAAATTAAGACGATTATTTAATCGCGCTCGTCCTGATGTTAAAGAGATTAAAATGATGCGTGGTATTTTGGCATCAATGGAAAGAACGGCAAAAAAATAACGATAAAATGTAAATAGGAAGGGAAGAATATGTTCAGTCGTATCAAAGAAGATATTAATAGTGTCTTTGATAGAGATCCAGCCGCACGTAATAGCTTTGAAGTTTTATTTAATTATCCAGGCTTACACGCTATTTGGTTTCACCGTCTTAGCCATAAGCTATGGCGTGCTAACTGGAAATTATTGGCGCGCTTTTTATCAACCTTTTCGCGCTGGTTAACGGGTGTTGAAATACATCCCGGTGCTACTATTGGTAGACGTTTCTTTATTGATCACGGCATGGGTGTTGTTATTGGCGGTACGGCTGAAATTGGTGACGATGTTACCTTATACCAAGGTGTTACCTTAGGTGGTACTAGTTGGAAAGCCGGTAAGCGTCATCCTACTTTAGAAGATAACGTTGTCATTGGCGCTGGTGCACAAGTATTAGGTCCTATTACTATTGGTAAAGGTGGTAAAGTTGGCTCTAATTCAGTTGTCGTAAAAGATTTACCTGCTAATGCTACTGCTGTAGGAATTCCGGGTCGTATCGTACCAGATAAAGATAGCGCTGAAGAAAACCAACAACGTGAAAAGGCGGCGAAAAAGTTTGGCTTCGATGCTTATGCTGTATCTACAGAAAACCCTGACCCTGTCGCCAAAGCTATTGGCCGCTTGCTTGATCACGTACATTTAATGGACTCACGAGTTTCAGACTTATGCAAAGAAGTTAACCGCTTAGGTGGTGATGTTTGCTCTAATAACTTACCCGAGCTAAAAGTAGGGGAGTTCGTCGAAGATGAAAAAGAAGCCGCTAAACGCCGCGAAAGTAAAATAGCTAGCTTTGATCCTGAAATTTAATTCTATTTCAAACACCTATAAATAAATGAGTAATACTTGACTAAAAAGGTCAAGTATTACTTTCTCTCTTAGTTTATAAGGTATATAATACTTGAGTAAAAGAGTCGGGTATATATTTGACTAATTTATAAGGTTATGTAAAATTGCGCGGCATTTGCCAGTTTAAACTATGTTTTGGTATTAGCGTTTGGTTGTCCTGCTAAATGATATTTTTTACCAGCTCAATAGTGAGTGTTTGAGAGCGAATTATGAAACTTACCTCTAAAGGTCGTTATGCAGTTACTGCAATGTTGGATGTTACTGTACATGCAGCACATGGACCTGTTTCTTTAGCTGATATTTCTCAGCGTCAAGGGATCTCGCTTTCTTATTTAGAGCAATTGTTTTCTCGTTTACGCAAAAAGGGCTTAGTAACAAGCATACGTGGGCCAGGTGGTGGTTACCGATTAGGTAAGTGCTCAGCTCAAATTGCTGTTGCAGATGTTATTAGTGCCGTTAATGAAAGCGTTGATGCGACTAAGTGCCTAGGAAAAGGAAATTGCCAAGATGGCGAACAATGTTTAACTCATTCGCTGTGGTTAGGCTTAAGCCAACGCATTGAAGAGTTTTTACAAAATATTACTTTAGCTGAATTAGTGTCTAAAGAAGATGTTGTAGAAGTTACCAAGCGTCAAGATGACTTACAACTCGGTGCCAAGAAAAATATAGCACTAGAAACCTTGATTACTACAAAGAATATAATGCACGACTGGTAGTTACCACCGTGCTTGTTTAACTATTATTTTAGTCGATTAGAGCTTCGGTTTTATTGGAGTTTTAGTCTGAATTACTATTGGAGAGTGTTAGCTAATGAAGCTTCCTATTTATTTTGATTACTCTGCGACAACGCCTGTTGATAAACGCGTAGCAGAAAAAATGGTTCAATACATGACAACCGACGGCCACTTTGGTAACCCTGCCTCTCGCTCACATAAGTTTGGCTGGCAAGCAGAAGAAGCGGTTGATGTTGCTCGTAATCAAATTGCTGAATTAATTAATGCTGACCCACGTGAAATTGTTTTCACTTCAGGTGCTACAGAATCGAATAACTTAGCCATTAAAGGCGCTGCTAACTTTTATAAGAAAAAAGGTAAGCACATTATAACGTCTAAAACTGAGCATAAAGCAGTACTTGATACTTGTCGTGAATTAGAGCGCCAAGGTTTTGAAGTGACTTATTTAGATCCAGAAGATAATGGTTTAATTGACTTAACTAAGTTAAATGACGCAATGCGTGATGACACCGTACTGGTGAGCATTATGCACGTAAACAATGAAATTGGTGTTATTCAAGACATTCAAGAAATTGGCGAAATGTGTCGCGCACGTAAAATTATTTTCCATGTCGATGCCGCGCAAAGTGCCGGTAAAATTAATATCGATATGCAAGCATTAAAAGTTGATTTGCTGTCAATTTCAGCACACAAAATGTACGGACCTAAAGGTATTGGTGCATTGTATGTAAGTCGTAAACCACGTGTTCGCTTAGAAGCGCAAACACATGGCGGTGGTCATGAGCGTGGTATGCGTTCAGGTACTTTAGCGACACACCAAATCGTAGGTATGGGCGAAGCTTGTCGAATTGCTAAAGAAGAAATGGCACAAGATCTTGCTCATGTTACCGCAATGCGAGACCGTTTATGGGCAGGCGTTAACTCAATGGAGCAAGTTTTTGTTAACGGTGATTTTGACAAACGTTACCCTGGTAACTTAAACGTTAGCTTTAACTTTGTTGAAGGTGAGTCGTTAATTATGGCACTTAAAGACTTAGCGGTATCGTCAGGCTCAGCATGTACATCAGCAAGTTTAGAGCCGTCATATGTACTTCGCGCTTTAGGCTTAAATGACGAAATGGCACACAGCTCAATTCGTTTTAGTTTTGGTCGCTTCACGACCACAGAAGAAATTGATTATGCAATTGAGCTTATTAAAAACTCAATTGGTCATTTACGTAACATGTCGCCACTTTGGGAAATGTTTCAAGATGGCATAGATTTAGACTCTATTGAATGGGCGGCGCACTAATACCTATTTAGGTAAGTGCTAACCAACCTAATTTAGGTTAACTAACAATTAAGCTAAGTAACTGCTGGAAGTTATTTAGCAAAGGCTAGGAGAGTATTATGGCTTATAGTGAAAAAGTAATCGACCATTATGAAAACCCACGTAACGTTGGCTCTATGGATAAAAATGATCCATCAGTAGCAACGGGCATGGTAGGCGCACCAGCTTGTGGTGATGTAATGAAATTACAACTTAAAATTTCTGATGCTGGCATTATTGAAGATGCAAAATTCAAAACTTACGGTTGTGGTTCAGCTATTGCTTCAAGTTCATTAGTTACTGAGTGGGTTAAAGGTAAATCTATTGATGAAGCTGGACAAATTAAAAATACCGCTATTGCTGAAGAGTTAGCATTACCACCAGTAAAAATTCATTGCTCTATTTTAGCAGAAGACGCTATCAAAGCAGCCATTGAAGATTACCAAAGTAAACACAGCAAATAACTCGGAGTAAAGTATGTCAGTTACCATGACGCCCGCAGCAGCTGAGCGGGTTAAATCATTCATGAGCAATCGCGGTAAAGGTGTCGGTTTACGCTTAGGCATTAAAACGACCGGTTGTTCAGGTTTAGCTTATGTACTTGAGTTTGTTGATGACTTAAATGAAGATGATAATGTTTTTACTATCGACGATGTGAAAATCATTATTGATACTAAAAGCTTAGTTTATCTTGATGGCATTGAGTTAGATTTTACCAAAGAAGGGCTTAACGAAGGCTTTAAATTTACTAACCCGAATGCCAAAGGCGAATGTGGTTGTGGAGAAAGCTTTAACGTGTAACGGTTAAGCGCTTTTTTTGGTTCAACTGCAGGTAACGAGTATAACAACGTCATACTTATACTCGCTATTTGCAATAGAGCCAAACAACAGTAACTTTAACCATCATTAACATAACTTCCGCGTTAAAACGCCTTAGGTAATAAAGTGAATTACTTCCAATTATTCGATTTACCCACAGATTTTACAGTTGATTTAAATCAACTTTCATCACGCTACCAAACCCTTCAAAAAGCAGTTCACCCTGATAAGTTTGCCCATGCTTCAGAGCAAGAGCAACGTATTGCCGTGCAAAAATCAGCTGAAATTAATGATGCTTACCAAACGCTTAAAAAACCATTGCAACGCGCAGAATATTTGCTGGTAGACCGTGGCATTGAAATGCCTAATGAGCAGCACTCATTTAGCGACACGGGGTTTTTAATGCGTCAAATGGAATTGCGGGAAATGTTAGCGGAAGTCAAATTTTCAGATAATCCAGAAGCAGCACTGAGTGCAGTACAAAATGAACTGGAAAGTGAGCATCAAAGCCTTTTTGCATTACTGCAAACACAGCTATCTGAAAATACTCCTGAAAGTAACCGTTTAGCATGCGATAATTTACGCAAATTAAAGTTTTATCAAAAACTGACTATAGAGGTGGAACGTCTCGAAGAAAGTTTATTCGACGATTAAATGGTAGTACTCATTTGGAGTAGCTCACCAGCCACACATCTTTTAATGAATTTAACGTAACACAAAGTATTAACATGGCCTTATTACAAATTGCAGAACCCGGTCAAAGCACCGTTCCACACGAACATAGACTCGCCGCAGGTATCGACTTAGGTACAACTAATTCATTAATTGCCAGTGTTAAAAGTGGCACCGCAACGACACTTCCTGATGATGAAGGTCGTGATATACTACCTTCGGTGGTGAGCTATCAAGAAAACGAAACTTGTGTTGGCTACCAAGCGCAAGCATTTAATGTGAGTGATCCGAGCAATAGCATTACCTCTGCTAAACGCTTAATAGGGCGTTCACTAGCTGATATTCAAAGTAAATACCCTTCATTGCCGTATCAATTTTGTGGTGATGAAAACCATCCTGAAATAACCACGCGTAAAGGAGCGGTTAACCCTGTTCAAGTTTCTGCTGAAATTTTAAAAGCGTTAAAGCAACGCGCAGAGTTAGCATTAGGCGGTGATTTAACCGGCGTTGTTATTACAGTGCCAGCACATTTTGATGATGCACAGCGTCAAAGCACTAAAGATGCCGCAAAACTTGCTGGTGTTAATGTATTACGTTTACTTAACGAACCAACCGCTGCAGCCGTTGCTTATGGTTTAGACTCAGGTCAAGAAGGGGTTATTGCCGTTTATGATTTAGGTGGTGGTACCTTTGATATTTCAATTTTACGTTTAAATAACGGCGTTTTTGAAGTACTCGCTACAGGTGGTGACTCTGCTTTGGGTGGCGATGACTTCGATGTAACTTTGGTTAATCATATTATTGAACAAGCCGATTTAGTAAGACCGTTATCAGCATCACTTGAACGTCAATTAATGCAAGTTGCGTGTCATGCAAAAGAGCAGTTAACAACTCGCGATAGTGTTGAAATTACACTAAGTTTAGACAATAACGAAACATGGACTTCAACGCTGACAAAAGCAACCTTTGAACAGCTCATTGGCTCTTTAGTGAATAAAACCTTACGTGCATGTCGTCGTAGCTTAAAAGATGCCGAAATTGGCGTGAGTGATATTATTGAGGTAGTGATGGTTGGTGGCTCTACCCGCGTGCCATTGGTTCGTGCTGAAGTGGAGAAGTACTTTCAAAAAACACCGCTCACTTCTATCGACCCTGATAAAGTCGTTGCAATAGGCGCTGCTATTCAAGCAGATATATTGGCGGGTAATAAACCTGACAGTGACATGTTATTGTTAGACGTTATTCCATTATCGCTAGGTTTAGAAACTATGGGAGGCTTAGTTGAAAAAGTTATCCCAAGAAATACCACTATTCCTGTTGCTAAAGCGCAAGAGTTTACCACTTTTAAAGATGGCCAAACTGCAATGGCCGTGCACGTATTACAAGGTGAGCGTGAGTTAGTGGCCGATTGTCGTTCATTAGCGCGTTTTGAATTACGTGGTATTCCTGCGATGACCGCAGGTGCTGCTCATATTCGAGTAACTTTTAAAGTTGATGCCGATGGCTTGTTATCAGTATCAGCTATGGAAAAATCAACGGGTGTTGAGTCAAGCATTGAAGTTAAACCATCGTTTGGCTTAGATGATAATCAAATCAGTCAAATGATCACTGACTCAATGAGTAATGCTAAAGATGATATGCAGGCGCGTATGGTTAAAGAGCAACAAGTTGAAGCGGCGCGTGTAATCGAGTCAGTACAAGCAGCACTAAAAGCCGATAACCACTTAGTTAATGCTAGTGAATTAGCTATTATTGAAGAAGCGATACAAGCATTAGTTACGGTTAGTCAAACCAGTGATAATGCAGCGATTGAGGCGGCAATTAAAGTACTTGATGATAGTACCGCAGTTTTTGCCGAACGTCGTATGGATAGCTCAATTAATAAAGCGTTATCAGGACAGTCAGTCGATAAAATTTAAATGTGTTTAAGTGGCTGAAATATCTCGAGTCACTTATTTACTACCAACTGTATAAAAACATATTAGTTAATAATTTTAGCCTGTAAACTATAACCAATAGGCCAGGCTAGCTTAAAAGAGAATTATTGAAATGCCAAAAATTATATTTTTACCTCATGATGAATTGTGTCCAGATGGCGCAGTTGTTGACGCTGAAAAAGGCGAAAGTGTACTAAACGTTGCGCTAAAAAACGATATAGGTATTGAGCATGCTTGTGAAAAAGTATGTGCTTGTACGACTTGTCATGTCATTATTCGTGAAGGTTTTGACTCTATTGAAGAGGGCGATGAGCTTGAAGAAGACATGCTTGATAAAGCGTGGGGCTTAGAGCCAGAATCACGCCTTAGTTGCCAATCTATTGTTGGCGATGAAGACTTAGTGGTAGATATTCCAAAATATACTGTAAATATGGTTTCTGAAAATCATTAGACTTTTTAAGAGCTAAAATATTCATATAAAAAAAGGTAATAACCGCAGGGGTATTACCTTTTTTATTATTAAGTTTTCTATGATTAAAACTTCTATTATGAAGTAATTTAATTAGCTATTTATTGCGAATAAAATTATTTTTCTGCTTTTAATTTACGTGCTTGATGTAGTTTTTTATAACTTTCGATTAAACGTAAATGTTTATCTAAGCCTTCAAGGTTCATACTGGTCTTAGTTAGTCCATAAAAGGTGACATCGCCATTGATTGAGCCAACCACGTTATCCATTACTTCAGTACCAAACATACGCGTTAAGTTGTCAAGGTAATCTTCTATTTCAAGATCTTCATTTAACGCTATCTCTAATACAGTACTCATCGCTTGGTAAAACAACACACGTGCAGGCGTATTGTCATTATATTGCAAGAAAGTTTCAACTAACTCAGCGGCTTCTTCTAGCGCGCCCAAAGCCAAGTAAATTAATATTTTTAACTCAAGAATAGTGAGTTGACCCCAAACGGTGTTTTCGTCAAATTCAATACCAATTAAGCTAATAATATCGCTATAGTTATCAAGCTGACTTTCTTCTAAGCGCTCTACTAAACATGCAAGTTGCTCTTCATTTAATGAGTGTATATTTAGAATGTCTTCTCGGTAATGTAGGGCTTTATTGGTATTGTCCCAGATCAAATCTTCCACAGGATAAACTTCGGAATAATCAGGTACAAGTATTCTGCAGGCTATACCTAAGTCTGAAAACTCAGCGATATAAGCTTCTTTGCCTAAATCTTCTAGGATGCCAAATAATGCGCTGCATTCTTCTTCGTTTGTGCCAGAAAAATCCCATTCAACAAAGTCATAGTCATGTTTCGCACTGAAAAATTTCCACGAAATGATGCCGGTTGAATCAACAAAGTGTTCAACAAAGTTTTCTGGCTCAGAAACCGCCATACTGTTAAATGTTGGCTTAGGTACATCGTTTAGGCCTTCAAAACTTCTACCTTGTAGTAACTCAGTTAAGCTGCGCTCAAGTGCTACTTCAAAGCTTGGGTGAGCGCCAAATGAGGCAAATACACCGCCAGTTTTCGGGTTCATTAGCGTGACACACATTACTGGAAATTGACCACCTAAAGAGGCGTCTTTAACAACAACAGGAAAACCTTGTTTTTCTAAACCTTGAATACCAGCTAAAATATTTGGATACTTTTCAAGTACCGCTTGCGGCACATCGGGTAACACAATTTCTTGCTCAATTATTTGTCGTTTTACTGCACGCTCAAAGATTTCAGACAAACATTGTACTTTGGCTTCTTCGAAGTTATTGCCCGCGCTCATTCCGTTACTTAAGAATAGGTTTTCAATAAGGTTTGACGGGAAATAAACGGTTTTTCCATCTGAGTGGCGCACGTAAGGGATTGAACAAATACCGCGTTCAATATTGCCCGAGTTAGTGTCAATTAAGTGCGAACCTTGTAATTCTTCATCAGGGTTATAAATATCAAGACAGTACTCATCTAAAATACCAACAGGAAGTGCGTCGTCGTCTTCTAATGGAAACCACTTTTCATTGGGATAATGAACAAACTCACTGTTGGCAATGTCTTGACCAAAAAATTGATCATTGTAAAAAAAGTTACAGTTTAAGCGTTCAATAAATTCGCCTAATGCTGAGCAAAGCGCACTTTCTTTAGTAGAACCTTTGCCGTTAGTGAAACACATAGGTGAGGCTGCATCACGAATGTGTAAAGACCACACGTTTGGCACAATATTGCGCCAAGACGAAATTTCAATTTTCATGCCTAAGTCGGCTAATATATTTGTCATATTAGCGATAGTTTGTTCAAGAGGTAAGTCTTTACCTAAGATGAAGGTGTTGCTACTTTCATTAGGCTTAGCAATAAGCATTGCCTGTGCATCTTGTTCGAGACTAGCTACCGTTTCAACCTTAAATGTTGGGCCTGTTTGTACTACCTTTTTTACCGTACAACGGTCAATAGAGCGTAAAATACCTTCGCGGTGTTTTTCTGAAATACTTTCTGGCAGCTCTACTTGAATTTGAAATATTTGATTGTAACGATCTTCAGGATCAACAATATTATTTTGTGAAAGTCTAATGTCGTCTGTTGGAATATCTCTTGAAGCACAATACACTTTTACAAAGTATGCCGCACAAAGTGCCGATGACGCTAAAAAGTAGTCGAAAGGCCCAGGGGCTGAACCGTCACCTTTGTAGCGAATAGGTTGGTCAGCAATGACGGTAAAGTCATCAAACTTAGCTTCAAGTTTGAGATTGTCGAGAAAGTTAACTTTAATTTCCATTACATAGTTTCCAAAATTGTTTAAGTTATAAGCCGTGAGTTAGGGCTAAAAGTAACGTGCGTTACATCTTCAGTTTAACGACGAATAATAGTGTGACTTTTAATATAGCTATTATCTGTTTTTTTATCGTAATAGTCTTGGTTAAGTTATTTTAATTGAGAATAAGTTGCTTTAATTGAAAAGTAAGTTAGCTTGCTGGCTAAATAGCTTATGTTTTGGTTGAGCTATTTTCTTAGCTATTCGCTTACTATTCGTTTAGTAATTCACTAACAATTAATTTAAGTAAAAATGTTTCACGCTCAATTGATAAGCCTTTTTTAGCGCTTTTTGCGATAGTTTCTTCATTATGAGCAATCGCTTGGTGAATGTTCATCCACACTGGATGCATACCATTGTTAATTTCGTGCTCTTCTAAGGCAGGCTCAAGTAGCTCATCATCAATAGTGCAAACGTAACAATAGGATTTCATATGTACAATATCAAAATCGGCTTTGTGCCATGGCCGAAACTCTTCATATAAACCAAAGTCGCTAATGTTTTCGATTCGTTGTGCACCTGTTTCTTCTCTTAGTTCACGAACAAGCCCATCAATATTACTTTCACCTTCGTCAATACCACCGCCAGGAAGGCTATAGTCGTGATAGCGCTTAGTATAAAGTAGTAAAATATCATCTCCTTTTAATACAATAGCCCGTGTTGCTTTACGGATAAATGTGGGCGCTGAAAAGTCAGTAACGTCGGTATGAACGGTAGATTTGAGTAACTGCATATAATATTTGAGGTAAGTGAACTATGGTGAGCTTATGTTGCTATTGTACGTAGCAATAGCACAAGGTTAAAGGGGAATTATCAATGTCACCTTTAGCTAGTGCTATCTTTGTATTGAAAAGGTAAAATTAACATCAAACGCGGTTTATAGTTGAAATAGATTACCTTATGCAGCCTCAAGATCATTGCTTTACACCTTTTACTCAGTCAGTTGATGAATATACGCTCCCTGAGCGCTTTACATTTCCTTTTTATTATCAGCCGCACCCTTTATGTTTAGTTGCCTGTGAACAGCTGCAACAACATATTCAAAACCAGATGGACTGGCAGCACAACTTTAAACAAAGCGGGAAAATGTTTGGCGTGTTATTAGTTAAAAGCCCACAAGGCGAGTTAGGTTATTTATCGGCTTTCTCTGGCAAGTTAGCTGATAGTAGTGTGTTACCTGGCTTTGTGCCACCAGTGTTTGATAGTGCGGCAACTTGGGACGCAGAGCTAGAATTCTCAGTACCTGAAGGCGAAAGTCATTTTTTACGAGAACAAGAGGTTATCAATAGGCTTAATGATGAAATAACTACCTTGGCGGCTAACCCTAATATTGCAAAATATCAGAGTACGTTAGCTGAAAATTATCAGGCAGAAGAGCAAGAAGTTGGTGCATTACAACAGTTAATGACACAACAGCGTAAAATACGTAAAACACAGCGAAAATCAGCGCAGGTGGCTTTAGTAAATAATGAAATAACTATGGCAGAATTAGCTGGGCTGCAAGATAAGTTAGCTAAGGAAAGTGTTGATTATAAAAACCAGTTAAAGTACTTGAAGCTGGCTTGGCAGCAAAAAAATAGTACTTTACAAAACGAACTTAACGCACTGCTTAATGCAATTTCATCACGTAAAAGTAAACGAAAAATGCTCTCGGCTGCATTGCAGCAGCAGCTTTTTCAGCAGTATCGTTTTTTAAATATTGCAGGTATTGAAAAAAACTTAATTGATATTTTTGAAAATACGGCATTTCACGATAAATATGGTGTGCCTCCAGCAGGCTCTGGCGATTGTGCCGCACCTAAGTTATTGCAATATGCATTTAAGCAAGGGATGAAACCGTTGGCAATGGCTGAGTTTTGGTGGGGTGAGTCACCAAAGTCTGAAATGAAACAGCATAAAAACTTTTACACAGCGTGTATTGGTAAATGCCAACCTATTTTAACGCACATGTTAAGTGGTATGGATGTTGATGAAAATCCCTTACTAAACAATGTAGGCGAAGATAAGGTGGTTGATATTGTTTATCAAGATGAAACTATGGCTATTATCAACAAACCGAGTGAGTTTTTATCAGTGCCAGGTAAAACAATACAAGACAGTGTTTTTCATCGTATGCAGGCGCTGTTTCCTAGCGCAACAGGCCCGTTAATTGTTCATCGTTTAGATATGTCTACCTCGGGCTTAATGGTAATAGCGTTAACAAAAGACGCTCATAAAAACTTGCAACAACAGTTTATTAAGCGAACAGTAGAAAAGCGTTACGTCGCCTTGTTGGAAGGGAAATTTGCTGAATTAGAGCTCAAGCAAGCGAAAGTAGGCGGTATAATTACTTTGCCGTTAGCTGGGGATTTTGATGATCGCCCAAAACAAATTGTTTGTTTCGATAGCGGAAAAAATGCTGAAACCACTTGGCATTTGGCAGTAGAGCAAGCTGAGTATACGCGTGTATATTTACACCCTAAAACAGGACGAACTCATCAGCTTAGAGTACATTGTGCGCATAAATTAGGATTGAATATGCCAATTCTTGGTGATGATTTATATGGTCATAAGGCAAGCCGTCTTCATTTACATGCAGATACTTTAATACTTAATCACCCTAAAACGGGTGTAAGGCTAACGTTTCAAGTTGATGCAGAATTTTAACTGATGCTTTAGCATAAGTTTTTGGGTTAAATAATCGTTTTACACTACAATTAATTAGTTCAAGTATGTAAAGGACTTTACCGATGAAAATTTTAATTGTTGATGATACGCCATCTATGCGTATGGTATTAATACATATGCTCAAAAGCTTAGGGTATCATGATAATGACGAAGCTGGCGGGGGGGCATTAGCACTCAAAATGCTTCGAGAGAAAAATTATGACTTATTAATTACAGATTTACATATGCCCAATCCTAATGGTCAGCAGCTTCTTAAGAAAATAAGAGGGGATGACTCCTTGAAAAGCTTGCCGGTTTTAATGGTTTCTTGTGAAGATGACAAAGAGGTTATTATGAAGCTTATTGCACTGAAGGTGACAGGTTTTATGATGAAACCATTCAACTTAAAAACATTAGAGAGACAACTTAAAATGATCAGTAAAAGTTATCTCTCGGGTATCGTAGATAATGTTGAGTGATTAATTAAACAATTAAAAAAATCAGGACTTATTAGATAAGACTGATGTACCGGTAGTAAAGCGTATTTCAAGCAACGGCATTACTGCCTTATTAAATCGACTTCAGCACATAAGCTCTGTAGTGCAGTTAAGCTTCTTAAAGTCATTCTATGTAAACCGTCGGCATCCGGTTTAATTATTTTATTATTGGCTACCGCAGGTATTACCTGCCAATTGGGCCAATTAAAGCCTTCTAAGTCACTTTGACTAGCCGAGCGTGGTTGAATAATGAGTTGTACAGACATTGGAATAACTTGTTCAATATTTACTTGTGGGTAAGGTGTTGTAACCTGCTTAAAGGGATTTTCTACTTTACAAATATCCATAAACTGTTGTGGCCAGCTATTTTGGGCAACGGTTGTTAGAGGTCTTGACCAGAGCTCATAAAAGCCAATAATTGGTGTTTTATTTTTATAGCTACTAATGATGTTCGTCAATTTATCTTCAAATGCAGCAGTAATGCGTTCACCTTGCGCTTTATGGCCAGCAATTTCGGCAAAATAGCGCATTTCTGTCGCTATATCTTGAAAAGAGTGAGGTTGAGAGTAAACAATAGTAAAGCCAAGTTGCTCTAATCGAGCTAAATCATCACTCGGGTTACCACTTTTCCAAGCAATGATTAAGTCGGGTTGTAGCTCAATTACTCGCTCTATTTGCAAACGAATGTAATTACCAATACGAGGAATGTTTTTTGCTTGTTCGGGGTAGTCTGCATGTGCGGTGGTACCTATAATTTGCTCGCCAGCACCAACATCATAGAGCATTTCAACAATGTGTGGTGAAAGGGCAATGATGCTAGGTTTTTTAGTGTTATCGTTCGCGTAGCTGTTTAAGGATAATAAAACACTCAGTAATAAAGCGGTAAGCAATCGGATAGGTTTTATGTTCATATTATTTTCTCAATAAGAATGTATTGCAGAGATACTTGCATTACCAATCAATCCCTTTTTGCGCTTTGACACCATTATCAAAGGCATGTTTAACTGATTGCACTTCACTTACGGTATCGGCTAATTCAATCAATTCTCGATGACAACCACGACCTGTAATAATAACATGTTGATTTATAGGTCTGTTCTTCAGTGCACTGAGTACATCAGCTAATTCAATATATTTATAAGCAACCATATAAGTCAGCTCGTCAAGTAGTACTACGTCAATACTCTTATCTTGTAATAAGTCTTTGGTTTTACTCCATGATTTTTGTGCAGCTATAGTGTCTTTTTCTTTATCTTGCGTATTCCATGTAAAGCCCGTTCCCATTACTTCAAATTTAACGCCCGCATTTTCGAGTAACTGTCGTTCGCCGCAGGCCCAAGTTCCTTTAATAAATTGTACTACTGCAGCATTTAATCCGTGCCCAACAGCGCGCGCTACTGTGCCAAACCCGGAGGTGCTTTTTCCTTTACCGTTGCCAGTTATAACAATTAGTAAGCCGCGTTCTTCTGTGGCACTTTCTATGCGCTCATCAACTTTATCTTTTAATTTTTGCATGCGTTGTTTATGGTTATCTGTCATTTTTCATCTCTTTAATAAGTTATGTTTATCGTTAGTGTTACCTAATTCCTATATTAAGTAGCGATACGGGTGCGGTACATAATAAATAAGAAAAATATACTACCTAAGGCTGAGGTAATAATACCAATAGGAATTTCTGCGTTGGCTAATGCTGAGCGCGCGACAACATCAACCCATATTAAAAATATAGCGCCAATTAATGCACTGCCTAAAATGAGTTTAAGGGTGGTGACGCCAACTATTTGCCGCACAATGTGAGGAATCATCAGGCCAACAAAGCCAATACCGCCACAATAAGCGACAATAGTAGCGGTAAGAGCAGCGCAAATGCCAAGCATTAATAGTCGTAATTTATCAACATTAACCCCTAAGCTTGCCGCACTTTCATCGCCAAGTAATAGTGCATCTATTTGTCTATGTAATATTAAAATCGTAAATAAGGCGATGAGTAATATGCTGGAAATCACGTAAAAATTACTCATCTCAACACGCGATAAACTGCCCATCATCCAGAATATAACGCGATTGGTGGCGTAAGGCTCACCAAAGTAAAGAATGAATTGTGTAATAGAGGCAAGCATAAATGAAACTGCCACGCCAGCAAGTAAAAGTTGCTCCATACGCTGTAGTAACTTAGCAATAAATAACACAATCACGACGGAGAACAGGGCGCCTAAAAATGCTGCTAAGGGCAGGGCAACTGTTAGGTTGTCAGCCAAAGTGATATTAGCGATGGTTGCACCAAGTCCAGCTCCTGAAACAATACCAAAAAGGTATGGGTCGGCGAGCGGGTTTCGGGTGGTGTTTTGTAAAATAGCCCCCGCAATAGCTAATCCCATACCAGCGGCCATAGCCACTAATATTCTAGGCGTACGTACCTGCCAAACAACAACATCAGTAACCTTGTTGTGGCATGTATCAATAAAGCAACTCATCAGCTGTGCTGACGTAATATTTGCAGGCCCAAAAGAAAGCGCGATAAAACCAGAAATTAACATCAAAACAAATAGTGTGACTAATAAAATAACTTTATTCATGATGAGTATTCACCGTACTGGTATTGTTGGCACGTTGAGTTTCAGGTAAGTAAAAAGAAACCTGAGTAGAGCCGGTAATTTCATTGACTTTTTGCTGGCATGGTAAGCCAAAGACATTGTGCAATTGTGTCTCGGTTAAAACTTGCTCGGGTGTGCCATCACTAATGAGTTTCCCTTTGTTAAGGAGTAATAATCGCTGACAATAGCTACTGGCCAAATTAAGGTCGTGTACTGTCATAATGACGGTGATATTAAGTTTGCTGATCAGATGTAATAACTGATGTTGATAGAATGCATCTAAATGGTTAGTTGGCTCATCTAATATCAGAATTTGTGGCGATTGCACTAAGGCGCGGGCTATTAATACTCTTTGTTGCTCCCCCCCTGATAGCGTTGCAAAATTGTTGTTTAGCATATGGAGTAAACCAACTTTGCTTAACGCGTTATTAATTTTTCCGCGGTCGTGATCGCTCTCTAATGAAAAAATCGATTTATGAGGTAACAAACCCATTTTCAATACATCTTGTACAGATAAGGCAAAGATAGGGTCAGGTTTTTGCATCACCAAAGCAAAGTGTTGCGCTAACTCTTTAGTGGAGTAGTTAATAATATTTTTATTCTTTAAGTGTACGGAGCCTGACAAGCCACTTTTTGTGAGTATATTATTCTGGTTGATTAAACAGCGTAATAAACTTGTTTTGCCAGCACCATTTGGACCAATAATACCAATGACTTCGCCTTTGGTAATCGTTAAGGAAATATCTTGCAAAATACAAGTATGGCTAGTGCGCCAGCTTAATTGGCTGACATTGAGTAGTGCTGACATAGGCGCTCGTGTTTTCCCGCACGGTAATAATGATAATGTTGTTTGCTTAGCTATCTGACTTTGATCATGAAGCTTCTTCGCTCAAAAATCATTCACAGTTGCGGGTACAGTGATGGCTTCGCCCATCTTCGCTAAGAGCAAGGGTATATTGACGTCAATTGTATCTTTAATGTTAGATACTGACAATCTTTGACTGGTAAGTAGCGACTTACAGGCTTATGTCGATTGAAGTGAAATAGTTTTATTTTATTAGGGGCTGTTGATCTTTCGAGATTATTTTTGCAGCGAATTGTTAAGTATTTATACAAGGCAGAGCCTTTGTCATGTAGCGTTAACTAAAAAGGCGATAACGCTGTAAAAATGACTAACAAACGCTGCCGAAGGGTTCGGCTAAAAGCGTTTTACGCTTTGTTGAGCAGTATTTGCTTAGAATGACTAGGCTACACGCTACACGCTACTCGCCGCGATTAAAGTCCTTTTAGAACGAACAAAATTAAACCGTGAAAGATCAACAGTCCGAGTATATTAATAATCTTAATAGTAATAATTTTCACTTGTAAAATAGAGGGTTAATTAAGTTTTTGTTGTTTTTTTATTCGAAAAATAATTGTTTATCAACTAGCCTTAAAGTGTTTACTTTTAAATTTTTGGAGAGGGACATGAAAGGCAATAGCAAAGTGATTTCGAGCTTGAATGCGCTGTTACATAATGAGTTAGCAGCAATAGATCAATATTTTATTCATTCACGTATGTATCAAGACTGGGGCTTAGATAAGCTATTTGATCAGTTAGATCATGAAATGCAAGAAGAAATTACCCATGCGGATGCGCTAATAAAACGCATATTATTTTTAGAAGGCACGCCTAATCTAAAAGACAGACGCGATTTAATTATTGGTAATGACGTACCCTCAATGCTGAAGAACGATTTAATCTTAGAAATGGAAGTGGTTTCAGCGCTAAAAGATTGTATTAGTTTATGTGAAAGTGAAGGAGATTATCAAAGTCGGGAAATGCTAGAAAAGTTACTGGTAGATACCGAAGAAGACCATGTCTACTGGTTAGAGAAGCAACTTGGCTTAATCGATAAAATTGGCTTACAAAATTATATTCAATCTTATATGGGTAGTCACTTACCAGGTTAAAGGAGTTAAAATATGAAAGGTAATACTCGTATTATAGCCTTACTCAATAAGGCGTTAGGCATTGAATTAATAGCCATTAATCAATATTTTTTACACGCTAGAATGTATAAAAATTGGGGGCTTAACGGGCTTAATAAAGCAGACTATAAAATCTCTATTGAAAAAATGAAACAAGCAGATGATTTGATTGAAAGAATATTATTTCTAGAAGGGTTACCTAATTTACAAGATTTAGGTCGCTTACGTATTGGTGAGCACACCAGTGAAATGTTGCAAGCTAATATGGATTTAGAATATGTTTCTAGGGAATCATTGCAACTGCTTATTAGCGAAAGTGAAAAAGCCCAAGACTATATTAGTCGTGATTTAGGGGAGGACTTATTAGAAAACGTTGAAGAGCAAATCGACTGGATTGAGGCACAGCAATATATTATTGATAATGCGGGTATAGAAAACTATTTACAGTCAATGATGAAGGCTGATTAAACATTAGCTGACTTACGCCACTTGCAATTCTTGCACTGCTATTTGGTTTAACTTTTTATTCAATACGCGTTTTGTGCACTGACAGCATTTTCCGCATTGAGATCCAACCTTTAGCTCTTTATTGAGCTGTTGTAAGGTTGTAGAGCCATTCTCAATGGCTGCTTCTATTTGTGTATCAGTAACACCATGACAAATACAGATATACATAATTTATAGGTCGTTGATTGCTTACAATTGTGTAATTAATAGAACTACATAATAACCTTAATGGTAATTGTTATCAATAAGGTTTTTGTTGGTGTTACTATGTTGAGGTATTGCGTCTTTGCTGTACTGGGAATGTTTTTATTTCAAATTGTTGTATTAAATCGTTTTTTATTAAAATCTAGTTTTTAGATTCAATTAAAAAATTTAATTAATTAATGAGTGAGTAATAACCAAGAATTAACAGGAAGTCTTAACAGGAGGCATTGGCTGAACGTTATATTTTATGGATTACACATAAGTTAATTTTACTCGTTAGATCTTTATTCAGTCATTTAGCATCTCAGCATTAATGATATGCCAATTTTTAACCTGCTCATTAAAAAAGCCTGATTGTTGATAAGCTTTGGTTATTGTGCCGCGTTTTCGTAAGATTTTTAAACCTTTCTGTAGGGCATTAAACGTTCTTTCTCCATAAGGGTGCTTTTTAGAAACAATAATATGTCTACTGTCATTTAAAGCGATTTTCACTCCTTCTATTGCCATTATTTTGTACTGCTCCCCCTGATAGCTAAAAGGTTTGCTATGAGTAAAAGGGGCTAGCATGATATCAATCCAGCCTAAACTTACCAGTTTTGCCATAGAGACCCACTCTTCTTGGTGAATAAGCTTTTTAGGTTTTATTTTTGATAGCGTTTCCCAATCTACGGGCCAATGTTTATTTGACGTTATAGTTAACTGTTGTAAGTCAGCTAATGAGTTTATTTTTAAGGTGTTTACTTTTTCTACTGACGTATATAACCCTGCCCAGTACTCCCCTTTACGTATTAAGGGATCGGAGATATATATATCTTCTTGAAGCCTTTCAACAGAAGAAAGCCACATAGAATCAAAGTTAATTAATAGCAACCCTTGTTGTAATAGTCTTATGTTTCTTGAATCATAATGGCCAGTGGTAAACTGGAAGTTAAGCTCAATTCCACCTAACGCCAAAGCTTGTTGCACTAAAATAACTTCAATTACATCACGTTGTGCATGCTCGCCAGAAAAGTCATCTATTTCTAAAGGGGACTTACCCGCTAATATTTCCTGTGTATAGTCGTATATATCAGCTTCAATGGTGATATTAATAATGGGAGGGCTAGTAGCATAAGCATAGAAGTTAAATGAGACTAGCAGTAACAACATTTTAGTAGACATACGGCTATCTTTCAGAGGACTCTGTATCAAGTATAGCCTAAAGGTTAAATATTTTTAGTTTAACTCGAATTGTATTTAGAAAGAAAAAGGGGGACATCTTACTGAGCAGAAGGGGTAATAGAGGAGTATTTGTTAGTGTTTGTTATTTATAATATTAATAACAAACACTAAGTAATTGCTGACGTTTTGAACGGTTATAAAGTTTTTCTGTGGGGAATAACCGCGTTAGAAAAAATAATTCCAGCAACTAATGACATAAAGATTAAAAATGTTTGCGAGCCTAAATCTGGCACATTAAGCATGTGTTGACCAGAAACAGCGCTATTTAAACCAATGTAAACTTTAGAGCCCGGTACCAGTACAACCAAGCCAAGTAGGCGTACTATACTTGATGGTAAGTTCATAATACGTGAAAACAAATTACTGTATAAACCTAAAGCAAAGGCACCAACAAAAGCCCCTAAAGCGACACCTAAATATTCACTGGCCCATATGCTCCCACCAAAGGCAATATAACCTGAGATAATCCCCCAAGGCGCATCTTTTATTCGCACTCTAAATAAAATAACTAAGCAGCTACATAATGTTGTTACCGCTAACCACGAAGTCCATACGGGTAGTGTTTCTGGCTGAACAAAAACAGCTTCTCCCCATAGTACTTTACCTAATGCCATACCTAAGACTGCGCCAAAATAAAGTTTGAATAGCATCATCGCGCCATCCATTATACGTGCAGTACCCGACATTAAGTGCCGAGCTGCTAATTCAGAGAGTCCAACAGTAAGTGATAGCCCAGGGATAAAAACAATAATGGTTGATAGAATAACCATAGGGATATTTATCGTAGGATCATAAATAGAAATGAGCGAGGCTAACAGTGCCGCGACTAATGCTGATAGTGGCTCAAGTAATTCGGTCATTCTACGCGAACGTTCGGCCCACAATACAAACCCAAAAATAAGCCAACCGAGTAACGTAGCCCAAAAAACATCGTGCCAGCTGGTATGCATTAGCATAGCAAAAGCGCCACTAGAAGCGCCAAAAGCAACAAAGGTTAATAACGTACCATAAGGAGCAGGTTTATCTTTTATTTCATCTAATCGTTCAATCGCTTCATCTAAAGTTCGTTCACCATTGACGAGTTCATCAACGAGTTCATCAATACGTGCTAATGAACCTAAATCAACATCGCCAGGTTTAACGCGTATTAAGTGATTATATTGCTGAACATCTTCCTCATCAGATAAAATAAAGGTTAATGCCGTCGGGGTGATAATAAACGACGCACGAATATCAAGAAAGTGTGCTATCGATAATAGGTTATCTTCTAAACGGTAGGCGGTGGAGCCTAGCTTATGTAACGCTTTCCCTAAGCGAATGATAAAACGGCGTTTTTGGTGGAAATCATCTATTTGTGACATAGGAGTAAAGAGCAATTGCTGGTACTGTGTGCTATGGTAATCGATTTTACAAAATCACGATATAAAAAACTTATTTTATGATGAAAAGGAAATATAAATGACGTTATTAATAATACTAGCTTGTGTCTTTGGGGCTGTGGCGCTAATGGTGATTTTAGGTGAGCGTTTCGGTAGTCCTATTGATGAAAAGCAACAAAGTAAATACGGAAAAATTTTAGTGATTTTAGTCTTTATTTCATTAACTGCTGGGTTAATTAAGGCGATGTTCTAAAGTCAACTTTATTGATTTATAGCAATCAGGTAAAATTAGAAAATAACGACGCTTATATAATTTAAAGGCTTGATACCGTGCATGATTTGCCAATAGTAAACTTAAAAAATAATGTATCAGAACAAGAATGGCAGTTACGTGTTGATTTAGCAGCATGCTATCGTTTATTGCAAATGCATGGGTGGGACGACCTTATTCATACCCATATTTCTGTGCGTATACCTAATACTGAGCATGTATTGATTAATGCTTTTGGTATGGCATTTGAGGAAATCACCGCCTCCAATTTAGTCAAAATTGATATGGCAGGTAATGTGATCGATAAAGACTCGCCGTTTACCATCAACCCTGCGGGCTTCACTATTCATAGTGCCGTGCATGAAGTGCGTCATGATGATATTTGTGCTTTACACGTACATACCAATGAAACCATTGCTGTTGCCAGTTTAGCTGAAGGTTTATTACCTTTAAGCCAATATTCAATGTTTGCGCTGGCCTCAATGAGTTATCACGATTACGAAGGTTTAGCAGTAAACGATGACGAAAGATTACGCTTGCAACAAGACCTGGGCGATAAAAACTTTATGTTACTGCGTAACCATGGCGCACTTACCATGGGGAAAACTATTGGTGATGCATTTATGCATATGTACGACTTAACCCGTGCTTGCCAAGTTCAGTTACAAGTTATGGCTACGGGTATGAAACCTATTTACGCGCCACAAAGCATTATTGATGGGATTAAAGCGCAAGCCAATATTGTTCATAGCGGTGAAACTGGCGGACAAAAGGCATGGCCAGCCATGGTGCGTCGCGTTTATCGAAATGATCCTAACTTTGCCACGTAAAGCACAGTAAATCATAATTTTTAATTAGTACTACTATGTTTTTATATTCACTTTTACACCGACATTAATGGTTATGCAGAGCGTTGGTTAGTCTCTGCCTGATAACTTAATAATGTACATAACGACCGAGAATAAAATGAAAATTACCCATGTTGAAGTATTTGATATTCATTGCCCTAAGCGTACCGCTTGGAACCCTGTTTTTATTCGTATTCATACCGATGAAGGTATTAGCGGTGTGGGTGAGGCTGGGCTAGCGTACGACTGGGGTCACAGTGCCGCTGCGGCAATGATTAAAGAAATCGCTGAAGCGGTACTTATTGGTTTTAACCCTTTTAATACCGAACTGTTATGGTCACGTATGTTACGTGAGAGCTTTTGGGGTCTAGGTGGCGGTCCTGTACTGTACTCAGCCATGAGCGCTATTGATACCGCCCTTTGGGATATTAAAGGTAAAGCGTTAGGCGTACCTGTTTACCAATTACTTGGCGGTAAAGTGAATGATAAATTACGCACTTATGCAAGTCAGTTACAGTTTGACTGGGACAGCGACATTAAAAAACTTATTGAGCCTGCAGAATATGCCGAGGCAGCATTAAAAGCCGTTGCTCAAGGCTATGATGCGGTGAAAGTAGACCCTATTGTTTATAACCTAGACGGTAGTTCATCGTTCGATAGAACTAAGTTATTTACCCGTCCACAATTACGTTTATTTGGTGACCGACTACGTGCTATTCGCGATGCTGTTGGAAGTGACGTTGATATTATTTTTGAATCACATTCATTAATGGGCGCAGCCTCAGCAATACAAATGGGCAAAATAGTCGAAGAAGTTGACTGTATGATGTATGAAGAGCCAGTTAATTACTTAAACCCAGCAGTACATAAGAAAGTATCAGATAACGTTAATGTACCTATTGCTGGCGGTGAACGATTATATCACCGCTGGGATGTACGTCCTTATTTTGAAGATCAAAGTATTGATGTATTACAACCTGATGTTGGTTTATGTGGCGGTTTTACCGAAGCCAAAAAAGTATGCGATTATGCTGATGTATATGATATTCGTATTCAAGCCCATGTCTGTGGTGGGCCTGTAGCAACCGCAGCCTCGCTTCATTTAGAGACTGCGATCCCTAATTTCTTAATTCATGAACATCATACTTATGCAATTAAAGACTGGAACCGAGAGCTATGTATACAAGACCCACAACCGGTTGATGGATTTTTCCAAGTTACTGAAGTACCTGGAATTGGTATTGAATTAAATGATGACGTAGTTAAGCGTTCGCCGCACGTTACTATTAAGTAAGCTAATACGTTAACAGCATTCATTATTTTTTTACTTGATACCATTTAAGCGCATTGCCACAAAGCAATGCGTTTTTTTGTTGTGGGCTGCAAAGACTGAGAAAAGTACTGTTGGCTATAGTATGCCAATAATCGTGATAACTTTGCTGACTAAATAAACATAGCGGAAAATTACTGGCTAACATTACGCGCTTAATGCCAAATATATCAACTACACCTTCTAAACATTGACTAAGCCATTGCTCATTGTAATTTCTACTACACATCTCCCAACCTGAACATTTTATTACTGTGTTCGTCAATTCAGCTAGCGAGGCTAGATTTTCAAGCCACTGTTGCCAATGCTTTGATGATATATCCATGGGCGGAAAGCCACTATGATTAATAACGAACTGGGTATTTGGATTATCGTGAATAACCTTTACTAGTGCTTCGCGTGTTGCCTTGTTTGTATCGGCGAGCGGTAACTGCACTTCAAAAATCAGTGCGTATTTATTTAAGTTTTTAAAATTTATTAACGCCTGTTCATTGGTCAAAATAGCATGAGCTTGCTCGTCTAAAATATGTCGAACTCCAACGAGCGATTGATAAGAGATAAGCTTATTTAATGTTTCGATGAAGCGCTCTGATGTTGCTAGTAAATCAATGTTAGCGACACTGGCGAACGGTTTATTACAGCTTTGCTCTAAGTAATTGATTTCTTGCCAAGGCTCATCATTATTAAAGCCAGCTTCAATATGCACAAAGCCAGCTAACGTTAAGGGCGGCTGCAGCACTAAACTTTGTTCTGAAAAGCTATTGTTGATAAGCGCTTTGTCGGACCAAAATGGAGGGTTTTGGCTTTTCAGCCAATGGTAATCACCTTGAGTTAAGTCAAATAAATGTATATGTGGGTCGAATATTTTCATTGTTAGAGGAAATTACCTAGCTTCTCACGTATTAAGTTATTTATAACGCACTTCATATTAGTTCGGGGTTACTGAGCGGTATAACCACCGTCAATTACCTGCAAACTACCGGTAATAAATTTAGCGTTATCAGAGGCTAAAAATAATACGAGCTCTGCTACTTCTTCAGGTTGCCCTAAACGGTTCAGTGGTTGTAGTGCCGCTTCTTCGGCATGTACTTGGGTTTTGTCTGCTCCAGATTTATCGCAATAGTTATTAATGGCATTATGATATAAAGGGGTTTCAATGGTGCCTGGGCATACAGCATTGGCGCGAATGTTAAAGCTTGCGTAATCAAGGGCTGTTGTTTTAGCTATTGAAGCTAGCGCTGCTTTTGATAGGTTATAAGCAAAAGAGTTGTGTTTAGCAATAAGTGCTTGATCTGAGGCCATTAAAATAATACTGCCACTGTGCTGTGTTTTCATATGAGGTAATACAGACTTTATTGCGGCATAAGCGCCCTTAACATTTATGTTAAATACTTTTTCTAATGCTTCTTCTGAGGTATTTTCTATATTAGCTGAAAAGTGAATACCAGCATTAGAAACTAATACATCAATGGTATGCTCACTGGCAATATGATCAATTATGTTGCGTACTTGTGTGACATCAGTGACATCGCATTGGCAAAAGTCGCCAGTTGACGAAGGGGTCAGGTCTAAGTTAAATACGCGGTAATTATTTTCAATAAATAATTTTACTATGCTCAAGCCAATACCTGAGCTACCGCCTGTAATTACACATACTTTGGTCATTATTCTTCACTTAATTATTTTATCAATTTTTATCATTGCCTATGATACGCGCAAGACTAATTAACTTCCATTGTCTTCTTTTCTAGGTTTGCGTGTATAATAGTGGTAATTAGTTTAAAGAGGTTTTTTCATGAGAGCATGTGGTGTTGAATTAAAGGGTAATGATGCAATTATTTGTATTATGACAAAAGAAAATAATTTGTATGATATTCCTCATACGCGCGTACAAAAAATTCACCTTGATGATGCTGGTGATGCTGAGCAAATGCAGAAGTTTCAATTCACGTTTGCAAAGTTGATGGAAGACTACCAGGTAACTGATGTACTTATTAAAGGGCGTGCATTAAAAGGAAAATTTTCAGGTGGGCCTGTTGGTTTTAAACTTGAAGCGGCAATCCAACTGATTAGTGAGTTACAAGTAAACATTTTGTCGGCATCATTTATTAAAAAAGAGTTAACGAAGAGCCAAATTGATATTGATTTTCGTGATACAGGTTTAAAGCAATATCAAGAACAAGCATTTGAAACGGTTTTTTCTTATTTAGAGTCGCTTTAATTTATAAGATATTCTTTGGTGCTTGATTGAGCTTTTGAATGAACTGCTTTACTTAATGAACGGTTCAGTAGATATAAAAATGGCGCATATTAATGCGCCATTTTATTGTTAGCAAGAACCCTGTAATCAAACCTGTTACAGAGTCTTAAGAATAATTACTCTTCTTTATGCATTACCTCTAATACTTCAATTCGGGCTACTTTTACTAAGCCACTCGCTTTTAGTTTCTTACTCTCTTCAATTAAGTCTTGAGAGCCAGTCACTTTAAATACCGCTATTTTAGTTCCAGCATAAGCAGATACGAGGGTTAACCCTGTCTCTGAGCTAACATCACCTGCAGAAACACCTGGCTTTAATAATACAGAAATATTACCAGATAGTGGTGATACTTCATTGGTTAGCGTATTTCTCACTAGGGTGCCTTTTGTAACATTTGTTACCGGAGAGCTAGCGTTAACTAATGCCATTGAGCCTTTAGTTGCAATCACTATATCCGAGCTTGCAACAGAGGTTGGAATATAAGCTAAGTTTCTTTCTACCTTGTATGAGCCAAAGTCAGCTTTTTGCACTGTATGTTTAGTGGTGCTGCTTGTCGGAGTTAGTAAATCTCTGTCAGCATTGACTTGTGCTATTACTGATGTTGATAGAAGTACACTTGCTGTTAATAAAGCTATTTTGTTAAATTTCATAATTATTCTCCTACTTCTTGAGAAGTATTGCCATAAGCTCTAATTGCAATACCTTCTAAAATACTTGCTGATGCGTTATTAGTGTAGCCAGTAAAGCCCCAGTCACTTTGACCGCCGTCTGATGTTTGAAAGCTTTCGGCGCTTGTATCGAGTATGCGAATACTCCACTCACCTTTACTTGACTCACCATAGAAAGCATTTGAAAGAAATACACCATCTTTAAATATGTAACCTGGTTGCTCTCCATTATCTGAAGAGTATGCAGGGTAAGTAATTGCCTGTTTAGAAGAAAGTATTACACTCTTTGTACCAGAAGGTGATGTTACTTCAATCGCTAAATCCATACCTGCTGTTGTTTGCGTGCCATCAATTAAACCGTACATCATATCAACGTTACTGATATCAAACTTAAACTGCATTGCTTCTAGGTTTAATTCTTCTGTTACGTCTATTTTATAAACTAAGCCTTCAGCATCATTATCAGGAATTGCCATTGTCATGGCTGTTTCTTGAGCACCGTCTGCATTGGTTACAGCAGAGCCTGAGCCTATCCAGTCAGTAATCACTTGTTCACCTAAATCTTGAGAGTAAGCTTTAGCCATTGCTACTGCTTCACCTGCGTTAACACGACCGAAACCATATAAGTTGTTGAAATTGAATCCCGCTGCGTTTTCTATCCAACCTTGGTGAGCAACGAAGTCTGTATCGCCAACTTTGAAAGTAACTGCTTCATTTTCAGGATCGTTTTTAGTGCTTGTTGAAGCAAGAATGTGACGAACATCACGCCATGTTAGCTCTGGATTAGCTGATAAAATGAGTGATACAACTCCTGAAGCATTCGGTGCTGCAGAAGAGGTACCATTAAATGTTGAAGTATAGTTACAAGACACATTGTCGTCGTGACCAGGGAAGTTAAATGGGTATTGAGATTTAGTGAAATCTTCTCCGTAAGCTGCTGTCCATGCAGCAATAGAACGGCCGGTAAAGCCAGAGTAACCACTTAAACAAGTCATTTGGTCAGTGGTAACCATTGCGGGTGCATATCGGCCATATTCCCCCGATGGCGCAGAAACAAATACATTGGCACCTGCTGCGGAGTAACTGGTGTGTTTACCATCGGTATTTACTGCGGCAACACTTAAATAGTATGGGTGAACTTGACTTGACTCAAACGCCGCATTGTAACAAGTTAGCCCTAAATTATTAGCACCATTGTCTTCACATAATGTACCTTCATTACCATCATCAGCAAAAGAGTTACCGCTTGATTTCATTGTTACAGCGCCTTTACCATTACGAAGCATAAGGTTAGGGTAAGACTCTATTTCTTCATCTAGTTCAGAGTAGCTAAAATGTGTAGGCCACCCTAGGCCGTAACTACGGTTAAATACACCAACATTGTCGTGTTTTGAGATTCCGCTACCAGGGAAGCCATGAATTAAATAGTCTTTTTGAGGAACCTTATCTGTGCCTAAATAGTTCATGCCAATAAGGCTAGTATCAGGTGAAACACCTTGTCCACCTAAACCATTCCAACCTTTTGCAGCAATTAGTCCTGCAACACTAGTACCATGATCGCCGGTAATTGATGTAGGTGTTGGATCTGTTTTATCTAGTGAATCAATATTTAAATTAAGAGAGCGATTAGGCAGAACATTAGGTTCTAAATCTTCATGTCGAATTTCAAGACCTGAATCTACTACAACCGCTATAACACCTTCACCGGTGACGCCTTGAGCATAGGCACCTAATACATTGATATCTTCGTTAGGAATTAACTTAGCTTCTTCATCTTCGAACCAGCCATTAACTCTTTCAGTTGCCTCCTCTTCTGATTGTCCACGACCCACATAAAGGTCAACTAAGCCAGCTTTCATCTCATCACTTAATGCGTAAGCCTTTTGACCCGTATTTCTTAAGTGCCATTGTTGGTTAACTAAAGGGTCACCAGTAACCCCTGTAATTTCAATAACAGCTGAAGATGACTTTCCTTTCTCTGAAATAGTGTAATCTATTTTAGTATCTTCGCCTGTTAGAGGCGTATAGGTGAAATTTAACCCTTTTAACACTAAGACGCCGTGATTAAGTTTGTAAACACCATTATCACCGGTAATACTTTGTCCGTTTTCCATAATAGAAATCGCTAGCGTATTTACATTCACATTACCGGCATTAATGGTTCCTGTAACAGGGATCCATTGTTTCACATCATTAACCGTTACGTTATTCGCTATTGGTTGTTTATTTTCAGAGGTAGAGTTTTTTGAGTCACTACCACAACCGGCTAATGTAACTAAAATAGCAGTCGATAATATTGATAATTTCAGATTATTCTTCATGTTTTTCCTATTATTTTTATTTGGTTTGATTTGAATATAACGGAAATGTAAATACCTGACAACACAACGCTTACCTCTGATTCTCATTTATGCAACATAATATTTACACCTAAAGGTTTACGGGAAACGCCAGATGAAAAATATATTTAAATAGCCTTTTTTTTCAATGTATTAGGGTAGGCTCTGTTTGTATGGAAATTTAGTGTGCTGCTAATTTAGGCAAAATATTTATTTAATTACCTCCACGTTTTTAAAGGAAAATCGCTTTAGGTATATCTCCAAATTATTCACTTAAAAAGCCAATAGTTTAAAAAAACACAATAAAGGAGAAATATAAATCAGAGAAGTTAGTGTAAGGCGGGCTATTAAAATAAGAATAAAGCACTTATCTATGATTTTTTTACAGAGTAAGTGCTTTGATAGAATAAACAGCGTAATTATAACCCTAAAACGTCTTTGCCTTGTTTGAAGGTAATGTCTACAGGTATGTTAGCCGTTTCTAAACGCGCTAAATCAGCAGCTAACACTTCACCAATATTGCCACTTTTTTTAACTAATGCGTCAACACCTTGATAATCGCCATTACCTTGTAACGTCAAAATAAGCTCAGATAACGAGTTGATCGCGCTTGTCATTTTGTCCATATTGACACTATATAAACCTTGCTCATTTCGGCTAAATGCGCCTTGCTCTTGAAAATAATTAAAGCGTACCATGTTTGCTTTACCGTGAGCGGAGGTTGCGCCAAAACGAATTGAACGGAAGATCCCCGCCATAAAGGTCGTGTAATATTCTTCTAACTTACCTTCAGTAATTACGCCTTTCTCTAACAGCTGTTTAATCATATATAAGCCAAGAATATCAGCTTTGCCTTCTTCAAGTGCCGAAGCGTGCTCTTGCAGTGCTTGCCTTACAGGGCCTTTATCATTAATGGTGTTTTTAATGCCTAAACCATGGGCAACTTCGTGAAACATGGTATTGGCGAAAAAGCCCGTAAAAGTAACGTTGTTGCGCTGCTCGGGCACAATAAGTGTTTGTGCTATAGGCAGCATAATAGCATCAAACTTTGCTTGCATAGCGTTTTTTAACTGTAGACGTCGTGTACCTTTCTTTAACTGTACTTCCTCATCATTAGGTAAGTTAATTGCAATGGTTTTACCACCAGCGTTTGAGTGGCCAGCATAATAAACAACATCGTAAGCATTAAGGTCAGCATCTGAGCCTGGTACTTCGGCTTTGTATTTTTGAGCTACAGGTAAACCTTTTTGTAATTCAGGTAAATACTCCGCATATTTCTCGAGCTTTTTACTCCAAACCGTATCTTTGATTAATACATATGACTCAAAAGCTGCACGATAGCCATAAAGTTGATCTTCATAACTTTCTATTGGGCCAATAACTACATCAATTAAGTTATTTTTCATATCCATCCAAGCAAAGTCTGATACTTGGTACTCATCACTAAGTAGGGCTTGTGCGCGTAATGTTAAGTAATTAGCAAACTCTTTATCGTCAGCATACTTTGCTGCTTCCTTTAGTATCACTGCAGCACGGGTTAGCTGTTCATGATAAACCTCAGAGTAGGCGATAGTACTTAATGCTCCTTGTTCGTCTCTATGGATAATAGAATAGAGTCCTTTTTTATCTTCTATTGCGGCTTGTTCAAACTCAGCCTTAGTGATGTCGGCAGGATAAAACTCTGCACCAGGATTTTTGGGAGTGTATTGGCTAAGAAATACTTTATCACCATCAAGTCTATCCCAAGGGCCGTAATTTATTTCGGCAAAACGTCTGACTTTTTCATCATTGATACTAGCAAGAAATGTGGCTTTATCTTGCGCAAAGGCTTGTTGCCAAAATAAATCATCCATTATTTTAGAAGCATCTATTAATAACGACAGCATTCTCTTTTGGTTGCTTGATAAATGTTCTAAGTCAGCAGTTAAAGTAACTTCTTTATAAATATCGAGACGATTTTCAAAGCCAGCTAATAAGGTAACTGAAGCTGTATTTTGTTGTGTTAATGAGTTTTCAGCTGCTGAATCATCAGAGTTACAAGCAGTTAATGCAATACAGCTTATAAATATAGCCGTAGCAATTTTAGAGAAAGAGTTGGTTTTCATAGCAAAGTCCAGTAATAAACGTTTGTAGTGAGGTTAAGAAAAAATGTATTTAAGTGCAACTACCTAATAAGAGAAAGTAGGCTGTAAACTTATTGTAAGCGTAATAAAAGTCGGAGAACTAATTTTGAGATATAAAAAAACCGGCATAAGCCGGCTTTTTAAAGGTTTCCTAAAAACAACAGTAATTAAAGTGCTTTAATTGCTGCGTTTAAACGGCTCTTACTACGAGCAGCTTTGTTTTTATGGATAAGACCTTTAGATGCGTAACGATCTAAAATTGGTGTTGCAGCAGCAAGTTCTTTTGTTGCTACTTCTTTGTCACCAGCTTCAATTGCAGCGATTACTTTTTTAACTAAAGTACGCATCATTGAACGACGACTTGCATTATGTTGACGGCGCTTTTCAGATTGTGTTGCGCGCTTCTTAGCTTGCTTTGAGTTAGCCAAGGTGAACTCCTAAAGAATGATTATAAGCTTAAATTTAAGGCGAGAGAATATGCCTGTTTTTGAGCCGATTGTCAAATTTTTAATTACGCTCTTGTAAAAAAATGGGCAATTAAAAAAAGAATATAAATTATGCCTGAAATTTATTCAGGATACATTGTTGTGAACAGTCGTAAGTATACATTGTTTAAATAGGTAAAATCATCACATAATAGTGATTATTTTTAATTGTGCTTGGCAGCGCTTGGCGATGTTAGGCCACATACTTTACGTTGTTTCATTTCTCGGGGTGTTTTTTGAGTAAAAAGCTGATCAGATCAGGGCTAATTGTAAGTCTGATGACATTGATATCGCGTGTACTTGGTCTTGTTCGTGATGTTGTTATTGCAAATTTTATGGGGGCAGGTGCGGTATCTGATGTTTTTTTATTCGCCAATAAAATCCCAAACTTTTTACGCCGACTTTTTGCCGAAGGAGCTTTTGCCCAAGCATTTGTCCCGGTATTAAGTGAATATCAAGTAAAAGATGAAGAAAATGCTAAGCTCACTGGAACGGAAAATCAGCATGAAAAAACCCGTTTATTGATTGCGCAAGTATCAGGCACTTTAGGCGTTATTGTTACTTGGGTGACTTTATTTGGTATGTTGGCATCGCCACTTATTGTGATGTTATTTGGCTTTGGCTGGTTTATCGAGTGGTTTAATGATGCCCCCGGTGGCGAGCGATTTGACCTTGCGGCAAGCTTATTAAAAATTACTTTCCCTTATCTTTGGTTTATTAGTTTTACCGCACTTGCCGGCGCGGTACTAAATACAATGGGCAAGTTTGCGGTTGCCGCTTTTACGCCAGTATTGCTCAATATAGCCATTATTCTTATGGCCATTTATGGTTCGCCATATACACAAAGCCCTGCACATGCTTTAGCGTGGGGCGTTTTTTTAGGTGGTTTGATACAGTTTTTATTTCAACTGCCATTTCTCTATAAAGCGGGGATGTTGGTTAAACCTAAATGGGCTTGGCAAAGTGAAGGCGTACAAAAAATTCGTAAGCTAATTATTCCTGCCTTGTTTGGTGTCTCGGTAACACAGATTAATTTGTTGTTTGATACATTGATTGCCAGTTTTTTAGCCTTTGGCTCTATTAGTTGGCTTTATTATGCTGATCGGATGTTGGAGTTTCCTTTAGGGCTTTTTGGAATTGGTATTGCAACGGTAATTTTGCCGAGTTTAGCTAAATTACATAGTAATAATAGCCCGAAAGAATTTACCGCCACGCTCGATTGGGGAATTAAAATTATTTGCCTATTTGGCTGGCCAGCCTTTGCAGGGCTTATGATATTGGCTCAGCCTATTATTATGCTACTGTTTATGCGCGGAGAATTCACGCAAACTGATGTTTTACAAGTCACTATGGCACTTTTCGCTTACCTTTCAGGCTTGCTTAGTTTTATGTTTATTAAAATTTTAGCACCGGGGTTTTACGCAAGACAAGATACAAAAACACCCGTTAAAATAGGGATTATCGCTATGGTCGCTAATATGTTTTTTAATTTGATGTTAGCGCCATTTTTAGGTTTTGTTGGTTTAGCGCTAGCGACTACGTTATCGGCAACTTTAAATGCTTATTTGCTGTATCGCGGGTTAAAAGCGCAAGGGGTTTATCAGCTATCAAATAAAACATTAGTATTTATTGGTAAATTAGTACTCAGTGCTGGAGTTATGGCGTTAGTGGTTGCTCAGCTTTCTGGTGATTTTAATGTGTGGGTTGCTATGACATTTGCTGAACGACTTCAACAGGTTACCTTATGTATTGTTGCAGGAGCGTTAAGTTATCTTGCTGCTATTACATTACTTGGAGTGCGGATGAATGATTTCAAGGTGAGTAACCAGTAAAATTATGTTGAAATAAAACACTCAAGGTACTGATTATTCAAACTCGCTGGTATATAATTCGTCGATTTATTTTTAAGTATTAATTTATCTTCTATTGAAGTCAGGTTTGATTACTCGATGCAGCTAGTTCGCGGTATACATAATATTCAAGCAGAGCATCACGGCTGTGTGTTAACTATTGGTAACTTTGATGGTGTGCATTTAGGGCATCAGCAGGTTATTAAAGCATTAGTTGAAAAAGCGCGTGCATTGAACTGTGTGGCCGCTGTGTTAGTTTTTGAGCCACAACCACAAGAGCTATTTTCACCTAAAAATGCGCCTGCTAGGTTGTGTCGATTAAGAGATAAATATACTTTGCTTGCTAAGTTGGGCGTAGAGCGTCTGATATGTGTTAATTTTACTAGAGCTTTTGCAAGCCAAACTGCAGAGCACTTTATTGAGCAGTTATTAGTAAATAAGTTAGGTATTAGACATTTAATTGTTGGTGATGACTTTCACTTTGGTAAAAATCGCGTTGGCAATTTTGATATGTTGCGACAGGCTGGGAAGCAGTTTGGTTTTGATGTAAGTGACACCCAAAGCTATAAAATGGCTGATTGCCGTATCAGCTCTACCGCTATTCGCAGTGCCTTAGAGCAAAATAAACTGGACGATGTCCGTTACATGCTTGGTCGAGAGTATGCGATTATTGGACGTGTTTTTCATGGCGATAAGCGTGGGCGTCAATTAGGCTTTCCAACGGCAAATGTTTTACTCAAAAGACGAGTATCGCCTTTAAATGGTGTTTATGCGGTTAATGTAAATACCGAAAAAGGATTATTTGGCGGCGTTGCCAATATTGGTGCTAGACCAACCGTTAATGGTATTAGACAACAGCTTGAAGTGCATTTGTTTGATTTTAGTGATGATTTATACGGACAATGTATTGAAGTAATTATTAAAAAGAAACTTCGTTCAGTAATGAAGTTTGATACGCTTGAGGCATTAACGGCGCAAATTAGCCAAGACAGTGAGCAAGCAAAAAAAGCCTTAAGTTAACACGTTATTATTTTACTTAAGCCTACGTTAATAGCGTAGCATGACAAAATTCATAAATTAAACAGTTATAAACTCGGTTGGTATTTATAACTATACATTATAACTATCAACCAATATTAAACGGATAATGATTTAGATGAGCGATTACAAACATACTCTTAACTTGCCAGATACTTCTTTCGCGATGAAAGGAAACATGGCAAACCGTGAACCCAATATGCTTAAAGACTGGGCGTCAAAAGATCTTTATGCAAAAATTCGTGCTGCTAAAAAAGGTAAAAAATCTTTTATTTTGCATGATGGTCCTCCGTATGCAAATGGTAATATTCATTTAGGTCATGCTGTAAATAAAATTTTAAAAGATATTATTGTTAAGTCAAAAACCTTGTCTGACTTTAACTCACCTTTTGTACCTGGTTGGGATTGTCATGGTTTACCTATTGAACTTATGGTCGAGAAAAAAGTTGGTAAGCCAGGCCATAAAATTAGTGCTAGCGATTTTCGTAAAAAGTGTCGTGAATATGCCGCTAAGCAAGTTAATGGTCAACGTGAAGATTTTAAGCGTTTAGGTATTTTTGCTGACTGGGAAAAACCTTACTTAACGATGGATTTTGATACTGAAGCTAATATTATTCGTTCATTAGGTAAAATTGCTGAAAATGGTCACTTGCATCAGGGCTTTAAACCCGTGCATTGGTGTACAGATTGTGGTTCGTCTTTGGCGGAAGCTGAGGTTGAATACAAAGATAAGCAATCTCCTGCGATCGATGTCAAATTTACCATTAATGACCCAGCGGTTGCTGATAAGTTCTCTTTACTTGATACTCAAGCGGGTGAAGGTGATATTGGCATTGTTATTTGGACAACTACGCCTTGGACATTGCCTGCTAACCGTGCGATTTCAGTACACCCAGATGTTGAATATAGCTTAGTTCAGTGTGAAATTGATGGCCAAAAACAACGTTTAATTTTTGCTACAGATTTAGTTAGCTCTTGTATGGAACGTTTTGGTTTTGAGAACTTTCAAACACTGGGCTTATGTAAAGGTAATGAACTTGAACTAGTACAATGCCAGCATCCACTTTATGACTTCACAGTGCCTGTTATTTTAGGTGATCATGTAACTACTGATTCAGGTACTGGTTGTGTACATACGGCACCTGGACATGGTGTAGAAGATTTCGTGGTTGGTAAATTATATAACCTTGAAGTGGCGAACCCTGTAGGCGCAAACGGTGTATATCTTGAAGATACTCCATTAGTTGCCGGGCAACATGTTTTCAAAGCTAATGCTAGTATTGTTGAGTTATTGAAAGAAAAAGGTGCTTTAGTACATCATCACGCTTTAGAGCATTCTTATCCACATTGCTGGCGTCATAAAACACCATTGATTTTCCGTGCTACACCGCAGTGGTTTATCAGCATGGATAATAAAGGCTTACGTCAAGACTCGTTAAATGAAATTGAAAAAACACAGTGGATTCCTGATTGGGGGCAACGCCGAATAGAGTCTATGGTTGAAGGTCGTCCCGATTGGTGTATTTCACGTCAACGTACCTGGGGCGTGCCTATGGCATTATTCATTCATCAAGATACAGGCGCATTACACCCACGTAGTATTGAACTGATTGAAGAAGTTGCTCAGCGCGTAGAAAAAGAAGGCATTCAAGCATGGTTCGATTTAGAGCCGAGTGAACTTATCGGTGATGACGCTAAAGAATATATAAAAGTACCTGACACCTTAGATGTATGGTTTGATTCGGGCACTACCCATGAGTCTGTTATTAATGCACGTGAAGAGTTTGACGGTATTGCTGATTTATACCTTGAAGGCTCAGATCAACATCGTGGTTGGTTCATGTCATCTATGATTTCATCAGTCGCTATGAATGGTAAGGCTCCGTATAAGCAAGTACTTACTCACGGTTTTACTGTTGATGTTAAAGGTCACAAAATGTCTAAGTCATTAGGCAATGTGGTAGAGCCATCAAGTATTACTAAAACCTTAGGTGCTGATATTTTACGCCTTTGGACTGCATCGGTTAACTATACACAAGAAATTACTGTGTCAGATGAAATATTTAAACGTCAAGCTGATGCGTACCGTCGTATCCGTAATACCTCACGTTTCTTACTATCTAACTTAAATGGTTTTGAGCCAGCTAATCACACCGTAGCTTTTGATGACATGGTAGCACTTGACCGTTGGGTTGTTGATAAAGCGGCACGTTTACAAGAAGAAATCATTAGCGCTTACGATGAGTATGAGTTCCATGTTGTGGTACATAAGCTTATGAACTTCTGTACAAACGAGCTTGGTGGTTTTTATTTAGATATTATTAAAGACAGACAATATACCGCTAAAAGCGATTCAAACGCGCGTCGCTCATGTCAAACGGCTATGTACTTAATTGCGGAAGCTATGACAGCTTGGATGGCTCCTATTTTGTCATTTACCGCGCAAGAAATTTGGCAAGCATTACCAGCGCCAGCAGAAGGTGAGCGAGATGAGTTTGTATTTACGGGTGTTTGGTTTGATGGTTTAGTGACTATGCCTGAAGGTAGTGAGTTAGGTAATGAATACTGGACTGAATTGTTGCAAGTGCGTAGTGAAGTAAACCGAACACTAGAGCTAGCTCGTAAAGAAAAAGTTGTAGGTAAAGCACTAGAAGCGCAAGTGACCTTATTTGCAACTTCAGCACTAGCTAAAAAATTAACTTTGTTAGGTGATGAACTTCGTTTTGTGCTTATTACTTCTAGTGCGACTATTGAAGAAGTGTCACAAGCACCAGAAGGTGCTACTGCCACTGAAGTTGAAGGGTTATGGGTTAGTGTTTCAGCAGCTGAAGGCGATAAATGTGATCGTTGTTGGCACGTTACCGCTGATATTGGCGCTAACGAAAAGCACCCAGAGCTATGTGGTCGTTGTATCACTAATGTTGATGGCGAAGGCGAAGTACGTCAATTCGCTTAATTTACTGCTAAATAAAAGCCACGACAGTATTGTCGTGGCTTTATTGTTATTAAGTCACTAAATTATTACTAAGAGAATATTTACTTTGAATAAGTTATTTACGGAAACAGGGCTACGTTGGCTGTGGTTGACGATTATTTTATTAGCAATAGATCAAATCACTAAACAATGGGTTGCAGCAAGCTTTGATTATCGTGAAATACTCCCAGTATTACCTTTTTTTAATTTAACCTATGTGCATAACCCAGGAGCTGCATTTAGTTTTTTAGCTGATCAAGGCGGTTGGCAACGTTGGTTTTTTACCGCTATTGCTGCTATTGCTAGTGTCGTTTTTATTGTCTGGATGGCGAAAACGCCTAAACAACAAAAATTATTAAGTATTGCGTTTGCTTGTATTTTAAGTGGCGCTATCGGTAATTTAATTGATCGTGTGTTATTTGGTTATGTTATAGATTTTCTTGACTTTCACTGGGCTGGTTATCATTTTGCTGCGTTTAATATTGCCGATTCAATGATTTTCATAGGCGCAGCATTAATGATCTTAGACTCATTTAAACAAGAACCTATCAACAAAGATGTCGAGAAGTAAAAATTATGACCACATTAAATAAAACCCAAATAGTTGCAGATTCAAGTATTTTAGTACATATCACCATGAAACTAGAGGATGGCTCAGCAGCAGATAGTACTAAAGTTAATAATAAACCCGCTAAAATCATCATGGGTGATAATAGTATTTCTCCAGCATTTGAGCACGAACTTATTGGTATGAAAGTTGGTGAGTCAAAAGAGTTTACCTTAGCGGCAAGTGATGCTTTTGGTGAGTCTAACCCGGACAATATTCACTATATGGATATTGATAAGTTTACTGCTGATGCCCCAGCTGTAGTTGGGAATATTATTACCTTTACACAGCCTGGTGGAGAGTTGCCAGGTATGATTAAAGAGGTTTCTGGTAATTCAGTAACGATTGATTTTAATCACCCATTAGCAGGGCAAGCAGTCACTTTTGTGATTGATTTAGTCGATATATTATAAACTGTTAGTTTATTAATAAATCCAAACCTTTTAGAAAAAATTTGGAAGTTCCATGGAAATTATTTTAGCTAACCCTCGCGGATTTTGTGCTGGTGTAGATAGAGCCATTAGTATTGTTGATCGCGCTTTAGATATTTTTGGTGCGCCAATTTATGTTCGACATGAAGTGGTTCACAACAAATTCGTAGTTGACGGTTTAAAAAATAGAGGTGCTATTTTTGTTGATGAGCTGGTTGAAGTGCCTGATGATAGCACGGTAATTTTTAGTGCTCATGGCGTATCGAAAGCAGTGCGCCAAGAAGCTAAAAATAGAGCGCTCAAGGTGTTTGATGCAACCTGTCCTTTGGTGACTAAAGTTCATATGGAAGTTTCTCGCGTCAGTCGAAAAAATATTGAGTGTATTTTGATTGGTCATGCAGGGCACCCTGAAGTAGAAGGTACGATGGGGCAGTATGATAGTGATACTGCTGGAATTTATTTAGTTGAGTCGGCAGATGATGTCGCTAAATTAACAGTAAAAAATCCAGAAAAGTTATACTTTTGTAGTCAAACAACATTATCTGTTGATGATACTTCTGATGTTATTGATGCGTTACGTGCTAAATATCCATTGATTAATGGGCCACGTAAAGATGATATTTGCTATGCAACACAAAATAGGCAAGATGCCGTTAGAGCCATTGCTGATCAAGTGGACTTATTACTTGTTGTTGGCGCTAAAAATAGCTCTAACTCTAATCGACTCAGAGAAGTTTCTGAGAAAATGGGAACGACTTCTTACCTGATTGACTCTGCTGACGATATAGAGCTTTCTTGGCTAAATAATATAGGCAAGGTAGGTGTTACTGCTGGCGCATCAGCCCCTGCGATTTTAATTCAGCAAGTTGTCGATGCGCTAAAAGATAATGGCGGCCATGAAGTGATAGAATATCCTGGTCGAAAAGAAAACATCGTATTTGCAGTCCCAGTAGAACTACGCTAGTCTTATTATATAGTGTTTTAATAATTAACCAGCTAAGTGATTAGCTGGATTTTTCACGAATAAAAGAAGTTGGCATAGAGTAAATCAGAAAAAGTGAATGATGGGCTAGTTCTAGTCATTATTTGCAATGTAGTATTGAGTAACGCTAAACTCGTTAAGTTACCTGGTTGAGCTATCTTATCAAATTAACGATACCCTAAAATACTATGCTAAATTGAAAAACTATCTGATGTAATTTGTGCTTTAGTACAATCATGATTTCAGAGGTTTAGTATGTGCTATATGAGAAGAGAAAATGAGATAGCACCACTCACTTCTCTGTTTATACTCTGTTTTGGCTTGACCCCTTCTTATTACCCATTTCCTTCTGCTAGAACGCTATGTATTGTTAAGTCCTTTTCATATATAGCTTTTTATGTTCCTTTTTTTTTACACTTTATCACCTTAAAATTAAAAAATTCAATCGCTTTTCGTTTATTAGTCTGTCATTATCAGAGCATAGTCAAGGAAGTTAAGTATGATGAAATCAAATAATTTTAAGTACATTTGTTCTATAAAACGCTCTGTAGGTATGACGTTTATTGAAGTGTTAGTCGCTTTAGTTATTCTTTCAACAGGCATTTTAGGAGCGGTTGCACTGCAAGCAACAGCGAAACAAGGAAGCTTTGATGCAATGCAACGCTCTCTTGCTTCAAGCTTAGCACAAGATATCATTGCAAGAATAAGAGCGAATAACCCTACCACGATAAATGCCTATATTGCTGACGATTATGGTGATTCACTAGATGCCGTCCCCGGTAATCGTTGCACTGCTGCGTGTACTGCTGCAGAGCTTGTTACCAACGATAGATATGAGTGGGAATTAGCTCTAATGGGTGGAGATGTTACATCAGCACTTGGCAGCGCCGGTGGTTTACTTGGCGCTACAGGTTGTATCGCACAAGTTGGAAGCGCTATCACTGTGGTGGTAAGTTGGCAGGCAAGAAAAGATATTTCAGATGCAGCAAAAGTGGCTGGCTGCGGTACTGCCGGTGCTAAAAGGCGCCAAGTTGTAGTACAAGCTTTCATTATTTAGATGCTAGGTAAATAAACTATATGGTTAAGGTAATAAGAAATAAAGGAAGTTTATTACAACGAGGCTTTACTTTAGTTGAACTTTTTGTAGCACTAGTTATTGGCTTAGTGTTGTTCGCTGGGGTAATGAGTATCTTTGTTGGTATGAGAACTACTTCTGCTGAAACTTCAAGTTATGGCGAATTACAAGAAAATGGCCGTTTTGCCATCAGTTTATTGACTGAAGATTTATTAAGGCAGAATTTTTGGGGTGACTTCGATGGTGTTTTTAATACTCCAGCAATAGCCTTAGCACCAGGCTTAGCGGCACCTGGAAATGAATGTAATGGTGGTGGACTAAATAATGGGACTTTTCCAACGGGAGTTGGTCCATTTCGTACGCTTTGGGGAGAGGTCGTTGCTGATGCTTCACCTATGGGCTGCTTTAATGATGCCCGTATTGGCTCGGATGTTATTCAGATCAAACGCGTTGTCTCAACCCCTCTAGCAATAGCGCCAGCAGGAAACTTTCATCTAGTCAGTAATATGTCAGAAGGTGTACTTTTCACTTCAGGTGTTGTTCCTGCGATTAATAATGGCAGAGTTTGGCAGTATCAGCATCATGTTTATTATGTTCGAGATGAAGCACAAGGCGCTTCAGGTAATACGGTACCTGTATTAATGCAAGGGCAACTAACTAATCAAATGGCTTTTGCACCTGTGGTTGACGGTATAGAAATGATCCGTTTTATGTATGGTGTTGATACGACAACAGATCCAACATTACCGGGCTATGGCAGTATTGATGCTTATATTTCTGCGGATAATATGACTGAAGCTTTATGGAATAACGCTGGAGGAACACGTATTTTAGCGGTTAAAGTTTATGTTTTGGCGAGAAATATAATGCCGGATGCAAAATACACTAATACTAATACCTATCAGTTAGGCAATTTAGCCGTTGTTGTAAATGACAATTATAGACGATTATTATTTAGCTCAACCGTTACCTTGTTTAATGCAGGGGTTGATGCATGGTAAATAAAAAAATAGATAATGAGGTTGTTATGACTAAATTAACCGTTAATTTACAGACAAGGCAGCATGGTGTGGTGTTAATTGTCGCGCTCATTTTTTTAGTAGCGCTTACTGCCGTAGCCGCCGCTTTAATGCAAAATAGTACTACAGATATGAAAATGGCTGGTGCAAGTGAGATTAAAGAAGAGGCGGTACAAGCTACAATAAGTGCGGTCGATGAAGTGATTTTTAATCAAGTCGCTCCAGGGCAAGATAATTTATTTGCAAGGCCGCTTAAAGGAAATTTTCCGATTAACGATCAGAATGCGTTATTGCCCGGAACTAACACTGAAGCAACAGCAGTAGTTAACGTCGTGAATAATGATCTAGAGCTAGAGGTAGATTGTGCGCATTCAAAGAGCGCATCATCAACAGGGGTCTTTAATTGTAGCTCATTGAGAGTAAATGTCACTCGTATTTATGGTCGTAATGGTACCAGTAATATGAGTGCAAGCTCAGGCATAACACAGCAACTATTAAAATAAACTATACGAGTTAAATGACTAATCAAAGTAAAGTTAATAGGTTTAAACTTTAACTAATATTAGCTTTGAAGGAGAAAGTAATGGGTGGATTGATGAGGATGTTGGCAATAAGAGATAAGAGTAAGCATGCTACTTTAAGTATCGCTCTTTTGTTTATTGTGTCATTTGGCGTGTTTGCTGAAGATATAGAGCTATATATTAGTGATACGGCTACGCAGAGTCAAAAAAGGCCGCAGGTGTTATTAATATTTGATAATTCCGGTAGTATGGGAACTACAGAAACAGTTAAAGCTTCATATGACCCCAGCATAACCTATCCAGCGGTTGGTGGACTGAATTCTCTTTCAAGTAAGTTCATTTATTTTACTAAAGGCGGCGTAGATGGGGTTAGTTTACCTGTCCCTGACAGCCCTAGTGAATCTAGACGTTTTTTAGATGCCATTAACAGTTGTCAAGCAGCTCGAGATATACTTGATGTTTATGGATTTTATACAGGGCATATTAGAGAGTATAGTTTTAATGGAAACTCGGGGCGTTGGATAGAAATTCCGGATAATAATGGTGGTAATATTAATGTCATTGATTGTGAGGATGATGTACTTGCTTTAAATAATAATAATGCTGGAGTTGAGGGTAATGGTGGTAATGTAAGCCCTTTATCTGATGGTTACCCAGTTGATGGCGAAGGTACCCAGCAAGCACCGCAATATCATACCGCTAATGCGGTTGATTCAAACGTATCTTGGACGGGTCCTTTGGTTACACTTTATACGGATAACTATTTACGATGGTATCAAAGTACGACTATTAACAATGTTAATCGAACAAGATTAGATATTGCAAAAGAAAGTGTGACTAATCTCATCAAATCAACACCCTTTGTCGATTTTGGACTACAGATTTTTAATAGTAATGCTGGCAGTAACAGCAAGAATGGTGGCCGAATTATTTTTGGTTTACAAGAGTCAACTCTTGCCGCTAGGGCAACGTTATTAGATAAAGTTGATAGTCTAACTGCCAGCACATGGACGCCGTTATGTGAAACTTTATTTGAAGCTTCTCGATATTTCTCAGGAAAGGGGGTCTATTATGGTAATGATAATGATGTAAACCCAAAAAGAGACAAGAGTATTGAATCAGGTAATAATTATATTTCACCTTTTAATTCTTGTTCCGATAAAGTTTATGTTATTTTGATCACAGATGGTGAGCCAACTTGGGACATAGACGCTGACGATGAAATTCAAAACATGCCCGAAGCAGGTCAGGATCCTATGGGGGCAATATACACTGTCAGTACACCAAAGAGTCAAGATAGAGGCACAAGTTACTTACCGGCATTAGCTGGCTGGATGAAAAATAATGATTTAAATACCTCCCTCGATGGAAAGCAAACAGCTGAAACTTATACTATAGGTTTTGGGCAAGACGCACAAAATACAGCAGAAGCACTTTTAATTGAAACTGCTACACAAGGAGGAGGTAAGTATTTTTACGCTCAAGATACTGCAACCTTAACAGCGGCTTTAACCAATGTATTATCAAACTTAGAACCAAGTAACGACACACTTACGTCTGCATCTGTTGCTTCAAATAATTTTGACCGAACTGAGACACTTGATTATGTTTACTATGCCATGTTTCAGCCTGAGCGAGGGCCTCGTTGGCAAGGAAATTTAAAAAAGTATAAGGTTGTTGATGGCGTACAAAAAGGCAAGTCAGGCGAAAATGCAGTAAATAGCAATGGTTTCTTTTCTGAAGATGTGACAAGTTATTGGTCGCCAACTAAAGACGGTGACAGTGTTGCAAAGGGCGGAGTTGCTGAAATGTTGAGAGGGCTTGTAAGTAGCCGTAATATCTATAGTGATTTAGGCTCTGGAGGAGCATTAAAAGAACTAAATCGTACTAATGCCATCGCAACAAGTGCATTTGGGTCTAGAGCCGCTTTGGCTACAGCATTAGATGTAGCTGATGATGATGATGTTATTGATGATTATTTAGCCTGGGCTAAAGGGGTAAATACCGATGACGTTAAAGCCGAAGATGAAAGCATTCCATTCATGCGACCCGACGTATTTGGTGACCCACTGCATTCTAAACCTATTGTTATAAACTATGGCAATGATAAGATTTATGTTGTTGTGGGCACAAATCAAGGTGCTTTGCACATGTTCAAAGATGATAGTACCAATAATTCAGTGAGTGAATCATGGGCATTTATGCCTAAAGAACTATTTTCTAATATTAAACCACTTCGTGAGAACTATACTTCGGTAGGTAAGATATACGGTGTAGATGGCCAAATAACGTCACATATCGTTGACCATGATGGTGATGGTAATGTTAATGGTAATGATGAAGTGTGGATATTCTTTGGCTTACGTCGAGGAGGGAACTCATATTATGCTATTAATGTGACGAACCCAGAATCACCAGAGTTAATGTGGCATATTAAAGCGGGTGATACTGGCTTTGATGAGTTGGGACAAACATGGTCTCAGCCTAAGATCGCTTATTCAAAGTTAAATACAACAGGTAGTAATGCGAAGCCGGTGTTAATTTTTGGTGGTGGTTATGCTATTAGCAAAGATAATAATGGTATTGGTAGTGATGACAGTGTAGGTAAAGCTATATATATGGTTGATGCTGAACAAGGAACATTATTGTGGAATATGGCACCTGCAGGTCCTGGAGTTGATACTGTTTTTGCCGGTACCGATAGCATACCGTCAAGTATTGCTACACTTGATAGTGATGGGGATGGGTTAACCGATAGACTCTATACAGGCGATACAGGTGGTAATGTTTGGCGCATTGACATGCCAGGTAGTGATAAAACTAAGTTCTCAGTGTTTAAGTTAGCCAGCTTAGGGGGCGATAGCGCTAATACGGTTGATAGACGCTTTTTTAATGAACCTACAATTGCTAGGGCCATTATAACCGAGACTATTGATACAGGTGAGAACGATGCCAATGGCGATGACATTATTGTTCAACAAGAAACACCTTATGATGCTATTTTGATCGGCAGCGGTGATAGAGTTAACCCCTTAGGTACCGATACTGAGGATAAATACTTTATGATAAAAGATACTAATATTCGTAGCCAAACATTTCCTAGTACGACAACTCCCGTAATTCCAGTGCCAGCTACTATAACACTGGGTGATTTATATAATTATACAGACAACCCATTTGGGGCTACATTGAGCTCTCAAGATTTAGAGGCATTATCGTTAACTGTTAGCTTACACTCAGGTTGGTATGTAGACTTCACACAAACGGGGGAAAAGAGCTCTGCATCAGGCCTAGTTATTAATAATGTTGCTTATTTTACTTCTTATACCCCACCTGAACTCGGAGTTAACTCTGTGAGTTGTGACTTGCCTAATGGTCAAGGTTGGCTATACGCGATTGATTTAGCTTTAGGCACTAAAAAATATAATTGGGCGGCGGAAGACTCTAGAAATAGAGGTGATCATATTGCCATTGTTAATGAACAATTCTTAGGTACACCTACCTTAATTGTTACCAATGTTGATGATGGTGACCCAACGACTGATGACTCTACAGGCCAAATTATTGTTGGGAGAAAAACTATTGATGCTCCTTTACTCCCTAGAACATTACGTAATTACCTTTACATTGATGAGCAATAATAAGGAACAGATGTAATGAAAAAATTTAAAATTAACAACCTGCTTAATACAAATAAGCAAGCTCTAGGTTTTACACTAATAGAGTTGATGATTGTCGTTGCAATTGTTGGAATTTTAGCTGCGATTGCTTACCCTTCATATAGCGCCTATGTTATACGCTCTGATAGAGCTGAAGGGTTAAGTGAGCTATTACGGTTAGCTAACTTACAAGAACAATTCTTTATTGATAATCGACAATATACCGCTAGCCTAAGCCAGCTTGGGCTTGGTGCAGGCGCTACTTATGAAACACCTACAGGAAATTATTTAATATCTTCTGTGGTGGTGAATAATACTTTTACGTTAACCGCAACAGCGCAGTATAATCAAGTTCATGATACTGGATGTACGGCTATTACAGTTACCGATACTGGTACTAAAGCACCTTCAATATGTTGGGACAAATAAGATGAATCATTACATCAAATATATCTTAGGGTTTTATCTGTTACTAAATCACTATACTGTGTTTGCTAACGATAAAGTGGAAAATAATAGAAATGCAGTGAAGTGCCATGTCGTTTTAGCAAATAGCACTGAAGCCATCAGTTTATGGACGATACCCTACGAAGATTTTAAAGACTTAAAAGGTTTCGAAAACACTATTGTTGGGGCTAAAATATATGTCAAGCAAAGTGCTAATAAAGATAAGGCTGCTATAGATAAGGTGTATCAGTGCGTGCCAGAAGACGAGCAGTTTACTAGTCCTCAAGCACGACAACTAGATAAAAATTTGTATCGCTAGAGCTGCAAAGCTCTCCTGATTAATTATCTGTATAAATAAAAGCCTTTAAGAAGTAGCAACTAATTACAAACAATATTGTTGCTATTTCTTGTCTCATCTCTACCATCTCCATTTTGATCTGTGCTTACATAACTTCTTCCTGAAAGTGCAACTTCAACACCTCTTGAATAATCAGCATAGTTTTTTGGGCAATAGCTAAAAGTACCCACATTATTATTATCGAGTTGACCACTGGCATTGTAAGTTATACTGCTAAATGGGAATTGTAATTTATCACCGTCTTTAATCGCATCTTTTTGTTTTACTACTCCATCAGGAGATACAACACCTATGTTCACGGTCCAATCGTTAGCGCCAGAGCAGCCATTACCAGCTATAGGGCAAAGTGATATATTTCGTCCTTCGTTAATCGCGGTATTTCTAGCGGTAAGTACTAAACGCTGTATTTCACTTACTTCATTATCAGTGCGCATTTTTACAAGAAAGTCATTCAAACTTGGTAATGCTATTGCACTAAGAATAGCAACAATAGCTATAGTGACCATTACTTCAATCAGGCTAAAGCCTTTATGCTTTGTTGTATTCTCTTGGGGGGCTAAATTGCTCAACGGTTTGTTTTTTTTATAAGAAGTCATAGCTACATCATTGTAATTAGTTGATTAGGTAGTTATAACACCTTAGTTTATTGGACGCTAGTACCTAAATATATAGTTAACCTGAACATGAGATGGGTAAAATCACTTAACAAGCTATTTCGATGCTCTCAGCTATCATAGCTCACCTTATAGTTACCAATAAGGCTAATGAGCATTATTTATTTTAAGTACGTAAATCACCTAGTATGAGGTGGGTTTATCAATAAGAGCAGTTCTTAACACTAATCTAAATAATTTTTTTGTGGTATGAATAGTCAATACTTATAAGTGTTAATCACAAGTGATTTCTTGGTTCATTCTTGTTTCATCTTTGGCGTCGTTATCAGTATCAGAGGTTGTATAAGTTCTGCCAGAACGAGCTACCACAACTCCTCTTGATTTATCCTCATGTTGGTAAGGGCAATACCGAAATGTACCATTGCTTAAGCCACTTAAGTGCCCTGAAGGTTGGTAAATAACGCTCTTACGGCCAATACCGTAAATTAAGATATCACCGTCTTTGATTGCTGATTTAGTTCTTAGTACGACTTCATTTTCTGACGAATCAAGTTGATTGTTGTTATTACTATCGACAAATACAGTGAGATCTTTATGCCATTGTGTGGAGCACTGACCTGCTTGATTAAGTGGACATAATACAGCATTACTATTATGGTTTATTGCTGAGTTTCGAGTTATTAATAGCAAACGCTGTAGCATCGATATCTCGTCATCGACACGCATTTTAACAATAAAGTTATTCATGTTCGGTAATACCGTTACGGCTAGAATTGCTGTAATTGAAATGGATGACATCAACTCAAGTAAAGTTAATCCGCGAGATCTAGATATTGAGGTCTGAGAGCTTCTATGAGAAAGGGATGACTGAAAGTTCAACATATAAAATCCATTTTATAAACTGTCCTGACAATCAGTTATAGTTAATAAAAATGGATTTTGCTATTAAATAATAAGTTTGAAATTAAAATTAATCGTAAATGGTTGGTATCGCTTTTCTTTTGTGTTGCGTCTTAGTATAAATATTAATGATACGTTGGCTGACATTTGTCGAAATTGTTTTACCTTCTAAAAAGTCATCTAGGTCTTGATAGCTAATCCCTAAAGCATCTTCATCTGTTTTTCCTGGTTCTAAGTCCTCTAAATCAGCGGTAGGCACTTTATTGGATATAATGCTGCTTGCGCCTAATGCGTCAGCTATGGCTCTTACTTGTCGTTTTGAAAGCCCGAACAATGGCGCTAAATCACAAGCTCCGTCGCCCCATTTGGTGAAAAAACCCGTAATATTTTCTGCGCTATGATCTGTTCCTAGTACTAAAGCGCCTAATATGCCAGCAATATGATATTGGGTTGCCATTCTTGCTCTAGCTTTTAAGTTACCTTTAGAAAAGTCTATTGTTGTATCTGACGCGGATAATAAACTAGCTGAGTTCATTGATTGTAAAACGTCCTGGTGTAGTTCATTAACGCCAGATAGTATGTTAGTGGTAATACAATGGCTTGGCTGTATAAAAGCCAGTGCATGTTGAGCATCTTCTTCATCAGCTTGAACACCATAAGGCAGTCGTACCGCAATAAACCGGTATACTGTCTCTTCGCTACATTCATCGTTAAGTTGGTTTACGGCAAGTTGAGCAAGGCGACCACAGGTTGAAGAGTCTACACCACCGCTAATCCCTAGCACTAAATTAGTTAGACCTGACTGCTTTAGCTGCGCTTTAATAAAGTCAACACGACGGTTTATCTCAAAATTTACGTCGATAGTGGGTAATACTTTCATCTGTTTAATAATTGTTTGCTGGTCCATAGGGTATCCTAGTGCTTATTTTTAGGAGTCATTGTCGATAGTTTAACAAAATTAAAACGGAATTGGATATTGATATCTGGCGATAAACAAGCTGTAATACAATTATTATTAATATTACGCTAACGTAGAGAACAAGTATGAAAAAAATTGAAGCTATTATTAAGCCCTTCAAAATGGATGATGTAAGGGAGGCTTTAGGCGAAATAGGTGTTACAGGTATGACAGTCTCTGAAGTAAAAGGTTTTGGACGTCAAAAAGGGCATACAGAGTTATATCGCGGTGCCGAATATATGGTGGACTTTTTACCTAAAGTAAAGCTAGAAATAGTTATTGCTAAAGAAGATGTTGAACGTTGCGTTAATACCATATTAGAAACGGCGCAAACAGGTAAAATAGGCGACGGTAAAATATTTATCACCGATGTTGAGCGTATTATTCGTATTCGTACCGGCGAAGAGAACCACGAAGCAATTTAAGTTATGTTGTTACCTGCTAATAGCTAATAGGGTTAAGGCGCTGGCACGGTAAAGTGTCAGCTTTTTTTACAAAGTGAATGAGCTTAAAAAAAGAGTTACGTTTAATCGTTACAGGTTTATGAATTTATAGGAAAAATATTTTTAGGAGCGAGATATGCATGATCTAACCTGACTATCTAAAGCTACCAGTTTTTATGATGTCTTAAGGAGGTATCATGAAATATGTATCACAAGCGCTCTTGTTTTTTATGCTTATATTACTTAGTAATATAAGTAAAGCTACCACCATGTGTTCAACATCTGATGTTACGTTAACGGATGTGCAACTAGTTCCAGAAGTTCAAGTAGACCCTTTTCCAAATCCACCCTCAACGACTATTCCTACTACCAATTCTAGTGACTGTGTTGGTTTATTAAGTGGTAATGATAAGCCTTATCCATCTGGAGGAGGTAGTCATAATATTGGTGAGTACGGCGATGGCCTACTCAATGGAGCTGTTCAAACAGGTGGTAACACTGATGACTCACTTGCCCCATTTAATAAGTTATTCGATCCGTTCTATAATGAGTCAGATCCATTAGATCCTTTTGAACTCGATGGCTCTGAAGGTTATAACCCTGATTTAGCATTTATTTTGCCTTCAGATTTACAGGACTTAGATGGAGCTAATGACGGTAATAGCTATAAAACTGACCCAGGTTGGGTTTATTTAGGTAAAGAGGAAGGTGAAGGTTTTGATTATGCAACAGCAGGTAAGGGCTTGCTCGGAGAAACTAATGTTGGCTCTGTAGTAGATATAAGTTTTTCATGTGCGGTAGGCTCTATTGGTGGGGAATGTGTGTCAGGAGCTTGGTCAGTCATGCCTGATTATAATATTGCGAATACACTATTTGATTTATTTGGAGATGGTGTTTTTGATCATTTAGCACTCGTGTTTAAAACTGGTAATGTATGTGAAAAAGAAGAGGGCGAAAAAGGCAAGCCTGATTGTGAAAAGGGATCTAATTTTGCAATTTACGACTTCAATTTTAACATTTTACTCGGTGGTGGTTTAGATTTATCAATGCCTTATAATTTAGGCGGTGCATTTGATTTAGATACAGCCTTTGGTGGTAAAGGAATATCGCATATCTCTGTTTGGGCTAGAGATCCTGCATTTTCCAAGGAAATACCTGAGCCTAAATCAACAATGTTATTGATTATTGCGTTTATCTTACTCACACTTCGTCATAGAGCTCAGCGTAAATAATGCAGTGTCGATGTGATTACTAATGTTAAGAAAATAGACAGTATTAAGAAAATAGACAGAGTCGTCATTAAGAACTAAAAAGCTGAACATATATGTTCAGCTTTTTAGTTGCGTAAGTGAACTTAGTTAATCAGTTTATTATTAGGGTAATTAGCAGCTAATACTTGCAGCGTATTAGTCTTTAAGTCATCAAGCTCTAACTTTTCGTAACACTTTACCATCATTTCAAGTGCTTGTTCTACTTCAGGGCTCGGTGAGAAATACTCAACAATATAACGTCCACGGTTGGCTGCTGATGCATAAGCTTCACGTTTGTAATAAAACTCAGCTACTGCTAACTCATACTGAGCAAGTCTAGATTTAATAGAGATCATGCGCTTGCGAGAGTCTGCTGCATATTTACTTTCTGGGAAATCAGTGACGATGCGTTTGAAGTCTTCAAAAGCACTTTTAGATGCCGTAGGATCTCTATCAGATCTATCAATACCAGCCATATCTTGGAATAAATTCTCTTCCGTTGAGATATTAATTAAGGCGCGCATGTAATAAACATAATCAACGTTAGAGTTATTTGGATTTAAGCGTAAAAAACGGTCGGCTAATGCAATACCTTGAGCAGCATCGCCACTTTTATAGTATGCATAAATTAAATCGAGCTGTACTTGATGAGAAATAGGTCCAAATGGAAAGCGTGAATCAATTGCTCCAAGAATTTGAATAGCCTTTTGATATAAGCCACTATCGAGTGCCGCTCTTGCATCAACAAATAGCGCCTGTGCTGATTTATCCGGTACTTTTTCTAGTTCAGGCTCTGAAGATGAACAAGCTGTTAATGTTAAAATGAGAACCGCTAAAATAATTTTTATTGTTAATTTATCCATGAAATTTATGATCGCTACTTTGTTTTAATTAAAATAAATATCAAACCCTCTCGTAAACGGGTAAAATGTTTCTATATTTAAGAATATGCATTCTACCCTAGCAATCTTACCTTGCACAGTGCTAATACTGTGCAAATTGTGATTTGATTATTTACTAGGGCTCAAAACGATTTAAAGAGAGTTTAATGGCTGAAATTATTCAACACACAGATACTGTTCCTGATTCATGTTTAGGTAAACGGTTTGACCAAACATTAGCGCAAATGTTTCCTGATTATTCACGTTCACGCTTAAAAGATTGGATTTTAGCTGGCAATGTTACCGTAAATGGTGATGTACTCACACGTGCACGCGAGAAAATGTATGGCGGTGAAGTCATTACTATTGATGCTGAAGTCGAGTCAGAGTTACGTTTCGAAGCGCAAAATATCGCTTTAAACATTGTTTATGAAGATGACGATATTTTGGTGATTAATAAACCTGCGGGTTTAGTTGTTCATCCAGGTGCAGGTAATCCTGACGGTACAGTGCTTAATGCGCTATTACATCATTGTCCTGAACTTGATGTTGTTCCACGTGCAGGTATTGTGCATCGTTTAGATAAAGACACGACAGGTTTAATGGTTGTTGCAAAAACTATTGCCGCACAAACTAATCTTGTTGAAGCATTACAACTACGTGAAATTACACGTGAATATGAGGCGGTATGTAATGGAATAATGACCGCAGGTGGCGTAGTAGATGAACCCATAGGGCGTCATTCAACTAAACGTACCCATATGGCGGTTTCATTTACAGGGCGACCTTCAGTAACTCATTATCGTGTGATGGAAAAATACCGTTTACATACACGACTTAGGTTACGCTTAGAAACAGGTCGAACGCATCAAATTCGTGTACATATGGCACATATCACTCACCCGTTAATTGGTGACCCTGTTTATGGCGGACGCCCTCGTCCACCAAAAAATGCAACACCTGAGCTACTTGACAAGTTACGCAACTTTAAACGTCAAGCACTTCATGCGGCAATGCTCTCTTTATATCACCCTATTACGGGTGAGTTGATGACATGGCATGCTGACTTGCCTGAAGATTTTGTTGAGCTAATTGAGTTGTTGCAAAACGATACAAAATTAAATGCAAAAGAAGAATACTAAGCTCGGCCTCAATAATAGCAACCCCGCAATTGAACGGGTTAACTGGTCTGTACGTAATGTGCAGGCCTTTCAAACCACGCGTCATCATCCTAATATCACTAATAAAAATCTTTTTGATATTCAAAGCTCTTACGGTAACTTTAATTTAGGTTTACACGTTAATGATGATGAACAGCAAGTTAATCATAACCGCTGCTATATTGAGCAATACCTGCTTCAAGGAAAAAAAATTCAATGGCTCAATCAAGTGCACGGAAATGATGTTGCCTTTATTGAGCAAGTAAGTAGCGAACCATTAACCGCAGATGCTTGTATTACCGAAAATAAAGATATTGCTTTAGCTATTATGACCGCCGATTGTTTACCTATTTTATTGGCAAGCCATAATGGCGAAAAAATAGCAGCAATTCATGGTGGTTGGCGCTCTTTAGCTGCCAATATTATTGAAATAACCATAAAAAAAATGGCATTAAACACTACTGATATTCAGGTGTGGTTAGGCCCTTGTATTGGTGACAGTGCTTTTGAGGTCGGTAGTGAAGTCAAAGCGGCTTTCGTTAATATAAACCCACAATATTCATCAGCTTTTAAAATAAAAAATCATGATAAGTATCTTGCTAGCTTACATACTCTGGCAAAGATTCAGCTGATGAACTTAGGAGTTACTGCAATATATTCGCTAGCCGAGTGTAGCTACAGTTTACCTCAAAAATATTATTCTTATCGCCGTCGCTCAGTTACCGGCAGAATGGCATCTATTATTGCTCACATGCCATAAATTTCCCTCTCTTATTATATTTCTCTAATCGACTTCTGCTATTGAAAACGTTTCAAACAGACCTAATATTTAGTATTAATATCGTTATCAGATAAATCCTCAGTGATTTAATAAGCTTGATTACCTTTGGGTATCGCTCTGGGTATACAGAGTAGGAGAATATTTATGCGTTTAGATCGTTTCACACAATCGTTTCAAGAATCTATTGCCGATGCACAATCATTAGCTTTGGGTAAAGATCATCAGTTTATTGAGCCTATTCATTTAATGATGTCCTTGCTTAATCAAAATGGCAATTCAATCATTCCTTTATTAAAAAGTGCTGGCGTTGATGTTCGTACGCTACGCATAAAAATTGAAGAAGCGCTCCAGTCGTTAGCGCAAGTTGAAGGCAACAGTGGTGATGTTCAGTTATCTGCAGCCTCAGGACGCTTATTTAATTTATGTGATAAATATGCGCAAAAAATGTCAGACAAGTTTATTTCTTCTGAAATTTTTATTTTAGCAGCGTTAGAAGATAAAGGCGCACTAGGAAAAATACTACTCGAGTTAGGTGCAAATGAGCAACGCATTAAAGCGGCTATTGAGCATGTTCGTGGCGGGCAAAAAGTCGATAATCAAAATGCAGAAGATGTACGACAGGCATTACAAAAATACACGGTAGATTTAACGGAACGCGCTGAGCAAGGGAAATTAGATCCTGTTATTGGTCGAGATGATGAAATACGTCGAACCTTGCAAGTGCTTCAGCGACGCACTAAAAACAACCCTGTACTTATTGGGCAACCAGGTGTTGGTAAAACCGCCATTGTTGAAGGCCTAGCACAACGCATTGTTGATCACGAAGTGCCCGAAGGGCTAAAAAATAAACGGGTTTTATCATTAGATATGGGGGCGTTGATTGCAGGGGCTAAATATCGAGGTGAGTTTGAAGAGCGCTTAAAAGCGGTGTTAAATGAGCTATCGCAAGAAGAAGGGCAGGTTATTTTATTTATAGATGAACTGCACACTATGGTTGGCGCTGGTAAAGGCGATGGTGCTATGGATGCGGGCAACATGTTAAAGCCCGCATTAGCACGGGGTGATCTTCATTGTGTTGGCGCAACCACACTTGATGAATATCGCCAATATATTGAAAAAGATGCGGCTTTAGAACGACGCTTTCAAAAAGTCTTAGTGGAAGAGCCCTCGGTTGAAGATACTATTGCCATTTTACGTGGCTTAAAAGAACGTTACGAGTTGCATCATTCGGTGAATATTACCGACCCTGCTATTGTTGCCGCGGCGAGCTTATCTCATCGTTATATCAGTGATCGTCAATTACCAGACAAAGCGATTGATTTAATTGATGAAGCTGCTTCAAGTATTCGTTTACAGATGGACTCAAAGCCTGAAGATTTAGACCGACTAGAGCGTAAACTTATACAGTTAAAGCTTGAGCAAAAGGCGTTAGAAAAAGATGAAGACGAAGCCTCAATTAAAAGGTTAGCCACCATATCTGAACAAATTAATGCTCATCAACAGCGTTATGATGAGTTAGATGAAATTTGGACGACTGAAAAAGCGGCATTGCATGGTACACAAGCAATAAAAGAAGAGTTAGAGCATGCCCGTATAGAGCTTGAAGCTGCAAGACGTAGTGGTGATTTAAATCGTATGTCTGAATTGCAATACGGGAAATTACCTGAGCTGGAAAAGCAGCTCGATTTAGCAAGCCAAGCTGAAATGCAAGAAATGAGTTTGTTGGCGAATAAAGTGACAGATGTTGAAATTGCTGATGTATTGAGCCGTGCTACCGGTATTCCCGTATCGAAAATGCTTGAGCAAGAGCGTGATAAATTGCTTGAAATGGAAACTACATTACATAAAAGCGTTATTGGACAACATGAAGCGGTAACTTCCGTGGCTAATGCTATTAGACGTTCGCGTGCAGGATTAAGTGATCCTAACCAACCGATAGGATCTTTTTTATTTTTAGGACCTACGGGTGTTGGTAAAACCGAGCTAACTAAAGCATTAGCCAGTTTTCTTTTCGATACTGAAGATGCGTTGATTAGAATCGATATGTCAGAATTTATGGAGAAGCACTCTGTTGCTCGTTTAGTGGGAGCTCCTCCAGGTTATGTTGGGTATGAAGAAGGTGGTTACTTAACTGAGGCAGTACGTAGAAAACCATACTCGGTGATATTACTCGATGAAGTAGAAAAGGCACACCCTGATGTTTTCAATATTTTATTACAAGTACTTGATGATGGACGTTTAACTGACGGGCAAGGTCGCACCGTTGATTTTAAAAATACCGTTATTATTATGACCTCTAATATAGGCTCAGATATTATTCAAGCTTTTGGTGATGATAGCCGTTATCAGGAAATGAAGGCTCAAGTGATGGCCGAGTTAAGTCAGCATTTTAAACCTGAATTTATCAACCGTGTTGATGAGTCGGTTGTATTTCATCCGTTACTTGCTGAACAAATAAAACAGATTGCAGGTATTCAGCTCAAAGGCTTATCTGAGCGTTTACTTACACAAGAGCTAACGTTGTCGGTTAGCGAAGAAGCACTCTCTTTAATTGCAGAAGCAGGCTTTGATCCTATTTTTGGTGCTAGACCATTGAAAAGGGCTATTCAGCAGCAAGTTGAAAACCCATTAGCACAGAAAATCTTGTCGGGTGAGTATGCTAAAGGTGCGCAAATTAAATTGAGTACTACCGGTACAACACTTGTTTTTAATTAACCTATAAAAGCCTATTTTGTAAGCTCTTATCTTTATAGCACTATTATTTAAGGGTAAATAATAGTGCTAGCTATTGTCCTCGTCATATCTAACGCTCGAGTGACGGTTTATTTATTATCTTAAATATAACTAATGATGTTACTTTCATGCTGATACTTTATCAGCAGCCCAGTGTTCGATATTAGCCTGCTCAATATAAGTGTCAGTATTTTTTACATATTTGGTTGTTGTTGTTAATTAAGCGTAAAGTAATTGTTTTTATGGTGTTATCTTATTGGTTTTAAATTGTTTTTTTTTAATATTTAGAAAGGTGATAATTAGGTCTGTTTTTTGCAGTTAACGCGTTACTGTTGGTTTAATGGTTGCATAAGCATCATTAGCCAATGTGAATAATTATAATAAATAGTCACTCTATTAATAGGAAGTAACATGTTAAATAAATTAATTTTACGCGCTTTTTTGTCAATATCTTTAATGATAAGTTTTATTAGCGCTAGTAATGCGACATTATTGAGTCAAGAGATTCTAAACGGTGGAAATGTTATCGGTAGCATTACCATTAATGTTGATAATGCACAGGAATGGGATTTCGAAGACTCTTATGTTGAAGACTTTGTAGCATTTGATCTTTTAGGATTTAACTTATTAGATTTTAATGATTACGGTATTGAAAATTACTTTTTTGAAGCGCATTTTAATCCAGAAAATCTTTTTGCAGGTTTAATTACTTTAGATTTCGATTTAAATGATTTTGGCTTTAATTATGCGTGGGATGGTTCGATATGGAATGATCCTAGTTTTGATTATATCAGTGTCTTTGCAGGTCCTGAGAATATTGCTTTTTATTCACCAAACGTATCTTTTGGTAAAGTGAATGTGGTTCCTACCCCTGCAACGTTAGTCTTATTTTTAACGGCGGTTTTCGGTTTAGTTGCTCGTCGTATAAATAGCTAATATATATTATAAATATACTTTATATAACAAATACTTAAATAGAAAAGCCTTACTTTTGTAAGGCTTTTTTCGTTTAAGTGTTTGGTTTTTATATAACAATAGGTTACGTATTTAATTATTCAAGTTCTCATTTAATCTACTAGCCCATAATGTAAGTTCAGTGACTAGAGTATTTACATAACTCATTAGTGAATCATAGTTATACTTCGATTTAGCCTTAGGGTAATAAACCTACTTTTAAAAAATTACTGCTAAAGTATATATTAAGTTTATTGGTTAGGTTAATTTTATCTAATTAACTTCCTGTATTTTTAATAAGTGACCTGAGGTCGGGATAATAAATTCATCTCAAACCGGGTTGGATTCCTTCGCAATAGACTTCCTATTGACGCATAAACCTGCTTTGCTAGCATTGAAAATTGTTAGCTAGAGAATGAAACCTGAACTATTGTTTTTAATCTTAGTGGCTATTAAATTTCTTACTCTGAGTTCAAGTTAAGTATTTTACCTAGCGGGGTTGTTAACTTTATTTTAGTTTTTTATTACGTGCTAATATCTTGAGCAGAATTAAGGTTAATAATACTATGCAGGAAAAATGTATTTGTTAGATATGTTTTAATTACTTAATTGTCTTTATATAAAAAGCCCCGTTAAATCACTTTAACGGGGCTTTTATTAATACAGACTTTTATTTAGCAACTAAGAAAGGAGTTAAATAAAAATAGCGTTATAGTTAATTACCTAACTCAAGCACTGTTGTGCCTTCGACATCACCGTCAGCGTTATAATAAGTAACTGCGCCCATATAAATCATACCAGGTGTTAAATCGCGAGTTGTAATCGTTGTGTAGTTATAACGACCTTTTATTGCTCTACTACTTGATATAATACGCGTTGATGAAAAGGCTTGATCTGCAACCCAACCCATCATCGTATAATCTGTACTTTCTGCGCCTTTTAAGTCTTTACCATGAACAAAAGCGATATATAAGTTACCAGTAGCACTATCGTTAGCTGCAACTGGATTAGTGAGTATAATATCTTCATTTGAGTCACCTGATGTCGCACTATCTACCGAGCTACAACTCCAATTTACACAGTGATATAGGTAAAAATCTAAATTAGCGTCCGCAACATCGACTAAACCAGAACGTAGGCTAAAGCGGGCTACTTGCGTGCCTTCAGGGATGGTAAAACCATGGAAGCCTAAGCCTGGCTCATTGAAGCTAAATGTAGCATTATCATCTTGAGTAACCGTTCTACTTGAGCCAAATGGAGCAACTAAGCCGGTATAATTTATTGAAGTGGCACCCGTGTAGTTATATTTCACTGGGAACCTATAACGTCCACGTTCCAATAAACCTGAAACTTGAACAGGTACTTCAATCTTAATGTCAGCAATTGCTTTTACTGCAATAGGGCTACGTACACTATGACCAGAATTATCAGTCCAAGTAATAGCACCAAACTTCCAAACATCTGTTTCAGTTGCTTCTGTTTTAGTAAAAGTTAATGCATAGCTTGCTGTGCCATCAACCGCAACATCTAATGTATTGCTTGGATTAATAACACCATTTGCATCAAATGTTTGTAATTGAACATCAATACCTAATGGTGCTTCTATAGTAGCAGTATAGCTTGATGCGCTAGCGCTAGCATTTGAAACGGTTCTTGTAATTGTTTCTGGTGCTTGTAATTCCGCAATACCGATAGAAGGTAAATTTAATTGGCTAGGATCTAGACTGAAACCAGACTCTTCTAATGATGTACAAGTAACTCCCATACTTTCTACATAAGATTCATTGCCAATACCACACAAGAAGGCAAGATAATCGGCAGTATTGGTATCGTATAATAAACCAGGGTTTAATGAGGCAACTGGCGCCACATGACCCGCACCAAAGTTGAATGGGTCAGCAGGTGTTACGCCATCAGGCTTCATTACATCCTGATATGCATTAGTCATCATTGCTGATTTGATTTGTGCAGGTGACCAAGTGCTATTTGATTCTTTAAATAACGCGGCAATACCTGCTATATGAGGTGCAGCCATTGAAGTCCCTTGTAAGTACCTAAATGAATCACCTGAAGCACTACTGACTGGGTTTTCACTATAAGCAGCTAAAATTTTAACACCTGGGGCTGTAATATCTGGCTTTATAATATCGTAACTTGCAGTATTAGGCCCAAGAGAAGAAAAATCTCCCATGATGTTGCCAATAACGGGAGTTGAAGCAAAGGTTTCAGGGGATAATGTCACTTCCACTACCTCACCACCTGTAATTGCTATATTGAGTGCATCACCATTAGTTTTACTTATCATAACTCCTGGAATATCGAAAGCACCATCACCGCCCATAATAATAGGCGTATCATCAGTGCTGTATACAATAACTGCTTTGGCACCAGCTAATTGCGCTCTTTCAACTTTTTCTGAAAAAGGACAACCGCCTCGGCTAATTAAAGCAATATTACCTGCAATGCTTGCTGCATTATCAAGTTCGCTTGCAACTCCACCATCAAAACAGGCAACTAAAGGCTCTGCAATCACTACATTTTCGATAATAGTACCGGATTGCCCTAATGGTTTTGTAATAGCTCCCTCTACAGCTACAATAGTTTCTTGTGGTGAGCGTGAAGAGTAAGTTAAACCTTGAGTTAATGCTGTTCCGTCATAAGTTGATGCCCCAACAGTCGTTATCCAAGGTGCTGGAGTGCCAATTGTTTCTGGGCCATCTCTACCACTATTACCCGCAGATACAGCAACAAAAACCCCTGCGTCTGAAGCACGGAGCATAGCTGCTGTTGGCGGTGTTGTAAGATCAGTGCGGCTGCCACCAATTGAGTAGTTAATTACATCAACACCGTCAGCTACGGCTTGATCAATAGCAGCCATAGTATCACCGTACATACAGCCTGCTTGGCTGTCACCAGTAATCGGATCTTTGTAAGAGTCATTCCAACAAGCTTTATATGCTGCGATACGTGCTCTTGGAGCCATACCTGATATTTGACCTGTATTAGCCGCATAGCCATTAATATTGACAGTACTGGCTACACCTTCGTTACCTGCTGCAGTGCCTGCAGTATGGCTACCATGACCAGAAGCATCTCTTGGAGAATCAATTTCTCCTAAGTCATATTGAATATCATAGGCATTCTCAAAAGAGTCTTTAAAGTATCTAGCACCTATTAACTTGTTATTACAGCTAAAAGCTTCATCTAAACCACTGTCACAAGCACCTAACCAGCCTAGCGTCGAAGGATCACTATAACTTCCATCGTCCGAAAAGCTAGGGTTTTCAGGCCATATACCAGTATCAATAATACCAATAACAATATCTTCGCCTTTAATATCTAACGTATGTTGTCCAGTTTCAGAAGTTAACCCTAGAAACTTAGGGGTGTTAGCGGTTGAAACATGTTGAACTTTATCTTCCCAAACACCAATAACATCTGGATGATTTTCTAAAGATGCTTTTTGAGATGGCGATAAAATAGCACTAAAGCCATTAAAGGTATGTTTAAAAGAGTAGTTGATATCAATAGAACCAATATCTTGAGCAACAGATTTTTGCTTTGTTTCTAAAGCTAAATGATATGCTCTCATTGCAGGGGTGTTAGCATTATAATTATTACCCGCAACTGCTACTTGTTGGTTACTCGGTAATAATTCGCCTATATCTTTAGCTTTTTCAATGGATGATTGTCCTTTCAACTGAACAATATAACTAGCTGTTTCAGTTGCTTGCGCTGTATGAGATAAGCTGTCTCCGGCCAGCTTTAACTGGTTTCTATCTACTGACACTTCATTTGCATAGCTTGAAGTCGCTAAGGTTAAGGTTATTACACTACCTAAAATGGATCTTTTTAGTTGCATCTATCTCTCCAATTATTATTATTTATTCGCTAAATATTGAGTTGAGTATTGCCACCTTAAGTTTAAATAAAAGTTAAACTTAAGGCTGAAGCTATTAGCGATTAATATTTAAAGCAATAATAGTGCCTTTGTTATTAAAATGTTAAAACTGTTGTTATATCTCACCTTTATATATCTTGAATGTAACTTTATGTAAATAAACTGTAAATAAAATTTACAGTTGTAATTGGTTGCTGTTAAAACTCAAAGTGCCATTTATGTTTTTTGTTTGGTAATTATGGTTTATTTTAGTTTTTATTTGTTATTTTGTTTTTTTTTGTTTTTTTTTGTTGGTTTTTGTGTGGTTTAGTATGTTTTTACTGTTTATTTGTTGGTGTAAAATAAGTTGACAGAAACACTTGCAGAGATACAGGTGAGAGGGAGACGTTAATAGTAAAAGTGAGTTGTTGGTAACGATTGATATTACTGTGGCTTGAGCTCGACTTTTAACCATGTAGCCGTATTTATAGTCGAACAGTCATTAAAATGAAAATAACCCTTGCGCATTCAAGTTAGCTCTCTATAATGCGCTCCAGTTCCAAGGGCTTCAGCCAAAAAGAAGCCTGAAAGAACTGTTTTGATAGCTTATCTACTCGTATTATCGAATAAACAAGCCACTTAACGTTTACTTTTAAATGATTTTAAAATTATTTTAAATTAAAGGTTGACATCAAAACTCGGAGGCGTATGATACGCATCCTGCTTCGGGGCTACGGCAACAAGCACGATACTTACCAGTAGCGATGATAATGAGCGAATGCGACTCTTATCTTCTTCTTTAACAATTAGTTATCATGCAATTTGTGTGAACACTCACTTTATTGATGTTTTACTTAAGTTCTTAGCTTTTATAAG